>DJGH01000029.1:0-2745 GCA_002431635.1 Petrotoga sp. UBA5851
ATCATTTTCATATAACCCCTGGGAAAGTTCAGGGGTTTTTTTTATTATTGTTTAGAATTAATGTTTAATATTTATTATAAATAAAAAATTACATTTGCCTTTTGTTGTAGTTACGTTATATAATTTATAGTAAAAGGGGGGAGATAATTATGAATGCAGACCAAGTACTGAGAACGCTCCTTGAAAGCGAAAAAAATGCGAAGGAAGATCTTAGGGCTGCCTCTCAAAAGTTCGAAGAACAGTATAATGACCTTTGGGAAAAACTTCAATCTGATAAAGATGAGAAGTTGGCATTGGCCAGCATGCAGGCAAAGAAAATGGAAAAAGCTGCACAAACCAAAGCTGCAGAAGAAATGGCTTCGGCTGTTAATAAAATAAATATTCTTAAAAATAAACTTGAAAAGATGTGGAATGAAAGAGAAGAGTTTATAAATACAATACTAAATAAATTTTTAGATGATGGAAAATGAAGTATCCTTTTTTGATGGCTAAATCAAGAGCTTTAATTTCAAACCTTCTTTCAAGAAAAGATTATGAAAATATGATGCAGCTTTCATCAGTAGATGACGTTTTCAGCTATCTGAAGAATAAAACTCATTATGGGAATACTCTTAGCAAAACAAATTTTAACTCTGTACATAGAAAAGATCTGGAACTGTTGCTCAAAAAAACTATTTGTTTAGATCTTGAGAACCTTTATTTTTATATTCCTGAGAAAGCAAAAGAATTTCTACGATGCGTAATAGACAGATATGAACTTGAAAACATTAAAATTATTTTTGAATGGCTTCACTCAAAACGGTTTCCGTTAGAAAAAGAAGTAATTCTATTCCCTGTTTTTCATAAAAATTATGAGCTTTCTGCTTTAGTAAAAAATGAGAGTTTTGATGCAGTTATGAATTTTTTGAAAAAAACTCCATACTATATTGTTATCAAAGCTGTTTATGAGAATTATTTGAAGACAAAAAAACTTTTTATACTGACTAATGCTCTTGATATCTGGTATTATACAAGACTTTTCAAACTTATAAAAAACCTTGGTAAGTATGCAGATTTTTTAAAAAAAGTTTTTTTTATGCAATGCGAATTTCTTGATATATCCAGTATATATAGATGTAGATTTCTTTTCGGTCTTTCTGTGAATGAAACCAAAAACTTTCTTCTTCCTATAAAAGAAGTATCTGATATACCCGATATTCATATTCTACTTAACATGACTAATGAAAAGGAGTTCTTTGATTTTCTAACCGAGCATGACAGTTCACGGTATTCTATAAAGACCAGAAATGATCTATTTGCTCAAAACATAGACAGAGCTGATGAAAGAATTCTTCTTGCATATGCAAAAAAAACACTTAAAAATCTGAACAACGGTTTTGATGTATTCAGTGCTTATATCTATCTTAGAGAGTATGAGTACAGAGATCTTGTTACAGTAATCGAAAGTGTACGGTATGGTATAGAACCTCAAAAGGCTGTCAGATATTTAATTAATGGAGAGTGAAAATGCACGAAAAAATTTATCCCGTTACACTGATCTCAGACAAGAACAATATTGAGAGTATCTTGAAACAGTTGCTTGACAGTGGAGAATTTCAAAGTGCATCTGCGGAGTTTTTTCTGAATGAAAAAGTTATCAGAGAACTTTATCAAATGGATGAAAATCCATATGAGGAGATATTTCAGACATTTACATATATATTCAACGAAGCAGAAAAACAGCCGGAACCCAAGGTAGAAAAAATTGTCTTTCCGACAGTTCTTGATACGCAGGAGATATCAGAGTTTACACAGGAACTATCCATGAGTATAACAACTATTAAAAAAGAAATACTGTACAGGCAAAAACTTAAGGAAGATATCAAAAAGAATTTAGACCTTATGCATAGTCTGGATAAACTAAGTATTGATCTGACTGAACTGGATAACTTTCGATATCTTTCTTACACTATAGGCAAAATATCAAGAATTTATTATCAAAGATTTGTTGATAGTCTTGAAAAAGAAAATGTATTAGTTTTAGATCTGCTTGAAGAAAAAGAATTCATATGGATTTTCATAATATATGAATGTGCACAAAATACAGAAAAAATTATTTCAATAAGCAATTTTTTGCAGACAGATCTTGAGATATCTATTAACGGTACTGCTTCACAGATATCCTGGGAATATTGGGATAAATTACGGGCAATCGAGTACGAAATAAAAATTTTGCAGCTTGAAATTAAAAAAATTTTTTATGAAAAAAGACGGTTTATATACAGTTATTTTGATTATATCTTTGTACTAAAAAACATTCATGATGTGCTACATGAAAAATGCTTGCTTAACAACAATTTTTTTGTTATCTCAGGCTGGACTACTCAGAAAACATATGAAAAGCCTTTAGAAAAACAAAAAGAAGAAGATTTGTTTATAGTTCTTAGATCTTCATGTACTGAAGAGTGTCCGACAAAACTTAAGAATCCCTGGTTTTTCAAACATTTTGAAACTCTTGTTACAATGTTTGGAATTCCCAAGAGCAATGAGATCGATCCTACAATTTCTATCTCCGTTCTTTTCCTTGTTTTTTATGGAATGATGTTCGGAGATATAGGACACGGACTTGTTTTGGCATTCAGTGGATTCATACTTTTTTTAATGAAAAAAAATAGTATTTTTTTTGTTATAGGAAGTGCCGGCTTATCTTCTGTGCTATTTGGGTTTTTGTATGGAAGTTTTTTTGGATTTGAAGATATCTTCCCT
>DJGH01000029.1:2753-38425 GCA_002431635.1 Petrotoga sp. UBA5851
AAGACCGCTGGATAATATCAATTACTTCCTGGGTATATCTATTGCAATAGGTTCTGCAATTATAATTACAGCTATGTTTACTCACACAGTAAACATGTTTATTATAGGCAGAGCAAAAGAAGCTGTGTTTGATCCTAACGGCATAAGTGGATTTGGACTTTACTTTACATTTTTATGGGTTGCAGTCTATTTTTTTATGACAGGAAAATTTCTATACTTCCTTATCTATCCTGCAGGAGTATTTGTATTTATGATTTTACTTAAAGAAATCATTTTTGGGGAAGGATCTTTTTTGATGCGCTTTATTCAGGGATTTTTTGAACTTTTTGAAGTGCTGATATCGTATCTTACAAATACCCTTTCATTTATACGCCTTGGTGCTTTTGCCCTTAATCATGCAGGACTTTTTATGGCATTTTATATGATGTCACAAATGACTCAGAATAAAGGACTCTCTTTTTTAATCCTTGTATTAGGCAATATCCTTATAATCGTTCTTGAAGGTGTGATTGTTTTTATTCAGGCTCTGCGTCTTCAGATGTACGAATACTTTTCGAGATTCTATAACGGAAATGGAAGATTTTTTAATCCTGACAGATATAAACTCTAACACTTATCGGAGGTGGGATATGGTTGGTCTGATAACGGTTTCATGTGTTTTCCTTTTTACAGTAGGAACTGGTATCTTCTTGGGTAAAAAACCGCATCTTGCGAAAAAGATCGGTAAGTTAATTCTTAAAATAAACATTACAGTCTTCTTTTTTGCTGTTTTTATGTCGGCTTTTCTTCTATTTCCTTCAACAGGCTTCTCGCAGGAACAGACGGTTCAGACAGCTTCGGCATCTTCTGTTTCCTCCATGGCATTTTTAGCTGCAGCAGTAGCCGTGTCAGCATCTTCTATAGGTGCTGCAATTGCAGTAGCAGCTGTTGGCTCTGCAGCAATGGGCGCTATAAGTGAAAAACCGGAACTTTTTGGCAGATCAATTCTATACGTTGGTTTGGCAGAAGGAATAGCTATATATGGACTAATAATAGCAATAATGATTCTGGGAAAGGTTTAATATGAAGTACTTTTTACTAAGTGATAATATCGATACTCATGTTGGAATGAATCTTGCAGGAGTTGAAGGTGTTATTGTACACAGTGTACCAGATGCGTTAAAAGCTTTTTCGGACATTATAAAAGATAAAGATATTGGAGTACTCCTGATAACAGAGCTAGTACAGTCTTTTATTAAGGAAGAAATAAAAATTCACAAACTTTCGGGAAAAATTCCACTTATATTTATTATTCCGGATAGACATGGGTGGCGCGGAGATAAAAATTTCATTACATCCCATGTAGAGAATGCTATTGGAGTGAAAATAAATGATACAGATGGATGAGAAAGTTCAGAAACTTCTGAATCTTATACAAACAAAGTATCACACAGACGAAGAAGCTTTAAAAAAGCAGTATGAAAAAAGAATATCTGAATTGGAAAAAAAATATGAAAAAGATATTCAAACAGAAACAATTGAAATATATCTAAATGAACAAGAAACTGTGAGAACTATCGAAAAGAAAGGCTTTCGTGAATCTGAAATGTTCTATAATAAAGAAAAATTAAAACTCATTAATACTTTTATAGAAAGACTTATGGCTGAGATTAAAGAAAAGATCATTAACAGCAATTTTGAAAAGAAAAGAAATATATATCTTCTCCTTTTTAACCAGGCTCTATTGCTTACAAAAGATGTATACACTATATCTTGCAGCAAAGATGATTATGAGCTTATAAAAAGTTTTTCGGAAGATAAAAAAATACTTATTGACAGTACACTTTCGGGCTCTATAGTACTTGATTGTGGCAAATACAAGATCAAAAGCACCATAGATATGTTTTTGAACCAGTATACTCCAATGATATATGATTTTGTTATAAAATGGATGGAGGAATACCGATGACAGTTTATCAGATAAATGGTCCTGTTGTTATTGCCACTGGAGCAACAGATACTTTTCTTAATGAAATGGTAAAAGTTGGCAACAAAAAACTTACCGGAGAAGTAATCGCTATAAATGGAGATATGGCAACAATACAAGTTTATGAAGAAACTTCAATGCTTAAACCGGGAGAAGTTATATTACCAAGCGGGAAGATGCTTAGTGCTGTTTTGGGACCTGGAATGATTGGAAATATTTATGACGGAATACAACGTCCTTTGAAAGAACTGTACTCTATGTCGGGTGATTTCATTGGAAGAGGTCTTGATGCATGGCCAATTGACATTCAAAGGATATGGGATGTGCAGATATTCAAAGATATTGGTGACAAAGTTTCTGAGGGAGAAATCTATGCAGCTTTGAAAGAAAGTCCCAGCATTGAACACAGGCTTTTGGTACCCCAAGGAGTTAATGGAATAGTTAAATCTGTGGAAAAATCTTCGCGACACAAAGTTACAGATACACTAATGACTGTAGAAACAGACGAAACAACAGTTGAATTGAAAATGTATCAGGAGCATCCGGTAAGGATACCTAGAAAGTTAAAAGAACAGTATTCAACAAATACCCCACTTATTACCGGACAAAGAGCAATAGATATTTTTTTCCCGATAAGTAAAGGTGGAACTGCTGCCATACCAGGAGGATTCGGAACAGGAAAAACCATGACTCAACATCAACTTGCTAAATGGGCAGATGCTGATGTAATAGTTTATATCGGCTGCGGAGAACGTGGAAATGAAATGACTGAGGTTCTTAACGATTTTCCTGAACTTAAAGATCCAAAAACAAACAACTCTCTTATGGACAGAACAGTCTTAATTGCAAATACCTCTAATATGCCTGTTTCTGCACGTGAGGCAAGTATATATACCGGTATTACAATAGCAGAATATTACAGGGATATGGGATATGATGTTGCAGTTATGGCTGATTCCACATCGCGTTGGGCCGAGGCACTCCGTGAGCTTTCAGGACGATTAGAGGAAATGCCTGCAGAAGAGGGTTATCCTTCTTATCTTTCCTCCCGAATAGCCCAATTTTATGAACGAGCCGGAATAGGTGAGACTTTTAGCGGGAAAGAGGGCTCTATTACAATAATAGGAGCAGTCTCTCCTGCTGGAGGAGATTTTTCAGAACCGGTAACTCAAAATACCAAACGATACGTTAAAACTTTCTGGGGACTTGACAGAAATCTCGCTTATTCAAGACATTACCCATCGATAAACTGGCTTACAAGTTATAGCGAATATTTAAATGAGCTTGATTTGTGGTTTGACAAAAATGTAGACATCAGATGGTCAGAGTACAGAAAAAAAGCCATGAGCCTTCTTTCCGAAGATGATCGTTTAGGCAGGATTATACGTATTGTTGGTGAAAGTGTTCTGGCTGATGAACAAAAGATTATAGTTCAGGTCAGTTCCTTTTTAAAAGTTGGGATTTTACAGCAAAATGCATTTAGCGCAGGAGATTCTTTCTGTTCTTTAAAAAAACAATTCCGGCTGCTGAAGACCACCATTGATTTTTACAATAGATCCATAGTATTTATTAAAAACGGAGTTGCCATAAGTGCTGTACTGGTTGCAGACATTATATCAAAAGTCCGAAGAATGAAAGAAGATCTCAATAGTGATGACGAGTTTGACGGATTAGATAAACTTATAGATGAGCATTTCTCAAAAATAGAAAAAACCTATAATCTTATCCCTCAATCGGGAGTTAAAAAATGAGGCGCTATTATGGCAATCCGCGAATATGAAGGGATTAACAAACTGTATGGACCACTTATTGTTATGGATTATGTTGAGTGCTTTTATGATGAGTTAGTTGAAATACAGTACGGTCGCGATATTTTACTAGGAAAAGTTATTACTTCCGGTATCGATTCAACAGTTATCCAGATTTTTGGAAACGGAACAGGACTAAATATCCATAAAACATTGGTTAGATTTACCGGCAACCCAATAGAAATGAAAGTATCTCCTCAAATTCTTTCAAGAATTTTTGATGGACTAGGACGACCTATTGACGGATTGGGTAATGTGATATCAACACAGAGCAGAGATATCAACGGATATGCAATAAATCCTTACATACGCGAATACCCTAAAAATTTTATTGAAACAGGTATATCAGCTATAGACGGAATGCTCACTCTCATAAGGGGACAAAAGCTTCCGATCTTTTCCGGAAATGGTTTGAATCACAACAAACTTGCTGTTCAAATAGCAAAACAAGCAAAAATTAAGACCTCAGAAGATTTTTCAATAGTTTTTGCAGCAATAGGTCTTAAAAAAGATGATGCAGATTTTATCATTAAAACCCTATCTCAAAACAATATTTCAAAAAATATGGTAATTTTTCTTAACCTAGCTAGCGATCCTGTACCTGAACGCATCGCAACCCCAAGAATCGCACTTACTGTTGCGGAGTATTTAGCCTTTGATTTGAATAAACATGTCCTTGTTATTTTATGCGATATGACAAACTATTGTGAAGCCTTAAGAGAAATTTCCAACTACAGGCAGGAAGTTCCAGGAAGGAAAGGTTTTCCAGGCTATCTTTACAGCGACCTCGCAAGTCTTTACGAAAGAGCCGGCATGATAAAAGGAAAATCCGGTTCAGTTACTCAGATCCCGATTATTTCAATGCCAAATGACGATATAACCCATCCTATTCCAGATCTTACAGGCTTTATTACAGAAGGTCAGATAGTTTTTTCACGCGAACTCCATCGTAAAGACATATATCCTCCGATAAATATTCTACCTTCCTTGTCTCGTCTCATGAAAGACGGAATAGGAAATGGCTTTACCAGAGAAGATCATTCTGATGTTTCCGGACAGCTTTTTGCCGCATACTCTAAAGTAATAGAAATAAGATCTCTTGCATCAATTATAGGCGAGGAAGAACTTTCAGACTCCGATAAAAAATATCTTGTTTTTGGAAAAGACTTCGAAGAAAACTTTATAAATCAAGGATTCAACGAATACAGAACATTTGAACATACTATACAACTTATGTGGAAAATGCTCTCACTTCTTGATATCTCAGAACTTACAAGAATTAAACCAGAGTATATTAAGACTTACCATCCAAGTAATATTCAAAGGACACTCTGATTATGATATTTAAAGAATCTGTTCCAACTAAAGGGAATCTAATTAATCTTAAAGAGCAGTATTCATTAGCAAAGGAAGGTTATGAGCTTCTGCAAAGGAAGAGAAACATACTTCTGCATGAACTAATAAATCTTATTGAAAGAGCTTCTATTATTCAGCAACAGATACTTCTGATTTTCTCACAGGCATACGATGCACTTCAGAATGCAGCACTTGATATCGGAATGGAGTTCATAGATGAAATATCTCATTCTGTAACAATTGAAAACTCAATAGATATAAGATTCCGAAGCGTTATGGGAATAGAAGTACCAGAGGTTTATGCTATGGTAAAAAAGAAGGAAGTACAGATGCCTTACGGAATATACAGAACAAACTCTTCATTGGATAGAGCATACATAGGATTTACTAAAGCTCTGGAACTTGCAACTAATGCAGCCATGATTGAAAATGCTGTTTATAGGTTGGCTTATGAAGCTAAACGCACACAAAAACGTGTAAGCTCCCTTGAAAATATAGTTATTCCGTCGCTCGAAGAAGGAATTAAGGATATTCAAACAGCTTTGGAAGAAATTGAAAGGGAAGAATTTTTTAAATTAAAAAAATTGAAAAAACAGGAATTGCCATAGACTTTTCTTCAATAAAAATAAATAAAGACCATAATGGCCTTTATTTATTTTCCTGATCATCTTCTTCTATAAATTCAAGATCATCTTCTTCTATTTCCTCTTCATCCTGAAGTTCTTCCCACTTTGAAGAAATCTTCTCAAACTCCTTATCATCTTCAATGGAGTCTATTATAACCTCTTCACCGTTTTTTGCCACCTTAAAAGCTACTGTATCGCCGAATGTAAGCTCCTCAGGATTGTCGTTTTCTTCGTTTACAAAAGCTTCATTACATATCCAGTAAGTACTTCCGTCCATTTCTATTTCCTTTAAAAGCATAAAACTATGTTCTTCGCCTTCTTCATTGTTAATCGTAAAAAGTTCAAATTCCTGCATTCTTTTCCCTCCGTTTTCTCTATTTTATATAGTTTATAATAAATTTGATTACTATTGTTCTCAGTAAATGTAAATTAATATTTACAAAAAAAGGAGGTTAATAATTTAACCCCCTTAGTGATTATTTGTGGACCTTTTCTTTTAAATCGTTTCCGGGTTTAAACTTCGGAACTTTCCTTGCAGGTATTTTAATTTCTTTCTTGGTCTGAGGATTTACGCCCTTTCTTGCTTTTCTGGAAGAAACAGTGAACGTACCGAAACCGACAAGCTTAACGTCCTCGCCCTCTGCCAGTTTATCTGATACAAGTTCAATGAAAGAATCCACAAACTCCATAGTATCCTTTTTGGAAAAACCTACCTTCTCTGATAAAACATCTACAAGTTCTTTTTTGTTCATTTGCTGCACCTCCCATGAATATACTTCAAAATCACACGAAGTAAATTCTATCACAAAAAAAAGATAACTTCAAGCCTAAATATGCGGTTTCCAACTTATTATCAAAATTATCAGGCATTTGATATAATATAGTAAAAGATAAAATTTTAGGAGGAGTGAGCGATGAATATAAAAAGAGCAATTATATCTGTTTATAATAAGAACGGACTTGAAAAACTAGGAAGTTTTCTTTCTGATAATGGAGTAGAGATAATCAGTACAGGAGGAACGGCAGAGTACCTTATAAACCATGGTGTTCCTGTAAAAAAGATATCAGAATATACTGGTTTTCCGGAAATTCTTGAAGGAAGAGTAAAAACTCTTCATCCTAAGCTTTTTGGAGGTATCCTTGCAAAATGGGAGAAAAAAAACCAGGAAGAAGAACTTATAAAATATAATATTCCTATAATTGATATGGTTGTAGTGAATTTTTATCCTTTTGAGGAAGTTGCTCAGAATACTTCGGTTGAAAAGGAACTTATGGAAAACATTGATATCGGTGGAGTTGCCCTTCTTCGAGCAGCTGCAAAAAATTACAGGGATGTAGTACCGATAATTGATCCTAAAGATTACGACGATATAATATACAGCATACAGGACTGCGGAGATGTGCCTTTACATAGCAGAAGAAAGTTAGCTCTGAAAGCTTTTTATGAAACTGCTAAGTATGACTGTGCTATTCATCATGAACTTTCTGAGCTTTATGCCACAGAAAAATTTGAAAATGTGTTTTTTGAGATTATGGGTAATCTCAGATATGGGGAAAATCCACTTCAGGAAGCTACATTACTCAAGTTTGCGCAGAAGGAAAGCATTCTGGATAATATAGAAAATATAACTAAGCATAAAGTTCCTACTTTAAGAGCCGTCAAAGATCTGAGAATTCTCTATAAGTTTGCACTCAAAACAGATAAACAGATTCTGGCATTTGCCAAAAAAGGAACTTTTGTTTTTGCATATATTGATCCGGATAAGAATGATTATGATCTTTTTCTTAAGAATATAGATAATCTCAGGGGCGGAGTGGTATATACCGACAGTCCGGATATGATAAAAAGTCTGAAAAATCACCAGATTGATGCAGTGCTCACTTCAGTCGATGTTGAGAAAGATACGCTTATTGGATATAAGTCTATGGTTTTCAAAATGAAAAAAACAGAAATAAAACTCACAAAAGAGTACATTATAGATCAGGATCTCGTAGTAATCCAAGAGTACAGGGACATATCAATAGATGACAGAGAGGAAATAAAAGCCGCATTTGAAATAGCCCGTGAACATAAATCCGATTCAGTGGTGTATATAAAAGAGAATAAAATTTATTCTGGCATTCAAAGCGCACTGAACAGAAATTATGCCCTTATACTCCTTCAGACAATAGTAAGTGATCTGGGAAATACGCTTGAAGGAGGAACTATAATATTTGATTCTGCCCTTAACAGCGAAAACTTGGTCAATAAGATAAAAGAACTTAAAATAGAAAAGGTGATTGTACCCCCGGCTCTTCCGTCAGATGCAAAATTTCTTTCGGAACTAGCACAGAACCGTGTTGAGGTTATTACAACACAAGCCAGATATCATAGATACTAGAACCCCTGAGTTAAAAAATTATTCAATAGTATTGAATTTTTTTTAAAGTATGGTATAATTCAATGAGTGGACCTACGCGTGGCCGGGTCCCACGCAACGGGGAGCTGTGAATCTGGTCAGGCCCGGAAGGGAGCAGCCATAAGCAGAATTCTTTGTGTGCCGTGGGGATACTCGGCCACCTTTATTTTTGGAGGATAGTCATGAAAAAAACTTTTCTTTTAGTTTTTATAATGATTCTGAGCTCTTTTAGCATAGCAGGCACCTTTTTGTCTTTAGGCACCTATGATGGCTTAGGTGTTGGGTATGCTGATCAAATCAGTTATCTTAGAGTTTCCATGAAAGACATGTCATTTTCCTCTAAAGTAAAGTTTTTTAATCATTATGAAGCTTACCTGGCAGTTAATTTTTTATTTAATAAACCTGTTGAAAATAATAACATCGGCGTCGGCCTTAAGATTATATCCGAAAATTTTTCTCTTGATGGTGGCTTCTGGAACTCCTTTTTCGAAAAACAGAAAGTGGGAGAAGATGAGATTGTCGGTCAATTTGGAATGAAGATAGGAACAGATTTCAGGCTGAATAATCTACTCGCAGGTGTAAGTCTTAATTATGCAATGATGAATGTAACTAAAAACGAATCAGGTTTGAACTACTATATGCAGGCTCTTCCTATAGAGTTGGGCTTTATAAGAGGATTCTCTGGATATATAGGATACAGATTGTTTTCAAAGGACGATTTTAAAACTGACTTTATAATCAATTTTTCAGGAAAGTACTCGGTTATTCCCGGTGGAATGGTTTTTTACAAAATAAGTAGCAATAACGACATAAACTATAGTTTCTCACTTAAAGTTGACGGCTTAAGATTTTAATACGGAGTGATCTTATGGATAAAAAAAAGAAAAAGAAAGTTGAAAAAACTGAAGAAGTTCAGGTTATGGGACCGGAAGAACTCGCTCATCTCTCGGTTAAGGATGTACTCGGTATTTTTTCTTCTAAAAAAGAAGAAAAACCCGTTCCAGAGGAAAAAGTTGAGAAGTTTGAACACTACTATACTGCAGAACCCACCTCGGAACTCCACACCAAGATAATACAGATAGAACTGAAAAATGGCCATGTTTATAATTTTACAGCCCCCAGTGGAGTTTACGGTAAAAAAAGAGTCGATAAGGCTACAGACCTTCTTGTCAATACCGCTGAGATAAGCGGTAAAAAGCTTTTAGATATCGGTTGTGGCTATGGGGTAATAGGTATTACTTTAAAAAAGGAAAATCCTTTCATGCAGGTTTATATGAGTGACATAAACAAAAGAGCAGTTGAATTTTCAAAAATAAATGCTAAAGACAACAATGCACAGGTTACAATAAAATGGGGCAACATTTTTGATCCGTGGGAAGACGAAAAGTTTGACGTAATAATTTCAAATCCTCCTATAGTTGCCGGAAAAAACATTTGGATGAATATAATAAAAGGTTCATTTATACATCTCAACCCTGAGGGTTCCCTCCAGCTTGTAGCATTTCATAACAAAGGTGGAGAAAGGATTTCGCAGTTTATGAAGGACACCTTCGGAAATATGACTGAACTTATAAAATCGGGCGGAATACGAGTATATAAATCCGTAAAGGAAGAATAATCATGTTTTTTGGATGCGAAAATTTAAATTTTGAATATGCAGATCAAAAAATTCTTAAAGATTTAACTCTTAACTTTAACAAAGGAGAGTTTGTTGGTCTGGTAGGCGACAACGGAAGCGGAAAGTCTACTCTTATGAAAGTACTGAGTGGAATACTCCTGCCTCAAAGCGGAAAGGTACTTTTTGATGATACCGTGATGTCTCCAAAAAACAAACAGTATGTAGGCTACATATTTCAGAATCCCGAAAATCAGATAGTGGGAGTAACAGTTGAAGAAGATGTAGCTTTTGGACTTGAAAATATTGGTATTCAAAGAGAAAGTATGATAGAGCTTATCTCATGGGCATTGGATGTCGTTGGATTATCAAAATATGCAAAAGCTGATCCGAATACGCTTTCAGGCGGTCAAAAGCAAAGACTTGCAATTGCAGCGATAGTAGCAATGAAGCCCGAAATAATTCTTATGGACGAACCCACAACCATGCTTGATCCTATAGGAAGGTCTGAAGTATATGAGGTTATTAAAAAATTGGTGTCTCTTAAAAAAACTATAATAATTGCTTCACATCATTCAGATGATCTTTCCTTGGTAAACCGGATAATAGGGCTTAAAGAAGGCAAAATTATCTTTGACGGTAGCAGGGATTCTTTTTATAGCTCAGGAAAGTTAGCAGTCGAAGTACCTTTTGATATAAAACTCAAAAAAAACTTCAATAAGAGTTTTGAGCAGATGGTGGATCATTTATGTCAATAACAGCAGATAGTATAAGTTATACTTACGGAATCAATACACCTTTTGAAAAAACAGCCATAAAAAATGTTTCTATTGAAATATCAAATGGAGACTTATGGCTTTTTGTAGGTCATACCGGTTCAGGGAAAAGTACACTCATAAATACTTTCAACGGACTTATCCTTCCGCAAAAAGGTAGCGTGAGCGTTGATGGCGAGGTAACAGGCAATAAAAATACAAATATGAAAAAGATANNNACTAGGTCTTATTTTCCAGTATCCAGAAGCTCAGTTTTTCCTTCCAACCATATACGAGGAACTTATGTATGGACCGAAAAATTTTGGGATGTCCCTTGGAAAAGAAGAACTTAAGTTTTATATGGAGATGTTTTCTCTACCATTAGGCTATCTCAATAAAAGTCCTTTCAATCTGTCTGGAGGAGAGACTCGGAAAGTAGCTATAATATCTGTTCTTTGTTGTAATCCTCAATATGTGGTATTTGATGAACCTACCGTAGGTCTTGATTATACGTCACGTACAGAAGTTGTAAAGGCAATAAAAAGACTCAACACTATGGGTAAAGCCATTGTTCTTGTCACTCATTGGATAAGTGACTTTATATATCTTAAACCTAAAGTTCTAGTTATGAATGATGGTGAAGTCCTTTTCAAGGGATCATTCGATGATTTTATCCGACTGGACAGACCAGTTCTTGAACAGGCCGGAATAAGGTTCGACCAGAAGCTTGAACTTTATAGATGTGCTCTTGTTCATAACAGAGATATAAAAGACAAAATATCAATAATCTAGATTAAGGCTTTTAAAAGCCTTTTCTTTTTGCTTTTTTGTTATTGAAATTTTTTTCATAGTAGAATATACTATTTTTGAATATGTTTTTTCAGGAGGGATTAAAGTGCCGCGTTTTTTTAGCGTTAGCAGAAAAGGTTTTGACTGGGAACCATACGTCTTCTTAATTCTGTTTTTTGCGATTTTTGTTCCTATTGCATCTGTCATGGGCATATCCAATTTTTTCAGAACCATCATGTCGACATCTTTTGATCTGTTGATAAATACTGTTTTTTTTATAATGGCAGTAGCTGTAATAACCGGAGCACTTGCCTCAGTCTTCTCCGAGTTCGGAGTGGTATCGCTTCTGGACAAGATCCTCTCTCCGCTCATGATGCCCTTATACCGCATGCCAGGAGCAGCATCGCTTGGAATAGTAACGACTTTTCTTTCCGATAATCCTGCCATCCTTTCGCTGGCAAAGGATAATGAGTTTATACGATACTTCAAAAAATGGCAGGTTCCACTGCTTTGCAATCTTGGAACATCTTTTGGAATGGGACTTATAGTAAGCACCATAATGCTGACTTATTCAAATAAAATGGGTGTAAATCTTTTTGTTCCTGTTCTTCTTGGAAATATCGGAACCATATTTGGCAGCATAATCAGTGTGAGAATTTTTTCTATCTTTACACGAAAGCATTATAAAGATGACGAGGTCATAAAAGAAAAAACAATTATAACCAGGAAAAAAAGACCGGGAACTGTAGGAGCAAGATTTCTTGATTCTCTGCTTGAAGGCGGAAAAACAGGCGTTGATCTTGGCTTTGCAATAATTCCTGGAGTTCTCATAATATCAACCTTCGTATTTCTTATTACCAATGGCCCAAAGGATTCTTCCTTAGGATATCAGGGACTTGCTTATGAAGGTGTTCCGGTGCTTCAGTATCTTGGAAGCAAGATATCATGGCTTTTGGATATAATGTTTGGGTTCAAGTCTCCAAAGCTTATTGCTTTTCCGCTTACATCACTTGGATCTACAGGTGCAGCTTTAGGACTCATTCCCAACTTTATCAAAGAAAATATACTGACAGCGAACGATATTGCCGTTTTTACAACTATCGGTATGACATGGAGCGGGTATCTTTCAACCCACATAGCGATGATGGATACTCTCAATTCCAGAAAGCTCACAAGCAAGGCCATTCTTTCACATACAATAGCTGGAATTGTTGCAGGAATGATAACTCACTTAATGTGTCTTATCTTTATACAATTATTTATTGTATTAGTACTATGTGATATAATTTTATAGAAAAAATCTAAGGAGGATGATATGCATATGAAAAAACAGCTTTTATTTGTTTTTATTTTTTTGGTGGCTTTATGCTTAACTGGTTTTTCTGCGGATCAGAGAAAAACTCTTCTGGTGTATACAAAAGGTTATGCGCCTTCCACGGGTCTTGTTGAAACTCAGGTAAACCAAGAAATTGTAAGTTTAGGAAAGTACAGGCTTGTCACAAGAGATGATGTTGTTTTCAGAGAAATCTCACTGCAGCTTTCAGGTATACTTGAAGGTGGAAATGCAAAAGAAATTCAACAGCTGAAAGCTGACGCTGTTATCTTCATACAGGTAAATGATGAAAACGGCTATCAGAAATTCAGTAAAGACGGCAAAACATCGTGGGTAGACTACGAGATAAATACCAACTACAAACTTATTGATGTAGCCTCGGGACAGGTCATGACAGTCAAAACTTTTGTCGGTACAGGGAGCAGTAATATAACTCCTAATGTTCCTTATTCTCAGGCAATGAAAAACGCTAAGTATAACGCTGTTTACAATGTGGCAAATGAGATAGTAATGGAACTCAATACGCTTTTTAAGATAAAAGGCTCTATCGTCAATATAACCTCTGACGGAAGAGTAATAATAAACGTCGGGAAAGATATTGGTGTGTATGAAGGGATGGTTTTTCAATTCGCAAAAGATGTCACAATTAATGAAGATAAGTTTGACACGGTACAGGGAAAACTTCTTGCAACAGATGTAAAAAGCAGCACCTCAATTCTTAAAATTCTTGAACTGCCAAAGGATTTCTCAGTTTCAGACCAGGGGGTATACATAACTGAAACTCCTAATATGTCCGCACTTAGATCAAGATTCGCCTTAAGTGGCGGAATGTATGGAATAAAATACCCTGTTTTCAACTTTGACGTTATTGTAGATAACTATCAGGGTCTTGCTTTTGGAATGAACTTTGGGGCATGTTTGGCAAATATAAACTCCAAAAACGTTATTCTTATGGATGCAGGATTTATGCTTGGATACATGATAGATCTGGATGCAATGGAAGCAACCATTCCGTTACAGTTTGGAATGCTTTATGATATTTCAACTGAAGATGCAGATAAAGCTGCTTTTTCTTTATATATAAAACCGGGTTTAAAGATCGCAGTCAATCTGGGAGATTTTATGGGTGTCTATGCTCAGGGAGGCTACATTTTTGAAATTCCTATGACCAGCATTAGGACTAACGTCAACGGAATTACGCTTCAGGCAGGAGTAGAGTTAAAATTTTAAATTAAATTAGATCATAGCCGCCCAAAAGGGCGGTTTCTTTATGATATAATAGTTATACTATTATACTTATGTTTATCCTTATGAGGTGATACAGTTGATAAAAGGAGTAATATTTGACCTTTTCGGAACTTTGATAAAGGTAGAGTCTTTATTTTTGGGTATTGCTGGTGAAATTGCCACACAGACCGGAAACGAAGTCCGTGAAATCGAAAAAAAAATTCATGAGCTTTACAATAAGTACTTTCTTAACTATCATTTAAAAGAGTTTCAGCCAGAAAGACATTACTATCAGAAGGTTTTTAAGGAGTTAAAAAGTGAATATAAGCTTGCTTATGCTGCTGACTGGTATGTTGATTATGCCTATGATACCTTTTCTGAACTCAGACAGTACAATGATGTTAATTTTCTGAATGACCTCAAGCAAAGCAACTTTAAGATAGCTATACTTACCAATGCTGATTCTTTTTTCGTCAGAAACTGTATAGAAAAAAATGCTATTGCCTTTGATAAACTTATAATATCAGAAGAAGTAAGAGCATACAAGCCAAGCGGGCAGATCTTTCAAATTGCACTTGATGAAGTAAAGCTGAAAAAAGATGAGGTTGTTTTTGTAGGAGATAACATAAATGTCGATGTACTTGGCGGAAATAACTTTGGAATAAAAACTATTCTTATAGACAGGGATGACTCAAAAGAATGCTATCCCAAAGTTACAAACCTCTACCAGATTGCTGAATTTATAAGGTGAGAGTATGTATAAACTAAAATCAAACTATATGCCCCAGGGAGATCAACCTCAGGCCATAGACGATCTCCTGAATGGTCTTAAGAAAAACGATAGGTTTCAGACTCTTCTTGGAGTAACTGGCTCAGGTAAAACATATACTATGGCTAACGTTATAGAAAAATCTGGAAGGCCTGCTTTGATAATGTCTCCAAATAAAATACTGGCCGTCCAGCTTTACAGAGAGTTCAAAGAGTTCTTCCCAGAAAATAGGGTTGAGTTTTTTGTAAGTTATTATGATTACTATCAACCGGAAGCATACATCCCTGGAAGAGATATATATATAGAAAAAGATGCTGATATAAACGAAGTCTTGGAGAAAATGAGACTTTCAACTTTAAAATCTGTACTGACACGCAGAGATGTTGTTGTCATAGCAAGCGTTTCTGCCATATATGCATCTGGTGATCCTAGAGACTTTCAGGGCATAAATCTATATTTTAAAAAAGGTGAGTCCCTGCCACGCAGAGAGATCATGGAAAAACTCACTAAAATGCAGTACACAAGAAAAGAGGATGAGTCCTCCGGAGGAGTTTTCAGGTTTAAGGGAGAGGTACTGGAAGTTTTTCCTCCTTATGAAGACTACGGAATACGAATTGAGTTTTTTGATGAAGAAGTTCAGAGTATAAAAACTTTTGATTTATTGAACCGCAAAACTATTGAAAGTATTGACAAAGTGACACTCTATCCGGCAAAAGAATACGTTACTACAGAAGAAAAAATACGTACAGCAGCAGAAAAAATAAAAGCAGATCTTGCAGACAGAATAGAAAACTTCAAAAGTCAGGGAAAGCTTCTGGAGGCACAGAGGATAGAACAAAGAACATCACAGGATATAGAATTCCTTGAGGTTCTCGGGCACTGTAAGGGAATCGAAAATTATTCCAGATACTTTGACGGAAGGCTTCCAGGTGATCCTGCATGGTCACTCCTTGATTACTTTGAGAAGGATTTCATAACCTTTATTGATGAGTCGCATATAGCTATTCCGCAGATAAGAGCTATGTGGAGAGGCGATTATGCAAGAAAGAAAAATCTTGTCGATTATGGATTCAGACTACCGTCAGCCTTTGATAACCGCCCTCTAAAATTTGAAGAGTTCCTCCAAAAAACCAATCAACTTATTATGGTATCTGCAACTCCTGGTCCTTTTGAATATGAAGTATCTCAAAATATTGCAGAACAGATTATCAGACCTACAGGTCTTACTGACCCTCGCGTGGAGGTAAAAGCAACAGAAGGGCAGATTGACAGTTTTGTAGATGAACTGAGTCATGTTGTTAAAAGAGGGGAAAGATCTCTGGCAGTAGTATTGACAAAAAAAGACGCAGAGATGCTCTCCGAGCATCTTAATCTGATCGGTATAAAAGCGACATACCTGCATTCCGAGCTTGATACCATGGAAAGGAATGAAGTAGTTAGAAAACTCAGAACGGGAGAAGTCAATGTCGTTGTTGGAATAAACCTTCTCAGAGAAGGACTTGATCTTCCTGAAGTATCTCTTGTGGCTATAATGGATGCTGACAGAGAAGGATTTTTAAGATCTGAAACCACACTTATACAGACTATAGGAAGAGCGGCAAGAAATGTAAACGGAAAAGTACTGTTATATGCCGACAAAATTACTCCGGCAATGGAAAAAGCTATAAGTGAAACCAACAGAAGACGTGCGAAACAGATTGAGTATAATACTCAGAACAATATTACTCCCAAAACCATAATAAAAGAACTTCCTCAGGAAGATATCTTTGCTCCGTTCAAAGAAGAGATGGCTCCGGACAAGTATATACTTGAAGCCGCAAAAGGCACAAATGCAGAAGATTATATGGCTCTGTTAGAAGAAGAAATGCTAAAAGCCGCCAGTGAGTTGAGATACGAAGATGCTGCCAGGCTCCGGGATGAGATGAACAAAGCCCGAAAAAAATATAACATAAAATAAACTCTCGTTTGAGAAAGCATCTTAGAAATTTGTACTTTCTTAAAACATCGGCATAGTTTGGTATGTAAGTACCGGCTATGCCGATGTTTATTATTCTGTGACAGTTAGCGGCGAGAACTCGCCAATGCAGTTCCAAGAAGATTCTGATGCTTTTTATCTGTCTGCCGTCTACATATTCAGCCTTGTACACATAGATTTTTTTCACGAATTCGTAGATCATCTCCGTCGTAAACTCCTGTATAGTCGTGTACTTTTTCATCAGTAAAAGAAAAGAGTTGCTATTGAGACAATTTTCAGCGCTTATGACGCCTTTCAGTTCTGCTACAAGGTTTTCAAGAGTATGCTGATCGGTTACGTAACTAACATTTACATTGGTAAAATTCTCATGGACAAATTTGCCAGAAATATTTTTTTCACAGAACTGTTACTCGACAATTCAATAAATTAGAATGCGCCAACGATGATCTTTTCGATTACGCATACGGTCTTTTCATCTATATTGCATCCTTTTCTGACTTATCGGGATTTTTATAGCCAGTTAAAATTTACATATACTGAGAAGGACTAGCATTATTTGCTACAAGCTACCAGCATTGTTTTATTTCATGGATTACAAAGTTACACACACATTGACCGATGAACAGCAGAGGAGGTTCTCACTATTGTTTTCTAGACAGCATCTGAACACTTTATCAGACCTGTATAGGCCATGGTTGAAATTATGACTCATGATTGTTGACGTTTTACTTCTACGCGGTAGTCTCAGATATGATAGCTCCGCTAAATCGCCAATGATGTAGAGGATGCTTTCAATAAATGCGCCTTTGTTATTGCGTATGGTCTCAATATAAAGAAATATATACTCTCATACCGATGCTGCTACTGACAGAATAGTCAAGCATTTTTTTTGCAGAAATCTTGTTTTATTAGTACCATCGCTCATTATATCGTCTATGATGCGGTAGCCGTAAAATACGTTCAGCTGAGGCGCCATATCAGGATACAATACTCATCACACGTAGAAAATTCAAAATGTATGCTTGTATACAGAATTGACATGTACAAAGTTGATCTCATACGCGACCTTTGGTATACTGCCTTCAAACTTCTCATAACGTCACATGCAAACCACCGCCTTTCTCTTTATTACTTCTGATAACTTCTTGTGTATTTTTTTCGCTTTATTTCGGAGAACTGGTATGTTTCATCTTTTACTCGCCGATTGAGTTGATAAGATGATTTTAATGAAGAATTCAAATAAATCTTCTTCGAACTCTTATGTATACTTTAAATCGTGTTGAAAGAAAATATAATGATTATCTTTTTTTTCTAATTTCCAATATAAGTGCTCAATGGAAAGCAAAGCACTGTTTGACCGAAGTTTTCAAAAATTATATCTTTTCTCACTATCCATTAGGAAAAAAAGTCTATTCGCACAAATAAACATATCGTTCCTCATAATTTGTCAAACGGATGTAGATTATTCTATTTTTTTGTGATAAACTTAATATAATAGATCTGGAGCTATAGTATGGCTTTCTGTTATAAGAAACTACTTCACATTCATATGCTCATAGATCGTGATATTTACAGTATCCTTTTTCAAAAGATAACTGGGTAAACGTGCGAGTATTATTACACGGTTCAAGAACAACACTTATATGTTCTTTTTCTGTGGAAAAATACGGTGTAATTGACTGCAAGGTGAGCGATATTGTAGATTTTATTCTGGCTGAAAAAAGCAAATAATATAGTTTGTTTTAATAAACTTGTAATATGATGTTCTATTTTATAAGCAGAAGCTGAACTTTTCAAATACCGAAATAATAGAAAAAGTATCTTCTCAAAAAATATTATACAAGTAGCAACGAAAAAGGGGGGGATTATGGTACAGCTTTCATATCCAGTTGAAATGGAGATTGCCGGAAGCACTGCGATGTTTACACGCCCAGATACTGGAGATTGCCCCGTCAGCTATCCTGCACCAACATTTTCAGCGGTAAAGGCAATGTTTGAGTCTGTTTTATGGGGACCTGATGTTGAAATTATTCCAGCGAGAGTTGAACTGTGCTCACCCATTCAGTACCATTCATACTGTACCAACTATGGCGGCCCACTGCGAAGCAGCACAGCATTAAAAGCAGGAAACAACTATCAACTCTATGCCACGGTACTGATCGACGTCTGCTACAAGCTGTATGCGGAAGTTGTACCCAACCGCAAGAAAAATAATTTATCGGAAAGCGCAGTGCAATGGGATAGAAGGACAACGTCTCCAGGGCATGCCTACCAATGCATTTTCAAGCGACGGCTTCAAAGAGGACAATGCTATTCAATACCGGCACTTGGCTGGCGCGAGTTTACTCCCTCCTATTTTGGAAAGTTGAGAGAAACGACATCAGTGCTTTCTGACCTGCCTGATGTAACGATTCCATCCATGCTGAGGCAGGTTTTCTCCAGAGGCTACAGTTCCCCCGTTTCATATGTGTATGACAACGATTTGGTAATCAAAAATGGAGTACTTGAATACCCAAAGCGGGGTGCGGTACTATGATCAATGAGCTTTATAATTTGTCAAAAACATTAGACCAGCACGGAATTGCTGTGGAAGAATGGCATCGCAAGTATAAGACGCTGCCCAAAGTAACATCCAAAGCTCCATGCTTTCGCATTTGGCTCGACGATGACGGTATGGTGTGCGGAATTGAGAGTTTATCCTCTGAACATGCAAGCTTGCTTCGTAAATACGGAGATAATCAAAGCAGCTTTCCGGCCTTTAATATCAGCCCGCTATACCGTGTTACCGCACCGGACGTAATTGCAAAGATTGAGGAACTAAGCGATGGCAAATCAAAACCCGATGTGGACAGTATTCATGCGTGGTGTATAAATAATAACTGGATAAAAGGCGTTCCAATGCAGGTCAAGCGCAGCATGAATGATTGTGCCCGTAAACTTGTAAATAATTTAAATTTAGAGAGCAAGACCAGTGTTATAGCAAAACTGGCTGAACTTTGTCATATTTCCGGGGATGGTTTTCGTGCTTCACTTGAAAAGTGCGTGTTTGATAAGCTAAGAAAGCAAGAGGACGTTGCTTTAATGCTTTCGTTGCTGTTCCATGTTGGTTCTGATGAAAAAGAACGCACAAATGATACAGGTAAAAAAATATCTGTTATTCTGGATGTGCATAATTGGACTTCGTATAATTATCCGATTGCCAGCGAACATACAACGATTCAACTGAATGATTTGCTTCTTAAAGGAAACGATACAGACAGTGAAACCGCTGAAGCTCAACAAACAGATGCCTTTGGTACGCTCTTTATTAATCCTGATGAGCCTATGCCAAGCGTGAACCTTGAAGGATTTAAGGTAACGTTTCGCTCGATGTTTGACGGTCAGCCCTGTCAATATCGCTATAAGCAAATTAACGATGCATCTTATCCGATAGCGTCAGAAAACCGTTCTTCTATTAAAAAAGCGTTGGAATGGATCGCGCAGCCGTCAAACCGTGGGACAACATGGGTAAAAGTTGATAAAAATGAGATCGCTTTTATTTATCCGTCAAAACTGCCCGATGTGCCGCCTAAATTCGCTTCTCTCTTTGGTCAAAATCAAAATTCAAATCTCGAACAGATAGAGGCAAGGTTTGAAAGCGCTGCAAAGAACTTTGCAGAAGCATTCAAGTGTATTTCTCCCAAACAGAAGCCCGATACGGTGCAGATATTTACGATCCGTAAAATTGACAAGGCCCGTTCCAAGGTTCTCTTCACCCACAATTCCACGCCGGAGCAGCTTATGGCAGCTGCTGAAAGCTGGTCTGCAGGGTGCAAAAATCTGCCTGTATTCGATTTTGGAGAACCAGTCACGCCTTTCCCGCTGGAGGTCCCTGATATTCTGAATGCAGTATGGAAACAGGACGGCGAAAGAGCAGATGGGAAGACGCCAGTCAAACGGATGAAGTATTATCAGGGCATGGAGTTACTTCTTGACGCTCTGCCTCAAAGCGTAAAACGCAGTTTCCTGCACGTTGAAGTCGATAATGCCTCCGGTCTGTTTAACGATCTGGGATATCTGTTGCACAACAGAAAAAAGCCTGACGGAAAGAGCGAAAATAAAAAGCTGAATGATAAGAAAAAAGCCGCTACCCAGTCACTCTCCGTTTTAGGGCTGCTTCTGTACAAGTGTAATAAAAGAAAGGAGAACTATATGGAAGAACTTGCATTTTTGCTTGGTCAGTGGCTGCATGTGTCGGACGAGCTTCATACACTCTACTGCATTGTAAAGCGAAATGGAGACATTCCGCCGCAACTTGCCGGCAGTGCTCTATTTGTAAGTGCTGGTGAGATGCCGTATCAGGTGTTGTCACAGCTTTCTTCACGAATGAATCCCTTTGTCTCATGGGCGAAACACTACCGTTATCAGAAGATAGAACAGCCAAGTGTAGAAAGTTGGAGGGCGCAATGGCTGCTGAGCCTGTACGAAAAACTTGCGAACCAAATTATACCACAGATGGACAAGTCCATCCGATTTGGAGATTTTGAAAAAGCAGAGCTCTATGTGGGGTACATGGCATCACTTCCCAAAAAAGAGAGGCTTACACAAGCAGAAGATGATTATACAGGAGGTATGAAAAATGAGTGAGGAGATCAAACGCGCAACCGGTCTTCTGGTGATTGAAGTTGTCAATTCCAACCCAAACGGCGATCCCGACAGAGAATCTGATCCTCGTCAACGTCCGAATGGAACAGGTGAAATATCTCCCGTATCCTACAAACGCAAGCTCCGTGATTTGCTGGAAGATCACGAAAGTGTCTTCTTCAAGAGTCTTTCGAAAACATATCAAGAGAGCTGTTCGGAACCATGCAAAGGTACTTTAAATCGCTATTGTATTCTCGAATCCCGCGGCAGGGACAGAAAGTCTATACAGAGCGAGATGGCTAAGGATATAAGGTCATTTGACCAGGAAGAGTTTTTGAATAGTACCTTTGTAAGCAAGTATTGGGATGCTCGCGTTTTCGGCAATACCTTTCTTGAAGAAGGCGCAAACAAGGGCTTTATCAAAACAGGCGTTGTACAGTTTGGCGTAGGTACGTCTATTTCTCCTGTGGAGATCGTGCGGCATACGAATACGAACAAAGCCGGTGTCCAAGAGGGGAAAAACGCTGGCATGGCGCCGCTTGCTTTTCGTATCGTTGAGCATGGCGTGTATTGTATGCCTTTCTTTGTCAACCCCAATTTTGCACAAAAGACCGGATGCACCGTAGAAGATATCGAGTTGCTAAAGCTACTTATTCCAAAAGCGTACGACCTGAACCGCTCCGCCATCCGCCCGGATGTTCGCATACGTCACGCATGGTACGTAGAACACAAAAACGTTCTGGGGAGTTGCCCAGATTATATGATTATTGAGGCGCTGACTCCAACACGCATTGGAAACGTAGACACTCCATCCACCAGTTGGGCTGATTACTGCGATAAAATTTCTCTACCGGAAGAAGTGCTGGAAAAGGTCAGTTCATCTGTTGATTTGGTTTCACTATGAGCTATTACGCGCACAGTCCGAAAGACGGCATTGATGCGCAGATATATACCGCCCATATACGCGGCGTATTTCTTTTGGCACAGCAATATGCACAGGAAGCGGGAACTTATTCAAAAAACGATAGAGAGACGTTGTTACTATTGGCGGAGAAAGCGGCTGAATATCACGATATGGGGAAGCTTGACGAAAAAAATCAAGATGTCTTGTCCGGAAAAGTGAAGGCAAAATCTTTGCCGGTGAATCACGTGGATGCAGGTGCTGCATATTGGTTGGCGGAGGAGCACTTTTCTCCGTTAGCCGCATCGGTAATTCAGGCGCACCATGTTGGCTTTCCTGATTATTCAGAAGAATACAATAAGGGAGAACTGATGTTCCGCGATACTGAAATTGCAGATGAGGTAGACAAAAAACTTTCGTCCTTTGAAGCAATACAGGCTGCCAATGTCGGCTGTCTGTATCCGAATGGCGCCCAAAATAAAATACAGGGTGATCCGTCTGTATTTATGAGGATGCTTTTGTCTTGCGTTGCCGATGCTGACCATACCAACACGGCACAGCATTACGGAAAATACCCGCTGCATGAACGGGCGATCAACCTGCGTGCTGAAGAACGTTTGGCGCAGATGGATCGGTGCGTGCTGGATTTGCAGGAGCACAGTGAAGCAACAAAAAGAAATGAACTGCGCAGTCAGATGTACCGATCATGCCGGGATGCGGATACGGCGTCTTGCATATGCTCGTGCGATAGCCCGGTTGGTTCAGGAAAGACGACCGCAGTCATGGCGCACCTGCTTAAACAGGCGCAAAAGCGAGGTCTTCGCCGCATCTTTGTCATTCTTCCTTTCACGAATATTATCCGTCAGTCGGTGGAAACCTACAGGAAAATGCTCGTTCTTCCGGGAGAAAAGCCGGAGGAAGTTGTGGCCGAATTACATCATAAAGCGGATTTTGAAAGTGAGGATGCCCGTCATTTAACGGCACTATGGCGCGCACCGATTATTGTAACAACGGCAGTTGCTTTTTTTGAGACTCTTGCGTCTGATTCTACGGCCACGCTGCGCCGCCTGCACGAGCTTCCTGGTAGCGCCGTGTTTGTTGATGAAGCGCATGCCGCACTTCCGGCGCACCTTTTACCGCTCGGCTGGAGATGGATAAAAAATCTATCCGAGGAGTGGGGCTGCTACTGGGTTCTTGCTTCCGGATCTCTAAGCAGGTTTTGGACAATCAACGAAATTGCAGGAAAGGATAAGACCATTAATGTCCCGGAAATTGCTGCAAACACGCTGCGAAACGGTTTAGCTGAATATGAAGAAGATCGGATTGCTTACCAATATGACCTCGTTCCTAAAACAGTTGATGAACTTGCATACTGGATCACTGCGTTTCATGGCCCGCGCCTTGTGATACTGAACACCGTACAAAGTGCCGCAGCCTTAGCGGATTATCTCGCAAGAAATGTCGGTAGAGGAAAAGTGGAACATTTGTCAACCGCTCTTACGCCCAATGACAGAGATAAGACTTTGGCAAAAGTAAAAAAGAGACTTCTTGATAAGTCCGATATAGATTGGACGATTGTAGCCACTTCCTGCATAGAAGCAGGTGTTAATTTGTCTTTTAGGGTCGGTTTCCACGAACTCAGTTCGCTTTCTTCCGTGCTTCAGGCAGCAGGCCGTGTAAATCGGGATGGCGATGCCGCCAATGCCGAGATGTGGATTTTCCGGATTGCAGAGGATGGGCTGCTGAAGCAGAATCCTGGACTCAAAAATGCGGCTGCTGTTCTTCAGAACTATTTGGAAAGCGGTATGCGAATCTCCCCTGATTTAACGACCAAATCAATTGCTGACGAAATTGCATTGTATGGCATGAAAGGCATCAACAAGAGACTTGTGAATAATGAGTCATTACAAAATTTCAAGAGCGTAGAGCGTGACTTCAAGGTTATTGATTCCGACACGCGACTTGCGGTCGTGAATGAGGATACATTTACCAAACTCCGGGATGGCACAATAGATTGGAGAGATTTGCAAAAAGAATCCGTACAAATTACAAAATATAAGCTCGATGAAATGGGAATTCCGCACATTATAGATGAAATCTACTACTGGAATTGCGGTTACGATAATTTTCTCGGTTATATGGCAGGAATCGTTCATCAAAAAAAGATCAAGGGGCAAGCATTGATTATCTAATACGGATGTCATTGTACTTGTGACTATTCCTGGACATTCATAGCTTTTTTGACGTAATCGATGAAAAAGTGATCTTGAATATATAAGTAAAATCCACACTAAAGGGTTATCCTTTGATGTGGATTTTGCTTTGTTGACTAGGCTTGAAGATAGTCAATCAAAATCTTACTCGTTATGAGCAATTTAGTTTGAAGAACCATCTTTATGGGATTTTATTTTACTTTCTTTTTATTTTAAGAAATTTTTTAGAATCAAAAAAGAATGTATATATACCGTATATAAAAAACACTAGAAGACCGAAAGTAATCCAAAGCATACTCACGTTTATCATACCAAAAATCCCTGTTCCTCTTACAAAAGATGTAAGCATGGCAGCCAGCCACTGTTTGCTGAAAGTGGCAACTATCACAGGAATGATGATTAACCACTGAATATCAATTACAAGACTGAAAACAAGCAGAACAGCTATCGAAGTTATCCATAAGACTGCTGGTTTAGAAAGAAACTTGAAAAAAGCGGAAACACCGTTGCCGATTTTTTTCAAGGACTCAAATCTGCCTTTTTTTGCTGAAACTTCCAACATCCCCACCTCCGTTATTATGCTTCTACTATAATTATTATACCTTAAATTTTACTCTTTTGCAACAATACTATTTTTTTTCATCTTCTTCATCACCAATTCTAAGCAATGCAAGGAAAGCTTCCTGAGGTATATCTACGGTTCCTATGGCTCTCATTCTCTTTTTTCCTTCCTTCTGCTTTTCAAGCAGTTTCATCTTTCGGGTTACATCTCCTCCGTAGCATTTTGCAAGTACATCTTTTCTGAAAGCTTTTATAGTTGAGCGGGCTATGATCTTGCCGTCTGCGTATGCCTGAATAGGTATTTCAAACTGATGCCTGGGAATAAGATCCGGAAGCTTGTCAACTACCTTGCGGGCAGTATCGTAGGCTTTTGATCTGTGTTCTATAAAAGAAAGAGCATCTATCGACTCTTTGTTTACAAATATCGTTATTTTTACCAAATCTGACTTTCTGTACTCAAGTATTTCATAGTCCATGGATGCATAACCACGGCTTATGGCTTTCATTTTATCAAAAAAATCAAATATCAGCTCGGCCAGAGGAATTTCAAAATGAAGGACCACTCTGTTTTTTCCGGCATTGGATACTGAGATGAAATTACCTCTTTTTTCAATCTGGGCAAGATTTATAAGACTTCCCATATAATCGGGTGGAGTTATTATATCTAATTTGGCATATGGCTCATAAACCTCATCTATTCTATCCTGTAAAGGAAATTCAGCAGGATTGTTTATCTCAATTGTCTCACCGTTCTTAAGCTTGGCTCTGTAAACTACACTTGGAGCGGTAAGAATAACGCTTATTTCAAACTCTCTTTCAAGACGTTCCCTCACCACATCCATATGAAGAAGACCCAAAAACCCACACCTGAACCCAAACCCCATTGCAGGAGAGTTTTCAATGGAATAAACAAGGGAAGTATCGTTAAGATTGAGTTTATCTATTGATTTTCTTAGTTCCTCAAAATATTCGGGCAGTCCTGGGTAGAGACCGGCAAATACGTTCGGCTTAACTTCCTTATACCCAGCAAGAGGCTTATCAATAGGATTTTGAGTATTAGTAATGGTATCACCAACTTTAGCTTCCTGAAGATCTTTTATCCCCGCAACAATATATCCTACTTCTCCTGCCCAAAGCATGTCAGTTTCCTCCATCTGTGGGTGAAAAAGACCTACTTCGAGTACTTCATAGTCCATTTGCGATACCATAAACTTTACCTTGTCCCCTTTTTTCATGGATCCTGAAAAAATTCGCGTATAAACTATAATCCCCTTATATTTGTCATATTGTGCATCAAAAATAAGAGCTTTAAGCTTTTCCGAAGAACTGCCTTTGGACGAAGGAGAAGGTATCTTTTTTACTATAGATTCAAGAAGGTCATCAATACCGATTCCGGTTCTCGCACTTACAAGAAGCACATCCTTCTGTTCTATACCTATAAGATCATCAAGTTCCAAAAGAGACTCCTCAATATTGGCATTTGGCAAATCAATTTTATTTAATATGGGAATAATCTCAAGATCGTTTTCAATAGCTAAGTATGTATTGGTAACCGTCTGAGCCTCAACCCCCTGGGATGCATCAACTAAAAGCACAGCACCTTCACACGCAGCAAGGCTTCTTGAAACTTCGTAATTAAAATCGACATGACCAGGAGTATCGATTATATTTATCTCATACCTATTTCCGTCGGTAGAATCATAAAATATCTTTACAGGTTTGGCTTTTATTGTAATTCCACGCTCACTTTCAATATCCATGGAATCCATAAACTGATCTTTCATCTTCCTCAATTCAATTGTTTTAGTTTTTTCCAAAATTCTATCCACCAAAGTTGTTTTCCCATGGTCAATATGTGCTATAATAGAAATGTTCCTTATAAGTTCCGGATTATACAAAACAGACACCTCCAAGTGCAACCAGAATTATGACAGAATAATTATAGCAAAAAATAATTAAAAATAGAATATTCTTAGAGGTAATGCTTATATTTTCAACGTTAAGTTGACATTAAGCTTTTGTTTGTATCTTGACACAAGAAAAATCATTGTGTTATAATAACACGGAAATCAAAAATAACCAAGAGGTGGAAAAAGAATGAAAAAAGGGATTCATCCTGAGATGAAGTTTATCACTGTAAAATGTGCCTGTGGAGCAGAACATAAGATATATTCCACTGTTGATACTTTCAGGCTTGATGTTTGTTCCAAGTGTCATCCTTTCTTCAAGGGCGAGATAGGTTCTCAGATTCTAGACACAGAAGGAAGAGTAAAGAAGTTCAACAACAGATACAAGAATTTTGCTTAGGCATAATCAAGGGAGATTTTATCTCCCTTTTTTGGCTCAAATTTCATAAAATTTGAAAAGCTTAGATGTTGCCAGCCTTGCAGTTCTTTCGGAATTTCTGGCAATCTCAAATAAAAAAACACTTGGAGGTGACAAACCATAGCCTGGACCCGGGCCGTTTAAACGTATCATGACTTCGCAAGGTTATCGTGAAAAATCTTAAAAAGAAGGGCAGGGAATCATAGTGGTAAAGGGTATCGAATCAGGAGAAACAGTAAAGGCAAAAGTAGTTGATATTAAAAAGTTTGGGGCATTTGTTAAACTCGACAACGGAGAAGAAGGATTCATACACATTTCTAAGATTTCCAAGAACTATGTAAAGAACATCTCTGATTTTCTTCAGGTTGGTCAGGAGATTGAAGGCAGAATAATTGGCACAACCAAAGACGGTAAGTACGAGCTATCCTTGAAGGAGGGATCTGTACCTGAGGATACTTCGAAAGAAACGAATGAGGAGTTTGAAAAGAAACTTAGCCAGTTTATGAGAGACAGTGAAAAGAAGATTTCGGAGTATAATAAGCATCTTGAGAAAAAACGTGGTGTTTCGAAAAGAAGATAATAAAAGATAATTCAAACATAGACTTACCAGGGAGCCGGCGGCTCCCTTTTGTGTTATAATAGAAACTGATATAATTTTTTAGGAGGTGAAGTTCAAGTAACTCTTGAACGAACAATGTGGACGAGTATAAAAGAATAAAAGGCACTCAGGATATATACGGTTCGGAGATAGATTATTGGAATCAGGTTGAAAAAACTGCTAAAAGCATTCTTGAAAAATATGCTTTTAAAGAGTTGCGGACACCTATAATTGAACCTACAGAACTCTTTAACAGAGGAATAGGAAATGAAACAGACATAGTAAAAAAGGAAATGTATACTTTTGAAGATAAAGGCGGACGGTCAATTACTCTGCGCCCAGAAGGAACAGCGCCTGCTGTAAGGGCATATATTGAAAATTCTATGATAAACTCCGGACTTCCAATAAAACTTTTCTATTTTGGCCCGATGTTCAGATATGAAAAGCCACAGTCAGGAAGATTAAGACAGTTCCATCAGTTCGGAGCTGAGATCTTTGGAAGCGACTACCCTCTTGCAGATGCCGAGATAATAATAATGCTCAACAACATTTTATCTTCTGTCGGACTCAGGAATTACAGACTTAAAATTAACAGTGTCGGCTGTCCAAAATGCAGAGCAGAATACAGAAAAGCACTCAAGGAATACTTTGGAAAGTATCTCGGCGAAATGTGTGAAGACTGCCAGTCAAGATACGAGAAAAATCCGATGAGACTTCTCGACTGTAAGGTTCAAAAGGACAAAGAATATGCAAGAGAGGCACCTTCAATACTTGATTATCTTTGTGAAGAATGCAGGGATCATTTTGCGAACGTTAAAAAATATCTCGATCTTTCACATGTGATATATGAAGTCGATTCACGTATAGTCCGCGGTCTTGATTATTATACCAAAACTGCCTTTGAGTTTGAGCATTTGGATCTTGGTGCACAAGCTGTAATTGCAGGAGGAGGAAGATATGACGGATTGGTTGAGGAGATAGGAGGACCAAGCACTCCTTCGGTGGGATTTGGTATGGGAGTCGAAAGGGTTATACTTGCAATGAAAGCTGAAAAAGTTCAGTTTTTATGCGAAAACGACGTGGATGTTTATATAGTGCATTCTGGAAAAGGAACAGAGGAGCAAGCACTTGAGCTTACAAGCAAATTGAGAAGCGATGGCATAAAAGCATATATAAGTGTTGTAAAAAGGAACATGAGTGGTCAGTTCAAGCATGCAAACAAAATTGGTGCCAGACTAAGCATAGTTATAGGTGAAGATGAGCTTACCAATAACTTTTATACAGTAAAAAACATGGTAACCGGTGATCAGAGCCAGGTTGAAAAAGAATGGGTAACGGATATAATAAAGGAAAAACTGGAGGGGATCTGATTTGCTTTTATTAAGACCCATCTTGGTCTTTGTCGGAATGGTTTTTTCATACATACCGTATCTGCAGTTTGTTGGTCTTGCAATAGTTATGTTTATTTACCATACTCTGATAAAAAACCGTAACGAGCATATTCAGCGGATGGAAACAGTCTATAAGGCGAATAACTGGGAATTTCCGCTTAAAAAAGACAACAGCGGATTTCTCTGGTTTATAATTTATATTATCTCTATGGGCACAATCATGGTGCTTTCAAACATGATAATGCCACAGGTTCTTGAACTCTCTGCCCAGGAAATAGAAAATTTTGTGCTTCCTCAATGGCAGGTTTATACATTCATCGGCTGTGGTTTTATGGTTATGGTATCTTATGTTCTCATGATAAACCGTATAGTAAAGGATCAGTGGATGCTTCAGGAATCAGAGATACGATACGGAATAGTAAAGGACAGGATCATAAACTACCGTGACGGCACCTTTGCCATCATACTCAGAATAGTAACCTTTAATTTCTATGAATGGTATCTTCTTTATGTTCTTTTAAGAGAAACTGCATATCATTACTTTGAAGACGGTACTGCCAGCGACAAGTACACCCAGGCCATAAAAAGTAATCAAACTATTGATCCCCAAATTATAGATCCGCCAGAAGACAGTTATGACCTGTTGCTCAAAGAACTTAGCACCATAGGCGACGAAGAAAGATTTAGCATAATCTTCAGGAAAGTAACAGCTATGGAAAAAGAAAAAGCTTTGCTTATACTAAACAGACTTCTTCAGGAAAATAAGATAACTCAAAAAGAGTATTCCAGAATTGAAGAATTCATCTAGGGGGAAAAAATGCTTATACCGCTTTCTAATCCTGATATAACTGAAAAAGAAAAAAGTACGGTTATGCAAGTACTTGATTCGCCTGATTTAGCACTAGGTCCTTACCTAAAAAAGTTTGAGGATTCTTTTAGTAGCTACACTGGGTTAAAGTACGCTTTGGGAGTCAACAGCGGCACTTCGGCGCTTCATATTATCCTCAGATCAATGGGTTTTGCGAAGGGACATGGAATGCTGACTACTCCATTTACATTTGTAGCTTCAGCAAACGTAGCTGTTTATGAACATGGTGATCCTGTTTTTATAGATATAGATCCCTATAATTACAATATATCAATCGATAAACTCAACCGTTTTTTTGAAGGAACCTACAGACCATCTAAAAATCATATAAAAACAGATTTTTTAATGGCTGTAGATGTTTTTTCGTTGCCGCTTGACTGGGATAAAATAAGAATTCCCAGTGAGATTAAGGTGATTGAAGATTCCTGTGAAGCTTTGGGCGCAGAATATAAAAACAAAAAAGCCGGCACCTTCGGATTGGCAGGAGCTTTTGCCTTTTACCCTAACAAACAGATTACTACGGGAGAAGGCGGAATAATAGTAACAGATGATGAAGGTATTTACAAGGCTGTAAAGTCTATGTCAAACCAGGGACGCGGTGAAAGCGGAGCCTGGCTCGAGCATGTCCGGCTGGGTTACAACTACAGGATGGATGAAATGTCAGCCGCTTTAGGATACTGTCAGATGACAAGACTGGATGAGATACTTGACAAACGCAAATCAGCAGCTGACAGATATAGAAAACTTTTTGAAGGAAACAGTTTTTTTGTTTGTCCTACGGTTCCTGACTATGTAACTAGGGAAAGCTGGTTTGTTTACGTTGTAAGAATAAATATAGCATGGATTTCAAAACTTTTGGGTTTGCCTAACTGGATAAGCACCTATCAGATGCCTGACATTATAGAACATAAAAACCGTGAAGAATGGTATACTTATCTTAAAAAAGCACGGACAGTTCTTGATTCTTTGCTCGAAAAACTTTCAAAAAAAGGTGTTCAGGCAAGAAATTATTTTTCTCCAGTACATCTTCAGAAGTTTTACAAAGATCTTTATGGATATGAAGAGGGTGATTTTCCGTACACTGAACTTACTTCCTGTCTGACGGTAGCTATTCCATTTTTTTCAAATATAACCTTGGAACAGCAGGAGTATGTGGTTAAAAGCATTACCGAATCTGCTTTGGAGCTACAAAATGAAGTACATGGCTAAAAGGAAGCTTACACTTGTTTTAATTGATTACGCGTTGTTCGTCTGTGCGTATGCTATATCTATGTTCATACGTTTTCAGTTTGATTTTGCAGAGATGTCAAAATATATTTCGCCTATTTTTCTATATGCATTGATAATGGTTATTACTCTTTATCTATCTAGGATATATGAGTCCATTTGGAGATTTGCAGCTTTACCACAGCTTTTACCTGTTTTTTATTCAGCCGGACTTGGCTTTCTTGTAAATCTTTTTGTTTTTGAATTTCTGAGGAGATACGTTACTTCTTTTTTTATACTTCCTTTTACCGTCAATGCAATTACATCGCTTACCGGAGTCATACTTATCGCATGGAGCAGAATTTATTGGTTTTCAAAGACTAACAAATCTTCTGTTAAAGAAACAGATAACAATATACTAATTATAGGAGCAGGAGAGATAGGTGTTCAGATCCTTGATGAGTTTGAACGCAGACCCGGCGAAGGAACTGTTGCCGGTTTTCTTGATTATGACTATGATAAAATAGGAAGATCAATACGGGGATATAAAGTTTTTGATGTACCTGAAAATACAATGAAATACATAGATCTGCTCAAAATAAAAGAGGTAATTGTTGCAATTTCAAATATAACTTCTGCCGACCTTAGAAAGCTTCTTGGCTTCATTGATACAAAAAAAGTACGGGTACGAATTCTGCCAGGAATGTTTGAAGTACTTAACAGCAAGGCTTCACTTGGTATACTGAGAGAAGTTGATGTAACAGACCTTCTTGGAAGGAAAGAGGTAAAAGTTGATCTTAAAGAGATTTCAGAGTATATACATGGGAAAAATATTCTGATAACCGGCGCAGGAGGAAGTATAGGCTCAGAAATATGCAGACAGGCTGCCGTATGTGCTCCTAAGGAGCTCTATATAATGGGAAGAGGCGAGAACAGTATATTTAACATAAAAAATGAACTGAACGAAAAGTTCCCGCAGGTGAAAATTACTGAAATAATCTGTGATATAACGGATGAAAAAAGGCTCAGAAAGATATTTGAACGTTTCAGCTTTGATGTAGTTTTTCATGCTGCGGCCCACAAACACGTTCCGCTAATGGAAAAAAATCCCACGGAAGCTTTCAAGGTAAATGTTCTTGGCACCTACTATCTTGCCAGCCTTGCAGTAAAATACAAAATAAAAAAATTTATCTTCATCTCCACAGACAAAGCTATAAAGCCTACGTCTATAATGGGCTGCTCTAAACGTTTTGCGGAAGAAGTAATCAGATCGTTTTCCAACAAAACTGATACTGTTTTTGGTATGGTACGTTTTGGAAATGTTGTTGGAAGCAGAGGAAGCGTGATACCTATATTCAAAAATCAGATTGCCAAGGGAGGACCGGTAAAAGTTACCGATCCACGAATGAAAAGGTACTTTATGACCATTCCAGAGGCAGTTACACTAGTATTACAGTGTATGATATTTTCTTCAGGCGGAGAAGTTTTTATACTCGACATGGGAGAACCTATATTGATAGATAGCCTTGCCAGAGAGCTCATACGTCTGAGCGGTCTGGTTCCTGACCAGGACATAAAGATTGAGTATACCGGCATAAGACCAGGCGAAAAGCTTTATGAGGAGCTTCTCCTTAATGATGAGGGTTACCTCAAGACCAACAATGAAAGAATATTTGTTGTAAACGCAAATCATAGCCTAAGCGAACAGGAAGTTGAAGTTATGGTAGGCAAGATAAGACAGTTTGTTGCCGATAGTGATTTCGAAGGTATAAACGGTCTTATACGAACTTATGTTCCGGATGCCGGGGCGGTGATAAAAGTTGAACAATCCTACTGAAGCCAAAATATCCGTTGTACTTATATGCCGAAACGAGAAAAAGCATCTTCTTGGGGTTATAATGTCCTTACTCAATCAAAGTCTTAAACCTTATGAAATAATTGTTGCCGACGGAATGTCAGAAGATGGAAGCTATGAATATCTTCTGGAGTTAAGTGTAGCTCACCCTGAGTTAAAACCATGCAAGAATCATTTAACGTATGCTCCATACGGTCTCAATATCGGCATCAAACAAGCTAAGGGTGATTATATTATGATTGCCGGAGCACATACTCTTTATAATAAAGAGTACCTAAAGCAAACGGTTTGTTTTCTTTCTGAAAATCCAGCAGCACAAGCCGCCGGAGGTGTGGCAACGGCTTTTTCTGTTCAAGGCAATACCCTGCAAAAATCCTTTTGTGCTGTATACTCAAGTGTATTCGGAGTGGGAGGGTCACTGCACAGATATGCAAAAGAGATAACTTCAGCCGACACTGTCGCTTATGCTGTATACCGCAGGGAAGTTTTCCAGAAATACGGTTACTTCAACGAATCGCTTATTCGTAATCAGGATATAGAGTTTAATTACCGCATAACCAAAACCGGAGGAAAGATATACGTCCTGCCTATAGATAATTTATACAAGGTTCCGGAAGGGTTTATCAAGTTCGTTTTAAAAAATTTTTCCAATGGATACTGGAATTATATTACCTTAAAAATTTCAAAGAAAGGAATCGGATTTAGACATTTTGTTCCATTTTTATTTGTACTGTATATACTTTTATGTATAATAACAGGAGTTTTTGTCCCATTAAAAACTTCTCTTATTATCTGTGCACCATTATTTCTCTATACGGGCATGGATATACTTTTTTCTTTCATTCAGGCTCGAATTGCAAAAGAACCTTTACAGTTTTTCTTTAATTTATTTATCTTTCCTATTCTTCATATTTCTTATGGAACAGGAACCCTCGTGAGTATTATCAGAGGAGGAGAAAAATGATTTTGTCCTTAACTGGAACATTACTCCTTTCTATACTTCTTACTTTTGCTATGATAAAACTTGCAGTCAGGTTAAATATAGTGGATCGTCCGGACAGCTTTCTAAAACCGCATGCAAGGACAACCCCTTATATGGGAGGAATCGGCGTGTTTTTTTCTGTTATATTTTTTTATATAACAGATATTCATTTTGTCATTCCGTCGATCATTCTTTTGATACTGGGACTGTATGATGACATAAAGAGCCTGAATCCTAAAATAAGAATCTTGGTTGAGTTTTTGACTACTTCTCTTTTCGTTGTTTTATACTCATCAGAAACAAATCCATTCTGGCTTATACTTCTTGTTTTAACCGGCGTGGCTCTTATAAATTCTGTCAATATGATCGACGGTATGGATGGAGTATGTACAGGAACAGTCCTGATAGCCCTTGCTTCCTTCTACTTTTTAACGGGTGACTGGAGAATTCTGTTTTTTATAGCCGCACTATCTGGATTTCTTATTTTCAACTTCAATCCTGCAAAAATATTTCTCGGGGATGCAGGATCATACTTTTTAGGTTTTTCACTATTTTTCTATCTGGTCCAGTCGTTCAGGCAAACTCATTTTGAAGGCTACATCAAAGGAATCATACTCTGCGGGCTTTTCTTCACCGATCTTTTTTTTGCTGTACTCCGGCGTATGGCTAACGGAAAATCGCCGTTCAGCGGTGACCGCGATCACCTTTACGATAAACTTTCAAGATTAAAAGGTGTTTCGGTAAAATTAAGTTCGTTAATAATGTATGTATTTGCTTTAATTTTTGGAGTAATAGGGAATGTTAGTTGGAATAATCTTTTTTTTGGTGTTATAATTTCTTTGGTAGTATTTTTATATATCGGTATAAAATATAGACTTTATACATATAAGTAAGTGAGGTGTGGCTTTTGGCCTTTTTAAAAGGAACCAGCGGAGATTATATCTCTGTCCGTCCTGTCGGGATAAAAAAAATTGTTATAAACGATAACAACGAAGATATCCTTGAGAGGTATTCATACGAAGTAGAGGTAAAATCCGGAAACTATATATGGACTAACAATGAGTTCTCGGCTATTAAGAGTAACAGCATAGACAAACTTTCCATAGATTTTGAATACAATCCCCTTGTTCTCACTCTGCTGAGAATAAATATGTTTTTGAAATCATCCAAAAAGAATATGTCTTCTGTCTTGTGCGCAGACATAGACAATCAGACCGCCCAGATAATTTCCAAGGAAGCTCTTCTGTTTACTTTTTCTGAAAGCTCTGAGGTGGTGATAGTCAATATTAAAAAAGCCGGAAGATTTTACGAACACAATATAATTTTTTCAAACAACGACTATCAGAACTATTTTAATATATCCTTGAAAGTAGATAAAAAAGGACTTGTAAGTTTTTACAAAGATCTTTTGATAGAAACCAACAATTTCAGATTGAGCACTCTTCCGCTTGTCATTGACAGTCTTACTGATATGAAGGATCTTATAGATAAAAGAATAAAGATTATTCCGTACGATGAAATAAAGGAGATA
>DJGH01000029.1:38437-40241 GCA_002431635.1 Petrotoga sp. UBA5851
GAGATAAAAGATGAGTATTTCGATATATACGGTCTTGATCTGTCTGAGTTTGTAAATGAAATTGATGCCTCGGAAGATCTGAAAGAGTTCGTTGATTATCTTTACTTTATGAAAGAAAACGGATATGACGAAAAAAGCAGTGATGACCCGCAAGACCCCGATGAACAGGATGAAGACGAGGTAGAGGTGAGCTTCATAATAGACGACATCGAAGATTTGGAATCAGAGATTGAACAGATACTCGAAAATGCTGTACCAGATACTGTTCAGCATGATATCAAGGCTTATGATGCAGATATGGATTTTAACGATATTCTTGCCGGAATAGAAGAAGATTTCATGGAAATAATGGATAATTTCTTTTTCTCAGCACAAGAAGAGGAAAAAGAAGAAATTATAGAGGATTTAATTGAAGTAAAAGATAAAATATATACCTACAGTAAGAAGAACGATACCAAAGAAGAGTTTGAAAAAAAGCTCATCGTTGATCTTATAAATGCTTATGGCATAGAAGAAGTAAATAAGAACATTAAGTATGTTAAAGAAATTTTTTCAGTCATAGAAATAGACGGAAAACTATCGAATTATTACGATATCTCGGAAGAAAAGAAAATAAATGAATATAAGAATTGGTACAGAAAAATTTTCAGTAAAAAAGGAACCGCTGTGAGCGGACTTATAAGCAAAAACTAATTTTGGAGGTCAGATATGGCTGAAAAAGAAAAAAAATCACTTACCGTCAAAATAACAGGAGTCCTGCCAAGTATCAATGTAATAGAAACTTCAGATTATAAGGATTTCGACAGTCTGGTTAAAGAATATATAAATAAAACCGGAGGCGTGCTAACCAAGATCATAATAAATGAAAAAGAAGTTCCTATGAAGTTTTATGATGAAATAAAAACATCCTTTTTCGAGGGTGGAGAAGTAATCGAACTTGAATTTTCAGACAGAAATTATGTGCTTATGAACCTTTTTGAAAGCGGAAAAGACTATATAAATAAAATTAAACAGAACCTTGACAGTGTTTCCCGGCAGGCTCTTCTGGACAGCCAGCAGTCGCATGAGATGCTTCAGGCTGTAGCTGAAGGTTTTCAGGCAATGATAAATATAATAATGATTGCAGAGAATCAGATGTTTTTCGGCAAGGCTATACATACTCCAGAACAGCTAGATAAGATAAAAAAAGTTGTATCCCAGATAGTTAGCTCCCAGGAAAAAAAAGATTCTGTAGATCTTTCGGACATAATAGACTTTGATCTTCCACAGACTCTTGAAACCTTCAAGGAAATATTTGAAAATGCCGAAAAAGAAATGAAAAAAGAAAAGAGCAATTAAACTTACATAAAACGCACCCCGGTCAGAATAACCGGGGTGCGTTTTATGTAACAAAAGCTTTATTATTATTTTGTGGCTATTATCTTGTCCAGTTTTACTATCTCTACAACTTTTTTTACATTGGGACTGTTGATGTTATGAATCTCCATTTCACCGCCATCCTTCTTGAAGTCCGCAAAGAAATAAAATATTCTTCCCAGTCCGCTGCTGTCAATATACTCCAGCTTGCTCATATCTATTATTACTCTCTTTACACCCGATGCTTTAAGATCAGAAAGAACATTCTTCAGATCGGCTGAATTAGTTATGTCTACTCTGCCTTCAAGGTAAACCTTTCCAGTATTACCCATTATCTCTTTTTTCATCAGAGTTACCTCCTTTTAGAAAATACTTTTAAATTACTTTAAATTATAACATAGATTTTGATTTTTTAAAAATAACAGATGTTCTTTCATCTAAAGAAAAA
>DJGH01000004.1:0-15079 GCA_002431635.1 Petrotoga sp. UBA5851
TAAAAAAATAAAACCATCTATCAACATAATTTGTCGATAGATGGTATTTTATTGGCGGAGGCGGTGGGATTCGAACCCACACGAGGCTATAAACCTCACCGGTTTTCGAGACCGGCCCCTTAGCCAGTTCGGAACACGCCTCCAACAATGCATAATTATATCACAAAAAAAATCATAAATCTAGAGTCAGTCAAAATTTTTCTTTCCGTAAAAAGACCAGAAGCTGATGTTGTAAAGGTAGTCTTTGGCATCCTGTGGAATGGCCTCATCGATATAACGGTTAGATGTGTTGGTGTTATTAAGCCATTTGATGGTGTTCCCAATTCCCCACACATACGAAATCACGCTTAACTGCAGGACGGTATAATCGTCCATACTCTGGTTGATATTTTTCCATCTGTTATAGAGCGACTGCATATATGCATACGAAGCTATAACAGCCGTTTCTGGATTTTCAAGATCACTGTACTGTATATTCATTTTGAACTCTGCATTTATTTCCCGCAAGGCTATCCTGCTCAGACCTGTGAGACCATAAGCGTATTCGGTACGTGCTTTAATATATCCTGAGCTTTCGGTCATGGCGATTGAAAAGATAAGTTCTTCAGGAATGTTTCCTGTTTGCGGCTTGTTTTTCTGGCAGATATAGTACACCTGCATAGGATCCAGTTTCTCCCCGCGGGATATTTTGGTTAGTGCCTTCTGAGCTAGAAATATTATCAGGCAGGCTATCAGAAGTGTTACACAGGAAAAGAAAATCTTTTTTATCATATAACGCCCCGCACGTCTTAAAAATAAACCAATGCCTTATGGCATAAAGCCAGAAGGCATTGGTCAGTCATTGATTATTTAAGTACTCCAAAGTAGTTTAAAGCATATACTATACCGACAGATAGTCCGACAGACAGAAGAATGTCAAGGAAGTTTATTCCTGGCCATTTGGTATCTACTCCGGTTATTTTGGAATCGAGTTCTGCAACCTTGCTGTCTATTTTCTGATCAAGTTTCAGAGTTGATTCATCGAGCTTGGCTGTGAGAGAATCAGTTTTGGCACTGTTTTCGTTTGTTTTTGCTGTAAGGGATTCGATGTTTTTGGTATTTGAATCTGTAGCTGCTGTATTATCCATTACTCTTTTGTTCATTTCGTCATACTTTCCGGTAAGAGCAGCAATGTCGTTCTTTATAGCAGCTATGGACTTGCTTGTTTCCGAACCGTTTACTGCAAATACCTGGAAAGACTGTTCAAGCGTATTGAGTCTTGACTCGACGGCGTTAACTGTTATTTTGTCGGCTTTAGCGTCAAGCTTGGTATTAGTATTGGTGAGTAGATCCTTGACTTTTGACATATCTTCGGTAAGGGTATTTTTTTCAATTGCGGACATTCTTGCATCAAGTGCGTTTAGACCGCCTTCCAATGCAATGATTTTGGAATCATTAGCAGTAAACTTGGAGTCGTATGAACTCAACTTGGTTTCATGTGCGGCGATTATCTTTTCAATGGTTGAGAGCTTGGAGTCATGGGACGATATTTTGGTATCATGTCCTGAGACTTTGGAATCAATTGAAGATATCTTGGTATCGTATCCAGCCATTTTGGTGTCTATTGAAGTCATCTTGGCATCGTTATTGAGGATTTTGGTTTCGATAGTTGCCGTCTTGGTTTCCAGTAGGGTAATTTTACTGTCATACATGGCCAGTTTTTCTGAAAAGCTTTCTGACGGATTATTTTTTTCAAGTGCAGCAACTTTGGTTTCAAGAGCAGATATCTTGCTGTTTGCTGATTTAATGGAGTTGTTCATTTCCGAGTACTGTACCAGAATGCTGTCGACAGTTTTCTTTGTGTTTGAGAGTTCTTCGGAGTTGGCATTGCTTAATTCAAGTCCGGATACTTTTGATTCAAGGGTAGTAAGTCTTGTGTCAACTTCCTTTATTTTGGTTACCGTATATCCGAGTATCTCGTAGGAGTTCTTAAGATCACGGATGTCAGTGAGACTCGCTTGCATATTGTCAAATCTTTTGGTCAGTTCCGAAAGATCGGATTTTAAAACAGCAATGTCTCCCGAATAATCCTTGGAAGGTGTGGAAGTAGTTGTGGGAATATTTTTAATTTTTTTGTCTAGCTCATTGATTTTTTCGGTTAATGGGTTCAGGAGAGCCTCCTGAATGTAACTGATGGTTCTGTCTACGGTAAGGGTGAGCTCGTATCTGGTTACTGTTGATACTCCTTTAAAAGTGTTGTCTGGATATCCTTCGAGTATCTTTATCGAGGTAATCCTCTGTACTGCGTCATATGCCCAGTGGTTTATGGGCACATCGGTAAACTTTGTGGCTGCCGTAAGCACTGAAACTGTCAAAAGCACCAGGAAAAACAAAAGTGATAAGGTTTTTTTCACTATGAACACCTCCATGATTTTCATAAGTTTGATTTTTAATTTAGTTATAATCTAACTTCTATTTTATCATAAATAATGGTAAAATATATAGAGTGAATAAAAGTTCTACAGGATTTTTAACACTAAAATACACATTTAATTTTTTTAACTCTTCAAATACGGAGGTGCAGTTTTGCTTAAAAGAACACATACATGCGGAGAATTGTCTTCACAGGATATAGGAAAGGAGATAGTTCTCAACGGCTGGGTAGACAGAGTAAGAGATCTTGGGGGAATGCTTTTTGTACTTGTGAGGGATAGGTATGGCAAAACCCAGGTTTATTTTGATCCCGCCGCAGATAAGCAGCTTTATGAAAGTGCACTCAAGCTTGGCAATGAATATACTGTAGGAATAAAGGGTATAGTCAACAAAAGACCCGAGAAAGATGTAAACACAAATATGAGCACAGGGGAAATAGAGGTCATGGCTAAGGAACTGGTGGTATTTTCAGAGTCAGAGACTCCCCCAATATATGTAAACAAAGAAGACGATGCCAATGAAAATCTTAGGTTAAAGTACAGATATCTTGACCTGCGAAAGGAAAAGCTTCAGAAGAATCTTATGCTCAGGCACAGGGTCGCCCAGGCTACCAGAAACTATCTGAGCAGTACTGGATTTCTTGAAATAGAAACACCTTTTCTTACCAAATCGACTCCTGAAGGGGCAAGGGATTTTCTGGTGCCTTCCAGATTGAGACCAGGTCTGTTTTATGCACTTCCCCAGTCTCCGCAGATTTTTAAGCAGTTGCTTATGGTTTCCGGATTTGACAGGTACTTTCAGATTGCAAGATGTTTCAGGGACGAGGATTTCAGGGCTGACAGGCAGCCAGAGTTTACACAGATAGATATTGAAGCTTCTTTTGTGGACAAAGAAGATATTTTCGCAGTTGTTGAAGGGCTTTTAAAGTACATGTTTAAGCAGGCTGCAGGAGTTGACATACAAACTCCTTTCAAGCGTTTGTCCTATGCTGATGCTATGGACAGATACGGAAGCGATAAGCCTGACACACGTTACGGAATGGAGCTTAAAGATCTCACCGGATATTTTGCCGGTACATCGGCAGCTTTCCTGAAGTCTGTCTGCGATAATGGCGGAGTGATAAAAGGTTTTACCGTCGAAAACAGAGCTGAAAAATATTCCAGAAAAAAGCTTGATGAGTTTACTGAACAGGCAAAAAAAGCTGGCGCTAACGGTCTTATATGGATAATAAAGGATAAGGACGGTATTCGCTCAACCATAAAAAAGATGGCCGAGAAAGAACTCCAAAGCATTGAAAATGATGGTATAATAAACAGTGGCGACGTTATGTTTGTTGTTGCCGGAGAACAGAGATCTGTCAACAAGATCCTTGGTCAGCTGAGGTCTCAGATAATACGTGATGAGTTTGAAAAGCTTGATGGGTTTGATATAATGTGGATAGTTGATTTTCCGATGTTTGCCTTTAACGAAGAGGAGAAAAAGCTTGAAGCCGAGCATCATCCCTTTACAATGCCCAACTTGAGTGATCTTGAGATGTATGAAAAAACAGATCCGCTTAAGATAAAAGCAGAATGTTATGATCTGGTTATAAATGGATATGAGATGCTTTCGGGTAGCGTCAGAATACATAGGAAGGATATACAGAAAAAGGTATTTGAAATGCTTGGTTTACCGGAAGAAGAAATCAACGAGAAGTTCGGATTCCTTTTGGATGCTTTTAGATACGGACCACCTCCACATGCAGGGTGTGCACTCGGATTAGACAGGCTTGTAGCGGTTATGTGCAATGAAGATTCAATAAAAGAAGTCATCGCATTCCCCAAGACGGCTACGGGAACGGATATAATGGCGGATGCACCAAACATAGTAGGAGAAAGACAGCTGAGAGATCTTAAAATTTCTCTTAATCCATAAAAGAGGAGGTTGTGACTATGGAATTTGTCATTAGTTTTAAAGATTCTGACGTGGCTTTCATAATAAAGGTATGCGGAGACATTGATGCCTATCATTCTGCCACTTTCAAACAGAAAACCCTTGAGCATATGCCTCATACAGACAAGAAGATAGTGGCCTTTGATCTTTCGGAGGTTCCCTATATAGACAGTGCGGGATTGGGTTCGATAGTATCGCTTATAAAGGAATCAAAAAAGACTGAAAAGGAGCTGGTGCTCTTTTCGCTCCAGCCACAGGTCAAGAAGATCTTTGAAATGACCAAGCTTGACAAGATAATAAGAATAGTAGATACCGAAGAAGAGATAAAAAAATAGTGCAGAACCGTAAATATAAATACCGGTATTATAAATAAGGAGAATGAAAAAATTGTTTCATATAGCAATAGACGGTCCTGCCGGATCGGGAAAGTCTACCGTGGCCAAAGAAATATCAAAGAGACTGGGAATACTTTATCTTGACAGCGGGGCTTTGTACCGTATGATTGCCTATTATTTTCAGGGTAATGGTGTTGATCTTGCCGACGTTCTTTATATTCAGAGTCATCTGGACGAAATAAGCATAGTTTATGCGGATGGACATTACATATTAAACGGTGAGGTAATATCAGCCCAGATAAGAAAACCGCAGTCTGGAGCAAGTGCTTCTGCAGTCTCACGAATAGGTCAGGTAAGAGAAAAAGTGAACTCCGTGATACGCAGTATATCCGAAAAATGCAGTATGGTTGTTGACGGAAGGGATATCGGTACGGTTGTGCTAAAAGATGCACGGTACAAATTTTTTCTCACGGCAAGTCCACAGGAAAGGGCTGAGAGACGATACAGGGAGTTAATTGCAAAAAATGAGGATGTTTCGTTCGAAGATGTACTAAATGAGATAAATCAGAGAGACAGGGCAGATTCGAGCAGGAGCATAGCTCCGCTTAAACCTGCCCCCGATGCTGTGATAATAGATACGACTGGCATGGAGATAGAGCGGGTGTGCGATATAATTGCCGGGTACGTAGATTCTAGGGATATAAGAGGTTGAGCGTATGAAGGTTATCGTATCCGATGAAATAGGATTTTGTTACGGGGTAAACAGAGCGTACAAGGAATGTCTTATGCTGGATACATCAGAAAAAAAGACTTACATTTATGGGTTGCTTGTGCATAACGACCAGGTTGTCGGAAAGCTTCAGAAAGAGGGTATATCTTACTTTGAAGATATAAACAACCTTCCGGTTGATTCCCGGCAGAGCCGTGTAATAGTGAGGGCTCATGGCATAGGATCGCATGATATGTCTGTTCTACACAGCAGTTTTGCTCATGTGTTGGATATGACCTGTCCTATAGTATCTGCAATGGTAGAGTTTGCAAAAAAGATGCAGGACAGCGGCTACTATATAATTGCTTTCGGTAAGAAAAACCACGCCGAAATGATAGGGCTTTTGGGAAGTATTGACCCTGAAAAGGCAGTTATTACTGACAGAGCGGTAACAGTTCAGCAGTCCCGTGTATGTATTTTATCTCAGACGACAATGGATACGCAGGATTTTAAAGAATTTTTATCCGATATCATCAAAAAAAATGATTTTTCAGATATAATAGTTAAGAATACTATATGTTTTCACACAGTGCAAAGAGAGAAACAAGCGGCGGAAATAGCATTAAAGGCTGATTTAATGTTGATTATAGGCAGCAGTAACAGCTCTAACACCAGAAAGCTTTATGATATCGCATGCCGCGGCTGCAGCAGGAGTTATCTGATACAGACGTCAGAGGATCTTAAAAAACTTGATTTTTCACAAGTAAAAACAATAGGAGTACTCAGCGGAACTTCTGCTCCTTTGTGGGAAATAGAGAAAATAATAGATGCAGTCCACATGGTTGATTGTGGTAATTTTTCTTAAGATAAAGGGGAGGTCTATCTAACATGGAAGATAGAAAAAACATGAGCGATTTTGAACAGATGCTCAACGACAACGAGTTTAACGAGCTCAAAAAAGGAAAAGTTTTTACAGGAAAGGTTTTTGAAAGCGATACAGACGGTATATGGGTAGCGTTGGAGGGTTCCAACGGTGATGTTTTTGTAAAGAGGGAAGACCTTACAAGAGATATTTCTGAATATAAATCCGGTGAGGAAGTAACGGTAAAAATAGTAAAAACTAACGATGAAGAGGGTTTAAACCACGCTTCTGAAAAACAGGGAATGTTTGATAAGCTCAGAAACGAAATCAAGGAAGGAGACGTTGTAAAAGTAATCTTTAAGGCTAAGAATCTTAAGGGATACGATGTTTTTGTAAACGGAGTCCTCAAATCATTCCTTCCTGGTTCACTTTCCGGTCTGAGACAGGGCGATGCTATGCCCAAAGGTCTTGTGGAAGTTAAAGTAATCGGAATAAGGGGCAGAAGTATAACAGTTTCTAGAAAAGACCTTATTGATGAAAAGCTAAACAAGGCATATGAGGATCTTAGAGAGAATATGGTAGTTGAAGGCATTGTTGAGAGCATAAAAGAGTTTGGCGCATTTGTCAGGATAAACGATAGTGTTACAGCTCTTATTCCCAAAAGTGAAGCTACATGGGACAGAAATATGCCTCTGGAAACGGTTCTGAAAGTTGGTTCAAAAGTAAGGGGAATGATAATTAAAGTCGATAAGGAAAACAGAAAAATATCTCTTTCGCTCAAACAGCTTACTGAAGATCCGTGGATAAAAATCGAAGAAAAATATCCGGTAGACTGTATTGTAAGAGCAGTTGTAACTCAGATTCTTCCTTTTGGCTTTACAGTAAAGCTTGAGCCAGGAGTTGAAGGCCTTATTCACGAGTCTGAAATATTCTGGGTAAAAAAGGGAAGAATCTCCGATGTTGCAAAAGTTGGGGACAGAATTGAAGTGAAAGTTCTGGGAGTAGATACTCAGAACAAGAAGCTTACCTTAAGTTACAAACAGGCGATCGGCGACCCATGGACAGATATTGACGATAAGTACTCTGAAAATGAAATATACACCGGTTACGTTGAAAAACTTCTGCCAAACGGTGCTATAATTAAGCTTGAAGAGGGTATATCGGGTTTTGCACATGTGTCAGAGCTTTCATGGAACTTTGTGGACAATCCTCAGGAAGCTTTGAAGGAAAGTGAAAAAGTAAAAGTAAAAGTCCTTAATATAGACAAGGAAAACAGGAAAATAAAACTTTCGATAAAACAGGCTATAGATAATCCTTGGAAGCTGGTTTCCCAGGAAGTAAAGAAAGGCGATACGGTTAAGGGTAAGGTTTTAAGATACCAGGGTTCAGGTGCTGTAGTGCTTATAGACAAGTACGATGTTGAAGCATTTCTTTCTGTTAAGAATGCAAGCGTTGAAAAGGTTGAAAGCATACAGACTATTCTTAACCCGGGTGATGAAGTTGAAGCCAAGGTTCTTAAAATTGATTTTGAAACTGAGGAAAGAAAAGGAAATATGAATATAAGTATAGTTGACCTTTTAAGAGACAGAGAAAACAAAGAAACACAGGAGGTTCTGAATCAGGTCAACCAAGAAAACTAAATTATTTGAGGTGAAAAGTTTTGTCCGGTCCGATAGTTCTGATTGTAGGAAAACCAAACGTAGGTAAATCAACACTTTTTAACAGGATGATCGGGGAAAAAAAATCTATAGTACTTGATTTTCCCGGTGTTACACGGGATCATGTATATGCAGAGGCACGCTTTTGCGAGCGTGCCTTTACCGTTATAGATACTTGCGGAATATTTGAAAATCCGACGGATATAATACAGACCCAGCAGAAGAAAGCTGTTCTTGACAGTGTGAAAGAGGCTGATCTTGTGCTTTTTGTGGTAGACGGTAAAAACGGACTGTCTTCGGAGGATTATCATACCGCACAGTTTATAAGAAAGGCAGGAGTTGAAGTTCTTTTGGTCGCAAATAAGGCCGAAGGATATGACAGGTATGAAGACAGTGTTAAACCGGAGCTTTACTCTCTTGGCCTGGGAGACCCTATACCTGTTTCAGCAGAGCATAACAAAAACCTTGAGGAGCTTTTTGAAACTATAATAGAAAAGCTTGAGGGAAAAGGCTATAATCTTATGTACAGTACGGAAGAAAAAAACAGCAGTGATATAAAAGTTGCTCTTATAGGGCGGCCTAATGTTGGTAAGTCTTCACTTTTCAATATGCTTCTTGGAACAGAAAAAGCCGTGGTTTCAGATATCCCCGGCACAACCCGTGACCCCGTTGACCAGAGAGTAAATATAAAAGATAAGAATTATCTTTTCATTGATACCGCGGGACTGCGCAAGAAATCAATAATTGAATACGGTTCAATCGAAATGTTTTCAAATGTCAGAACAGTAAAGTCCATAGAAAAGGCTGATGTGGTAGCAGTGCTTATAGATGCCACTCAGGGAATAACGGTGCAGGATCAGAAAGTTGCAGGACTTGCAGAAGACAGGGGCAAGGCGACGGTAATTGTTCTAAACAAATGGGATGCCGCACCCTCTGAGCTTAGGGATAAGAAAGTACTGAAAAAAGCAATAGAAAAAGACTTGTACTTTATAGACTACAGCCCGGTAGTTATGACCTCGTGTCTTGAGCGGACAGGATCTGCCGACCTTATGGCAGCCATAGACAAAGCGTATGCTTCATATACCAGACAGATTCCTACGAGTGCTCTTAATGCTGCACTGGAAAGATTTTTAATGGTTACGCCCCCGCCAGTAAGAGGTGGAAAGAGAATAAAGTTTACATTTGTAACACAGGTTGGTGTGAAACCGCCTGTCTTTACATTCTATGTAACCACACAGGATGAAGTTCCCAAGAACTACCAGCAGAGTCTTAGGAATATGATAAGAAATTATATTGATCCATATCCCGGTTCTCCGCTTTTTTTAAAGTTTATATATAAAGAAGAAAAACAATTAAAAAGTAATAATAAATCTTCCCGGGGGTGAGTTTTTATGGGAGAGTACATTCTCTGGATTATTATAGGCTATCTCTGCGGTTCAATACCTTTCAGCTACATTCTTCCGCTTTTCAGGGGAGTTGATGTAAGAAAACTCGGAAGCGGAAATGTGGGCGGAACTAACGTATTAAGAAACATGGGTCCTGTAATGGGTGCTCTTTGTATGATTCTAGACGGTGCAAAGGCTTTTGTGCCTGTAATTGTAGCAATAAATATCTATTCGGCGGATTCGTGGATAGTTTATCTTGCCGGTTTTTTTGCTGTTTTAGGGCACAACTATCCTGTATGGCTCAAGTTCAAAGGCGGAAAGGGTGTGGCATGCACTGTAGGTTCATATTTTGGAATGAGTCCGCTGCTTGGGCTGTTCTTTTTTGCCGTATGGATACCGGCCACTCTAATAACCCAGTATGTTTCGATTGCATCCCTGGTAGCCCTTGGAGTGGATGTACTTATAGGCTTTATCTATAATTATAAGCTTGGCGTCTACGGCCTTGTTCTTCTTCTTTTGGCTGTTTACAGGCATAGAGAAAATATTAAACGCCTTTTGAAGGGGCAGGAAAATAAGACAGACCTTATAAAGATATTTTCCGGGAAGCTAAAAAAATGAAAAAACAGATAATAACAATTTTACTGCTTCTCATAAGCGCACTTTGTTTTTGTATTGACCTTAACGAACGGGAGCTGAAGTCAAGGAAACTTTTCAGCGACAGTCTCCAGCTTCTCTACTCTGAAAAAAAGTATGAAGCTAGAGTCGCCCTTAACGATGCGCTTGCCGGACAGATGTATATAGAAGATATTCCGAAGTTCTGGTACTATGCTGCCAAGCTTGATCTTCAGCTTGGATTCATAGACAGGGCTAAGAAAGATATTGAAAACATTCTTTTATTTTCTGTTCAGACGGAGGAAGTAAGCACTATGCAGAACTTCCTTTCTGTAATGGAGGAGTTTTCATTGTCTAACTATGCGACTCCTACCTTCACGGAGATCCTTTCCCTAAAAGGAAATCAAAACACCTACGAGCGTTTCTATACTGCAAATGACACACAGATTTTAAACTCCACCGGATATATACTGGACAGCAAAAACTCACTTATTTTTAAATTTAATAACTATGAAGAAAAATGGATAGAGCTTCCCAAGACAATAAAAGCCTACTCTCTTGGTGCGGACGATATGCTCAACCGTCTTTATTTGGGAACTGACAAGGGAATATATTATATGGAGCCTTTTTCGGATTATATTACCTTTGAAAGCCAACAGGCAAGTCCTGTGGAAAATGAAATAAAGCTCAAGGAGCTCAGAGCTTATGAGAACAATCTCAAGCCTCTTCTGGAAGGTTTTCCTGCCGTAATATTCGGAGTAGACAAACTTGGAAGAGTAGTAGCCTATGATCCTTCAGAAAATGACCTCAGAATAATCGGCTTTGACGGTACAGTGCTTGTAAAGTACAAATTTTCAGACAGTGAAGTACTTTTGACTGGAGGTCTCTGGCAGAACTACCTTTATGTTCATGAAGGAATAAGCAACAGCATCTACCTTTATGATATGACAGACAACAAAATCTTAAAAAAATATCCTCTGGATATAACCGGAGTGCAGTCTTTGACGGTCTTACCATGGGGAATGCCTCTTATTTCTTCCAAAGATGGAGTTTTTATCTATAACCCTATTATTTCAAAATCCTTTTCTCTTTTTGATAAAAAAAGTCAGTTTGGTTCTTTTAGAGGAATTCTGAGACTGAAAAACGGGGTTGCTGTTTTTATGGATCAAAAAAAATATACTGCAAGCCTTTGCAGATTCAGCAGTGAAACAAAGTATCAGCCTTATGTAATGAATGTCTACGGGATAAAAGTAAACGATCTTCAAGTCAGAGCTAAGTTTAGTGTTACTGATATATCCGGAAATAAGACTGATTTTATTACCAAGGATCTTCTGGTTTTTGATTCCGGTGGAAGGATGAGCTTTGAATATGAAAGAGAGTATTCAAAAGCTGATATATACGAAATAAATGGAGTCGACCAATTTTTTTCTTCGGCACTCTCACAGATAAAAACCGATTCGTTTGTAATTCTCAGCGGGACACTTGCTTCCAAACTCAGCCAGTCCCAGTCTGTTCCGCTTATTCTTTCGGGTTGTACGGTATTTTATGTAAACGATAACTCTGAAAGCATAGATCCCACTCTCAGGGACATAATCTATAGTACTGGAGGCTATATTCTGCGTTCGTCGGATGTAAGCTATCTCAAAAGGTATCTTTCCGGTTCATATAAACTTGTTGACTATGTGGAGTATAAGCTTGTTGCTCCCATAATCGAAGGGATAAAACAGACCAAGCTTTCCGTTATTCTTCCGGGTGGAGTACTGAGCGATTCCCTATACTACTATTCGGAAGGTGTTGGCGTTGGAAAATAGAAGTATTCAGGAGTCCAATGTATATAACAACATGGCTAACAAGTACCTTGAAAGTGGTGAGTACGAAAAGGCACTTTCTTTTTTTCTCAAAGCTATTTCTCTTAATAGCGAAAATTCAGTGCTTTACCATAATGCAGGAGTATGTCTCATGCTTATGAATGAATATGAAAGAGCTGGCAGTCTTTTTGAAAAAGCTCTTGAAAAGAAGATACACCTCAGCGAGACAAGATTTTACCATATTCAGTGCCTTTATGAGGCAGGCTTTTATGAAAAAGTTATTAATGCAGAGCTTCCGTTTGATAATAGTCAGAAGATCGAAAGCCTTGTGCTTCAGACCAGAGCTGCTATAAAAAACGGAGATCGCATCACAGCAAAAGATATTCTGAAAAAGATAAAGATGATGGGATATAACTCTCAGGAGCTAGAATTTTTAGAAAATATGATAGGATGATTCGGGAGGTACAAATAATGAAAAAAATTTATTGTTTTGCCGCGGTACTTCTTATGATGGCTGAGGTCTACGGATACGATATACGAAAAGGCGATGTACTTGGAGTGTGGGTATACGGATATCCTGATCTTACTTCAACCTCCATATATGTTGGTCCGCAGGGAGATATAACTATTCCTCCCTTGGGAAGGATAAAGGCAGAAGGAATGAGTATTGAAGAACTTCAGGAACTTCTTACACAAAAGATGCAGGAGTATATACGTTCTGCAAGAGTAACTGCAGGGGTTATGCAGTACGCTCCTTTTAAGGTTAGTGTCTTTGGAAATACCAAAGTTCAGGGATACGTCGATATAAAATCCGAATCTGTAAGACTTTCGGAGCTGGTATCCTCTGTCGGAGGACTTGCCGATCCGATGAAAACTCCCTATGCGTTTATAAGATATCCTGATGGTAAAGAGTCTAAGGTTTCTGTAGATTGGATTTTTAACGGTACCAAAGGTGAAGATCCTTTAATAACCGAAAACTCATACGTGCTTTTCCCCATTGAATACTCCAACAGTGTGTCTGTATTCACAGAACAGCTCTCAAAATCCATAGAGTACAGAAACGGAATGACTCTTTCGGATGTTATTTCAGGGTTAGGTATCTCCGTTTCACAGGCAGATGATAGTATTACCGTTCTTAACAACGGAAAAATAAAAGCATACTCCCTTCGATCTGTCATAGAGGGAGAAAAAGTTTTTCTTGAAAAGGGAGATACCGTCATAATTAACAGACTGAAAAAATTTGTCTATCTCTTCTCTCCGGCTTTTACAGGAAAGATGGACTTTGAAAAAAATGAACCTATGAGCCTTAAAAAAGTTATCTTAACCATCAACCTTCAGCTTTTCCAGGCAAACGATATGATTACGGTTATACGTGGTTCTCAAAAAGAAAGCTACTCGATAGACAGAGTCATAAACGGTTTTGATGTTGAGCTGCAGAGCGGAGATGTTATTCAGCTTGAGAAGTACAGCAAGTATGTATATCTTTTTTCATCCACATTTTCAGGGAAGATGGACTTTGAGAAAAATGATGAAATGACTTTGAAAAAACTTATTGCTAAGTCCGGAATCATAACAGACCAGTACGAGGATAACGTCGTTGTCATAAGAGACAGTCTTAAGCTTGAGTATCAGACGCAGCAGATAAAACAGGGCGGAGATTTCCAGCTCTTAAACGGAGATATAGTCCAGTTTTCAAAAGTAAAAAAATATGTATATGTTTTTTCACCTGCATACAGCAGCAGAGTTGATTTTGAAAAAAATGAAGATATGAGCCTCAGAAGGCTTATATCAAGAACTGGCCTGCAGCAGGATGCACTTGATGACAGAGTATCAGTGAGCAGGGGCAACAGAACTGTGAATCTCAGTCTGACAGAGATTATGCGGACAGATGATTTCACTCTTCAAACCGATGATGTAGTCCAGTTTTTCAGATCTGAAAGGTATGTATATGTTTTTTCACCTTCCTTCAACGGTAAGATAGACTTTGAAAAGAAACAGGACATGACATTGCGTAGGGTCATAGCAAAGATATCGCTTTCAGCAGCTTTGGTAGAGAATGAGATCGAGGTTAGCGGAACGAACGGTACCAGAGTTTACAGCCTGGACGATGTGATGTTCAAGGAAGATGTTTTACTCGAAAGCACGGACATAATAAAATTTTCAAAATATAAAAACTATGTATATGTTTTCACGCCTTCATCCTCACTAAAAATAGACTTTGAAAAAAATGACTCTATTACGCTGCGTAAGATTATAACACGCAATAATATTCCGGTTGACCAGCTTGACGATAAAGCAGCTGTCATACGTGACGGTGTAAGTACAGAATTTTCATTGGCCAAGCTCTTGTCAGGAGAAGATATGGAGCTTTGCGGAGGGGACATAATAAAATTTTCAAAGTATAAAAAGTCCGTATATGTTTTTACATATTCCATGTCAACAAGAACAGATTTTGACAAGAACGAAGCGGTTACGGTGAGAAAACTCTTTGCAAGGCTTAATGTTCCGCTTCAGACTGTTCAGGACAGTGTTCAGATAATGCGAGGAATTGAGACCATCGATATAGACCTTTCACAAGAAGCAGCTTTTGAAACAGAGCTTGCCGACGGCGATATTGTCAGGCTGAATAAGATAAGCAGATACGTTTATGTCTTTACTCCTTCAGGCACTGTAAAAGCAGAGTTTGAAAAAAATGAACCCATGAGTATCTCCAGATTGGTATCTAAAATGGGTATAGTCCTTGATACAGTTCAGGATACCGTTACTATATCCAGAAATTCTGAAGAGATAGAATTTTCAATTGACAGCATAAAAAAAGGTCATGATTTAGATCTTTTTACAGGAGATATGTTAAGATTTGAAAAGTTCAGAAAGTCGGTTTATGTTTTTTCTGCAGCCTTCAATGGAAAAGTTGATTTCGAAAAGAGTGATGAAATGACTCTCAGAAAGGTCATTTCCAGAGTCAATATTCCTCTTGATACAGTAAAAAATGAAGTTACGATAGTCTACAACAATGAAAGCAGAGTATTTTCGGTAACCGATATACTGCAAGGCAATGATACGGTGCTTAATGCAGACAGCATAATAAGGTTTGACAGGTATAACAGCTATGTTTATGCTGTCACGGACAGCAAAAGCACAAGAGTGGACTTTGAAAAGAGAGAAACGATAACGCCGCGTATGATATGCTCTAAACTTGGTATTAACCCGGAAAACGTTAAAACGCTCAGCGTAGATTCAAAAACAGTTTCAATGGACGAAGAGGTTATGCCCGGTATATTTCTGGATATAAAGCTTTATGAAAATACAGCATATATAATGGGAGATCTTTCTGCCAATATAAATTATCCTTTCGGTTCGTCTCTT
>DJGH01000004.1:15139-44772 GCA_002431635.1 Petrotoga sp. UBA5851
AGGGAAAGTATATATACAGCTCAACAAAATCTATTCTGATGAAGTAACGGTTTACAAGGAAGGACAGAACTTTCTTCTGAAAAACAAAAAAGTACGTCTTATAGACGTTATGACTGCCTGCGGAGGATTTTCGCCTGTGGACAGGGGATATATAAATGTATATCTTAAGAACGAAAAAGTAGCGTCTTATACAGAAAAGGACGTATATGCCGATGCAGCAACCGAGATTCCGCCAGGCGCATACGTAGTGGTTCAACCTGAGCTTAAATACTCTTATATTACTGTTCTTGGAGCTGTATCACCGCGAAGTATAAAAAGTGAAAGACCCTTGAGCCTGGTCGAAATTCTTGCGGGTTCAAGCATAAACTGGTCTGTGCAGGATAAAATATACATTTATGAGCCCAACTCAGAGAAGAAAGAAGTGGATATATCAAAACCCGAGGAGCTTTCCAGAATATTTGTAAATCCGGGTTCCCTGATTTATATTCCCTCTGCTGATACTCAGATTGTTTATGTGTTCGGACAGGTTGCAAGGCCTGGAATAGTACAGTATGTAAAGGGCTTCACACTTGTCGATGCGCTTCTTAAAGCCGGTAATCCTGTTTCGAGCTCACAGCTGTCGACAGTATACCTTTTCCAGAATGGTCCGGAGCAGCCTCCTGTGGTGCTTGACCTTTCGCAGATCATTTCTTCCGGTGCTGTCAAAAGCGAAATGAATCCTCAGCTTAAACCCGGAGATATCATCTTTGTGCCGAAAAATATGCTTACATCAGTCACAGAAGTTATGTCCAACGTTACTACCTTCTTAGGATTCATAAATACATCCATAGATTCATACAATAAGATAAAAGGGCTGTTTTGATGAATAAATCGGGGTTTTAGAAGAAATGAAGTAATAAAGTCCGTTAAAATGGCTTTTAAACGTATATTTCTGTGAAAAAACCGATAAACAGCTTGACATAAATACTAAAGATTATGTTATAATATAATTAAGTTGTCAGGCAAAGCAAACGGTATTTTAAGTGCAATAGGGTCACTTACACTAATTACAGGGGGTGTAGTAATGAACAAGAAAGATCTCGTGAAAGCATTGTCCGATAAGATGGGTATCACCAAGAAAGAGTCAGGAGATTTTATCGATGCTTTTGTAGAAGTTGTTACCGAAACTCTTGCCAAGGGGGATGACGTTAAGTTAGTCGGCTTCGGAACATTTGAAGTATCAGACAGAAAAGCCAGAAAAGGCGTTAACCCACAGACCAGAAAACCAATAAAAATTCCGGCAAGAAGAGTACCAAAGTTTAAACCGGGTAAAGAATTAAAGGATAAAGTCCAGAAATAATAATCTACCAAATCGGCTCTATTTGAGCCGATTTTAATTTACATATAAGGATGTGCTGACATGAATGAAAAGATTCCTATGAAAGGCATAAAGATAGGGCACAGTCAAAGCTATGAAGGAGCCAGCGGATGTACTGTGATACTTTGTTCTGATGGTGCGGTTGCCGGTGTGGATGTGAGGGGCGGTGCGCCTGGAACAAGGGAAACAGATCTTCTGGATCCAGTGAATATGGTAGAAAAAATCCATGCAGTATTTCTTGCCGGAGGAAGTGCCTTTGGACTTGATGCCGCAGGCGGAGTAATGAAGTACCTTGAGGAAAATGGAATAGGCTTTGATGCAGGAGTTACAAAGGTTCCCATAGTAAGCGGGGCGGTTCTTTTTGATCTTACATGTAAAGATTATAAAATTAGACCCGATAAAGAAATGGGGTATGAGGCATGTCTTAATGCCGGAAATTTTATTGAGGAGGGAAGTATCGGGGCAGGAACCGGTGCCACGGTAGGAAAGGTTTTTGGAATGGATAAAGCTATGAAAGGTGGTTTGGGTGAAGTTTTTATACAGACGGGAGATCTGGTTGTCGGAGCAGTTGTTGCCGTAAACTGTCTTGGTGATGTGGTGGATGAAGAAAACAGAATAATAGCCGGAGCATATGAAAAAGATCCTTTCAGGTTTATAAACAGCGAACAGGCTATTATAGACAGCTATAAAGACGGATTGAACCCTTTTTCCGGAAATACAACCATAGGCTGCGTACTTACCAATGCCGTACTTACCAAGGCACAGGCTAAAAAAACATCAAGCATTGCACATAACGGTTACGCCAGATCAATAAGACCTTCCCACACCATGTTTGACGGGGATACTATTTTTACATTAAGCACGGGTGAAGTAAAAGCAGATATAAATGTAGTGGGTGTACTGGCGGCAAGAGCTGTTCAGAAAGCGGTTATAAATGGGGTCATGAAAGCCCGCGGACTTGCCGGATTTCCTAGTTATAGTGATATCTTGTTTTAAAACAGCCGTCTTTAGCTGTTATGATTAGTATTGCTATGGGGGGATTCTATGCCTGAAAAAACTCAAAAGAAACCATTTCTGTTCAACATAATGGAAGATGAGGTAAGGTATGTTCTGCAATCTATACTTTCTGATCCCTCGGTGAACGTGTGCCGTTGTGAAAAGTGTTTTCTGAAGATCATTGCCATTGCCCTCAACAATCTTCCGCCATTATACGTGGTGTCCGAAGAAGAGAGAGTAATCAACAAAATAGTTGAAATAAAGCTTCAGGATCTGGCCAGGATGGAAGTTGAAGTGATGAAAGCCATCGAAATAGTGAAAAATAATCCCGGTCATACCTGATAATATAACGAACCTTCCCTGATGGAATTTATTTTAGGGAAGTGTTTTTGTGTGAATTTTTAATAAAAATTAAAAGAATTCTTTTCATGACAATGATAATATTTGTCTACTAAGAACTGCCTTTAATGGCAGACTATCGGGAGGTAAAAATGAGCAAAAGACTTTATAAATCCAGAACAGAAAAAGTAATTGACGGAGTGTGCGGGGGCATAGCAGAGTATTTCGGAATTGATCCTACGTTAGTAAGACTTCTGTGGATTGCTTCGATATTTGCAGGAGGCGCCGGAATAATACTTTATATTATAGCTATGATAATAATTCCAACCGAGCCTTATCAGCAGACACAGAGCAGCCAGTCACAATCGGGTACATCCTATAACTATAATCCACAGACCGGAGAGAAGATGTATGATGTAAGCTCAGACGGCAAAGTCAGACGAGATAACGACGAAAGTGTTTCCAGCATGGTAAAGGTAATTATAGGAGCAGTTTTCCTACTTATGGGAATGTACTTTATCGCCAACAACTTCTTTAATCTGAGTTGGTTTTTTAATGTTTCATGGAAGGTTTTCATAGGCATATTATTTATTGCTATTGGTGGTGTTATTTTCTTTAGGATCATAAAGGAGAAAAGATAATGATAGGCTTTGCTATATTTATCATAATTCTTGGAGTGCTTTTCATAGTAAATGGTTTTTCTCTGGGAGTACTTACCACAGTGATGTTTAATTTTCTTTCTTTGTGGCCGGTTATACTTATTTTTATAGGTCTGGGCATTCTTTCCTCTATAAAGGGACTGAGATGGATAAAATGGATAAGTATGGGTCTTTCAGTTATTTTTGTTCTCATGCTTTTTTTCAATCCGTTCTCACCTACACCAAACGCATTTATCAACCGTGACAGTTATGATTACGGATACTATAAGGACAGCATAAAAGAAACAGTTGACGGTTCTGCAGGTGAGATAAGCATAATATTTGAAACTGGCTCAATAGCTATTGATATTCTTACCGACGATACTCTTTCAGAACCGGAGATAGTGGGAAGTCACAATATCGATTCAGGTAAGCTTGCAGTAGTAAACGAAGGAAGCATCATCACATTTGCAACAGATGATTTCCATTCGATGCTTCAGCTCAACAAACGTATTTCCCTTAAGCTTCCTGCAAAGTACAGTTACTATATTCAGATCAAATCCGGAGTGGTTGATCTCAGAACCGACGATATGCATAACAGCATAAAAAGAATAAAGGCAGACTGCGGGGTAATTAACTGTGTAAGCTCTTTCGGCAGAATAGAAGAGCCTGTTATCCTGAATATGAAAGCCGGAATATCCAATATAAAACTTAACGTTGAAAAAGAAAGTACATACAGGATGGACAGAAGCGGTGGAATTAACAGCACGCACATATACAATCTCAAGGAGGACAGGCTTAACCCGGATATGGATATAAGACTTAATTCCGGAATACTTGTTTTTGAGATGCAACCTTCAATGTAATCCCCTTTAAAAAGGGGATTTTTTGATATAATATAACTGAACTTAAAAACAGATTTTTATAAGCTAAGGTGAGAATATGGATTTCAGGGTACTGTCGGAAAATGATTTTGATATTGTACATACTGCTTTTGTAAAAGCTTTTTCTGATTATGCAATAAAAATAGATATGCCGCGTGAGAAGCTTTATGAGATGCTTAAGAGAAGGGGAGTAGTTTACAGCCTTTCCGCAGGATGTTTTGAAGGGCGTGAGCTTGTGGGGTTCATCCTAAATGGTGTTGATATAATAAATGGTGAAATGACGGCATACGATACCGGAACAGGAGTTATACCCGAGTACAGGGGGAAAAAAATAACCGGCAGTATATTTGATTTTCTTATTCCCAAGATGAAAAAGAACGGTATAAAAAAATATGTTCTTGAAGTACTCAAGGAAAATGAAAAAGCATTTAATATATATATTCAGAAAGGTTTTCAGATCTCAAGAGACTTTAACTGCTACAGGGTGGCAAAGGAAGATTATAGTTCTGCGAAAAAGCTGAAGGATGCAGATCTGAGGGTTGAAAAAATCTCGTATATTAACTGGAGGGAACTTCGCTCCTTTTGGGATGTTCAGCCTTCATGGCAGAACTCTGAAAGCTCTGTAAACAGGAGTGAAGATAAAAAAGCTTTTCTGGGCGTATATAAAAAACAGGAACTTATGGCCTATGCTGTTCTTTATCCTTCAACCGGAGATCTTGCACAGCTTGCAGTGAAGAAAAGCTTTAGGGGCAACGGGGCCGGAACACTACTGCTTAAAGCGTGTCTGGCCGTTTCTGATAAGCCGTTAAGCATTCTGAACGTGGAATATTCGGATAAGAACATAAACGGGTTTCTAAACTCTTTTGGATGCAAACTTTTTACTATGCAGCATGAACTTGTGAAAAAAATATAAGGAGAGATAAGTATGCTTTACGATGAATTTATAAGCTGGCGTGAAGAGATGAACAAAAAGATTATGGAAAAAGGAACCACTAATACGAAAAGATTCTTCAACATAGACGGAGCAGTTTACCAGCCCGGAGCAATAAGTACCAAGTATAAAGAGCTTATGGGGCTTGTGGCTTCAATGGTTTTAAGATGTGAAGGCTGTATAGACTATCATATAATGACATGTATAGAAAACGGGGTTACAGACGAAGAGTTTTTTGAAGCATTCGATGTTGCGCTCATTGTAGGAGGATCGATAGTAATACCTCATTTAAGACAGGCAGTAAGCTTTCTTGAGGATGCGCGCAGACATAAGCTGTCAGATAAATGACAAGTTCCGGTGACCTGATAGAGCTTCATAAACATTTAAACTTTTTGTTCTCTATATCTGAAGATACTTTTAAAATAATTGCTTCAAAACAAAACAGAGTAAGCTACGGTAATTATTCCGGGCATTATACAAAGATAGATGGAAGGTACGAGTATCAAAAATATCCTATTCCTGTAATCACAGTTGCTGATAAAGGAGATATAGGATTTGATTTGTTTTGTGTATGGTTTGAATTTTTTGTTGATCCTTTAAGCTTGAGATATGAAAGAATTACCAAAATTTCTTCACTTTATCGTACAGAGGTATATACACAAGATTGTGCAAAGGATATAAAGTTATCAAATAACCCCCGGGAGTTTGGAGAAACAATGGCCTCAATCACGGACAGGAAGATAGGGATAAGTGTATATATCGATTATTCAGCTCCGGAAAGTATAGTACATGTATTTTCTTTTATATGCGAAATTTTAGAAATATAGCTTTTGCAAAAAGGAAGTGAGATACTTGATAGACAGAGATGAGATGGAAGAACTTTTTCATAAAAGATTCGGACAGGTGCCATTCAAAAAAGAGTTCTTCTTTTCCCCCGGAAGAGTAAATCTTATAGGAGAACATATAGACTACAGCGGAGGCTTTGTTTTCCCTATGGCCATATCTCTTGGGATAAGCGCCTGTGTTTCATTCAATGACTCGGATATTATAAGAATATTTTCCGATAATGCTACAGATGAAGTACATATAGATATAAAAAAAGAGATCGCTCCGGGAGCTCCCGTATGGGGAGATTACCCCAAGGGTGTTATTAAACTTATAATTGAAGAAGGATACAGCTTCAAAGGATTTGATATGGTAATAAAAAGCGATCTTCCCCAGGGAGCCGGACTATCTTCTTCCGCCAGTTTGGAAGTGCTGACAGCATACATTATATTTAGTTCAATTTTAGAAGAATCAAAGATCGATATGCTTTATATTGCCCGGCTATGCCAGAAAGCTGAAAATATGTTTGTCGGTGTAAAATGCGGAATAATGGATCAGTTCGCTGTTGCTTGCTCAAGAAAAGGGTTTGCTGTTAAACTTGACTGTGCAAGTATGGCTTATGAGTATGTTCCTGCTGACATGGGAGAGTACAGTCTTATTATAATGAACACAAATAAAAAAAGGGAGCTGTCCGACTCAAAGTACAACCAAAGAAGGGATGAATGTGATCAGGCAATTCTGGAGCTTAGCAGAAAGTATGGGGAAAAAGCATTGACCGGATATACTCTTGGACAGATTGAAGAAGCTATAAAAGATCCAGTTATAAAGAAAAGGTGCAGGCACGCCATAACAGAAAATCAAAGAGTGCTAAAAGCAGTTGAAAGTCTTAAATGCGGGGATATAATGAATTTTTCAAACCTAATGATACATTCCAATATTTCCTTGAAATATGATTACGAAGTAACGGGTTTTGAACTTGATACTATCGTTGATTCTGCACTTAAACAGAAAGGCTGCCTAGGAGCCAGAATGACAGGGGCAGGTTTTGGCGGTTGTGCCATTGCTCTGGTGATTAAAGATCTTTCTGACGAGTTTATAAGTGAAGTAAGCATACAGTACGCAGAAAAGACAGGAATACAAGCCGGTTTTTATACAATCAGCAGTGATGATGGCACTAGAAAAGTGTACTGAGGTGTAGTGTGAGAATATTTCAGGGAAGTTATCAGGAATTTGACAGTATTTTTATTGAAAACAACCATATAAAAATGACGATCATTCCGGAAATAGGCGGCAAAATAGCTTCGATCATCTATAAGCCACAGGCTTTTGAAATTCTTTTTCAGCCGTCAGAGCCTTACAGAATGCCAATTTATGGAGACAGTTTTGAAAAATACGATACTTCGGGAATAGATGAGATGTTCCCTAACATAGACATATCAGATTACCCTTATGGTATTTCAAATATGGTTACATTGAAAGATCACGGCGAACTATGGTCTGTTCCTTGGGGAGCGAGCATAGACCGTTCACGTGTTATAACCCAAGTTGCAGGTACTGAGCTTGAATATTCTTTTAAACGTATTGTTGAAGTAAAAAACAACCAAATTTTTCTTGACTACGTAGTTACAAATAATTCAAAAAAGAGTATATTAGGCATATGGGCTTTTCATGGTCTGCTTGCCTGTGATGAAATGACACAGATCTTTCTTCCTACCGATAAAGTTATAAATGTACATGACAGTTCTGTTCTTGGAAAAGCCGAGACACTTCACAGCTTTCCGGTGACTAAAGATCTGCAGGCAAGAGATTACAGGTTGGACAGAATAGGTTCACCGCTACTTAAAAAAGCTGAAAAATACTATGTTTGCGGAAAGCTAAAGACAGGTCAGGCATCTCTTACACTTAACAAGAACCAGCTTTTGTGCAAGATGAACTTCAACGAAAAAAAAATTCCGTATCTTGGAGTTTGGATAAACGAAGGTGGGTACAAGAACCAGTACAACTGTGCGCTTGAACCATCTACAGGTTACTATGATTCTATAATGCGGGCCTATAATAACAATGCTGTCATGGAAATTCTTCCAGGACGCAGAATTTCATGGGGTCTTGAACTGGAGATAATGCCGAATTATTAAAAATCCCCGTTCTCAGAAGCAGTAGAACGGGGATCTGTTTTTATAGAATACAGGTCTTAAACCACATTCCTGAGCTATATAAAGAGCTTTATCCAGATCCTTTGATACTGTCTGGACGTTATGGGCATCCGAACCTATGGTGACTGTCTTTCCACCCAGTTCCCTAAATTTTTTATAAAGAGGGATGAGATTTTTTACTGAAGAAGAGTTTTCAAATCTTCTGGTATTTATTTCGATAGATTTTTCATTTTCCGCAAGAACTTTAAGGATACCGTCTATAATCTCTGAATGCTGTGAGTAATAAAATTCCTTATCCTGATAGGGGCTGTAACGTGCTATATAGTCGATATGTCCAAGACTGTCTATGAAATCATAGACTCTTAGGCATTCATATATGTACTCAAGATAACGCTCGTATGCCTGATGTTTTGTCTTTGCTTCGTAGTAGGATGGCAGGAAAAGATCAATACCGTCTACAAGATGCACTGATCCCAGTACAAAGTCAAACTCATGAGATGAAACGGTTTTTAAATTTTCCTCAAGACAATCTGTCCTCATTCCCATCTCAACTCCCAGATAAAGTGAAGCTGACCTCAGAGGAAGGTAAGATTCAAAATACTTATCTACATCGAAGATAAAGAGATTTTCTTTTGGATACTTGTAGTCTAGGTGTTCGGTGATGATCAGACCGATATTATTCAGAGAAGATTTTTTCATGGCATCTTCAATCTTCATTTTCGAATCTGTTGAAAAAGTCGTGTGTATATGACTGTCAAAAAGCAAAATAATTACCTCCCGAAAGATATTTCAAAGAAATTTTATAATAAAAGTATGAATTTTTCAGTAAAATTAGAATAAGAGTCCACGAAAGGAGGAAAAAAGAGGATGAAAAACAAAAAAAATTATGAAGCAGTTGTCAATTCTATGATAGATTATATTCAGCAGAACTTAGGCACAGATATAACCCTTTCAAAACTCTCTGATCGTGTACATTTTTCAAAGTATCATCTTCACAGGATATTTAAAGAGTATACGGGAGAAACTCTAAAAAAGTATATACGCAGGCTCAGAATGGAAAATTCTGTAAATATGATGATACAGGAAGATAAAAGCCTTTCTGAGGTTGCTGTTGAAAACGGATATTCATGGATATCGAATTTTTCGCGAACCTTCAGGAAGTATTTTAAAACTCCACCACGAAACCTAAAACAATTGCTTTGTACAGAGTATGGACAGTTAAGCTTTGAAGAAACCGGAATAAAAAATATTGAGATTAAACAGACTGACGATATTTTTTACCGGTATAAACGATTTTTTATGGATTACCGTATTCTCACCGAGGTTATGAAAAATGATGTTTTTTGTGAAAGCTGCAGCGAAGTGTGTCAAAAAACATTTGGCATTATATACGATAATCCGCAGGTTACGCCTGCAGACAAGTGCAGGTTCGATCTATGCTTTATTAAAAATTCCGGAAATTCGGAATGCACTTTTAAGGATATATATAAATCCGGTAGTACCGATAAGATACTTAAAAGGGGTATGTTTGCATGTTTTGATTTTTGTGGCAATTACGAAAAGCTTATAAAAGCTTATGAATGGGTATTTTTAATATGGCCTTTACAAAAAAGGGTTAAACTTAAAAATGCTCCGGTTTATGAGTTTTACAGAAAAAGTAAAGATCAAAAGCATTATATTGAAATAAGAGTTCCGCTGGAAATATAAATTCCGCATTATTTTGGAGAATGCGGAATTTTTTTAGCAATTTTGGATAAGATTTTTTTTAAAAAATAGTGCATAATTCTTTAGGGTGATAAAATGGAAAAAATAATAATAAGACAGGGAATAAGCCTCAAGGATAGATTCCAGGCTGGAAAGCTATTCATGGATGCTTTCTATCAAAAATTCCGACATACTGTAAAAAACGAGAGTACTTTTCTGAATCTTATAAGCACAGGTCTCAATCTTGATTACTGTATTTCAGCATATGAGAATTCAAAATTGCTTGGGATATGCGGTTTCCAGTATGGAAAATACAGATTTGTGAACTTCTATTTTCGTGATTTTATAAAGAGATATGGAATTTTCGCAGGAACAGCCAAGTGTGTCGCATGCCGTTTTTATTACCGCAAACATAAAGATGGAGAGCTTTTGATGGATGGAATAACGGTTGAAAAGACTGCAAGAGGGTTGGGGATTGGAAGTAGAATGATTAAAACACTTTTCTCTTATGCAACAGCTACTGGATTCAAAAGTATAAGACTTGATGTTATAGATACGAATACAAATGCGCGTAGGCTCTATGAAAAACTCGGTTTTAAAGCTATAAAGACAGAAAAATCACTTTTTTACAAAGATATCGGTTTCAACAGTATAACAACAATGATAAAAGATATAAGCTAAACCGGAGGCGTATACGGAAATTAAAGATAAAGTGATGCTTATAACAGGTGCCGGATCTGGTATTGGACAGGCACTGGCAGTTTCTGCCGCCTGTGAAGGAGCCAGCGTTGCTATGTGCGATATATCAAAAAGACAGATGGTAGAAGAACTTTCTAAAAAAGAGATCTACGATTTTGGGGATATAGACATTCTTGTAAATAATGCAGGAGTTGCATCAAGCGGAATGGTGTGCGAAAGCGAGTATGAACTCTATGAATGGACGTTGGGAATAAATTTTTTTTGGAGTACTGTACATGACAAAAGCCTTCCTTGCTTTTCTTATGACTCGACCCAGAGCTTGCATAGTAAATGTTGCAAGTGTCTATGGACTAGTAGGCATGTAATGAAATATTATGAAAAACTGGTCAAAATCTGTAGATTAAAAACTGCCGCTTAAACTAGCGGCAGTTTTTAATCTTTTACTGCACCTGCGGTTAAACCTGCAATTATATATTTCTGAAGCAACAAGACCATTATTATCAAAGGAAGAGTTATAACTACCGAAGAAGCTGCTATCAGGTTCCATGCAGAATCATACTGTCCCTGAAAAAGAATCAAAGAAACAGGAACGGTAAATTTTTTTGAATCTGTTATAAAAATTTTAGCAAAAAGCAGTTCATTCCACGCGCCTATAAACGTAAGAATGGCGGCGGTAAAAACTCCTGGAGCAGCAAGGGGAGTTATTATTTTTATAAAAGTCTTAAAAGGTGATGCTCCATCTATTGAAGCTGCCTCTACAAGCTCGTCCGGAATCTGCTGGAAAAAAGAATGCAGTGTCCATATAGTAAGCGGAAGGGAAAAAGTCAGATACGGAAGAATCAAAGATGCGAAAGAATTTATAATTCCCATCTGCTGAAATAAAATATAAAGTGGCGAAACAATAACAATTCCGGGGAACATAGATACAGAAAGTATAAGCGAAAGCACAAAATTTTTCCCGCGCATTTTAAACTTAGCAAGTGCATATGCGGCGGAACTTCCTATAGCAAGACTGACCAATGTTGTGATGGTCGATACCATAAGCGAGTTGAGAAGATTTCTTCCTATGTTGTGCTCCGTAAAGATTTTGATGTAATTATTCCATAAGGGTTTGTGTGCGAGCCAGTTGGGTGGCATCTTATACAGCTCCTGATCTCCCTTGAGTGATGATATAAAAAGCCAATAAAAAGGAAAAAACATGAAAAATATTACAAAGGCAACCCCTACAAAAAATAAAACCTTTCCAAGGATATTTTTATGTCTGTTTTTCATGACATCACTTCCCGTAAGGATTTGCGCCGAGTACTTTTATAAACAGAAAAGCAATTAACATTGTAAAAATAAATATTACAATAGAAATGGTGGCACCCATTCCGAAGTTAAGCTGATTCATCATAACTTTATAGTTGTAGAGCGAAAGAAGCTCGGTGCTTGATGCAGGTCCTCCGTTGGTCAGAGATATGGCTATATCAAAGGCCTTAAATGTATCAAGAGTTCTGAATATAAGTGCTACAAGAAGTGTTGGCTTAAGCATCGGCAGAGTTATAGCCCAAAATTGTTTCCATTTGTTTGCACCGTCTACTCTGGCGGCCTCATATAGCTGAGGAGGAATAGTCTGAAGTCCTGCCAATAACAGCAAAGCCATGAAAGGTATGGTCTTCCATGCGTCGGCACATACCATAGCCCAGAAAGCCTGAGGCTGACGGCCTATTATATTGACATACTCCTGAACTAGACCAGTTTTTTTAGCGATATCGTTTATTACTCCAAACTGGTCGGAATACATAAGCCTCCACATCTGTGCAGAAGCGACTGTCGGAATTGCCCAAGGAATAAGAGTGAAGGCACGGACCATCCCTCTGCCCTTGAAGTCTTTGTTTATAAGCAATGCGATGAGAAGCCCTGCAACGGCTTCGATACTCACGGCAACCAGGGTAAAGGATACAGTGACAGTAAGAGAGTTTAAAAAATCCTGATTCTGAAAAAGATTTATATAGTTGTTAACACCTACAAAAGCTTTCATACTCGGAAATTTGAGATTGTATTTATAAAGAGAAAGAATAAAAGTCCGTGCTATGGGGAAAAAGGTTACCAGTGCTATGACAGCTACAGCCGGTAAAACAAACCAAAAGCCCCTTGCGGTATCCCTTTTTACTCTTGAAGACATTATAATCCCTCCGTTATTTATAAAGAAACGCTCCCTTTTATGCAAAGGGAGACATTTCCTTTGTTTGAATTATTGGTATACTTTCTTTATTTCAGCTTCCATCTGTTTTGCGGCATCTGCAGGTTTACTCTTGTTGGTAACAACAGAATGGAAACCCTTCTGGAGAATCTGGGTTATCTCAGCATAGTACGGAGTAACAGGTCTGGGAACGGCATTTATCATTATAGGATAGTAAGTTGTGAGATCGCCGTTGGCTTTAAGGGCGGCGGCATTAGTATAAACATCGACTCTGGTCGGAGAGTTGCCTGCTACAATTACCCTAAGAATCTGTGCCACTTCTGATGTCAAGAATTTTGCAAACTTAACTCCTGCTTCTTTTTCATCTTTAGGAGCGAAAGGATTTACAAATACATTCCACCCTCCCAAAGTAGCTGCGCCGGCTTTTCCTTTCGGACCCCTTGGCATCGGAACCATTCCATACTTTCCCTTTACAGCTGATTCTGAGCTGCCAAGGTTGGTTATTGAGTTGCAGTAAGGCCAGTTTCTCATAAAAACAGCTTTACCCTGCTGGAATACCTGTCTTGCATCTTCTTCGCCGAAGGTTGTTACAGACTCCGGAGCTATCTTATACTTATGAATCATATCCTGCATAAACTGCATAGCTTCAATAACTTCAGGCGTATTTATCTTTACTTCGTTTTTGTCATTGATTATTTCACCGTTATTGGCGGCAATATATTCAACCATATCGCATACAAGTCCTTCGTACTGATTGGCCTGGAATACAAAACCATGAATATTTTCTTTCTTTGAAACATCTTGGGCTATCTTTATCAGTTCATCCCATGTCGTCGGCGGTTTATAACCATACTTGTCAAGAAGATCTTTTCTGTAGTACAGAAGACCTCCATCGGTAAAAGCAGGAATGGCATAAAGCTTGCCGTTGTAAGTACATGATTTTATAGTTCCGGGAATAAACTTGGCCAGTTCATCCTTGGTCATATAAGGGCTTAGATCCAAAGCCCATCCAGCTGCTCCGAACTCCGCAGGCCAAATGACATCGCCAAGATAAACCGTAGGATTTTTATCCTTTGCCCCAAGTCTGGTTACAAGAGCCGTGTGTTTGTCATCAGTCGACCATGACTGAAGCAGGAACTCTACTTCAATATCGTCCTGTGACTGGTTGAAAATCTGTGTAAGAATGGCATCTACGCTTTGAGCTTGGTTATCGCCGAAGTACGTGATCTTAACCTTGGCAAAAGACAATGAAAGCACCATGACAGCAACCAACATAACTAAAATCAGTTTCTTCACCTATAACACCCCCGTACAGTTGATATGTTCTTTTCATGCAGAACTTCTCTTTATAGCAACGGGCATGAGTTTTATGTGTTGAACACTCATAGCCGGATTGCTTATCTTTGCAAGCGCAAGCTCAGCGGTCCTTGCCCCCATTTCCTCTATAGGCTGACCTATGGTCGAAAGACCATATTGGTTGGTCCAGCTTTGATTATCAAAACCGACTAGAAAAAAGTCCTTTCCTGGGATTTTTCCAAGGCTGGCTGCCACCTGAAGAACTATAAGGGCAAATGTATCTGTAAGAGCAAAAATTCCGGGTTTTCTGAATTTTTTCAGTATCTGAGCAATCTTTTGGGTAGACGGTCCTATCAGGAGATCCGAAAATACAATATTATCTTCAGTTATAGAAATTTTTTCTTCCTGAAGAAGGTTAAAAAAGCCTTCAAGCCTTTCGTCCATTACACCGCTTACCATAAGGTTAAGGGTTTCTTTGGTCTGAATAGCAAAAAAATCATGACAGTTATTTTCCAAAAGCATTTTTGCGGCAAGCTGTCCGCCATAAAAGTTATCGACATAAACACTGTCAAAGTTTTTGTGTCTGTTTTCCATGAGTATAAGAGGTTTTTTAAGTCTGGGAGTAAGCCCAAATGTTTTGCTTAACGAGAGGGTACACATTATTACCGCATCGGATTCATTAATAAGCGATTTGTCCTCCTTAAGTTTGGTCAAGCGCTTTTCTGATATCAGCGGGTAAAGAACGGACTCATAATTGGATTCGTCAAGTATATTATCAAAACTCTTGAGAATCCTCCAGTGAAATTCGGTTTTAAACTCCGGGACTATTATGAGTACTCTGTTGGTTTTTTTTATGGAAAGCATCCTTGCATGGAAGTTTGGTTCATAATTAAGTTTTTTCATGGCCTGAATTACCTTGGATCTGGTCAGTTCATTTACACTTCCATCATTTAGGACTCTGGAAACGGTTCCTACTCCGACACCTGCTTCTTTAGCCACATCCCGTATGCTTATTCCGCTTTTCAAAGCTGTCACCTCTAATTTTTCATGGAACTATTTCCATGTTATATAATTTTACATTCTTAACCAAAACTAATTATGGGTAATCTTCTCTGATTAAGAAAAAATATCAGAGATTAAATAAAAAAATGTTGATTATACTTAGTATAACAACAAAATTAATGAAATGAGACTATTTTTCTATTGTGCAAAAAATAAAGAAAAAGGAAAGCCTAATAGCTTTCCCTTTTACAGACCAAAAAAAAGTTTATACTTCTCTGCAACATCAATAAAAGATTGAATATTTTCTTTTTCGGGATTAAATATACCGTTCTTCTCACATTCTTTCAGAAGCAGTTCAAGATCGGTCAGATTCTTTTCGTAAACACCTCTTTTTTTAATTTTCTCCGTATAGTAAAGTCTGCTCACCATGGGCTTGATAAAAGAAGAAATAACTGTCCTGGGAGTGCTTTTTCCAAGGCTTTGAAAGTCAACGAAGATGCAGTCTCCTGTTTCTTTAGATCCTATTTGAAATATTACCGGCACATTTTTATACATTTTTATGTGGCAGCGTATATATTCATTAATAAGATATTCTTGCAACGAACTTCCTAGACATAATTCCAAAGTATCTTTTTTTAATTTGTATACTTTAAATCGAGACTCTAAAATGTTTATAAGGGATGCATTTTTACCTGTTTCATTCATCAGAGCAATAAATCCGCAGCCTGTCTGAGAAATAATTGAACGTACCTCGTGATCCAAAAACCAAAAAACCATATCTTCGGTTCTTTGGCAATTAATGATCTCCTGAACTGGTTTGCCGTTATTGTAAAGCATAAAAAATGCATCAAGCGGATTTGCACCTGCTTCTCTCTGAATTCTTTCAAATGGGTTATCGTACTCATATCCTGAGCTGAGACAATATCCTGATATAACGGCATCTTTTTTGGGTTCGATTTCTGTTTTATCCAGTGTTTGTATGTAATCGGCAACATCCTGCATGACTTTTTCAAAGTCATCTCCGGCAGTCAGAACTGTTCCAAACTCATTTTTATTAAGATACTTCAGACATAAGGCAGAAAACTCCTTCAGCCAACTGTAGAAAACCGGAACAAAACACAAAGGGGTGCCCTCATGAAAATGTATTTCATTTCTTCCGTTTTTGGAGATATCGTATATCTGAAAAATACATTCTTCTATCATACCTTCAAGAACAGAGATAAAAAGGTCTAGAAAATCTCTTCTTTCAAGTGTATTCTCAAGAACCTGTATATCAAAGCCCTTGCCTAAGCCTATGACCTGGTGTATCTCAGAAAGCTTATAGTTCATATCTGTGGCTTTGTATGCTTCTTTTTTCATTCTTATGGCTGTGAGGAGTCTAGATGCTCTGTCCAATCTCAAAGACAGACTGTTTTCCTCTAAGAGATCCTTATGAACCGGAAGATTTCTTAGATCGCCAACTTCCAGATCCACACTTCCGGCTATAAACCCATAAATAAAAAATGCCAGTCTGCTGTTCAGAAGAGCCAGAAATCTGAAGGTATGAGAGTCATCATGGCAAAAAACAGAGCTTCCCTTACAATCAAAGAGAAAACCCTGCGGAAGGTATCTGAAAGTTGAACCAGATGATGTTGTCATTGAATAGGTTATTCCACTTCGGAAATAATACTCTTTATTCGGAAGATTGTTTCCCGTATTCTGTAAAATTTCGGTGCTCTGACTATCAAAAGCGATTACCCACCAGAGATTTCCGTACCATTTATTGTAAGGCCCGCCTTTGGCATAAGGCACCCATTTTTTTGAATTATCAGACGTATCAAACCTTATACTGTTCTTTTCGACCTCCCAGAAGTATCTCAAAAATTTCTTATTATTACCTGTTGCTATTCCCTGGCGGACATCTGCAAACTCCATTAGCGTGGGATTAGAGAAAATATCTCTGAACTCCTGGGAAATCCAATAAACAAAAGGTTTTCCGGGAATACTTTCAAAATCATTCTGATCTGAAAAGTAACATAACTCTGGGAATTTCCCTTCAAGTACTCTGTGAAGCGTAGCTTTTTTATCGCAGGCAGCAGTTCCGTCTAATTTTATATATCTTGCTACAGATGACAGGTGTTTTTCTTTTTTCAGGATAAAGGCGCAGGTATCAACCAGAGCATTATCAAACACCCCACCGAGCCCGAAATGGACGAACTCTTTTATATTCATGTTGTCAAGAATGAACGAACGCGTCTGTTTAAAACTGCTTATAAACATGAAAGTCTGAGGAGTAATCATTGCACATATACCGTTTTTTTTGAGCAGAGAATGGCTGCGTATTATAAAACAGGCATACAAATTCTTTCTGTAATTTTTATAGTACATGTCAATTTTAGCTTTTAGTTCGGCAGAATAATCAGAGGAATCCGTGTATGGAGGATTGCTTAATATAATATCAAAGTTTTCCTCTTTGAGAAACTTGGAGTCACCCAAAGGATAAAGACTTCCCAGAGTTCTGTACTCCGCTGCCGTCTTCAGATTTATGTTTTTTTCGTCAAAGCACGAGAGATTAATCTTTACAGGCTTATCGGCACCATCTTTATATGCTTTACAGGCTAGTATTATCTTTGCTATTTTTATACCGTAACTATCAATATCGCACCCGAAGATATTTTTTTCAAGTATTAATTTACAGGCCTGATTTTTTTCAACTCCCTTATCAGTATACAACTGCATAAGATAGTCATATATCCGAATCAGAAAATTTCCACTTCCACATGCCGGGTCAAGTATGCGGATTTTTTTGATTTCTGTTGCTTTCATTTCATTTAAACCATAATAAGCAAACGCTCCGCCGGTAAGATAATCCACAATCCATAACGGCGTGTATATCTTTGCATGGATAAGCTCTTTTTTCTGTGCCTTATTTCTTAACTTGCTTTTGGACATATTTCTTGTGTCGTTGCCATAATACTGGTATACCCAACAAAGCATATCGTCTTTTTCCCAACAGTCCAGCCGGTCGAATATGTTGCCGATATCCTGACAGTGTTTTTGGTATGTACTCTCAGAATATGGAAAATACATCTGTGTCATCTCAAGTATTCCGGCATCTTTTATACTATTTTTGAGCAGATAGCGGTTTATAAATACCCCCATAAATCCCTCAAAATCATCAGCAAGGGGAAAGTATGATTTTACCTCCTGTACTGCCCATTCAAGATTTTTATACATTTTCTCACCTCAAAAAAAACATCTTTTAAATTATACCCTATAAGTACTTTATCTACAAGAAAAAGGTGNNGTTTACATAAAAGCAAAATATAATGTGTATAATACATATCGAAAACTGATATCGGGAGGTGATATCATTACCAAAAAAATTCTGGATAAACTATATAAAGGCTTCATGCAGGTTCATATACTTTATCATGCAGACAGGCAGCCAGTTTTTGGAGTTTGGATTATGCAGGAGCTCAAGGAACACGGATACAAAGTTGGACCTGGGACTCTTTATCCATTGCTTGCAAGTATGCAGCAGGACGGACTGCTCAAAATGGAAGAGACTCTTGTGTCCGGGAAGATAAGAAAGTACTATATGATTACAGAAAAAGGAAAAGAAATCTTGAAAAAAGCCAAAGAAAAGGTAGTTGAGCTTACAAAAGAAATAACAGAAGAACAAAAATAAAACGGGGGGAAGAATGATGCCGAAAAAATCAGCGATGAAGTTTATTGTTATAATGGGCATTGTAAGTTTATTTTCAGATATGACCTATGAGGCGGCAAGAAGTATAACCGGGCCTTATATGGCACTTCTGGGAGCAAGCGCCACAGCAGTGGGAGTTATCTCTGGTCTTGGAGAGTTTATAGGATATGCTTTAAGACTTCTTACGGGATGGCTTACTGATAAAACTAAAAAATACTGGACGCTTACCTTTATAGGCTATGTACTCAACATTCTTATAATACCGGCATTTGCACTTGCCAACAGATGGGAGTACGCAGCAGCCCTCATAGTTATGGAAAGAATTGGCAAAGCAATCAGGAAACCGGCCAAAGATACAATGACATCATATGCGGCAAAAGAAGTTGGTGCAGGGTGGGGTTTTGCCGTAGAAGAAGCTCTTGATCAGCTGGGGGCAGTACTTGGTCCTGTTTTTGTAGCCCTTATTCTTATGGTACGCAGAGATCCTAAGCTGATAGACAACTATAAACAAAGCTTTATGCTTCTTGCCATACCGGCCTTTATAACCATAGCCATACTTCTTGTTGCAAGATTCATGTATCCCAGACCGTCGGAACTGGAAACCAAAAAATCAGAGCAGACGGATAAAAACCTTACCAAAACATACTGGTGGTACATGGGAGCTATTGCTTTTATTGCGGCAGGGTTTGCTGATTTTCCGCTCATGGCCTATCATTTCAAGACAGCCGGAGTTTTTTCAGATTCCCTTATTCCAGTGGTTTATGCTATAGCAATGGGAGTTGATGCGCTTGCTGCCCTCGTATTTGGAAGACTTTTTGACAAAAAGGGAATACCCGTGCTTATGATTTCATCTTTAATTGCAGCCATGTTTTCACCGCTTGTTTTTCTCAACTTCAGATCAAATCAGCTCATACTTGCAACCCTTGGAGTGATACTGTGGGGTATAGGCATGGGTGCGCAGGAATCAATTCTTAAAGCTGCCATTGCCACTATGGTTCCGTCAGGAAAAAGAGGAACAGCCTACGGTATATTCAATACAGGCTTTGGACTGTTCTGGTTTCTTGGAAGCACACTCATGGGAGTTCTTTATGATACCAACATAATGATGCTTGTTGTATTCTCTGTCATAATGCAGCTCTGTTCAATACCGATGCTTTTCATGGTCAAAAAAGAAATGAGCCGCTAACTTATATATAAGGTATTTTAAAAATAAAAAAAGCCGAAAGGGTATGACTCTTTCGGCTAACGGCTTAAATTCATAGGGGAAACTCTAATTCTTAAAACTCTTTTTCCACACTTTCAGAGTAGACACTGGTTTTTAAAGGTTTATATACAAAAGCTCCTATTAAAGCTGTGAGAGGTGCTGTGAGAATAAGTCCGAAGCTTCCGACCAGGGTGTTGAGGATCTCGGAAGAAATATAATTTATGTTCAGCATTGCGAATGTGCTTACTCCTTGGGCCATGAAGGTCATAAGCAATGTGGAGTAGCCGCCCGAGTACGCCAGCAGAAGTGTAGTGGTCATAGTTCCCGTAACCGAACGCCCCACATTAAGACCTGAGTATAAAAGTTCTTTCCTTGAAATACTTGGCTTTTTGAGCATAACCTCGTTCATTGATGCCGATATGTCCATCGCAATATCCATTATCGCTCCTGAGCACGCTATAAATATTCCACTTATAAAAAGCTTGTTCAGGTCAAGATTAGCGTATCCGCTATGCAAAAGAGCTTCAGAAAAAGGTTTTATCGCACCGTTTATATGAAATGGTTTTGAAAAAAGTTCTGTTATTATAAGAGAAAACAGAATACCGGATATAGAACCGAGAAATGCGACATTTCCTTTTTTGGTAAAACCTCCGACCAGATATACAATGACTGCTGTAAGAACACAGATGAATATAAAAGCCGATAAAACAGGATCATATCCTTTGAGCAGCACCGGTATAAGAACTTTCCATATTCCAACGAGCGAGGTCACAAAAGAAATAAGAGCCTTAAAACCTGTCCATCCGGAATAAAATATCAGTATAAAAGAAAATGCAGCAAAAAGAATGAATTCCGAATTGGATCTGTAGTAATCCGTGACATTTACAAAAACGTTTCCATGAGTTTCAAATACTTCCGCAAGTACTATATCTCCATTTTTAAGGAACTTATCAAGTTCCATCTTGCCTATAAGATTGTTTGAAGTTTCAAACCTCTTTCCCTTGTAAGGTCCATTCAGCAGTTCAAGCTTAAGCTCCTGAGTGCCCTGGCGTATAAGTCCGTACTGACCTACCAGACTGTTGTCAGTTTCTACGATTCTTGCCTTGTAATAAGAGTAATTCTTTTTAAGTTCTGACGAAGATGGAATAAGCAACATTGCAGCAGTGGCAAGTATCAAAAAAGCCACGAACAGCAGATCCATCTTTGCAATTCTTTTAAGCATACACCCTCATCAGTTCAGCGCATAAACCATTTTTTTGAATATCTCGGTGTTATCGTAGTATCCGTTAAAAAGCTCCTGACAGTTTCCAAGGGCAAAGGTTGTTACCGGTAACCCGGTATGTGAGTATGTAGTCCAAGATATTCCACACTTCTGATTGAGTATATGGGTTAATGTCACTGAAAGCGGTTCATATCCGCCGTAAAGAAGATAGGTATCATCATCGTTTGGCCTTTCGGAAGACTTCTTCATAGACATATTGAAAGCATCTTCCAACTTTTTAAGGTCGCTACCGGAAAGATTCATTCTTAACTTATCAGAAGCTTCTTTACTTCCAGAATTGCTAAGTGCCGTATACTCAGTTTTTTCCTTTTCGGTAAGGATACACAGACCGAAATAATCCTTTATGAGAGGAAGAACATCTTTAAAACTTAAATTTGATGAAGACTGCTTCAAAGAGCCAAAAATACTGTCAAAACTTTCATAAGAAACTTTCTGATTCTGAATATTATCAAGATAGGTCGAATAACCCGTTCCCGCAAAACCTATGGTCATACCGCCGGTTTCATGGTCTCCGGTAACGATTATAAGCGTTTCTGCAGGATGTCTGCTGTAAAACTCAACGGCCTTTTTAATTGCGCTATCAAATGCAATTACATCGTTTATAGTTGATGCCGCATCGTTGGCATGACATGACCAGTCAATTTTACCACCTTCAACCATCATGAAAAAACCATTTGGATTATCAAGCATCTTTATAGCATTCTCGGTAAAGTCGGCTAAAGAGGGAGATGACTGTCTGTCAAGCTCATACTGTAAAGCTTGGCTTGGTGCAAGGATCTCATTTATAACTATGACTTTTCCGTCTGAAGATGAAAGCTTTTTCATATCAGCGGAGGTTTTAACAACTTTATAGCCCATTTTAGCTGCAAGTTCGTATATATCAGTCTTGTCATTTTTCTTTCCTTTAGGATGGAGAAAGCCGCCGCCGCCGAAATAATCGAAGCCGCTTTTTACAAGATCGACTGATATATCGTAGTAAGAGCTTCTTGAGGCCTGGTGGGCATAAAAAACTGCCGGAGTGGCATGGTCAAGTGAAACACTTGTCAGGATACCGACCTTCATTCCTTTTTCCTTAGCAATTTCTGCTATTGATTTTACCGGATTATTTCTGGTTATATCCATTCCTACTACTCCGGAATGTGTCTTTACTCCGCAGGCTATAGAGGTTCCTGCCGATGCCGAGTCGGGTATAAAAGAGTCAGCATCATAAGTTGTAGTTACGCCCTGTGTCGGAAAGGTGCTCATGGTAAGCTTTTTTACGGTTGAACCACCATTAAGAGCAGTAAGGTAAAGCTCGGCTGAGTTTATCTGCGGTATGGACATACCATCACCTATAAACAGGAAAAGATACTTTACCGATGCGTATGTCATACTTGCAATAACTGACAACGCCAAAACCAACAATATCTTTTTATTCATTGGACACCTCCATAGAGAATTAATTACATTGAAAGTTTACAAATTAATTTTTTGGCAAGTTCTAAGTATTATTAAGTGATAATAATAAAAGTTAATATATTTCATATATGCAATAAACTGATCGTTAAAAAACCTCCTTGAATGCACATCCTGCTATTAAATAGTCATAATTTAATAAGTATTGTAAACAAATATTTTACAAATTAGAATTAAAGTGTTATAATTATTAGTATGGGCTCAGAACTTTTTAATATGTTAGGGGGTAGCATAATATGAAAAGCGTTAGGGGAAAACTGTTACTCTCGCTTATAGCGAGTATGCTCGTAATGTTTGTATTCATGGCGTTCTTTTTGGCTTACCAGACACAAAACAATGTGGTTCCTATGACCAAAGAGCTTGTTTTCAGTGTTGCGGGAGCACGTGCCGATGAAGTCGGAAGATGGATACAGGGAAAGATAGATGAAGTGAAAAGCTTTGCACAAAGGGATTATGTACAGACCCTTGACTGGGAAAAGATGAAGGATGACATCATTCAGGCCGCAAAGGACAGAAAGGACACATACGATATATTTTTTGTAGCTGATCTTAAAGGCAGTTCATGGAATACTACGGGAGGAACAGCAAACATAAGTGACCGTGATTACTTCATGGCCATAGTTAATCAGGGAAAGGATTATTTTGTTGGAAATCCGGTTATATCAAAGGCGACCAATGCTGCAATAGTAAATATAGCTCACGCTATAAAAGATGATAATAACAGGACTATAGGACTTTTTGGCGGATCAGTGCAGCTTACCACATTATCTCAGATAATAAGCGAGATGAAGACGGAAGACAGTTATGGAATAATAGTGGACGGAACAGGAATGGTCATAGCCCATCCGGATACGGAAAAGGTTATGAAGTTTAATGTTGCAGATTCATCCAAAGCAGGCTATATAGGACTTGAAGAACTTGGTAGAAAGATGAACAATAATGAAACAGGATTCGGAGAAATAACAGAACCGGATAAAACCAAGAATCTCATACTTTATACAAATATCCCCAACTCTCCCAACTGGTCGCTTATAGTATCTGTCACAACTGAATTTTTAAACAAAGCAGTCAACCAGCTGACACTTAATATAGTATTCATCATAGTAGCCATTATGGCGATGGTGATCCTCATATCAATACTAATTGGAAACAGCGTATCCAAACCGGTAAAAAGGGTTACGAACTTCCTTCTCAAAGTATCGGAAGGAGACTACTCGCTCAAAGTCGACGAAGATATGCTGAAAAAGAAAGACGAGTTCGGAACACTTACCAAAGCGGTGCAGAAGATGATAGAATCGGTTAACACCTCCATGAAGACTATAGGAGATCATGCCAAGGATCTGAACTCATCAGCTTCAAGTCTGGCAGCGATATCTGAAGAAACCGGAGCCACAAGTGAAGAGCTTGCATCACAGTCAGAAAGCATGGCAGGAAATGCCCAGAGCTCATCAGCAGCGATATCGGAGCTGTCGGCATCCGTCGAAGAGGTAGCGTCAAGTGCACAGAATGTTTCCAAAGCATCGCAGTCACTTTCGACCAACTCCGAAACAGTAACCCAGGCAGCCAAAGACGGAGAACAGTCTGTTGAAAACATAGTCAGCATAGCCCAGGAAACAGGAAAAGCTTCAGAACATACCAAAACAGTAATAAGAAAACTATCAGAAAACACAGAGAACGTAGGCAAGATAGTTGAATCCATAAACAGCATAACCGAACAGACCAACCTTCTTGCGCTTAATGCTGCGATAGAAGCAGCCAGAGCAGGAGAAGCAGGAAAAGGCTTTGCGGTAGTGGCAGATGAAATAAGAAAACTTGCAGAAGAAAGCAAAAAAGCCACGCAGAACATAGCCAACATACTTGAAGAAACCAGAAGACATTCAGTACAGACAGAAGAAGCATTTACGGTAATAGACTCATACATAAAAAAGATAAACGAAGAAGCCGAAAAGACACAGGGAAAGATAAAAGGAATTCTCCACAGTGTTGAAGATATCTCAGCCATGATACAGAACGTATCGGCAAGCGCACAGGAGCAGAGTGCGGCGGCAGAAGAGATGGCGGGTAGCATGACAAGCGCAGTAAGGATGATAGAAGATATAAGCAACCAGGCCAAGTCAATGAGTCTTGCGGTAGCTCAACAGAGTTCGAGTGCCCAGCAGATGAGCACAGACAGCCAGGAGCTCAACACACTTTCTGAAAGTCTTTTTGAAATAGTTAAAAAATTTAAACTGTAAAAATAATTCTTTTGTATAAAAGCCCGGTATTCTGGAATATTCCAGATAACCGGGCTTTTATTTGTTTTTGCTTTACTATGGCATTGTTCTGTGAATTTGACTATGCTTCGGTATATAGTGTAAAATATTAATAGTTAAATGATTTGATTATTAATATTTCAAACGAAAGGGGTGGTATTATGATAGCTGTAACCGGAGCAACTGGACATATAGGAAATGTTCTTGTACGTGAGTTGTGCGGAATGGGAGTACAGGTTCGTGCCATACTTCCACCGTATGAAAGCGCACACCCCATAAACGATACCAAAGCGCTGATAGTCCGGGCGGATATAAGAGATGTCCAATCTTTGAACAGAGCTTTTGAAGGTTGTGAAACGGTATATCATCTTGCAGGGTACATATCAATAATGCCTTTCAAAAAGAAAAAGCTTTTTGATATAAACGTTATTGGCACCAGAAATGTTATAAATGCCTGTATATATAACAAAGTGGATAAACTGATATATACAAGTTCAGTTCATGCTTTTTCAGAGCCGCAGGAAGGAAGGGTGATCGATGAAAAAACCCCGTTTGATCCCGAAAAAGTTGTCGGGAATTATGCTAAAACTAAGGCCCTTGCCACACTGGAAGTTTTAGAAGCATCAACAAAAGGTCTTATAAAAGCGATGGTTTTGTGTCCGAGTGGGGTTATAGGCCCTTATGACCACAGAGTGTCCGAAATGGGGGAGCTGATGGTAAGATATGCAGCAAAGAGAATGCATACGTACATAAAGGGCGGGTATGATTTTGTAGATGTAAGAGATGTGGTTCAAGGGCTTATAAATGCGGAAAAAAATTTCAAAAATGGTGAGGTTTTTATTCTTTCTGGGTACAAGATAACGGTTGATGAGCTTTTGGATAAGCTTGAAGAGATAACTGGAATAAAAAGACCTAAAAGATATATTGGAAAAACCATGGCATACGTAGCCTCATTGTTTTCCTGTTCATATTACTGGCTGACCAAAACTAAAGCTCTTCTTACACCATATTCGTTATATACTCTGAACAGCAACAGTAATATAAGTAATTTTAAAGCAAGGAGACAGCTGGGTTTTTCTCCAAGAAGCCTTGAACAGAGTATAAAAGATTCTGTAGGCTGGTTCAGGCAGAACAGGAAGGGCTGAAATGAAAAGGGCGGTAACTGTGGCTCTGATAGTTAATATATTTTTAATAGTTCTTTCTCAGAAACCTGAAATAATGGAGTATACCGAAGAAATAAACGGGAAAAGAACCATACTTACCATAAGCATTATTACAAGCGAGAATGGCAGGGTTATTGCTCAGAAACAAAGTGAAAATGAGTACTATAAGATAATTAACATGAATACCTTCACAACCGAGTTCAGTTATGAAAATAAAGTAACCGGACTGTCGTATGATGCTGTTAGAAACGGTTATGTAATTCAGGTAGCCGGAAAAGATCAAAACAAAAAAATCATTAAAAACTTTAAAATTGATGACTGCGGCTGGGAGCAGTCAATAGAGCTTTCACTTGCTCAGTTGGTACTTTCCGGAAATAAAGATAAAAGATTTTGGTTGGTCTCCCTTGATGGAGAGAGATGCATGAAAATGTATGCTGTAAATAAAGGAATGGAAGAACTACAAATAAATGGGAAAAAAATAAATGCCATAAAGATCGAAGTGACTCCGGATGGTTTTTTTTCAATATTCTGGAAAGCTTTTTTCTGGTATGATAAAGATGGACTTTATATAAAATCAAGGTGCTCCAAGGATTTTGGAGCACCTGAGTGTATTACAGAAATTTACACTACTGAATAAAAAATCTGTCAAGAATAATGTCTTCCTCTTCAAAAGCATTTTCATCAAGAGGTTTTAAGGATTTGGCCACTCCTTTTACGGTGAATAGTATCCCTTTAGGTGAAACTTCAGCTAAAACATAGTTCCAGTGACCTGTAACGTCGACTTTACTCCAGGGAAGTTTTTCTGCCGTATGCTTTGTATCAAGAGGACCTCCACTGCCACCGGAGGTAACAAACATTATGCCGTCCTTGAAATATCGTTCATAACCATGTATATGACCGTTAAAAACAGCCTGAACATTATATTTTATGAAAAGGTCAAGCCAAAATTCAGTAAGTTCATGACCCTGCGCAAGATTTTCCTTCATTGGGCCGTACTCCTGGGAAGTTGTCCAGAACGGATGATGAAATACCAAAAATCGGTATCTTTTATTTTGTGAGTTCTTAAGTTGATCCTCAAGCCATGCTGTCTGAGCGGCAAAGTTAGGATCTCCTGTAAGAATATTTGAATCAAGCATTATAAAGAATATGTCTCCATATTCAAAAGAATACCAGCGTTTTTCATAGTTTCCTCCTCCTTTTGGTAGTGAAAGGGCAGAGTAGTAATTAAAAGTATTGTATTCGTGATTTCCAAGAACAGTATAGTATGGAACTTTCTGACCAAGAGGGCGCATGCTCTTAAAAAAGTCAATCCAGTCTTGTGTTGAGTCACCTTTTTCTACAAGATCTCCACAGTGTATCACGAAGGATGGATTTTCGGCGTACATTCTCTGTACTACTCTGCTGTGCATATTCACATACTTCTGTGTATCTCCGTATACAACAAAAGAGTAGTCATCAGTAGCATCCGCAGGATTTTTAAGTTCTAACCTGCCGCTTTTAAGAGTTATCTCTCCATGAAAGTTTTCTGCAACAGCTTCATAAGTATAGGAGCTTTTAGGATCAAAATTCTTGAAATTGATATGGTACAAGTCGCTTAAAGGTGCCTCTTCAGACTTTTCTTTAAGAACACCATTTTCGTACAGTAGCACATATGCCGGAACAGGCATGTTGAGCTTGAAGTTTACGGTTACCTCTCCCTGACTGTGACTCGTGAGGAAAGGGTGGTAAACAAAGTCGGGATCAGGAATCTTTCCGATTTCAAGCTCAATAAGATTCTCCTGAGGTGCACGGAGTTCGGATCTTATTTCGCCCAGTTCTGCCTGAAAAAGATACTTTCCTTCATCTAGCATAAACTGGAAGCTTCCATCATCAAGGGTTCTGGTTATTGAAACAATCTGCTTTAAAGGTGTAAAAGCTACGATCTTTACTCCGCCGTATCCTTCCTTAAGCTTTCCTGTATATTTTCTGAGCGGCATACCGTATCTTTCTCCAAAGTATTGCTGAAGGTCAGAAAGGGTTTCTTCAACTCTTAAAACTCTTTCAAGCAGTATACTTTCACCGGGGATAAGCTTTTTGACAGGAGCATATACCACACCGGTTCTGTTGTTCACAAGAACTCTTTTGGAGATATTTTCCCCTTCCGTTGAAAAACCTAGTGAGATACCTGTTTGTGATACACTAAGCAAGTATCTGTCGTACAGCTTAGTAGCATAAAAGTCGGGACTGCTGTTCTTAAAATCAAATATATCGTAGTATGAAAAACTTTTTTCATTTTGCGATATGTTTTTTACCTCAGTAGATAAAAAAAGTGTTTTCCCTGAAAGATGAAGTATGGTCTGAACTGAAAAACTCTCGGATAAAAAAGAAACCAAAAAACCATCCTGTATAGGCTGTATCTGTGAAAGAATAAGATTTTCGTCTTTTAATGACGGACCTATAGCATCAACAATATTTATCTTGTTGCGGTTAAAAAAAACGGCCGTAATGAATCCGCTTTTTTCATCAAGAACTGCTGAAACCTCGCTGTTATGTACCATATAATTACCTGTACTGGTATGGTCAGCTCCATAAAGGTTCAGCGGTTCGGTAAGTACGTCTGTTACTGCGCTGCACACTAGTGCAAAGAACAATACAATAAGCTCAAGAAATATTTTTTTCATCTTTTCCTCCCTTTAGTCAAAACCGTATGTTGCTGATGTCGTCCCAGCAGTATCCGGTTTCTCCGAGTGATTTACCGTCGATGGTATATGAATCATTTCTGAGAGCTTTACCACCAAGTTTTTCATAAAAACAACGGTACTTGTTTTCTGTAAAAGCCCATATTATCATGTTATTAATTCCATTTTCCAGAAGATACTTGGTGAAGAATTTTATCAATTCACGGCCTACGCCTTTATTTTGATACTGTTCGAGTATATATACAGCATAGACTTCACCCTTGTAAACAGGATCATTTTTCCTTTCTTTTCCTCCATTGAGAAAACCTATAACGTTATCTCCATCTTCAGCCATAAGAATTATGCTCTCATTTTTTTCATAGATCCCCATAAGCCTTTTGGCAGATTTTTCATATGAAAGCTGCTGAAGGTAGTTATCCGAAACTATCCCCTTGTAGGTGCTCTTCCAAACATCCACGTGTACCCTTGCTATCTTTGGAATATCAGAACTTCCAGCTATACTTATCTTCAAGTTCCACACCTCTTTTTATATAATAAAAACTAAGTTATAATGCCAATCCAGTAATATTATATCAATCTAAAGGCTTTTGACAAAACTGAAATGAGAGTATCTGAGAACCTATATTCATTCGTTGGATCTATAGTCTTTTTTCGTGTAAGCCTTATCGAAAGGACAGAGTGTAAAAAGATAATTATGATTGCTAAAATGTTAATGCATAAATTCATTTTAATATATTATAATGTCACTTTATTATATTTGTAAGTTACAAATAGATTCAAGAAAACTTATTAACGTTTTGAAGTAACAATATTAGTTAAATATGTAACTGTTTTTTTAATGTTTTGTCCAAATAATTTACTTTGATAAAATGTTTTAGTATAATATTTTTGATTTTATTAAT
>DJGH01000034.1 GCA_002431635.1 Petrotoga sp. UBA5851
AATCATTTTTCCACCTCTTTTTGGGCATAATATACCGCTTTATTTTTTTTGATCTCTGCCGGAATGCCGGCTGCTGTAACCATAGATGGAATATCTCTCAGTACAACTGAGTTGGCACCTATCTTTACATCATTTCCTACGAAAACATACCCTAAAATCTTTGCTCCCGCTCCTATTACCACATTATTTCCAACCTGAGGATGTCTTTTTCCCAGACAGTTATTTTTTGCACCTAAAGTCACACCATGATATATAAGACTTCCTGTGCCAACCGATGCCGTTTCTCCTATAACTACACCAATTCCATGATCAATAACCACTCCGGGCTGTATTTCCGCCGAAGGATGGATATCCATGGAAAAAATGATCCTTGCCCAGAAGTACATCGGCCAGGATAGTATATAAAATCTGTACCTGTTGAAAAAACTGTAAAAGCGATAAGCCATGAGTCCGTGAAACGAAGGAGAGGTCAAAAAAATCTGCAGCTTTGAATGCACTGAGGAATCTTTCAGAAGATACATATGAAGATCTTGCGCTATGGAAGAAAAAATACCTAAAAAATCTCTGACAAACTGCATCCCAGTTCCATAAAAACACCACCTTTTTTATCAATATTTAAAGTATTGTATACTTGAATCATTAAAAATACAAAAATCTTTTTTACAAATAATTTTCAATACTATAGCTTTTTGCATATCACAACAGACATGCTATAATTCACATGTAAAAACTTTTTGAAGGAGAGACGATATATGAATAAACTTAAATTCATTGCATTGCTGATCGTTGTATCTATACTGCTTATTTCTTGCAGTGCTGTTTCTATAGATGCTGCCAAAAATTATATGGGCAGGCTGCCCGATCCGGTAAAAGAAACAGTACTGAAAAAACCATATGAAAAAGGTAGCTTGAGTGTAGGAAAATTTTTTTACGCAGGCGGTGTCAATCCAAGAAGAAAAGAGTATTCCAAGGAAACTATAACGGTCTCAACCTCAGTTTTGGATATTTCCAAACTGGTTGAAAAGATAGATTCCGGATATTGGGGATATGATTGTTCAAGTGTTCCTCTGAACGGAATAGTATGGTATCCCAAAGAAAAGGGAAGGTATCCCCTGGTGCTTTGCATACACGGAAACCATCCTGCACAGGAATTTTCAGAAGCAGGATACGATTATCTGGGAGAACATCTGGCTTCATTAGGTATTATTTTTGTTTCCGTTGACGAAAACTTTCTTAACGGTTCTATCGGAAATGAAAACGATGCCCGGGCATATGTCCTTCTCCATCACGCTAAAACTATATTGAGCTGGAACAATGATCCCTCCAACCCTCTCTACGGAATATTGGATACACAAAATATAGGTATAATAGGGCATTCAAGAGGCGGTGAGGCTGTAGTACACGCAGTCAACTTCAACAAGCTTTCTAGATATCCGGATAACGGCACTCTGGAATTTGATTTCAACCTTCCGATTAAGGCAGTAGTTTCAATAGCACCAATAGAAGGGCAGTACAGGCCTTCTATGAAAACTATTTCCACCAGCGGTACAAACTACCTTGTAATCCATGGTTCACAGGACGGAGATGTGTTTTTCTTTGCAGGAACAAGACTCTATAACAGCGTGAAACTCTCTGGAACGCTTATGAAATCATCTTTCTGGATTTACGGTGCAAATCATGCACAGTTTAACAGCATATGGGCAGAAAAGCAAGATCCTTTTCCTTCATTGAGAAGCAGTCTTTTATCTGCGCAACAGCAACAGAAAACAGCTAAAACTCTTATAACCTCATTTCTTCTGTACAGCTTCGGAATTGAAGAAGGATACCGTGATTTCTTTAAAAACCCACGTGCCTATCATGAATGGATGGCTGACACCTTTTATATCAACTCTTTTGCCTGTGGAAATGAAGGAATTTTAGCAGATTTTGATGAAGACATAGAGCTTACTTCTGCCGGGCTTAAAAACTGGGAATCATCGGCAAAGTATTTTGACAACTGGTCAGAGTCCAAGATATGGCTCATATCGGGCGATCAGAATAATTGGGGAACCTACCTGAAGTGGGATACAGCATCAAAAGTGTCTCCAATTCCAAGCTATGAACTTTTTTCAAAAAACAGCTCCATAAAATCAGATGGGCTAGCTTTTGATATATTTGTATACAATGCTGAAGATACTGCATCTGCAACAGCATTGAAATCAGAAAATACATCTCTTACGATGCTTGATTTCAGTATAAGACTTACCACATGCGATGGAAATCAACAGGCTTTTTCTCTAAGAGAGTTTATAGATATAGGAAAAACTCCTGCCGTTACGGTTCTCAATGTCCGCAAAGATATACGAACTGTTCTGCAAAGTGTATATATAAAGTTTGAAGAAAACACAGACATCCAGAAAATTGAGTTTATATTCGATAAAACCAAGAAAGGAGATATTCTGATAGACAACATACGCTACATCGAAGGAGGAAAGTCAAAATGAAAAAAATACTCTTATTCTTTTTTATACTTGGGCTTTGTGTTGCTTTCTCATCGGTATATCCGGATTTTCTTTATTTTTCACAGGACGGTACTTTTAATGGAAATCTTTCTCTCAGCCTGTACGGATATAAAAGCTACTACATGCTTTTTAAGGAACATGAGAGCTCTTTCAATTTAAATATGGTCTTTGGACAGGAAACTGCTTTGCAGGTGTCTTCATCTCAATGGAACAGCTTTGTCCAGCAAGCATCCGACGAATATCTCTATGGAGGGGTACAGACTGTTTTTACCCAGAATATATTCGGAGATCATTATAATGAAAGTTTTTTTATGGATCTGCAAAACTCTCTTGAAGTGAACTCACACTGGAAGAAATCTACTGCCTTTGCTCTGCAGCAGCTTAATTTTGACACAGCTTTCCATACAGGTTCTTTGTTTTCTTATAGCGATAAAAAAACAAATTTCATTAAAAGTAGTTTTGGTCTTTCAGCAGGAGCTGGTACCCAAACTAACCTGATACCATGGTACTATCTTATTTTTTCGCTTGACAGCAGCGGCCAGATAGGTCTTTTGCAAAGATATCTGATCCTTTCGGGAAAGCTTAATTACAGCATGATAAACGACTTTTCTACAAATGTACCGCTTTACATAAGACCAAGCTATAAAGTAGGGGAAAACGAATGTGCAGTGTATGGCAGAAATACTTTTTCAGCAGATTTGGAACTTAAAACTTTTTTTGATTTTGAATACTTCTTCCCTATGAGCATAGGATGGTGCAACGGTTTAAAAGTTGGCTCGGTTTGGCAGGACTCTGTTTTTGAAGGAAGTATGGCTTATGATATGTCTTTGAGAAGCTATCTGGGTTATTCTTTAAAAGAACCGTGGATGAATGTGACCATTGATTTAAAAGCCGGAATTATAACCGATATTGTCTATAAGCCATTTGAAAAAATTACTCCTTTCGTTAACGTCAAATTTGAAGGTAACTTCCTTTTTCTGCTTTTTGCACTTATATAACTATCAGGGTCTGAGCACCTTGATAGTTATTTTTGAAAATCAGATTTCTGCAGTACAAGAATTCCAATAGCAAGTATTGAAAAAGCCAAAACAAATATAGTATCTGGCCATGTTCTGAAGATGATAAATGAAACTACAGCACCAAAAAAAGGAGCGGATGAGAAAACCATGCTTGTTCTGCTCGTACCTATACGTCTTAATGAAAGTATAAAAAGCACTATTGAAACTCCATAACAAAAAAAACCTATTACTGCTGAAAAGGCTATATAGTTAAGTTGTACAATAGGTTTTTCAAAGATAACAGAAAGAATAACATTGACGGTCCCTGCTGAAATCCCTTTTATCATAACTATTGTCACAGGATCGTTTTCAGACATTTTTTTAGAAAAGTTGTTATCCATTCCCCACATTAGACATGCAAGTACTATTAGTAAGCTCCATGAATTAAAAGCGATTTTCTCTGAAAAATTTACCGTAAGGACTATGCATGCAACGGTAATTAGAAAAAGTGAAGCAAAAATTCTTTTATTGGCTTTTTCCTTAAAGAATAATACGGCAATAACCGTCGTGGCAACAGCCTCAAAGTTCAGCAGAAGTGACGATGTACCGGAATATGTATGGTTTAGTCCGAAAAGAAGAACTACAGGTGCAATGATTCCCCCGCAGATAATACTTAGAATAAGCCACTTAAGATCTGCAACATCAAACCTCTTCTTTTTTCCTCCAAAAAACGATACAGCTGCCAAACCGGCTCCACTTCCCAAATAAAGCATTCCACCCAGAAGTACGGGTGGAACTTCAGAAAGCATTATTTTTGAGAGAGGAGTGCTTAATCCAAATAAAAATGCCGAAAGAAACGCATATAAAAACCTGTTTTTCATGATTGCTATATCTCCTGCATGGCATCAACCACATTTTTTATCCATTTGCCTGATCTGAGCCTAAAAAAAAGAACGAAGGATTTAAAAACTTCTTCTCCCATGGTAAAAAGATAGACTAACTCAAATGGAAGCTTAAGAAGTATTCCGGCCAAAAATGCCATAGGAACACCTATTATCCACATTGCGCCAACGTCTGTACAGAAAGCAAACTTGGTGTCTCCGCCTGCTCTGAGGATACCCACAACCCCAACCAGATTTATGGTTTTTATGGGAACAAAGAGCATGGATATTATAAGCGTATTAAAGATCATCTTCCTTACCGCATCATCAACATGGAAAAGCCCAAGCATCGGCTTGGCAAATACAAGAACCAGAGAAAGGGTAAATGTCGAAATCATGACGGTAAATACTATCATTTTTTTAGCCGTCATTCTGGCATTTTCATAGTTAGACTGTCCCAGCTCTTTTCCTATCATTATGGCTGTCGCTCCCGCAAGTGCAAATAAGAGGGCAAATGCAAAGGACTCGACTGTTTCCATAACGTTTCTTGCTGCAATGGTCTGGGTACTCATATGAGCATAGACTATAGAATACATGACCGTTCCCAACGACCAGAGGAACTCATTGCCTATAGTCGGAACTGTATAAGAAAAGAACGTCTTAAGATAATTTACGCTTATAGATTTTATATCACATATGCGGAATCTAGAAGGATACTTTCTGATTTCGCTTGCAATGAAAAGTATCATAAACTGTACAATCCTTGCTATAAAGGTTGCAATTGCGGCACCCTGAACCCCAAGCTTGGGGGAACCAAGGTTACCGAATATAAAAACCCAGTTAAGAAAGATATTCCCACTAAGCGCTATAAGACTTGCAGCCATAGGAAGAACAGGATGTTCTGTACTTTTCAGCGTTGCTTCATAAACGTTGGTAAGACCCGTAAAAGGAATACTAAAAGCTATTATGAAAAGGTAAACAGCACCCTGATTGATAACCTGGATATCAGGAGAAAATATCCTCATTGTAAAATGAGGAAAAAATGCCCCCATTACAAAAAAAACTGAAGAAAAAATCACCGAACTTACAGCCATTATAGACATGCTCTTGGAAATATTTTTAAAGTCTTTTTTTCCCCAGAACTGGGCTATGAAAATCGAGCCGCCGCTGCACAAGCCGAATAAAAGAAGCGAGTACAAGAAAAAAACTTTATTGGACAGTCCGACCGCAGCTATCGGTATCTCGCCCAGCTGACCTATCATTAGTGTATCAACAAAATTGACACTTATAGATATAAACTGCTGCATAGCCATGGGAAGTGCCAGCTTGAATGCTCTTTTATAAAACCCTTCCATTCTAAAACCCCTTTATTTTAAGCTTTATATATCTTTTCAGATAATATTATATCAAATCATGGTCTTTATTTTCATAAAGCACCTATTAATTTCGGACGACTTTTTATCAACAGTATTTTTGGTATTGACAGAAGATATTCTCTTATGTTATAATCCATAAAATACGTTAAGCTTATTTTTAAGGTGATATTTATGTCAAATACTTCAGCACCTATCCAAAAAAATTTTAATGTGAATATGCATCATACAAGGCGTGATCGGTTTTTACCGGATCATGTCTTTTTGCGTATCTCTTAAAGACTGATCCAATAAAAATACCGGTCATGCAACTGTGACCGGTATTTTTTTATTTTTTTACAGGAGATGATACCATGCAAACAACAGCTTTGAGACGTAAGGATTTTTTATCTGTATCTAAAAAATATGCTTTTATAACTTCTGTCATAAGAGATGTATTTCATGACAAATGCTTTCATGAAATATTCCCATCTTCGGTCTATGAATATTCTTCTTATGTATGCGGCGGACTTAAGTTTTCGGACGGCAAAAATTTTTATGTTATAAATCCGGATATTACATCCTGTCTCATAAACACACTTACAGAAAATACAGCCAAAGTATTTTATATTGCAGAAAAACTTGACGGATATATGAACTCATCGTGGCAGATAGCTTTTGAAATAATAAGTGCACAAGAGAGGATAAACATGGCAGAAACTTTGAGAACAGCCATAACCATTATGGAAAAACTTGGAAAAACAAGTTTTTGGATCGATATAGGCTCGTTGAAAATTTGGGAAGATCTTTGTGCTGGAATAAAAAACCTAAGAAAAGAAGTATTTGAAGCAGTTAAAAGCCAGAACTTTTCACCCATCTTTGAAATGAATATTCCTGAAAAAATCAAAAAGAATATTTTAGAAACGCTAAAATTAAGAACGCAGAAGCCAGCTATCCCATCGATCTGGGAGCTTATGAAAGAGATAGATGATGAAAGAGTATGGTTTGACGCATCGTTTATCAATCAGAAAGAGTATTACACAGATTTGGTATTCAACCTTTTTTCAACAGATTCAACACTTATGCTTGCGACCGGGGGAGTATATAAAACAAAGACTTCTTGGGGATGCGGCATGTCGTTCAACCTTGAAAATCTTTTAAGACTTATTGGGGGAGATATCTCGTGAATTTAAAATTTGCTGTTCCGGGCGGAAGACTTTTGGAAAAAATTAGACCTTTTTTAGAAAAAGCTAGTATCTTAGTGCCTATGCCAGCTTCAAGAGAACTATCCATAGAAAAAGACGGCATAACCTTTATATTCCCAAGAAGCTCAGATGTCCCTGTTTTTGTCGAAAACGGAACAGATCTGGGAATATGCGGAAGCGATACGCTTGCTGAACTTATAAATGAAGTTTATACTCCTGTAACGCTTCCTGTAGGCATATGCAGGATGAGTATCATATCCCATAAAAACTCAATATTCTCGATTGGCGATATGAAAGGCTTCACTATCGCAACCAAGTATCCAAAGATAACTCAAAATTTTTTCAGAGAAAGAGAAATCCCGGTAAGGATAATAAAACTTGCCGGTTCAGTTGAACTGGGCTGCATAAGCAACATAAGCGACTGTATAGTTGACATAGTCGACAGCGGCAGGACCATTAAGGAGAATAACCTCAGAGAAGTACTAAAGATTATGGATATACAGTCGGTTCTTTGCGTAAATAAGCTTTCAATGAAGATCAAAAACAGAGAAATAACAGAAATAATCAACAAAATAAGGGAGGTTTCTTATGTATGACTACGTCCGCAGCATCCTGCAAGACATTAAAGAAAACGGAATGACTGCACTTTTAAAATACAGCCAAAAGTTTGATGGATTTTCTGGACCATTCCCTGTAAGCCAGAAGGAACTGGTACAAATATCTATAAGTCCTCACGACGCAGAAGTTATAGATGCCATCGTCCACAGAGTAAAAAATTATCATAGCAGGCAGGAGGTCAAGAGTATTTTTTACACACAGAATGATTCAGAATACGGACTATTGGCTAATCCCATAAGCCGCATCGGGATATACGTACCCAGCGGAAAGTCAGTTCTGGTTTCAACTCTTATTATGACAGCCGTTCCGGCTATGCTGGCCGGAGTATCTGAAATAGCTGTAGCTTGTGGTTCGACTGACGGACAAGTGGATCCTTTCATACTATATACAGCAAAAAAATTAGGAATAAATGAACTGTATAAAATAAGCGGAGTACAGGCTATTGCCGCCATGGCATACGGTGTCGGCATGAAGAAAACCGAAAAAATCTTCGGTCCCGGAAACGCTTACGTTACTGCCGCCAAACAATATCTTTACGGAACGGTTGGAATAGACTGTTTAGCAGGCCCTTCAGAGGTATGCGTTTTAGCTGACGGTTCTTCACAGCTCGAGTATATAATGAGCGACCTGCAGGCGCAACTTGAACACGGTGATGATTCAAGAGCTTATCTTATAACGACTTCATCTGAGCTCTGCCGTTCAATCGAAAGTACCAGAATAACTAAAATACTTTGCTCAACTATAGAGGAGTGCATTCAGAAAGTCAATGAAATTGCGCCAGAACATCTTGAACTCATGGTTCAGACTCCTGAAAAGTATCTTCCTTATATAAGGAACGCTGGCGCGGTATACTGCGGAGATTACTCTCCTACAGCCGCTTCCGACTATTTCAGCGGCTCCAATCATGTCCTTCCTACGGATAAAACCGCCAGATTCTCATCTGTTCTTACAGTTTATGATTTTATAAAATTTTCTTCTTATGTAAAGATGAGCCGCAGGGAGTTTCTTGAATTCAGACATCTTGGAATAAGAATGTCTGAAATAGAAAAGATGGCGGCACACAAAAAATCACTGGAGGTCAGACAATGATAAGAACTACTTCGGAAACAAAAATAATGTTGGAGGACTGTGCAGATATGGTTATCTCCTGTAAAGATAAATTTTTGAAGCATATGCTTATAACTATGTTTTTTTATATGCATAGGAATGTAAGCTTCAAGACTTTTTACGACCTGCGTCATCATCTATGGGAGGACAGCGGCATAACAACCGGAATGTATCTGAAAGAGCTTATAAAAGATAAAAATTATGCAAGATTTGGTACTTCAGTGGCTCCTATGGATGATGCGCTTATACTATGCTGCATAGACATATCCAGGACTTATTACGAATTAGACCTAAAGATACGGGATGAGGAAGAGGGCTTTGAACTTTCTCTTTTGCATGAGTTTGTAGGCGGCCTTTGCAGATCTCTTTCAGCAACCATTCATTTAAAGCAGCTTGCCGGATACAACGCCCACCATATAATTGAAGCCTGCTTCAAATCTCTTGGTCTTTCTATTGGACAGGCTATAAAAGAAAGCAGCTATGTTTTTTCCACCAAGGGTGTGCTCTAATGCAAAAAATACTTATCATCGATACAGGAACAGGAAATTTGAAAAATGTAGTAAGGGCTTTCGGAGCAGAAGTATCCTCGTGCGAAAAAGAAATTCGCTCTGCAGATAAAATTATTTTTCCTGGGGTGGGCAGCTTTGATACGGTAATGCAGAATATCGGACATTTAAAAGCTGCCATACTGGAACATATACATAGACAGAAACCTTTTCTGGGCATATGCATAGGAATGCAGATTCTTTTTGAAGGAAGTGAGGAAGGACATGAAAAAGGATTGGGCGTTTTCAAGGGCAATGTCTTAAAGATACGAAAAGCCAAAGCTCCTCATATGGGATGGAACAGTTTGACTATAACCAGATGTTCTAGAATACTCAAAAATATTTCTGAAAAAGATTTCTTCTATTTTGTCCACTCCTTTTATGCAGTACCTGAAAATATAAAGTCTTTAGCTTTCACACAGCACCTTTCAGAAAAAGGCTGCCTGAGAATGTGCAGCGTTATAGAGGAAAATAATATCTTTCTCACACAGTTTCATCCCGAAAAATCCTACTTAAGTGGAGAAAAAATTATTGAAAATTTCAGGAGGACAGTATGATATTTATTCCGGCAATTGATCTTCTTAACAACCAGGCTGTCAGACTTGAAAAAGGAAATATACGCCGGGTGTCTTATTACGGTGAACCGCTGGAGATTGCTGCAAAACTCTCCAAAAAATTCAAACTGCTTCACATAATTGATCTGAATGGTTCTTTCGAAGGAGAACCCAAAAATATGAAAATGGTTGAAAAAATTATACATCAAACCGGCGTTCAGGTACAGTTGGGAGGAGGGCTGCGCAGCCACAGACTTATTGAGAAAGCCTTCAGGATAGGGGTAACCTCTGTAATTCTTGGTACAAAAGCTTTTGATAGTAAGTTCATTGATGATGTAACAAAAGATTTTAAAAATATAACGGTAAGTCTTGATATCAAAAACGGAAAGATACTGCTTAATGGCTGGACTGAAAGAAAAGATCTTTCGCTTGCCCAGGCGTACAGCTTCTTAACACCTAGGATAAAAAGGTTTGTCGTAACCATGACTCAGAATGACGGCACTCTAAAAGGAATTAAAAAAATAAAGAAGTTCTGGAAAGAAGATGAACAGGTCATGTATGCAGGAGGAATCAAAGAATTCAATGACTTAAAAAAACTTCAGGAGACAGGCTTTTACGGCGCCGTGTGCGGAAAAGCTGTTTACGAAAACCTTATAACTCCTGAACTGCTTGCGGAGGAGATGTATGCTCTGTAAAAGAATAGTGGTTGCACTGGACATAAAAGACGGATACGTTGTAAAAGGAATAAATTTTGACAATTTATCTGAAAGCGGTGATCCTTTGGATTTTGCCGCCAGATATCAGCAAAATGGAGCTGATGAAATAGTATTTCTTGATATTTCCGCCTGTCTTGAAAAACGAAAAACACTTTTGCAACTTGTGGAAAAAATATCAGAAAAGCTTTCTGTTCCTTTTACCGTCGGAGGTGGGGTATCTTGCGTGAATGATGTGGCTGATCTTTTTAAAAGCGGCGCAGACAAAGTATTTATAAATACTGCTGCCCTTGAGAATCCTGACCTTATAAAAAGAATTGCAATCCGTTACGGTAGCGCAAATCTTGTAGTAGCAGTCGATAGCAGATTAAAAAATTCAGAGTACAGAGTATACTCTACCTCTGGAAAGAAAGAAGCCCCATATGAACTGGTTCAATGGTGCCTCAAAGCACAGCAGCTTGGAGCGGGAGAACTTTTGATAACCTCGATTGACAGAGACGGTACAAGAAATGGCTTTGACCTTGACATGCTTGACAGGCTTGCTGATAAGATCTCTATTCCTATAATAGTATCAGGGGGAGCAGGCAGTATGGACGACTTTAAAAAGGCATTTGAAAGAGGTGCAGATGCCGCACTCGGAGCAGGGGTATTTCACAGCAACACTTTCACACCCAACACGCTCAAATCATTTCTAAGGGAGGAAAAAATAAATGTCAGACTATAAAAAATTTGAAGAGGCTCTGGATTGGGAGAAATTTAACGGAGTGGTTCCTGTAATTGTTCAAAATGAAGAAAAAGAAGTATTAACATTGGGCTGGGTAAACCCCAATGCCCTCCGTCTTTCTTTAGAAACAGGATTAATGCACTACTACAGTAACAGTCAAAAGAGAATACGAATGAAAGGAGAGATAAGCGGAAACTTCCAGTACATAAAAGGTATTTTATCTGACTGTGATAACGACTCTCTGCTTATAACCGTCAGGCAAAAGGGTCCTGCCTGCCACACCGGTACAAAAAGCTGTTTTAATGGTTTGTACACTTCAACGGCAATCTGTGCTGTGCCTGATTACTCTCTTATAGTTCTTAAAGAGCTTGAAGAAACAATCATGGAAAGGAAAAACACTTATCAGAACGGTTCTTATACCTGCTCATTGTTTAAAAAAGGGAAAGAAGAGATCTATAAAAAATTTGGGGAAGAAGCCGTGGAAGTGCTTGTAAGTGAAACAAAAGAACATCTTGAATACGAAATAGCGGATATGCTTTATCATCTTCTGGTACTTATGAGGTACGAAGGGATAGAATTAAAAAGCATCATGGCAGAACTGAAAAGGAGAATGAAATGAACGATATTATAAGGCTTGACAGGAATGAAAATCCATTTGACATTCCCGCCGCCATCAAAGAAGAGTTCTTCAACGAACTAAAAAAAATTAACTTCAACAGATATCCGGATCTATTTTCCGAAGGTATAAGAAAAACAATCGGAGATTTTATAAATATCCCATTTCAAAATATTGCCACGGGAAACGGCAGTGATGAGCTTATTGGTGACCTGCTCAGGGTTCTCGAAGGGGAAGAAGCCATAATCACTCCCCCGGCATTTGAGATGTATTACTTTTACTGCCGCCTTAACGGAGTAAAGATCATAGAGTCAGAGCTGGACAACAATTGGATGATATCCCAGGAAATATTTAAACTGATAAACAAAAAAACCAAGGCTGTCTTTATATGCTCCCCAAACAATCCAACAGGAAATATCCAAGATATAAAAACCATAACCGCTATTCTCGATACAGGTGTAAATGTGATACTCGATGAAGCATACTTTGAATTTTCAACCCAAAACTGCCTTTATCTTACAAAAAAGTATAAAAATCTTATTATTCTTCGGACCTTTTCAAAAGCATTCGGAGTTGCAGGAATAAGAGCAGGGTATTTAATTGCTGACAGTACCGTCATAGAAAAAATCTATAAGGTCAGACCCCCTTACAGCTTAAATAGCCTTAGCCAGAGTATGATAAAAGTACTTTTAGATAACCGTGAACTCATACAAACCCGTATACAGTACATAGTACGACAGAGAGAGACCATGATTGAAAAACTTAAAGAATATGCCATCCCAAGTCAAACCAACTTCATCTTTCTGGACTTTGACAGGTTGAACCGAAAAGATACTTTTGCATTAAGTCTTTATGAATTTTTGTATTCAGAAAAATTCGCTATACGAACTTTTAAGGACAAATATGTTAACAAACTGCGAATTACATTAGCTGATAAACTTATCAACGATGAGTTAATTGAAAAAATACTTTTTTTTCTTAAAAACCGCAACTCAAAAATTACTATTGTAAGCCACAGAGAATAGAACTTTTAATAAACCGCTTCGTATGTAAAAAGTTCAGATAGCTTACTTTAATTTGCTTTTATTTCCTTGAGAATGACAATATTTATGACTTACGGCTCTTCTTTGAAAAAAAAAGTTCTGCTATAATATTAAATGTTAATCTGTATATTTCAATATGAGGAGGTCACTGCTTATGAAAAAAGTTTTGTCAACACTTGTTTTAGTTATGGTTTTACTTTCTTCAATCAGCCTGTTCGCTTACACCGGAGCCGAGCCGATGAAGATAAAAACACCTTTCCTTCTTACCAACGTAGGCCAGGGAACAGGCAGAAAGATGATGGAGGCTCAGTTCCTCGCCACCAAAACCTTTAAGAAATCCGTTGATTTCGCTTCAAATGCCGAACCAGGAAAAGAAAATTCTATGAACAAAGATCTCACCGATGAAAAAGGTAATCCTTATTCAGCACTTATAGCCGTTATCGGTTCAACAGCAAAGGGTCTTGGCGCATCAGGAATAACCATTGATGATGAAATATCAAGAGTAGAAAAAATGGTCAAGGAAGCCAAGAATCTTAAAATGCCCATTATTGCCATCCACATTGAAGGACAGGTCAGAAGAGGCGACAGCGCAAACGAAAAATCCATAGACGTTATTGCTCCTTATGCCGATTACTTGGTTGTAACAAAGGACAGCAACTTCGACGGCAAGTTCACAAAAATCGCCAAAGAAAAGAATATTCCCCTTACCATCCTTGATAACCAGCTTGAAATTCAGAAAATAATAAAGTTCTGGTTTGCAAACAAGTAATCCGCAGTTAAAATACATTTGCCCCGTACAGGGGCAAATTTTAGGGAGGAATTAAGGTGTACCTACAGACTATTATAACAGCATTAGTTATGGTGGCCACCTTTGCTATCGCAAGCTGGAAGTTGAAGTCGACAGAACTTTCAATTTTTATAACGGCAATCGCCGGGGCAATAGCGGGAGGTTTCGGATTTCCGGTAAGAATCCTCGTAGAAGGTTGGTTTACTTATTTTGATGTAGCGCTAATATTTGTTACCGCTTCCCTTTTCATTAACATATACAGCGAAACGGGAGCCATGGATGCACTTGTCAGAAAGCTGGTAAACAGATTCTATAACCACAAATGGATTATGATGATCTTTATGGCAATATTCATGATAATCCCAGGCGCATTGACAGGAGCAGGTTCTGTTTCGATATTTGTTGTCGGAGGACTTGTAACTACCGTTCTCACTTACATGGGACTTTCAAAAAAACAGATAGTCGGATTTATGTACATGTTTGCAATGCTCGCAGCGGCTGCGCCTCCTATAAACCTTTGGGCCATGCTCATGACCGCCCAGGCGAATATGCCTTACGTAGGATTTGATGTTGTTCTTCTCGCTCCTATAGCTGTAATAAGTATATTTACCATAATATGGTACGGCAGAGGAGCAAAGCCAAAGGGAAAAGAAGAGATTCTCGCCAGTCTGCCACCAGAAGTTCCCGGAATGAACTGGTTCAGGATACTTCTTCCGCTTGTGGCACTGATCATCCTGATACTTCTTCAGAAGTATGCGGCATTCTCCACACCGATATTCGGTTTGCCTTTGACCTTTGTACTCTGTACAGTAGTCGCTCTTCTCTGCAATCCAAAGAAGACTACTTTCAAAAAATGGCTTGAAGTTATGAGTAACACAATGGAACAGGTATTCCCGCTTCTTGCTACAGTTATAAGCGTTGGTGCACTTGTCAACGTAATGAACGCAACTGGCGTAAAAGGACTTATAGCTATAACCTTCGTAACCCTTCCGATTTATCTAATATACGCATTGGTTCTTGTATTCGGTCCTTTTGCACAGGGATCATTGAGCTACGGAAGCGCTGTTATACTCGGTACTCCTATAATATTCCTTTTCAATAACCTCGGTTTCAACGTTACAGTTGTTACAGCCGCTCTCAGTCTTATTTTCCCGATAGGCGACTGTCTGCCTCCTTCCAGAATTGTCGGAAGATTAAGCATTGAATCCGTTAAGTACGAGGAAGGCTATATGTCATTCCTTAAGTCTGCCCTTGTTCCTATTCTTTTCATGGCAGCCGTAGCTTTGATAATGTTTATTTTCCCGAATCAATTCAAGTTCCTTGTTATTTCTTGATAGGGGAGGTATGATAATATGTTGATAATCCAGGAGATAATCCATCAGCTTTACTTTGTTCTGGCAGCAATAATCTGTTTGTTTCTGGTAAAAAACCTTTTTAAAAGAAATAAGAGACAAGGCTGGGTATACGATATTGTCTATGCATATGTAATCGTGACTTTTATACTCAGAGTCCTTCATATAAAGTAAGGAGCTGAATAACTGTGAATAAAGAGAATAAAAGTGCACCTGTCTGGTTCAAGCTTATAGTTTTGGTTTTGATAGGAGTAATGGGAATAATTGCAGGAATGGATTTTTGGAATCTTAGACATTATAAGGAATCATTAGTAGCTTCGGAAGGTCTTACAAAGCAAATAATGCTAAGCGATTACCTCCCGAGTCTTAAAGGCACATGGGGCGATACTCCGATATATGTATATGATTCAGGAGTTCCCGGAGGAGTGGCACTTCTCATGGGTGGAACCCATCCTTATGAACCTGCTACAATGATGGCAGGATACATACTTGCCGAAAACATGAAAGTCGAAAAAGGAAAGGTCTTTGTTGTACCTGTTGCCAACAGAAGCGCCAACACCCTTGGTATGCTTGGAAATGCTTATCCGATGTTCTATACTATAGATACAGCATTTGGTCCTAAGCAGTACAAGATCGGTGACAGAAACACAAACCCACTTGACCAGTGGCCTGATCCTTTCACATATGTTCACTATCCTTCAGGACAGAACCTGACCTACCAGGATATGAGGAACTTCAACAGAACATGGCCAGGAAGAGCAGACGGAACACTTACCGAAAGAATTTCCTATGCTTTCATGGAGCTTATGAGAAAAGAAAAAGTAGACATATACTTTGACTATCACGAAGCATCGCTCATGTATCCGGTTGTCGACACATACGTTGCACATAACTTTGCAGATGAAATATCACTGCTGGCACAGATGACCCTTGATACATACAAGTTCCCCATGAAGGCCGAAGCTTCTCCTAAAAAACTCAGAGGTCTTTCACACAGAGAAGTAGGAGACTATGCCATAGACGAAGAGCTTGTTCCAGAGCTTGTAAAGCTTGAAATGTCAGGCTATGCCTATGATTATGATAAAAAGCTTGAAGTTATAAACAAATCGTCCCATCATACCTTTGTTCTTCTTATGGAAACTCTTGAACCTTTCATAGAAAGAGTTGCAGGAAGAGTAACCGTTGATCTTCTCATGGAAGGAAACGACGAGTTCATACAGACAGCAGCAGATAAGAAGCTTCTTTTCGCAAGGTATGATTCAAGGGAAGGAATAACCATGCCTATCGATGAAGACGGCAGGGGTGGATACGTTGTAAAGGGCGCTCCTATGTACTATAGAGTCGCCAGGCACCTCGAAGGTACCAAGGAAGCCATAAAATGGATGAGCATGCTCTATCCTGACAAAGAGCTCGTTCTTGACTTTCCGGGCTTTCACGATATAATGGAACCCGCAACAACCAAAGGAAACGCAGCTCTTGGAGATTTCCTCCACGATCCTGCAACTTCTGATCCATCCAGAGTATTCTACCAATAATTTTTTTGTTTCTAATTGGGTCTCTACTCAAAAACCTACGGGGGTGCATATAGCATGGGTAAAAAAAGGATACTGGTAGCTCTTTTTACGCTTATCGTTCTTTTAGTTAGCACTGTAGCTTTCACCTGTACAATCATTGCAGTGGGAAACAAAGCCACAGTTGACGGTTCGGCAATAATAACTCATAACGACGATTCTTCGGTTGCCGATTTCAGATTATGGATTCTTCCTGGCGGAGAATGGCAGTCAGGAACAGTAAGAGATATAGTTCTTGATTCACACGACTATATTGATTACTCCAAATTTCCAAATGTAGATTATAACAAGAACAGAAACGGAAGAGCCATGGTCATGGGTATCGACCCACAGCCCGCACAGACCTACAAGTACTTCCACTCCAGATACTCCTTCATGAATGAATGGGGAGTAGCCATCGGCGAATCAACTGCCGGTATAACTACAAGCAATGATTATGGAAAAGCCGTAAGACAGGCCCTCTTTGAAGATGAGGAAGGAATTGTTGACTGCTGGGCAGCACAGGATATAGCTCTTGAAAGAGCAACAACCGCAAGAGAAGCAGTTCAGATAATGGGAGAACTCATTAACAAGTACGGTTGGAGCGTTGCCGGCGGTGGCGGAGAGTTAATGGACATCACCGACGGTAAAGAAGTATGGATTATGGAGTTCTACGGCGCAAACCTTTGGATGGCTGTAAAGATGCCAGACGATATGGTTTACGTTGGCGCAAACACCATGAGAATTCTTGTTGACCCAAGAGACGGTATAGACCCAGTTTCAGGCGTTAAGTATGAAGTTCTCACTTCACCCGGTTTTGTTGAATATGCTATAAACAAAGGCTGGTATGATCCGAACTCAGGTAAAAAGTTCAGACCTGCTGAAGTTTATGCAAACAGAAATGCACATAACAAGAGAGAATGGAGAGTATTCGACCTCGTTGCCCCTTCGATGAAGATTGAAGACAATGCAAAAGAGTATCCTCTTTTCGTAAAACCAGACAAGCTTTTATCAGTAGACGATATTTTCAAAATATCAGGCGATCACTTTGAAGGCACACAGTACGACCTTACAAAGGGACCTGCTGCAGGACCTTTCGGAGATCCTTTGACTAACTACGGTCTTGGTTCAAGACAGAGACCTATAGGTATTCCTCTTACAGCTTACGTCCATATCGGACAGGTTAAAGCATGGTTGCCAAGAGAGTTCAGAGGAATCAGCTGGTACGGTTACGGTTCGGTCGGACACACATATATTACTCCTCTCTTCCCGGCTATGGAAAAACTTCCTGATTTCTATGCAGTAGGCTCAAGATACGAAACATTCAGAAGAGACTCCGGCTGGTGGACCAACACATATGTACAGCAGATGGTCGGTCTGAGATACTCAGAAGCTATAAAGGACCTCAGAGCTCTCAGAGATCCTAAGATGCAGAGCGTATACACCCAGACATCAGTACTTCAGGAAGCAGCTGCCACTATGTACAGAAACGGAGATACCAAAGGCGCAGTTAAGCTTATGAGCGACTTCTGCTACAACACAGCAGTAACATGGCAGAGAGACTGGCTCGAACTCGGTGACAGGCTCTTCACAAAGTACGCTGCTGAAAGAATAGGCTTTAGTTCAAGTGGATATCCACAGTGGTGGAAAGATTGGTTAACTCCAAGCAAAAATCCTGAATTTTCCAAGTACGGATACTAATTTTAATAGAACGGGGCAGGCATGGTCAAAACCATGCCGCTTCGCGTTCTTAGTAACACACATTACAGGGGAGGTATAAGCATGAGAAAAAGCTGGTTAGTTCTTATGATGTTAGTAGTTGTCATGCTTGCTACAACTATTTCGTACGCATGTACAATAGTTGGTGCAGGTAACAAAGCAATGGCTGACGGTTCAACGGTTATAACGCACAACGACGATTCAACAAGTGCAGATTTCAGACTCTGGATAATTCCTGAAGCAGATTGGTCAGAAGGATCCATGAGAGACATAGTTCTTGACAGCCACGACTATATTGATTTCTCAAACTTTCCGAAATCAGTAGACTACACCAAGAACAGAAACGGAAATGCCATGGTTGTCGGTCAGATGCCCCAGGTTGCACATACCTACAGATACTTTCATTCCAGATACTCCTTCATGAATGAAAAGGGTGTTGCAATATCAGAATCAACAGGTGGAATTGATACTTCAACAGAGTATGGTAAAAAAGTTGCTAAGTACTTCTCGGACAACGAAGGAATCATTGACTGCTGGTACGCACAGGACATAGCTCTTGAGAGATCAGCTAGTGCAAGAGAAGCTGTCAAGGTTATGGGAGACCTCGTTGAAACATATGGTTGGAGCAATGTAGGCGGCGGTCCTGAGTCAATGTTTATCGGAGACGGTAAAGACGTATGGCTTGCTGAGTACTACGGAGCAGACCTCTGGGTTGCAGTCAGAATCCCTGACAATGCATTCTCAGTTACAGCAAACAGATTAAGAATTATGGAAGTCGATCCTAACGATACAGCTAACGTAATGTACTCAAAGAACCTTTTCAAAACTGCTGTTGAGCAGGGTTGGGTTTCAAAAGACCTTCCTCTTAACCAGTGGAAACTTGCAGAGATTTACTCACCAAATGACAGTCTATACGCCACAAGAAGAGAATGGAGAGCCCTTGACCTTGTTGCTCCTAATTACATGAAGGCCAACAACTATGGTCCAAGCGAACTCAGATATCCTCTTTGGGTAGTTCCGGAAAAAGCTCTTACAATAGACGATATATGGAAGATAAAGGCTGATTACTACGAAGGTACTCCTTATGATCTTACCAAGGGAGCAGCAGCTGGTCCATGGGGAGATCCTCTCAGATACGCCAACTCTTCCAAAACCGAAAGAAGTGCTACATGGGAAAGATCAATCAATATGCACAGAACATGTTACCTGCACATTGGCCAGACCAAAGCATGGCTGCCTGATCCTATAAAGGGAGTTAGCTGGTACGGTTACGGTGCACCTGATACAACATATCTCACACCTCTTTGGGCAGCAATGACCAAGTTACCTGACTTCTACACGATCGGAAGCAGATACGAAGGATTCAGAAGAGATTCCGGCTGGTGGGTAAACACATATGTACAGCAGATGGCTGAACTTCACTACAACGAAGCCATAAAAGACATCAGAAACCTCAGAGCTCCTAAGATGGATATGCTCTACAAAGTTACCCCACAGGTTCAGGAACTCGCAGGTCAGCTTTACAGACAGGGCAAGACCAAAGAAGCAGTTGCTCTTATCGATAACTACGGCTACATGAATGCTGTCGCATGGAATACAGAATGGCTGAAACTTGGAGATTATTTACTCGGCAGATATGCTATGGGTTATATAAACTTCAGAACCACTCCATATCCTCAGACATGGAACGATACAATAGGTTTCACAACTCCTCAGAGATAATCTGAATATCTGAAACAACAGCATGCCGGAGCAATCCGGCATGTCTTTTTTAAAATGTCACAAAATCTCATTGAATATGCCAATAACCAAAGGTATAATTTTCATAAACTATATAGGCAGGTGACTCCTATAAACTCATTTACCAAATCAACCATACCTTTTTTTTATCTGTTTCTGGCTTTTATAATATCTGTTTTTGGGGTCTGCTTTCTTGAAAAAACAAAAGTAAGCACCAGAAATGATTTTTATGATCTTCAGTATAAAGCTTCTCACATAATGCAAAACTCTATATCTAATCTCAAAGACTTCCGCCTGGAAAACAATATCCCTATAAACATAGACGATGATCCAAACAGGACAGGAATAATAGGCGAAGATATGACTCTTCTGGTAACTTCGGTAGGTAATCTTCAGGCTAAAAGAACATCTGCAAATCCCGATTTTGCAGCACTTATGGTTACGTTTTTTAAAGAGCTTGATCTTAAGGCAGGAGACCATATTGCCATAGGAGCAAGCGGGTCATTTCCTGCTCTTTTAATAGCAACTCTCAGCGCTGCCAAAGCCATGGAACTTAATCCTCTTATAATTTATTCGATAGGCGCTTCAAATTACGGTGCAACCATACCCGGTTTCACCTTTATCGATATGCTCAAAGAACTAAACAGACAAAATATTTTTGATTATAAGCTTCTTGCAGTATCTCTTGGGGGAGATCATGATCTTGCACAGTACATGTTTTTTGAAGAATCAGAAGCTGTCTTTAATCAAATTGCCCAATCCGCAGCAGTCACTATAATAAAAGAAGAAAACCTTGAAAAAAGCATCGAAAAGAGAATGGAGCTTTATGCACAAGCACTGGGTTCAGATCCGATGAAGGTGTTCATAAACATAGGAGGTGCTTCCACCAACTTTGGAGCCACTGAGGCTTCTCTTATCTTTCCGAACGGTCTGTCAAAGAGTCCACCGCGGGTTCTTTCGAGTCCTGTTAAAGGACTCATATTTGAGTACTCTCAATCTGGTATTCCTGTAATTCATCTACTAAACATAAAAGATCTCGCCATGAAAAATAAAATACCTGTTGACCCTATTCCTATCCCACAGTTGGGGACAAGCGGAATTTTTTTCCATTTCAAGTACAGGATTGATTATCTTGCAATATTTTCGGGACTTACAATCTTTATTCTTATAACAGGTTACAGAGAAAAAAAAGTTAAAAAAAGAAGCGGTGAAAAAACATGAACTATATACTTACTGCCTTTTTCATAGTTATCGGCTTCATTTTATATGAAAATATCCGGTTATACCTGTGTAAAAAAAGTATTCCCATAAGAATCCAGGTTAACGGAACCAGAGGAAAAAGCGAAACCGTAAGGCTTGTACATGCGGCTCTCACAGCCATGGGCTACAGAGTTCTTGGTAAAACTACAGGAACGGTTCCATACTGGATACTTCCGGGAGGTTCATTTAAAAAGATCAACAGAATCGCACCTGCCAACATTCAGGAACAGTACAAGCTTATTTACAAAGCAAAAAAAATGAAATGCAACGCCGTTGTTGCAGAATGCATGGCCGTAAATCAAGAGTTTCAGAGCGCATGTGCAAGAATAATTCAGCCGGGTATTACCATAATAACCAATGCTTACACAGATCATGTGCAGGAAATAGGTGAAAATGAGATACAGACCTTGAAAACCCTTCTTTTAAGTATTCCGCAAGGCTCAATGGTTGTTCTGGGGGATATTTCCCCGGACGGTAAACTTTTCCTTGAGGTTCAGGCTGTCATGAAAAATCTTAAGCTCTATGAAAAAGATGAAAGTTTCACTGTACAAAAAAATGAGTTCAGATTCAATGTATTTGAAGATAATATAAGAACGGCACTTAAAACAGCCGAACTGCTGGGAGGGAATCTTGATACTTCATATCAAGGCATGAAAGAGGTTTCTCCGGAGGTGGGATCTTTTAAATTTCTTAAACTAAACAGCTCTATAATTCTGGCCAACGCATTTGCCGCCAACGATCTTCTTTCAACGGAAAAACTCTTTGAATACTCTAAAAAAACATTCCCTGATAAAGCTATGATTGCTCTTTTCAATCCACGAGATGACAGACAGGACCGGACATTATGTTTTGAAAGCTTTCTCAGTGGAGACAGGTTTAAAAAAATCTTATCCACTCACAGGCTTCCTTCAAAGATGAGTAAAAATATAGAGTATTCAGTTATAAAGGATGTAAGAAAGATAGCAGAGCTTGTTCCTGAAAACTCTCTTGTATTTGGATTCGGAAATATACGCGATATTTCAGCATGGCTTATGACCCTGGAGGTGGAACAATGAATCCCGAAACATTTTCCGTAGGAATTTCCATAAGTACTCTTTACTGGTGGCTTACCGGACTTTCAGCAGGAGGAATAGTAACTCCTTTTTACTTTTACATGTTCATAAACAATCCCTTGAGAATACTATATACCTTAGGCTCAGGCCTTATAACCTATCTTCTCGTCCTGCTGATGAACAGATTTCTTATTCTTTACGGAAAAAAACGTCTGGCGGTAAATATCCTGACAGGCATCCTGGTAAAACTGCTGATTGATTACATCACCATACGGAACCTTCCTGTAGATTATATATCCACAACAATAGGAACCATAATTCCAGGACTTATCGCAAATGATTTTTACAGGCAGGGTGTTCTCAAAACCATTTTCTCAGTTGGAATAGTAACAGCTATAATATACTTCTTTATAGTTTTTCTAAAAGTTGTCCTTTCTTTTTGATTTTTATTGCAGAGTATGCTATAATATTTTTTAAAGAATTATTTTGGAGGCAAAGATGCTTATACTTTCTTTCAAAAAAGTTGATGATGATACCATAGCGCCTTAATTAATCTTTGATTAATTAACCGGTGCTGGTTTTTGCTATTTTGCCAGCACCGGTTTTTTCTATTTTAAAACGGAGGTGTACTTTATGAGGCAGAGAATAAAAGAACTGGAAGATCTGAACTCTGAAACACAGGTATGCATATGCGGTTTTATAAAAACAGTTAGAAACAAGGGGAAAAACCTGAAGTTTATGATTATTGACGACGGTTCGTCACAGATCCAGGCAACATGTTTGAGAACTCTTCTCGGAGAAAAAATGGATGCTTTGGACAAAGTTTCTGTCAACAGTGTACTTAAGATTTTTGGCACCCTCAACAGGACAGAGCTCAGCAACAGTGGAACAGAAGTTCTGGTTAATGACTTGGAGGTACTTTCCAGCGCCCAGACCGGTCTGCCTATAGATATATCAGAAAACATCGAATCTTCTCTCGAAAAACGCCTTAACTGGAGACATCTTGATCTGAGAAATCCGAAAAAAAAGCTTATATTTAAAATTTTTTCGGANNACTTTCTGAAACTCTCAAGAGAGTTTTTTTATACCAGGCATCTCACAGAAATATCATCATCCAAATTAATGGCAGCTGCTTCGGAATCAGGTTCTCAGGTTTTCCAGGTAAACTATTTTGAACGCAAGGCATTCCTCGCCCAATCACCTCAGTTTTATAAACAGATGGCCATTGCCGCAGGTTTTGAAGGCATATTTGAAATTGGTCCGGTGTTCAGGGCGGAACCATCTTTTACTAGCCGGCACACTACTGAGTTTACTTCTCTGGATGTAGAAATTGCCTACATAGAGACTGTTGAAGATGTTATGAAATTTGAGGAACAGTGGCTTGCATTTACATTTTCCGGTCTTAAGGAGCTTTACAGTAAAGTGCTTGAAGAACTTTACGGTTTACAGATAAACATTCCTGAGCTCCCCTTTCCGAGAATAGATATGAAACAGGCTCAAAGCATTGTTAAAAAATGTGGTGTAGAATGCCAGGAAGATTCAGACTTGAGTTCGGATGGTGAAAAAGCATTAGGAAGATATGTAAAGGAGTTTTTTAATTCAGATTTTGTATTTCTTACTGAATTTCCATGGAATGTACGGCCGTTCTACCACATGCGCGGTGAAAACAAAACTGTTACAAACAGCTTTGACCTTATTTACTGTGGGACGGAAATAACTACAGGTGCACAGAGAGAACACCGCTATGATATTCTTTGCACCCAGGCAACAGAGAAACTGCTTGATCTTAAAGGCATTGAGGAGTATTTAAATTTTTTCAGATTTGGCTGCCCTCCTCATGGGGGATTTGGATTAAGTCCTGCAAGAGTGATTACCTGTCTGCTGGGACTTGATAATATACGTGAGGCAACTCTTCTTCCAAGAGATCCTAAAAGACTTACGCCATGATAGCATGGGAGTTGTTTAAATTTTTGGTTACATTTTTTGACTATATAATTTTATTTTAAGTTTTGTTATTGATTTTGCGATATAATATATATTAGACTATAATAGGAGGATAAAATATGAAGGTGCTTATTATTGAAGACGATCCTATAAGTCAGAAGCTGCTCAGATCTTTTTTGAAGGATTATGCCGTCTGCGATATTGCAAACGACGGTGTACAGGGAGTAAGTATTTTTGAAGGTTCTCTTCGGGTCAATGACCGATATGACCTGGTGTGCCTTGATATTATGATGCCTCAGATGGACGGCATACAGGTGCTGGAAAAAATACGTTCTGCAGAAAACAAAAACGGAATATACGGGCTTGATGGAACAAAGATAATCATGACTACCGCCCTGAGTGATGTGGAAAATGTGCGCAATTCATTCAAGGCACAATGTGAAGCATATATAATCAAGCCTATTTTGAAAAAAGACTTTATTTTAAAACTGCAGGAGCTGGGTCTTTTAAAGGGAGGCTGATCTTATGTCGGACAGGCGTTACATGCGGGAATTAAGCCTCATAAACAGACTGGAAACAGAAAAAGCTTTGATTGATACCGTAAACGGTGTAAATACCGAGGTACTTGATAAGATACAGAAGGATTTCATAAAAACTTTTTTTTCGGAAACAAGAGAATCATCGGCTGTCATACGTGAAACTCTCAGGATCATATCTTCTGACAGCCAGACAGATCAGGAAAGTGTAATTACCTTGTTCAGGTCTTTTCATACTATAAAGGGACTTGCCGGGTTTGTAAGTGCCGAAATGGTGAGAATAATCTCTGCAAAGACCGAACTTATACTTGATGCGTGTGTAAAAGGCAGGCTGTTGATGGACGACAATATGATAAACATTGTTTTCTATTCGTCCAGGATTATCGATAATCTATGTGACCGTTATCAGAACGGTGTATCCCAGGAGTATCTGGAGTATATAAAAGAACACATGGGCATAATTGAGGAGAAAATAAGAGAGGTTGACTGAACTATCTTCCCTTTTTCAGGTTTTCAATCCTCTGAACATACTTTTGAATCTTGAATTTTCTTTCAAGCCCTTTATCGTTCATATATCTGACATTGCCAAAAATTCGCCTTGAGGACCATGGCCTGTCATGCTTTCCAAAGCACCAGCATATGCCTGCATACCCGGAAGGATCCCTTCCGTCCATTTCATACCGGTCATTGAGATAAACCATTATTTCAAAGGCTTTTTGAGGTGTCTCACTCCATTCTATTATTTTTTTACCCCAGTACATTCTCATGTAGTTGTGCATTTTTCCCCTCAGCAGCAGCTCATTCTGTGCACTGTTCCAGTACTCGTCGTGTGTCTGTGCATTTTCCAGCTGTTGTGGTGAATAGTAATACTCTCTGGGATCTGAAAGATGTTCTGCCAGAGTTTTTTTAGCCCACACCGGAACAGAGTCGTACCGGGCATAATCTTCGTTGTACATTACGAAATTATGGGCAAGCTCCCTTCTGACAATGAGCTCCTCCAAATACTCTTCGGCTGATTCTGAAAGTGTTTTTATAATTTGTTTTGCTATATAAACAGGAGATATCTGCCCAAAATGGAGATATGGACTTAAATCGGATTGAACCTCGCAGGTCGGATCGTTTCTCATACCTGCGTAATTATGAAGCTTATCTTTTATGAAGACTTCAAGCTTCTGACATGCCTGCGAATATCCGCCGGTAAAACTGCTTTCGTCAAAGTATCTGTTGTTTCTTTTGAAATTTTGAATATACTCTTTTGCTTGTTGTTCTGTAAGCGATTCTATCTGCGGATCGCTTATTTTATTTTTTATCTCTGTTTTTTCCTCCTCATAATCAAGGTACTTTGATACAACCGCATTTATTTTAGGCCTCAGAGTCGCAGCCGAATACTCTTCTTTTGAACTTGCAGCGGCTACGGGGACAACCACATTGCTTTCAACCTGTACTACCCTACACACAGACTGTGCGGCAGCCTTCTTTCTTACAGCTTTCATGAAATCAAGATAAGCAAAGTCAAATATAATCATAGATGCGTTTTTTGAAAGTTCTGTAATAATTTCACAGGGTTCCCCGGCTTTTATAATAAAAGCCGCACCGCGTTTCCTTATAGAATCTGAATTTTCCTGCAATCCTTCTACCATGAATTTATAATGGCGGAAAGATGCCGCAAGATACCCGGGCATTATGCAAAAAAGAACTATAAGAGGTTTATTCAGAGCATTAGCGGTAAGACAAGCATATTCAAGCGCTGGATTGAAACAAGCCCGCTGGCTTGCCTGCATCCAGTAAAGAACATACTCTCCGTTTTTTACTTCTTTATCGTTACATAAAGAAATTCTTTCTTTTTCTACCATGTCTATCCCCCCTATAAAGATATTATAGCAATACTTCAGGAAATATAGAATAAGAACTCTGGTTTTTCAACAAGCCTTAATATTAAACTCTCTTAATATATCTTAAAATTTCTTAAAAAAGTTACTTTTGGTAATATTTATCTTTTCGTTGCATTTTATTTTTATAAATCTGCTAAAATATAATAGGAGAATAATTTAATTGTGTATTAATTTGGATTAAGAAGTTCTATTCGATTATAAACGCCGGAATCTAGAGTTTTTAATATTCCAAGGAGGTATGAAAGATGCTTGGTACAGCTTATTACCCTGAACACTGGGAAGAGGACCGTATAGAAAAAGACCTTTCGGCTTTCAGAAATAACGGCATAGAGTTTGTCCGCATAGGAGAGTTTATGTGGAGTGTTCTTGAACCGGAAGAAGGGAAGTACAACCTCTCACTACTGAAAAAAACCATGGACATCTGCAAAGCTCTGCAAATAAAGGTTATTTTATCCACACCTTCTGCCACACCCCCTGCATGGCTCATATCAAAGTATCCGCAAATACTTCAGAAAGACATCGTATCAGACACAAAAAACTTCGGCGGAAGACGTCATTACTGCTACAACAGCAAAGAATATGCCCTTTATGTATGTAAAATAGTTGAACTGCTGGCCTGTGAATTTTCTTCCCATGATGCTCTTTATGCATGGCAGATAGACAATGAGTTCGGCTGTGAAGATACTTCCCACTGTTTCTGCGAAAAATGCGATGAGAGCTTCAGGACCTACCTCGAAGATAAGTACGGAGATATCGGCTCGCTTAACAAATCATGGGGAACGGTCTTTTGGTCACAGATATACAACAGTTTTTCTCAGATCACCACTCCAAAAAAGATTCCGGCTATTCCTAATCCTCATCAGATGCTTGACTTTTATAGATTTTCAAGTATATCCGCCAGAAAATTTGCACAGATGCAGATAGATATAATAAGAAAGCACTCAGATAAACCAGTCACAACCAACTTCATGGTAAATTTCACAGACATGGACTACTGTTCTCATCAGGAACTTTATGATTTCATCTCATTTGACAACTATAATCCTTCACCTAAGTTTGACCCGCTTCAGCAGGCATTCAACCTTGACCTCATGTGGTCTCTGAAAAGAAAGAACTTTACTGTCATGGAGCAACAGCCAGGCAGGGTTAACTGGCAGAACAGAAATTTGTTTTTTCCTGCTAAATGGCTTGTACCTTCAACCATACAGGCATTTTTACACGGGGCTGACAACCTTTCATATTTCAGAGACAGAGCTGTTTCCTTCGGTGCAGAGCAGTACCATAACGGTCTGATAAACTACGAAGGAAATTTTGATACCAGTCCACGGCTGAAGGTAGTTAAAAAACTTTCTGAAGAAGTTAATAAGCTTTCTTCAAGACCCAAGGCCAAGGTAGCTATATACTTTGATTATGAAGTTGCATGGATGCACAAAATAAACGGCGTATGCAAAGATTTTGACTACGTTAAGGCTTTGCAGGATATATATTCGGCATTCAGATACTTTGGATACTTTGTTGATTTTATCTTCAGAGACTCTAAAATCGAAAATTACGAGATAGTCGTAGTGCCATATGCTCTTTATATTCCAAAGAACTTCATGAAAAAGCTTGAAAAGTATCAGGGCTCACTCTTCATAACCTGTATGAGCAACATAAAGGATGAAAATAACTCTATTATTTCCGACAGACCCCTCGGATGGAAGATAAAAGACCTGAACTTTACAATAAAGGATTTCGGCGCTATATACGAAGAGTACATTGACTACAAGGATCACGGACTTGTTGCAGATATGTGGATTGAAGAATTAGATATCATTGAAGGAAAACAGATCGGAACATGGGAATCGTCTCCGCTTAAAAAAGGACCGGCACTGATTGCTGCTAAAAATTCGGATATAACTTACATATCGACAGTTCTGAGTAAAAAATCATGGCGCAAGCTTTTAAAGTATACGTTCAAACCGGAACTCGAAATAAAAGAGTCTCTTGAACTTATTACTAATGAAAAAGAATCATACTTCATAAACTTTGATTCCGAGGAACAGCGTTCAGGTCATACTGACATTGAACCTTACAACTATAAGAAAACAAAATAAACACCGGCTTACGCCGGTGTTTTGCTTTATTTTACAGGAGTTATTATTGTCTGCCATGTCTTAGGATAAGACGGGCCTTTCATATATATTCTGTCCATTACATACTTTGCAAATATTGTATCGCCAAGGTCAAGCCAGTTTCTCTGCCATGCAATGGCTGTATCGTAAGCAAAATCGCTTACAAGCTTAATTCCCTGTTCTTTGTTACCGCTTCTTATGAATGCTGCAGCCTGATTCTGAACATTGTCCGCCTGGGTATATATGCTCTGCATCTTAGGATCTCTGTAAGCTCTGAGATCTTTTATGGCATCCATGTATCTGTGTCTTACTACTTCCTGGACATAAAGGTTGGTCCAGAATGCAGAATCTCTTCTTAACGGCTCGTATCTGGAACCGATCATATAAAAATCCGGAAGCTTTTCCATTACCGGCCAAAGAGGAGTAAGATATGTTGTGGCACCAGCACCATAACCAAACCAGCTAATTCCTTTTATTTCATCAGGAAGCCAACCTTTTACCTGGCCTATATGAATGTAAGTCGACTGCGGAACTCCTATAGGTCTTGCCCTGCCGCCGATCCTGTAACTTGCAAAAGGATCTCCAAAAGGACCTGCTCCTATTCCTTTGGTAAGGTCAAGGTCTGTTCCTTCATAAACATCTCCGTGTATGGTGAATATATCCTGAACGGTAAGCTTTTTATCCGGTTTTACAAAAAGAGGATAGTATATCTGATTATACTCTACCTTTAAAGACGGTGCAAGAAGATCTGTTGCTCTCCACTCTCTTACATTCATACCTGTTCTTGGTGCGTAAACAGGACCTGGGCTAAAGAGTTTTTCGCCTTCTTTTGGAGTATACCAGCCTTTTTCAACAGCAAACTTTACAAGATTAGGTGAGTACATGACATTTTTAGTATCTGTCAGATCAAGATCTCTGAGGATTCCGACGTTGGCTCCAACAAAAACGCTGTCGTCCGGTACTCTGACAGCTGCCCAAAGATCCCTTCCGTAGAATTCGGCTATCCAGACTTCGTTTCCGTCTGTGATATCCATTATTTCGCCGGCTCCGTACCATCCGTACTTGTTGACCAGCTCGCCCATTATCTGGACAGCTTCCCTGGCAGTACTTGCCCTTTCAAGAGCTATATCTTGAGCGGCGAAACAGTCTATTATGCCCCATGTATCCTCAAGAAGATCTTTCATAATCTGCTTTCCGGTATCGGTTGCATAATTTCCCTGTGAGAATGTTGACTCTCCTATGGCTACTCCTTTTTCATTCATGAAAGAGTATCCACAGTAGAAGTATCTGTAGGTATGAGAAACCTGGGGAATCTCTCCGACTTTCTTAGCAACGGTTTCATCTACAGTTACATATCCATCCTTGTTATAGACAGGAGTACCGTTTTTGTTTCCTTTGAAATAGAAATAATGTGCATTCTGATAAATCTCCCTTACGGATCCCTCCGCCCAGTCTGCCTCGGGAATAATCCAAAGAAGCGGATTATCCGACCCTGAATCACAACTGTGGGTTATAATGGTAGATCCATCTGCCATAGCGTCTTTTCCGACAGCTATTATGGTACAGGCAAATGACAAAGATATTATTGATACAAAGACCAATAATAATGCTATACTTTTTTTAAGCATTTTTTACCCCCTCGCTAAGATATAAGTTAGGCAAGTTTACTATCTGCCAATAATTATTCTATCTTATACGCGCGGGAAACTGAAATATGGTTTTCCATTATTAATGGCGTTTTCTGATTATTGTGAATGATGATACTGATTTAAAACTTTTTTTGATGGTTTATAAAGCAAACTATAACATTTACTGTAAAATTCATTAACGTCAACTAAAAATCAGAGTAATTAAAACAGGAACGGCCATAGATAATAGTACTCCCTGACCAAAAGCAACGAGCGTATTTTCCGCCGAGGTACTTTTCGAGACAACTCCAAGCATCGTATCCATAGTAGTTGCCCCGCCTACTGATATTGCGCCCAGCTCTGACACTTTTGAAAAAAGAGGAATAGTGACAATAGCAAGAACTTCTCTTATTACATTGGCTGTAAACGAAACTGCTCCAAGCTCTGCTGAGTAAAGGTCACTTATCATGACACCGGAAAGTGAGTACCATCCCATCCCTGCACCTGCTCCTGCCGCTTCTTTAAAAGAAAGTCCCGTAAAAACCCCCGAAATTCCAGCAAACAAAAGACTTCCGCATATAGTCAGTGCTGTCTGTATTAATATTGTTTTTATCTTGCTTCTTATCTTTTTTCCTATTTCCTGTTGAGAGCCTATATCCAGACCCACGCAGAAAACCAGTATCATAAGGAGTACGGTTATTATGTTTGAATTTATAGGAAAGTTTAAAAAAAGTCCGCACAAAATTCCCAGAACGACTGCAGATATAAGCAGCATCACTTTCTATCACCCTTTTTAATCATTTTATCGTACACAGTTGTAAAAAGAACGCTTCCCGCAATAGCAAAAACCGCTGTAAGAAGGGCCTTAATACCTATCTGCGGAAGTCTTGAAACCAGTTGTGAATCTGAACCTATTTCATATCCCATGAAAAACAGGAGCAATACTGTTATGATACTTACAGGTTTAAGCTTTTTTATAAAAAGCAGTTTTTGATTTATCCCTAAAATGACACCGGCCACAAAGGCAGCCAGAATAAGCCAGAGCATCTACACACCTATCTTTCTGCCACATCGCGGACAGTATGAAAAATCAGGACTTAAAGGATACTTACACTCCGGACAGAAAGAAGAACCTCTTTCATCGTGTTCATACTCCGCAAGATCCGGAGCTTCTCCCTTAAGTATTTTTTCTGTTTTTTCTCTGGTCATAATATACTTAGAGCCGCAGCAATCGGTTCTTAAAAAATATTTTTTATTCCATCTGAAAACAGGAATAAAAAAAATATGGAAAAATGTACTCTCAAATATGAGTTTGCCGCTACAAAGCCTCCCACACCCGGGACATACAAGAGAGTTCAGCTGTTTTAAAACCTTTTCTGAACTATCCACTCCGAATACGCCTATAAAAAACATGCTCCACCTCTCTGAAATTACTATTCATTATATTAATTGTAGCACAAATAGAGTATTTGCCGTTATGTTTAGCAGATATTCTCTGTTATCTCAACTTTGTGTTATTAAAATGAATTCAGTTCATTTTACACAAAATTAAACATAGATATATATTCGTTAGTAATCTTTGTATGATATGGTATATGTGAAGATATTATACGGGGGGTAACTAAACTAATGAGAACTTTGTATATAACTCTTTCTTTTATTTTTTTACTCAGCATTTTTGCTTTCTTTAATATTCCTTCAAAAATCCAGGCTGAAAAAGGCGTGGCCAGACTTGAAAAAAATTTTTCTGAATCACATTCCTACAGTCTCCTCACTGGAGAATGGGAAGTATATTCAGACCGTCTTATAACTCCACAGGAGTTTTCCGCCGGCAGTTTTTCTCCTACTATGTTCAAAAATTTCAGCCAACCGTCATTTTTTTCATCCAAACTGCCCGGATCAATGGTTACAACTTTGAAAATGACTGTCCGTATAAAAGATATCAACTCTCCCATCGCACTGTACTTTCCAAATATGGGCTGTGACTGTACGGTCTGGGCAGATGGAAAGGTTCTGAATAATTCTTCAAATGGTTGCATCAACAGTTACGGACAGAGCTGCATATACAGTAACGGCAATTTTATACCGTCATCAGACTCTTTTGATATTGTTGTTCATATGAAAAACGCTGCTCTGCTCAAGGAGTCCGCACTAAAAAACATCAGACTGGGTTCTCCGGACTCTATAAACAGATACCGTATGAGTTTTCTTGCAGGAGAGATGTTCATGATAGGCTGTTTCCTTATAACGGGACTTTACGGATTGCTTTTGTTTTTAAAAGATAAAAGCGAAAAAAAGTTGTTTATCCTTTCGCTGATCTGCTTTGTTGAACCATTGCGCAATCTTCTTTCAGACAACAGTTTTTTCCATTATATACTGGGCATACTGCCATGGAACCTTCAAACAAGACTTTCCATACCGGTCATGACAGCTATTGCTTTCATGGTTTTCCTTTTTGTTTCAGAGCTTTTTGATTTTTCAAGAGGCAGAGCTGCTATTAAGCTTTACGGTACTTTTTGCGTAGGAGTTTCTCTGGCAGGGTTTTTCCTTTCTCCTTCCTACTGGAGTACGGTATACTTTTTTTATATTCTTCTGATATTTTTTATCTCTGCTTATGTCTTTTTTGTAACTGGATATGCTTTATTTAAAAAAGCTCGGGTTCCTTTATCTTTTATCGTTGCTTGTACTGGATTTATGTACTTTCAGCTTCTTGGTTCTTTAATATCCGGGCAGTACCTGGGTTATGATGATTTTACATGCCTTGGAATATTTGTTTTTGTATTTACTCAGATACTCTGGCTTTCCTTAAAATCCGGAACTTCTTATATAAACGCAGTTTCACTTGAAAGCAGCATAATAAACGAAGAGCTTAAATCTCTTAATGCCATGCTTGAGCTTCAGCTTTCTCAGAAAAGCTTTGAGGTAGAACAGCTTCAAAAAAAGATCCATCAACACCACAAAAAGCTTTCTTAACTTTAATTCTGAATTAACAAAAATTACTTTTAAGCACTGATGTATGTCCGTGATGTATCCAAGGTAACAACATATTGTATTCAAAAAATTTAACACACAATATATAGTATTCTGTAGTAGAATATTTCTAAACAGGAAAATTGTTTAGAAATATTTTTTATGGGGGTGGCTTATGAAAGACACTATTCTTTCTTATATCGATATGTCAGACTGGAAGGTAAAAGAGAATTCCAATATGCAGTATTCCCTTCAGGGACTGAACAACCACATACATCAGCAGGCCATAAAGGATTTTTGGCTTGAAGATATATACGGACAAAAAAACCGTAATATCCCTTTTTATCATAACAGCGGGCTTTTTCATATTCACGATCTGGGATGCCTTTCAAGCTACTGTGTCGGCTGGGATCTGCATGATCTTCTCCAAAGAGGCTTCGGCGGAGTTGAAAACAAAATTTCCTGCGGTCCGGCAAAGCATTTTAGAACCGCTCTGGGGCAGATGGTAAACTTTCTTTACACCATGCAGGGAGAGGTTGCAGGTGCCGTTGCCTTTTCAAACTTTGATACCCTCCTGGCTCCTTTTATTTATTATGACAGACTCTCATATGAAACCGTAAAACAAAATATGCAGGAGTTTGTTTTTAATATGAACGTACCTACAAGAGTAGGATTTCAATCACCTTTCAGCAATATCACCTTCGATCTTGCGGTACCTCCGAATTTTGCAGATATGAAAGCCATCATCGGAGGCATAGAAAAAGAGCTTACCTACAAACACTTTCAGAAAGAGATGGATATGATAAACACCGCCTTTGTAGAAGTAATGAGCAACGGAGATTTCGAACAGCGGCCGTTTTCTTTTCCGATTCCGACTTACAATATAACCAAAGAGTTCAATTGGAACAGCCCTGTGGCTGAAAAAATCCTTGAACTTACCGCAAAGTACGGTACTCCATACTTTGCAAATTATATAAGTTCGGATATCTCACCCCAAGATGTAAGGAGCATGTGCTGTAGACTCAGGCTTGATAATACCGTTGTGATGAATCATATCGGAAAACTTTCTCAGTCCTTCAATATCTTAAATAAAAGTTATGAAAACGATACTTCCATACGCAGAGGCGGTCTTTTTAGCTCAAACCCTCTTACCGGATCCATAGGTGTAGTAACAATAAATATTCCCAGAATTGCTATGATGAGTCATAATGATTTCAAAAAATTTTACACACTTCTTAAGGATGCTATGAACACTGCAAAAGAAAGTCTTGAAATAAAACGCAGATACATAGAAGAACTTACCGTATCTGGAATGTTCCCCTACTGCAGGGTATATCTTGATAAAATCTATTCGCTTAGCGGACAGTACTGGGCGAACCATTTTTCAACCATTGGTCTGGTAGGCATGCATGAAGGTCTTCTGAATATGGGAATAAGCGATGGCATACTGAGCCGGGACGGAACAGAAAAGGCTCTTGAAATAATGGATTTTATGCTTTTCACTCTGAAAGAGTTCACTGAAGAAACGAATAATCTTTATAATCTGGAAGCTTCACCGGCCGAAGGAACCTCATACCGTCTTGCCTGCATTGACAAGAAAGAGTACGGAAACTCCGCTTTTTTCAGCGGAACAGATGAAACTCCATACTATACCAACTCTGTCCATCCACCTGTTAACTCCTTCATTGATCCGTTTGATCTGCTTGAACACCAGAAAGATCTTCAGACAAGGTGGACTGGAGGAACAGTGGTACATATTTTCGTCGGAGAGAAAATTTCTTCGGCCAATGTATTAAAAGACTTTATTAAAAAGGCTTTTACCAATTATAGGCTTCCATATATGAGCATTACCCCTACTTTTTCAATATGTCCTGTCCATGGCTATATATCAGGCGAGAAGTTCACCTGTCCTATATGTTCAAGGGAAACCGAGGTTTATTCAAGAATAGTAGGGTACTACCGGCCTGTAAAGGTCTGGAATGCCGGTAAAAAACAGGAATATCTTCACAGAGTTCAGTTCTCCTTGAGAAGTGATTCCAAATGTTTGCAGGAATAAGATCTTTTTCTTTTGTTGATGTTCCGGATTTTGTAAGTGCGGTGCTTTTCACACAGGGCTGCAATATGCGATGTCCCTGGTGTCATAATCACAGCATAGCTTACTCAGACACAAAAGAACAGATAAGTATTGAATATATCTTGAAGCAGGCAGAATTTCTCCGCAAAAGAGTAGATGCTATATGTATAACAGGCGGAGAACCTACTATACATAAAGAACTTACAGCAGTTATAGAACATCTCAAAAATACTCTCAAATACTATATCAAGCTTGATACAAACGGAACAAATCCGCAGATGATAAGTGAGCTTACGCATGAAAACCTTATCGATTACTGCGCTCTTGAAATAAAAGCCGCCCCTGAAAACTATCAAAAGCTTACAGGCTCTCCTGCTGATTTTTCAAGGGTCTTACAAACAGTTGATACTTTAAGAAAATCATCCATAGAGTATGAGCTGAGAATGACTTATGTCCCAGGGCTCTCTTCAAAGCACGATATCTTTTTCTTCAAACAGCTACTTGAAGAAAAAGAAAGAGCTTATATAACCATAGCCCAAAGCACCGATATATACACAGTATCTCCCATGAAAGAACTTATTCCCAAAAGATTTATTCTCCGCTAGAAATGAAAGAAATACCATAAAAGTATGACTATCTGTGTCATACTTTTTGTTTTATAATATTACTGTACTAAATCAATAACATCAGCCGGAGGTGATTTATGAACCTTGATCTCAAAAAAGTACTTAAGGATCTTTACGACACAAAAAAAACCGAACCTCACTTTGTTACTGCTCCCAAATTAAAAATAATAAGCTGCTGTGGTTATGGTAATCCCAACAACAGTGTTCTTTTCCAAAAAACCATGTCTGCACTTTATTCCATAACCTATACCATCAAATTCATGCTTAAGCAGACCGACAATCCGCTTTATACGGTAATGCCTCTGGAAGGGCTCTGGTGGACAGATGAAATGAGCACCTTCAGTCTTGAAAAGAAAGAAGAATGGAAATGGAAGGTCTTTATAGTTCAACCGGACTTCATAACAAGGGAGATCTTCGACTGTGGAATTAAGGAACTGTTGAAAAAGAAAAAGGAAGATGTAGACACCTCCTTGCTTTCGTTCGATAGCTTTGAAGAAGGGTTGTGCGCTCAGATACTCCATATTGGGCCGTATGCACAGGAAGAACCTACAGTGAAAAAGCTTCATGAGTTTATAAACCACGAAGGATATAAGATGACAGGTCTGCACCATGAAGTGTATATGGGAGACCCCAGAAGAGCGGCTCCGGAAAAACTCAAAACTTTAATCCGACAGCCGGTTAGGAAAATTTAAATCTGTTATAATTGTCCCGACATTCTAATTACATATAATAACAGTACGTTGCCTTTACTTTAACGGACAAGGAGATGGAGCTTATGGATCAGCAGGTTATTAGCAGGATAAAGCCACAGATATACAAAGCAGTTGTAAAAAGCATTATTGATCTGACCCACGACATAAAAGAAATAAATCTTGAGCTTATTTCTCCAAAGGAACTATCCTTTCTTGCCGGACAGATAATGTCATTTTCTGTTATGCCAGATAACCAAGGCATCAAAACAAGCAGGACTTACTCCATATCCTCAACGCCTGCAGACTCAGGTACTTTGCAGTTCATAGTAAAACATGTTCCGGGCGGAAAGGTTTCCGGATACATACACCAAAAACTTAGGCAGGGTGATGAAGTCGAACTCAAAGGTCCTTTCGGAAACTTATACGTCCGTGATGACAAAAGGGATATGATATGTATAGCAGGCGGTTCAGGAATGTCCTCGATAAAGTCCATAGTGACAGATCTTCTTCAAAAGGGTGAGAAAAAAAGGCAGATATGGTTCTTTTTCGGAGGACAGACCCAAAAAGACATCTTTTATACAGAGTACTTCGGTAAGTTTGAAAAACAGTTTGGAAACTTTCATTTTATACCATGTATCTCGGATGACTCCGATGTCTCATGGAAAGGCGAAATTGGGCTTGTGACAGAGACCGCATATAAGTTTATTGAGAAAAAAATTGAACTTCCAGCAGAGTTAAGCGCTTACCTGTGCGGCAGCAGAAGCCTTCTTGAAGCTGCTGTTAGGATGCTTGTTTCATCTGGTATTTCAGAGAAAAATATATTTTATGATATGTTCAACTTATAACATCCCTATGTTTTAAAATTTGACTAAATATAAAAAAAATGTTAAAATTGCTGTAGATTATACTACAAAGGATGTGTTTTTATGGAATTATCTGAAAGTTTGGAAAATTATCTAGTTGTAATTTATGAGGCTCATCTCAGAAATGAGATAGCCAGGATAAAGGATATGACAGCCTCACTTTCTGTAAAGCACACCTCAGCCATTGATGCCATAAAGAAACTCGAAGATCTTGGAATTGTAAACTATGAAAAGAGGGGCTTTGTAAAGTTAACCCAGTCCGGGATAGAAAAAGCCCAGAAGATATATAAAAACAGAATGACCACAAGAGACTTTTTTATTAATATACTTGACATAAACGCTTTTGAGGCTGATGAGTTTTCCTGCAAGATGGAACACCTTAAATCGGACAATCTTACACGCTCGATGGAAATGATAAAAAGTTTTTTTGAGGACAACCCCGATATAAAAGCCAAGTACCGTAAGTATGTCGAAAATTACAAATCCAAAACAATTGAAACACGTATGTGTCTTGATCAGGTCAAACCCGGGGAAAAAGTTAGGGTTATAGAGATACTCGGTTCAGAGCAGATCCATAAACGCCTTATTATAATGGGAATAACTACGGGAATAGAAGTTGAAGTTCTTAAGGTCGCCCCGCTGGGTGATCCTATTGAAATAAAGATACGCGATTACAGCATTGCCATAAGAAAAAGTGAAGCAAAGGAAGTACTGGTAATCAAGTAAGCCTTAAGAGGCTTACTTTTTTTTACTCCATATCCCCGAAAGAAAAGATAAAGCTTTTGCCATCTCTTAATTTTTTTCTTCAAAAACGTGATTTGACTATGGTTTTTTTTTGTGATAAAATGTAGTTATAACTACTAAAAGTGTATAACATTACAGGAGGAGGATTATGTCACTTGTTATTGCAGGAAGAGGTTTTTTCAAAGTATCAAAGATAGGCGGAGGAATGATCCTTCGTTCAAGACTTTCAAAACTGGGCATAAATGAAGGCAGCACCCTTGAAGTTCTGAGTGATTTCTCACAGGGGCCGGTAATGTTGCGGATAAACGGCATAAAGTATTTTCTTGGAATGGGTACAGCCAAAAAGATACTGGTAAGTCCGGTAAGCCTACAGGAGGCAGTGAAATGATATTAAGTGAATGCAAACCGGGTTTTTCGGGATATGTTAAAAGTATACTAGGTGAGGGGAATGTCAAAAAGCGTCTCCTTGTGATGGGCGTTACCCCGGGAAGTATGATAACAGTAGTTAAAAAAGCTCCTTTCGGTGATCCCATAGAAATAACCATTAAAAACTATTCCCTGACTATACGTAAGGAAGAAGCCGCTTATATAACGGTGGAAAAGGGAGATGAAAAAAAATGAACACGGTTGCAATATGCGGAAATCCAAACAGCGGTAAGACTACACTCTTTAATGCACTTACCGGGAGTCATCAGCAAGTCGGAAACTGGCCCGGCGTTACCGTAGAAAAAAAAGTTGGGAAGTTTAAGGCTGCCGAAAAAACCATAAGTATTGTGGACCTTCCGGGAACCTACTCCCTGACAGCAAACTCCATAGACGAAAGAATTGCACGAGACTTCATAATAAAAGAAAATCCCGATGCCGTAATTGTCGTAGTAGATCAGACCAATCTTGAACGAAACCTTTATCTCGTACTTGAGATCCTTGAAATGAAAAAAAAGGTGGTTCTGGCTTTCAACATGTCTGATGAAACACAGCGCCGCGGAATAAGTATCGATACAGAGAATCTGGCTAAAGAGCTCGGAGTAAAAATAGTTAAAACATCCGCAAGTAAAAAAGAGGGCTTGACCGAGTTAAAGCAAGCTGTTATCCATACCCTTGAAAATGGAAAGGAAACTCAGCTTTTCAGCTACTCTGAAAAATTTATGAGTTACCTGTCACAGGCAGAAGATATCTTAAAAAAACATCATTCTGATAATTTTGTGGATTACGGCTGGACTGCCCTTAAGATCCTTGAAGGCGATGCAGAGATAAAAGATTCGGTAAGCATGGAGACCATGCAGGATATCGACAAGCTTACAGCTTCAATGAGTCAGGAGTTCAAAGAAGATCCAAGCATAATCGTATCGGAGGAAAAGTATAAGTTCATCTCCAGTCTCTCAAAAAAATACGTGGCAAGAAAAAAAGTCAATGAATCATGGTCTGATAAAGTTGATAAGATAGTCACCAACAAATGGCTCGGAATCCCTATATTCCTTTTAGTAATGTGGCTCACATTTACTCTTACCTTTACCATAGGAGACATATTCAACGGTATGCTTGACGAGGGTTTTGCTGCCCTAGGAGAGTGGGCAGGTGCAAGGCTCGGCGAGGGAATACTTTCTTCCTTCATCGTTAACGGTGTGATAGGCGGTGTAGGCTCTGTGGTGGTCTTCCTACCCAACATATTCCTTCTTTTCCTGTTCATCTCATTCCTAGGAGATGTAGGATATATGCCCAGAGCAGCTTTTGTTATGGATAAGATGATGACCAAAATCGGGTTGCACGGAAAATCATTTATTCCGATGATTCTGGGATTTGGATGCTCAATACCCGCTATAATGAGTACAAGAACCCTTGAGTCCAAAAGAGACAGAATCGTAACCATTCTTGTAAACCCTTTTATGTCCTGTGCAGCAAGACTGCCGGTTTATACCCTGGTAGCAGGAATATTCTTCCCAAAAAATGCAGGTTTCGTAATATTTACCCTCTACGTTCTTGGAATATTGATATCTATAGTCTCTGCACTGATATTCAAAAAAACACTGTTCAAAAACGAAGAAAGCGTTTTCATAATGGAACTGCCTCCATACAGGCTACCTTCAATAAAATCTATCCTTTCAGAAGCGGCTATGAGAGCCTTCATGTTCCTGAAAAAAGCAGGAACTGTAATATTCGCTGCAGTAGTAATAATATGGCTGCTTGCAAGTCTTCCTGCTGGTGTGGAGTACGCAGGGGAAGACTCAATAATCGGCATATTTGGAAAGATTATTTCTCCTATTTTCAAGCCTTTGGGTTTTGGTTTCTGGCAGGCTTCGGTTTCACTTTTCTTCGGTTTTCTTGCCAAAGAAGTTGTTACCGGAACAATGGGAACGCTTTTTGGTGGAGAAGAGATGCTTTCTCAAGTCCTTCCGCAGTTTTTCAATAGCGTAAGCGCATACGCATTCCTTGTATTTACACTTCTTTATACTCCCTGCGTTGCAACAATAGGAACCATAAAGCAGGAAATAGGCGCAAAGTGGGCATTATTTAGTGTAATATATTCCTTTGCAGCAGCATATATAGTATCGTTCATAGTTTTTACCATCGGCAGTATCATCTTTTAAAACTTACCTTCCTAGCCGTCTCTTAACAGAGACGGTTTTTAATTTTTAATGACATCTTCCGAATTTTATGATAGAATCTTTCCCAACTGACTTTTTATAATTTTGTGCATTTGCATCTATTTGATATAATTTTATTGGTAATTGTTTATTCAAAAAATATTAATACAGGTGATACTATGAGAAGATCACAAAAACTTACAATTATGGTTCTAATCTTACTTCTTGCTGCCGCAACAAACACTTTCGTCGTAATTATCTTTGTAAAAAACATAGAGTATGATATTAATCTTATAAACTTCAGCGGCATAATAAGAGCCTCTATACAACGGTCCATAAAAACAGAGCTGAACAATAACCCTGATAATTTTCTTATCGAAAGCATCGATAAAATTATGCAAAAGTATTCAGAACATCCCAAGGCATCTTCAATAATGAAATTTGAAGAAGTCTTCCACGAGCTTGAGTTGGACTGGGAAAAGGCTAAGGAGCTTATCTATGATTTCAGGCGCTCTCGGGAACCTGGTGTAAGGGACGAACTTTTCAGGATAAGCGAGATACTATGGTCCAGAGCCAATAATATCGTTCTTGAAGCACAGATCATTTCAGAAAAAAAGGTAATCGAGTTTAAAGCCATATATATATTCATGATACTTTCTCTTATAGGTATTTTTGTTATAATCCTGTATATCCGTAAGTATGTTGCCAACGAACTTGAGATTCTTGCTATGAAGGATAGTCTTACACAGATCTATAACCGCAGCTGCCTTGATGATTTTCTGATGAAGGAGCTTGAAAGGCTCAGACGTTATAAAAGACCTTTTTGTGTCATAATGTTTGATATAGATAACTTCAAAAATATAAACGACACCTACGGACATGACAAAGGAGACCTCCTTTTGAAAAATATATCAAAAATTGTAAAACAAAACATACGTATCAGCGATGTTCTTTTCCGGCTCGGCGGAGATGAATTTATGGTAATTTTTCCAGAAAGCAATTCCGAACAGGCTTTTACTGCTGCAGAAAAAATCCGTTCCATGGTTGAGAAAACAGTGTTTTTTGAAGCGGAAAGAACCACCATCAGCATCGGTCTTGCACAGGCAAAAGAGGAAGACACTGTTTCGTCGCTTTATAAGAGAACAGATATTGCACTTTATTTTGCCAAACGTCTTGGGAAAAATAGAACAGAAATATCGGGTTGACACCAAAATATAGATAAAAAGAAATAACTTTTTAAGAACACGCAATTTTTATTAATTTTATAATGGTATACTTTATAAAACTACTCTAAAAGGTGAATAGATGAAAGTTAAAAATAAAATTTTCCTCGGAATACAGCTTACAATAATGATTTTTACTTTCATTATATTTGCTTTTTATATTGTGGTTATCTATACCGACAGTATCGAAAAAAACCATGAGTTTTTAAGAACGGCAGTTACAGTTTNNTTAGAAAAAATCTCAGCCGGTTCGGATGAACTGGCTTTACTAACTCCTAAAAATATCTTTTCAGGACAGAAACTTCCCCAAGAGCTTCAGACATTCAATTCCATGAATTTTTTCATTTTTGACAATGAGGGAAAACTCCTGTACTCAAAAGATTCCATCGACAGTGAGCTTATATCAAAGCTTACAAAACTTGCTGACCAGACGTTCACAACATTAAAAACGGGGGGAGGAAAGATTGAGGCTTACTCCCGTAAAACACAAGAACTTACTTTTACAGTTACTGTATTGAGCAGCGAACTTTTCCAGAGATTATACAGGATGATACTCATAAGCATATACCTTTTCATTATTTCTGCTATTGTCTCATCAACGATAGCTTTTATGCTTTCAAGGCGGATCACCAAATCCATATATATACTTATAAATGCTTCCAGGAAAATAGGATGCAAGCAGTATGAAAAGATTAGCATCGGGGGAAAAGATGAAATAAAAGAACTTGCAGACACCTTTAACAATATGACCGAAGAAATTCTGAAATCTACTTCCGATCTTGAAAAAGCTGTTCAGGAGAGAACTCAGGAGATACATCAAAAAACCGAAGAACTTGAAAAGCTTAACAATAAGCTTCATATGCTGAGCGTAACCGACGACCTTACTGGTCTGTACAACAGAAGATTCTTCAATAACAACATTGATCCTTTTTTTCAGACTTGCCAGAGAAACAGGCTCGTCTTCAATATAGTGATCTTTGACATAGACTTTTTTAAACAGATAAATGATAATTTCGGTCATCCAAACGGCGATAAATGTATAAAAGAAATATCTTCTATTTTGAAAAAAAGCTTTACCCGGAGTAATGAATTTATAGCCCGATACGGTGGAGAAGAGTTTATCGTGCTGAATATGGGTGATTCAAGCGAGAGCTTTTTCAGTCATGTTGAGAATATCAGAAGAGAAATCAAAAATCGTGCCTTTTTCCTTAACGGACAGACCGTATGCGTTTCGGTAAGCGCCGGACTGGTTTCAAAAATACCCGCACTAAAAGACAGTGCACAAGAATTTCTAAGCTATGCCGATAATGCTCTGTATAAAGCAAAGGAAAAAGGAAGAGACAGAACCCTGCTGATTAATGCTGATGGTGCAGCAGTTGAATGAATAATAAACAAGTATCCCGGCAATTTTTAGAATTGCCGGGATTTTTTTATTCCAAAAATTTATCTGAGTTTTGCCAGAATATCAGAAAAAACTTTCTTTGCAGCTACCAGATCATTTTCATCAGGATGTTTACTAGCCTCCTCATGCCTTTTCCTTCTTTCCTCGTTCATGGCGTGGGGATGATCTTTGGGAAGCTCCTTAAACTTCTCGATAAGTTTCTGGTCTATCCTGCCTTGACACATAAAGTAACCTAAAACTTCATTATCGTTTTTTTTCAGAAGCTCTTCAAAATCCTTGGCAGTCTTAACAGCATGCGGTGAATCAGGATAAGCACCAAGCGTAAAAAAGAAGGCAACTTTTTTCCCTTTTGTTTTTTCTACAAACTTAAGAATCTTCTCATCAGCTGTTCCTCTGTCCACCCAAAAACCTATGACTATGACATCATAATCTGAGGGATCCTCGGCATTTGAAGCTTTTTTAAAATCTGTTCCCTGTGGCATTGCTTCATATATCGCTTTAGCGACTTTTTCCGTATTTCCTGTGAGTGTTGAATAAAGAAGCAGACTTTTCATATTTACCTCCTTTTATGTAGTTTTAACTACTTAATTATATAAATTTATTTTTGATTTGTCAAGATCAATAAGCTATCTTAGCTTTTATAATTAGATTGACAAAAATAAAGTTCTTTGATATAATGTAGGCAAGTATACAAAATGTTTTTTTGCTAAGGAGAACAAAATGCGAAAGCGGATACTTCTTTTTCTTATCTTTTTTATCATAGTTTTTCTGGTAATCTTCTCTTTGATGAACGGGGCAGTAAAAACTTCTTTGAAAGATATTACAGATGTTTTTTTTAACGGATCGGCAAACACTCCCGATTACATAAGGACTATAATCATGGACATACGGCTCCCGCGCATAATCATGGCTCTTCTTGTAGGAATGATGCTTGCTTCAACCGGAACAGTAGTCCAAACGGTTTATCAAAATCCCTTGGCAGATCCTTACATAATAGGTATAAGTGCGAGTGCTACGTTCGGTGCCGTTCTTGCATTTATTCTTAAGGTTCCTGATCTGATGTATGGAGTTTTTGCTTTTGTAAGTTGCGTTATTACATCGTTCTTGATATTCAGGCTTTCTAATGCAGGAAAAAAGCTGAATACAGCAACCTTACTCATAGTCGGTATTGCTGTCTCATCTTTCCTGGGTGCTTTTACTTCATTTGCCATGTATATGATAGGCGAGGATTCCTTCAAAATAATAATGTGGACTATGGGATATCTAGGAGGGGCAACATGGTCTAAGATTCTGTTTATGATTATACCGTTGGTTTTTTCGATTACAGTTTTTCTTTATTTCCGAAATGATCTAGATTTGCTTATGTCAGGTGAAGAAGAGGCTCATTCAATGGGAGTAAATGTATCCAGACTAAAAAAATCTATGCTTGTAATAACCGCCCTGGTAGTAGCTTTTTCTGTTGCTTTTTCGGGAATGATAGGTTTTGTGGGTTTAATCGTCCCTCATACGGTAAGACTCCTGTTCGGATGTTCAAACAAGAAGCTTATACCGCTTTCAACCATCACAGGAGGACTTTTCCTGTTGGCCTGTGATACTATATCGCGCTTGGTACTTGCACCAATGGAGATTCCTATAGGAATAATAACATCGTTTTTTGGAGCACCTTTTTTCTTATACCTGGCGTTCAATAAAAAAGGAGGAATGAACAGATAATGTGGGATATATCAACACAAGAAGTTTGTTTTGCTTATGGCGGAAAGATCAATATTCTTAACAACATGAGCATATCTATCCGTAAACATTCTTTCAGCGCCGTGATGGGGCCTAACGGCTGCGGAAAGTCTACCTTCATACGAAACATACTCAACTTTTATACTCCGCAGAAGGGTAGCATAGAAATACGGGGGATTAACATTAAAGGAATGAAACCGACTGAAATGGCAAAGATTGTAAGTTTTATACCTCAGAAATCTTCGCTTTCGGCAGACTTGACCGTTAGGGATCTTATAATGATGGGACGGGTGGTTCATATAAAAAATAAGTGGATAGGATTTACCAGACACGACAAAGAGATTGCAGACAATCTTGTAGAACAGCTCAATCTTGAAAAATTTGCAGACAGATCCGCCCTCAGTCTTTCCGGAGGTGAGTTCCAGAGGGTTCTTCTTGCAAGGGCACTCGCACAGGAGCCGGAAATACTGCTTCTTGATGAACCCACTTCAAGCCTTGATATGAAATACTGTATGGAGATAATGGCTATAGTGAGAGAGCTTACGGTAAAAAAGGAACTTACGGCACTGGCGGTTCTGCACGATCTCAACATGACAGCTATGTACTGTTCTGATATTTTTTTCATGAAAGACGGTTCAGTAAGATATCATGGAACACCCCGGCAGGTATATACCAGCGAAATCATAAAGGATATATACGGTATAGATGCTCTGATACTAAAAACAGAGGAAGGTACTCCTTTTATCGTACCAAAAACTCACCCTGCCATACCAGCAAAAAAAGAAAAGGAGATGGCTTATGTTTGAAGAAAGACTTAGATCTCACCACGACTCTCAACGTTTTGTAGATGATCTCTTAGGATTGGACTTTCCAAAGGAGCATTCGGATATATCGAAACTTGATGATTTTTTATGCAGCAATCAGGATTCAAAACCCAAAGTCTTATATATCCATGTGCCTTACTGCGACAGACTCTGCACCTTTTGCAACCTTAACAGGGAGCTGAAAAAAGACAGTCTCAGCGGCTATGCGCAGTATATTATAAACGAGCTTACTACCATTAGCCAGAAAAAATATATTAAAAATGCTGTTTTCTCGGCAGTATACTTTGGAGGAGGCACTCCTACTACATTTGAACCTCAGGATCTTGAAAAGATTTTAAGTACTATAAATACTGTGCTTAATCTTTCAAATGACTGTGAGTTTACTTTTGAAACCACTCTGCACAATCTTTCCGACGAAAAGATACAGACGCTGTCCCGGTATGGAGTAAACAGATTCAGTATTGGCATTCAGACCTTTTCCTCCGAGGGTCGCAAGCTTCTGAACAGAATGTATGCACCGGAGTATGCGGTCGACAGGATCAAAAATATTAAAAAAAGTTTTAAAGGAAATGTATGTCTGGACATAATTTACTCATATCCTTATCAGAGTACCGGTGAAGTGGAAAATGATGCTTTGCTTTGTAGTAACGTCGATGCAGACAGTGTAAGTTTTTACTCTCTTATGATACATAACGGATCTGCACTTTATAAGAGTATAACCGAAGGAAAGGTCATCTTTGAAAGAAGTGTTGAACAGGACAAGTGCAATCATAATGCTTTTTTTAGAAAGATGAAGGAAAACGGTTATGAGCTCCTTGAACTTTCAAAGCTGGCCAAACCCGGACGTGACAGGTATAAGTACATAAAAATGAGATACGCTAATGCAGATACAGTTCCCATAGGAGTAGGTGCGGGAGGAAGCATAGGAAGGTACGGCATATTTAACATGGCTCCGGGTAGGAAGATGATCGTGACTTATCATCCTGTCTACGATTTTTTTAACAGGCTTCTGGGATACTTTCAGTATGGAACCTACGAAGAGGAGTTTTTACGAAACTATCTGAACGAAGATGCTTACAACGCTGTATGCGAAAAGATTGAAACATATGAGAAAGAAGGATTTTTCATCCAATCAGAAAAGGGTATATTCAAACTTACCGAAGATGGCATTTTCTGGGGGAACAATATTGCGGCACAAATAATGAAATCAGCAATAGAAAATACTGTAAAAACAGCGGATATAAAGAATTATTCCGAAACAGGGATTCTTTAATTTCCGGTTAATTATAAAAGGAGGAATTATGATAAGAAAAGTTATATTGGTATTAGGTATTCTGATTATAGGCCTGTCAGCTTTTTCACTCAGCATGGAAAACAACATGATATACGGAGAGTCGGGCGAAAGTGTACCTGTTGCTTCATATAAAAAGATTGTGGTTATAGACCCTTCATCGGTAGAGGTTTTTTACCTTCTAGGAGCACAGGAAAGTATAGCCGCCATAGGTCATACTGCCAAATCTCCGATATGGCCATACGATAAAACTCCAGGTCTCGCAAGTGTCGGAAGCATTACCAAGCCATCTCTGGAAAAGGTTCTTTCCTATACTCCCGATCTTGTTCTTCTAAACGCAATGATAAGCGATTTTGGACTTTCTCTCAAACAGCACTCCATAAAGTATCTGATTGTCAATGCAGATTCAGTTGAAGATATTCTTGATAATCTTGAAATACTCGGAGTCTTATGCGCAAAAGAGAAAGAAGCTATAACCCTTTCACAAGAGAAGAAAAGCAAGCTAAAAAAGATTAAAGCTGAAATAAGAAAAAATCCCCTGAACATGAAGGGCATTTTCCTTTATTCGACCAACCCTATAATGGCATTCAACAGTACTTCGCTTTCAGGACAGATACTTGAGGTCGTCGGAGTCAAAAACATAGCTGCCGATCTGAGTGCCGATAAACCTATACTGAGTGCAGAATATATTCTTCAGCAGAACCCAGATTTTATAATAGGCGCCATGAGCATAACCTCACCTCAGCAGATAAAGGATGCAAGTCCCCTTATAAAAAGTACCTCGGCAGCAAAAAAAGATAAGATCTTTCTTATAGATTCTTCAAAGATACTTCGTCCTTCACCAAGAATAGTTGATGAAATTGAGAATCTTTATCTTGAACTGAAAAAATAAGATAGGAAACCGACACATTTTAAAAATTCTTTTGCCCGGCTGCCTGACTTAATATGTCAGGCAGCCGGTGTATAATTATATCTGAGGAGGGATATTTATGCAGGATGAAAAAATTATAACCTTAAATGCCCAGAACATAGCCACTGAGCATATATGCTGTGCTATCGGTAACGATTCTGAAAATCTTTCGCGTGCCAATACAAAAAAAGAATGGCTCAAAAAAGAATTCTCAAAAGGACATGTTTTTAAGAAGTTCGATGTCCGTGGAAAATGTTTCATAGAGTACTGTCCGGCTGAACAAGCGTGGTTTTCTGTCAACGCTGACGGTTATACCTTCATACAGTGCTTTTGGGTAAGCGGAAAGTTCAAAGGAACGGGAATGGGTGCAAAGCTCTTAGAGGAATGCGAAAAAGATTCTTTAAATACCAATGGTTTGGTCATCATCTCTTCAAAAAAGAAAAAACCTTTTGTATCAGATAAAAAATATATGCTTTCAAAGGGCTTTTCCGTCTGTGACAGTGGAACCGGTGACTTTGAACTGCTTGTCAAAAAGTTCAATCCACAGGCAGCCGATCCGAGGTTTACGGACAGTGCAAGGCTGGGAATCATAAATCAATCTCAGGCGATGACATTCATCTATTCCGACATGTGCCCGTTTGCCCCTGTTTATTCCAAAATAATGGCAAATACAGCACAAGAAATGGGTATCGCCGTCGAAACTATAAAACTTTCAAGTCCCGAGCATGCAAGGCAGACCGGAGTACTTTATGGAATCTTTTCTTTATATGATAAAGGAAGGTTTATAACCAATGAACTTATGACAGAAGAAAAATTTAGGGATTATCTTAAAAAACTGGGATATTAATTTATTAATAACAAGGTGATATGATGAAAAAAATTTTTCTTTTAGCTGTAATATATATGGCTTTTATAAGCCTTGGACTTCCTGATGGCGTGTTCGGCGTAGCATGGCCAAGCATAAGGACAGACCTGGGAGAACCCCTTCAGTCAGCAGGCATAGTATCGATAATAGTCATGTTATGTTCTGCATTCTCAAGTTTTATGAACGGCAGGATAGTACGGAAAACAGGAACAGGAAAACTTGTACTTATAAGTTGTCTTATGACCGGATCAGCTCTTCTGGGCTACTCTCTCATGCCGTCTTTTGCATGGTTGATTATTCTGGCATTTCCTCTTGGGCTGGGTCAGGGTGCTGTAGATTCAAGCCTTAATAACTATGTTGCAACTCACTTTTCATCAAGGCATATGAGCTGGCTTCACTGTTTTTGGGGAGTCGGAGCTATGTCCGGTCCGCTTGTACTTTCTGCGGTTATGGCAAGCGGAGGAACCTGGCGGAAAGGATACCTCAGCATCTCTTTAATACAGCTTGGACTTTCAGTTCTTTTTTTCATAAGTCTTAATCTATGGCAGGAAAACACAGAAAAAGAAAACATACTATCTTATAGAAAAACTAAGAAAACTTTCCTGAGGCATATTTCACCATGGATGTCCATATTTTTATTCTTTGTATATACTGGCGCCGAGTATACCGTAGGACTTTGGGCCGGAAGTATGCTTATAGAATCACGAAAAGTCGCAGGAAATACTGCCGGACTTTGGATATCTTTTTACTACGGCTCAATAATGCTCGGAAGATTTCTGAGCGGATTGGTTGTAAATAGAGTCGGAAACCGTTTTATGATAAAAACCGGCCTTATGCTAAGTGCTTTGGGAGCGGTTCTTGTTTTTTTCAGAACTTCTCCTATACTTACCATGGTCGGACTTATACTTTGCGGTCTTGGATTCGCTCCGATATATCCGTGCATGATGCACGAAACACCCAGGAGATTTGATGCCGAAACATCCAAATCCCTTATCGGATATCAAGTTGGTGCTGCCTGTATAGGAGGCTCATTTATAACGGCCAGCCTTGGATTGCTTTTTTCCCAAACCACCCTTGAACTTATGCCTTTAGCACTACTTGTACTTATAGCCGCCATGTTTGCAGCAAGTGAGCTTCTGAATAAAAAGACTCCGGTATAAATAACTTGACCGGTTCTTGGTTAATTCTTTAGCCAAGAACCGGTCAACTTCTTAACCAGAAACCGGTCAAGTTCTTAACCAAAAAACGGTCAAGTTCTTAACCAAAAAACGGTTAAGTTCTTCAAAGTTTATTTCTGAAAACTCCGTCTGCTTTTTCCGATTTTTCCTGGTCAACCATACTCATTATGGAGCTTTTCATCTTTTTTTCAATTATTCCGGCCATAAAATTTTTAAAAAAAGGTATTTTAGCCGGAATATACCATTTGCTGTTTTTATCATATGCTTTCTTATCACTGAAGTACCTGTAATCTGCCTGCATTACCTTAGGAAACATTGCAGACATCGTTCTGAAGGCATGAAATATCATTATCCTTGAAAATTCTGGTTTTATCTCTGTTTTGGTCTTGAGTATCTTATCAAATGAAAAAGCTGCTTCATTTACTTTGTTCCTTCTTTTTTCGAGCTCGCTTTCGCTGTAAGGAAAGGGCATCATATCTATATACATGCTGCCGCACAGATCAAACCCGGCTCCCTGTGCCCATGTTTTCATCGGGATGAAAACACCGTCCTCCTGCCATTTGGTACAGCTAGAAATAAGGAATATCTTTTTACCAAAGTACTTAGGCCTGTGGCAGTTATATGCAACATGATCAAGAAAGTTCTTCATTATTCCACTTACACTGAACATATAGCCAGGAGTTGCAAGAATAACTCCGTCTGCCTGAAGCATTTTATCTTCAATCTCTTTTACCGTAAGATAGTGGGGACATTTTTCCTCACCCAGCATTATACAGTTGTGACAGCCTGTACAAAAATCAATTTTATGATCCTGCAGGTAAAGATCTTCAAACTCATACCCACCACATTTTTCAAGCTGAAGCTTAAAGTATCTCATAACTTCTGTCGTATTTCCGAAAGTACTTGCGCCTATAATAGAAAGTATCTTCATTTTTCCTCCTTGCCATGGGCAATATATACTCTGGAACCAAAATCACCCATAAGCCTGCTCCCCTTATTGTATCTTATTGATGGATACTGCTGGTTAAGTTTTATGCCTGCATTTAACAGAAGATCGCCGCGAGCTTCATACTCTTCCTTGTTTGACAGTAATATCTCATTTTCCTGCGGCTTGTTAAAAGCAGGCTCCAGATACTGCTCCCTGCATGAAACACTGTAAAACATCTCTTCATCAAGTCCTTTAAAAAAGAGTTTATCCGAAGGCGGATTTGGAACAAAAAGCTTCTGGAAAAAACCCGAGATGCTTTGTTTTTTATCGGCAGAAACTACCTGCCAGACTGCATGTTCAGATTCAAAAAAATCATTTATCCTAAAAAAATCTCCAAATTGAAAGAGTTTACGGTACTTTTTATAAAATTTTATCTGTTCCTTTACTGCAAGTTTTTCATTTTCAGAAAGCTTTGCGGGATCAAGCTCATATCCTAAAAGTCCGAAGCAAGCTACATTAAATCTTGATTCCAATGGGGTTGTACGCATGGTCTGATGATTTGGAACAGCCGATACATGCGCTCCCATAGTACACAATGGAAAACCATAGGAAGTACCTTCCTGAATAAGTACTCTTTCATAGTAGTCTGTATTATCCGAACACCATACTTGAGGCATATAGCATAGCATACCCAGATCAAACCTGTCTCCTCCGCTTGCACATGATTCAAAAAGCACCTGCGGAAAAGCATTGCAGACTCTTTCGAGAATATCGTAAAGTCCCATTATATATCTATGATAAAACTCTCCCTGCCTTGCTCCGAGTTCCTGTGAAAAAGCATCAGTTATATGCCTGTTCATATCCCACTTTACGTACTGAATACTTGCACTGTTGAGTACATTGCTGACTGCACTGACTATATAATCCCGTACATCTCTTCTTGTAAGGTCAAGAACAAGCTGATTCCTTCCGAGGGATGGAGTCCTTGAAGGAACTTTTACAGCCCATTCGGGATGTATGGCATAAAGATTGCTCACAGGACTGACCATTTCCGGCTCAAACCACAGGCCAAACATCATTCCCATATCATTTATCTTTTTAGCGAGCGAGCTTATTCCGCCGGGAAGTTTTTTTCTATTCTCATACCAATCTCCCAGAGATGTACTATCGTCATTACGCAGTCCGAACCATCCGTCATCAAGAACAAAAAGCTCTATACCAAGATCTTTTGAAATCTTGGCAATCTCAAGAAGCTTATCTTCGTCAAAGTTGAAGTAAGTGGCCTCCCAGTTGTTAATAAGAACCGGCCTTTCTTTTTTTGCCCACTCACCGCGAACAATATTCTCCCTGACAAATCCGTGCATATTATGTGACAAACCGTTATACCCGCAGCTGCTGAATGAAATTACAGCCTGGGGAGTAAAAAAGGTATCGTTGGGTCCGACTCTCCATTCAAAAAAAGCCGGATTTATACCTCCCATAAACCTTGTTTTATTGTACCCGCTGACCTGGACAGATTCATAGTGGTTTGAGCTGTATATAAGATTATACCCTATACAGCAGCCTGAACTCTGCGTACAATCACTGCCGGCAAGAATCATAAAAGGACTCTGCCTGTTTGATGATGCTCCTGTGACAGAACCGGCAACCATCTCTCCGCAGGAAAGATTTTTTTCATCTTTATGCCTTTCCCTTGCCCAGAGACCGTTATATGTGAGAAGTTTGAAGTTATCTGAAAGATCCAGCTGCAAACTCATAATTTTCCTTATGTATATATCCTTATCAGACCCGTTTTTAATACAAACACTCCTTGCAATAACGTCAGTCTGAGGAAAAACTGTATAGTACAGAATCATTTCAAGTCCGCTGATATCCTTAAGACTGACTTCAAGAGTCTGATCGTTTTTTATTGCATATGCAAGAGCGGGTATCTTATAGCCGCCATCGTATATCTTATGTGAAGAGTAGCGGAAATCGCAGACAAAAGAACCGTCTGGCATTTTAATTTCAACAGGCGTGTTCCTGAAATCGCCTTTTCCTGGAAAAGAGTATTCAAGGCACAGATTGTCAATTACAAAGGTTTTGTCATCATTCTCAATCAAAACCGAGTTTGCATATCCGCCTGATGATTTTTCCCTGAGAGCAGAATAATCAGAACCATCCTTTATCCTTTTTCCGTAATACATGCTTTCAAGCATTCCGTGATTCAGTCCAAAAATGTAACTGCTGTTGCAGGTATCAATTTTAAATATATTATCTTTAAAAACGATCATAGAGCTCACCGTCCTGAGCCGCAGATTTTTTTAAGGAACGACCGCACAACGGCCTTATAAACATGCGGCTGTTCTATCTGATGAAGATGTGAAGACATAGGTATAACAGCCAAACTTGCATCCTTAAAAGCTCTTTGGTAATCTCTGACCGTTTTTACATCAGCCTCATCATAATCACCACAAGTCAGAAGCACCGGAATATCTATACTTCTTAGTTCTGAAATAAGATCAAACTCTTTGAGACTGCCTGTAATAGTAAACTCACTCGGTCCCCACATAGTAAGATAAGCATCCATGTTAAGCCTTCCAAAAGCCTGCTGCACATAGTCTGGCCATGGATCAAGCCGGCATACGTGTTTAATATAATATTCCATAATTGCCTTTTGGTACTCATCACCGTAGTTTTGTGTTTCCTCTCCTTTTAAAATTGCCTTTTTAGTATTCTCAGGCATATTCATAATATTTTCTCTCTGGTCAGCGTACCACCTGGGAGAACTAAGATAAGGAGCAGAAAGGATTATTCCTTTTATATTCTCAGGCTTTTTTTCAAGAATATACTTGCATATAAGAGCACAGCCCCAGGAAAATCCCATAAGAATTACCTGCTTGAGCTCCAGCTTTTTGATTACTTCCTCAAGCTCATTAATAAAATTTTCAACACTGTAAAAGTCATTACTGCTTGGTCTGTCAGATTTTCCGCTTCCCATCTGATCATAGAAGTAAACATCGCGTTCTTCAGAAAACTCCTCAATCACCTGCGGCATACTTACAAACCCGGGTCCTCCGTGAACAACCAATAACGGAACGCTTTGTCTGTCAGATACACAGACACAATACCATACTTTTCCGTTTTTGGTTTCAATAAATCCTTCTTTCATAACGTTCACCGCCCATCCTATTTTATTGAATAGTAAAGTACATCTCCTGGCTTTTCACCAATAAACAGAATCATTCCGTTTTTAGGAAGCATAATCTTCTGATTGCCGGAAACTACCGAATAGAATATACATGAATTTTCATCATATACCGCAAAAGAAGAACCTCCCTGTTTGCTCACCTCAATACTCTTCCCAGCTTTATCGTCCGGAATTTTATACCAGCAGGCATATCCGTCTGTGCCGATAATACATGAACCTGTTTCCGAACCGTTGAGATAATCTATATTCTTGTCACACAGGAAAATCCATCCTGCATTTTTTATATACTCCTTACCGTCCTTCTCAAAAACCTGGATGCTTTGAGTATCGCGCCCGTCAAATCCGGGAATCTGAACGTTTACAACAGCAAAATCCCTGCTTATAATACGGTAGTTGGAAATGCATCCCTTAAGCGCACTATCCATTGAAAAGGACATCGATGATGCCGCTAATTGATGGTAGTTCTGGCTTGTACTCTGTTCGTTTACAAGAAAGTACTTGTTACCAGTTCTTTCTTCCCATACCTTTCTGATACTTTCCTCCACATCAGAAAAATAGGTTTTCTGTGATGAGTAGGTTTTGGCTTTTACCCTTCCCAGACCGTTGAGAAACATATTTTTTTCTGTACATATATAAGTTATGCCGTTTTTTTCTTTTACAAAAGAAAGTTTCTTATTTCCGGCAGCATTGACAAAAAAACCTTCCTTTGTATACTTATATTTCTGTTCAGGTATACCCTTTGGATAGAGAGTTTTTTCAGTAAGAACTCCATCTGTGCTTATCTGTATATCGTATATATTTTCACTGTTCTCATAACTGCCGCTGTACTCAGTCATATAAAGAGGCATAGCAGCAAGCACTACAGGGGTTCTCTTATCTCTTTCCAGCAAACGGTCAACTTTTCCTTCAGACTGGAGGAGGTCAAGAATTATTTCCTGTGCAAATATTGATCCAAAAGTGCTTGAGCCTCCAGAAAATGTTACGGCAAAAGCTATATTATACTCCGCAAGCACTACGAGACTGCTGTGGTAAAGCCCTGTATCCCCGCCTTTACTAACAGCACGTATTGAATGCCTGTTGTACGGATACAGATCAACGCTGTCCCAGCCCAGTCCGAAGCCTGCAATATTGTCTGTTTGTACAGGCCATACTCCTTTGCTGTACTCTTTAGAAAAGGTCTCATCCTTAGTCTTTTGCGAAAGGATAAGCCCTGCAGGACTGTATCCGGAATTATCCATGAATATTTGACCAAACCTGCAAAGATCTTCTGCAGTTGAGTACATACCACCTGTACCGATCATGTTAAAAGTTTCACCGGGAGTTCTGATTCCATTCACAAAAGTAGCAGCAAGCCTACTTTTTTCAAAACTGTCTTGCGGTGTGAAAGTGCTTTGCAGTTTCAGAGGATCAATTATGAAAAGTCTTACGAACTGTGTAAAACTCATTTTGCTTATGTTTTCCACCACCAGTTCCGCAAGGGTGAACCCATCGTTGCAGTATACCGAAAATGCTCCCGGATCGGCTTTCAACATCTGTCCTGAGAGTTCTTTTAATATATTGTCGTGATTAGCCGTATCCGGATGATTATATGTAGGCCCCTGAGCGTATACCGACCCCATAAACCCCGACGAATGATTTAAAAGCATGCGCACTGTTATTTGCTTATAGCGTTCATCTTTCATAGTAAATTGCGGAATATACTCTGAAACAGGTTTGTCAAGATCAACAAGGCCTTTATCCACCAGGTACATAACGGCGGCTGTTGTGAACATCTTGCTGGTTGAACCGATTCCGTATGGTGTAGCTGTACTGAGTACCTCTTCTTTTCTAGAATCCGTTCCGGCTGCAAAGGATGAAAGTATAAATTCATTATTATAGATCATAGCATATTGAAGGCTTGTAACCCCGTAACTGTCTATAAGTGTATCGGCAATTTTCTCTGCTCTTGCCTTTATTTCTCTGTATCTGTCATCCTGCTGATACTTTTTAAGGCTTATACCAACTTCAGCTCCCGGTTTACCTATGGCAGTCACATAAGAACCTTTTGGTACGTACACCTCACGGCATTCATGTATAAGGCTGTCGTATAACATCTCAAGACTGTCAGAAAAAATAATTAATCTGGCTTCATCCGGAATATCAAGCTTCAAAAAAAGATCGTCTGATACCCGCATGGAAATATTTTCTCCCAAAGAACCTATCTGGATTTTTTCGCTTCTCTCAAGCACAGGTAAAATACTTGCATCAGCATATCTGTAGCCTTCAAACAAAAGGTTGCATGAGCCGGCCGTCTTGTCAATCCTGAAAGCAACAGTATCCCTTATGTACCTGAGATTGTTCTCACCAGTAAAACCATCTTTCAAGGCATTAATATGAAATCCCGAAAAGTGAAGAAAAACATATCCGTCAGCTTGGCTGATGGAGCCTGTGCGTGCCATCATAGCACAAAGATCATGGGCTTTTAAGTTAAGAGGAACCCATACCTTATTTTCAAACTCTCTGGTATCTATATTTTTTGAAGGCTTTATCTTTTCAATAAGAACTCTTGTGCTTTGTCTGTCGTGAAAATGCTGCTGGATATACTTCCCATTGTCATCATTTACAAAAGAATACACATCTGAACTGCGTGAAATGAAATAACCGTCCTCATATCTGAGAAAATCGTACGGAATAAACATGTTTCCATTAAAGATTTCCACATTCATACCGTTATTCTGCAAATCTATCTCATATTTGAAAATGCTGTCCAAGGATGCATATATTCCCTCATACCCGCTAAAAAAAGCAAGCGGAAGCACTGTCTGTATATTAAAAACTTTTTTTGATTCGTCTAAGCTGCCTTTTAATTTAAGAACCTCCTTCAATACTGCATCGTTTACACTTTTTACATCCGCTCCCCCTGCAACGGTCAGAGCAACAGATATCTTATACTCAGGTACCACGTGAAGCTGCGCCGAATAAAAACAGGTTCCACCGTTTTTGGTAAGAACTGTCACACCACTGTCAAGAAAGACAGGATCTTCAACACTATCCCATCCAAGACCAAACATATAAAGCGGTTCGCCGCTTAAAGTTGTTTTAGGCCCGACCTGCGGACTCATAAACTCTTTACGGAGCTGTTCATTTAGAATTTTGTCATCATAAAGTATCTCGGCATACTTTACAAGATCCTCGGCTGTACCGGCAAGTCCGCCTGAGGCCAGGGAGTTTACATATTCGGCAGGGAAAGAAATGTTCTGATCATAGTCATAGTACCTTGCAATATTTTCGTTTTTCTCTTTAAAGAATGCCGACGAGTTGGTCATATCCAGTCTGGAGAATATGTTTTCTGCCAAAAATTCTGAGTAACTTATCTTGGAAACTTTTTCCACCAGTGCCTGAACTAAAGTAAAGCCGTCATTGCAGTAAATGCTTATCTCACCGGGATCGTTTTTTAAAAAGCTGTCCTTCAGATTTGAAATGACCTGTTGTACATATCCGGCATTTCTTTGGGCGGTCATGCTGTCTTTCAGTGAAGTTCCAGCAATACCTGAAGTGTGGTTCAAAAGCATACGTACGGTAATATCCTTATACCTAGGATCTTTCATGGAAAATTCAGGAAGATAAATGAATACAGGCAGGTCAAGGTTTACCTTTCCTTGTTGTACAAGAATAAGAACAGATGCGGCGGCGAATACCTTGCTTACCGATCCGATATTGAACTGAGTGTTTCCGTCCACCGGTCTTAAGGTGTCTAAGCTGCATACTCCAAAGCTTTCAGAGTAAACAGTCTGTCCATCGATCCTTACTGCTATTGCAGCACTTGATGCACTTGCTTCAAGGCATTTCTCAATCTCCTTACGCGCAGTATCAGCCACACTTTGCCAGCCAGGCATAAGCCCACCCAATACATATGAAATATTTAAAATGATAACCAATAAAAATAATATTCTGCCTGTTTTTTTTACCATATATGAGTCCTCCTGAAGTATATCCGTTATCTGTCAACTATACTCTCTCAATCTGCCTTGTAGTATTTCAAGACCCTTTCAAGTTTTTCCAACACTTCTTTTGATATCTTTTCGGTTTCCTTGTAAAGTAATGCAGCCTGCGCCCTGTCACCTGACTCCACTGCTTTTACAGTTTGAGAGCCATTTTTATGCAGCTTCTGGTGAACAAGATCTATTGATTTCCATATATCTGATATTTCCGGATCATTAATCTGCACCGAATGATAAAAGTGTCCGAAGCTGCACTTTTTATCGTCCATCTGGAGCGGCAGCACCTTCATCTCATCTGTTATTTTACGCAGGGCTTTAAGCCAGTTTTTATGAGCAGTTATAGCGTTATCAACGCTTTGGGCATAATCTTTTATGTCAAGGCGGAAAAGCTTGTAAGATGCTATTTTTCCGCTTTTTCTGGCTAATGATGAAATATCTTCTTCAATTTTGGCTGCTTCTGACGAAATTTCCGATAACTCACTGCTGTTTTTGTCCAGTTCCACACTCGCTTTAGAGGCATCATTTATAAGTTCTTTCAAAACACCTATTTCAGAACCTATCTCCTCTGTGGAAGCGGTTGTTTCTTCGGAATTTGAAACCACATGACTAGCTTCTTCTGATATGCTCTGAATGAGCTTGGCACTTTCCTCAAATACTTTATTAATCTCATTGGTATTATGCGATATCTGCTCTATACTCCTCACTGTCTGGGAAATTACATCAAGATTCCTGCCTGAGGTATCTTCCATTCTATCCATAAAGTCTCTCATATCGCCGACATTGGTTTTAACATCATCCGAAAGTTTTCGGATCTCATCAGCTACCACTGCAAAACCTTTTCCGGCCTCGCCTGCACGTGCAGCTTCTATAGATGCATTCAGCGACAAGAGGTTCGTCTGCCCGGCAATGTCTTCAATTCCCTTAATAAGCTCCCGCATCTTTTCGACAAGCTCAGAAAATTCATTCATCTGCCTTGTGAGTTCTGCTCCTTTTTCAGATACCTTTTCATTTTCCTTCCTTATTTTACCAAGATTACCATAAGATTGGGAAATATAGTTCCTCATAGTATTAATCTCTTCTGACAAGGTACTTATATGATTAGTATTATTTACGGAAGCCTGAGAGATCTGATTCATCGCCTGTTCTATTTCGTTTACAAACTCCTCTGTTTTCAATGATATGTCTTTGACATTTTGAGCCTGAAGCTTCAATATCTGGCTGTAATGCTTCATTTTAAGATCGAATCCGCTCATCCTGCCTGCCGCCGATATTGCATGCTTTACCGAATCCTTTACTACCGGAGCACCTTCTTCAAGCTCTCCGGTAAGCCCCAAAGTATCGTATATGCCATTTTTTTCAAGAAAGATAGATAGTTGCTTATTTTTTTTATCTGCTTTAAAAAACTTCATAGACACCTCCTTTTATACGCCTTTACTTAATGATACCATCATAAACCAGATCATACAAAATTTTTTTAAAAATTTAACCTGGGCTGTCTGCTGTTTAGCTGAGTCCTTTCATAAATCTTATCCTCCGCAAGCACTTCCCCGGTAAGCAAGGGAGAGTCGGGAATGTGATAGCTGATATTGTGGCTCAGTTTTTTCTCCGAATGATTCGCGTAACAGTATATACAGCGGGCGGGACATGAATCATAGCTTCCTATGTCTATACTGCCAATGCAGCCGCAGAACTCTCTTTGATTTTTATCCTTCAAAGCACTGAAGCTCTTGCCGGTAATACTTGAAATAATTCTTGCGTCAACACAGCTTCCGTGCTCTATCCCAAACTCTGACAGATCTGCTTTTTCAGCACATGTTTCCAGCCGGAGACCTATTTTTTCCGCCTTTTTTGAAAAACCATGTGCCAATACTTTTATGTCAGTTTCAGATATACTTATAATTTTGTTTTTTAAAACCTTTTCTTCCATGCCCTTATACAAATCAAAAAAACTTATGACTGCACTTTCGGCATATGACCCGATCTGATCCACAAGTCGTCCGAACTCACGAATATGATAATCGGCAGTCATTTTATCCGTAAAAATTATAGGATCATATCTCCATACAACTCTTTCTTTTCCGATAAGCAGCGAAAGCTCCCTGAACGTTTTTACAATATCGTTTTTATCCCTTATGCCAGGCTCCATATCTTTTCCGTATGGAGTAAGAGTAATCTGAAAATAATATGGATACCTCCTTATTTCATCAAGGTGCTTCATAAGATTCAGCGGATCCTTGGTCCAGAAAACAAAGCAATCAACATCCCCAGTTTGTAGTGATACTTTGCCTATCTGATGGAACGAAAAAGGATTTCGGGCATAGACAAACCCTTGCCTGACTCTTTTTACAAACCATTGAGAAAAGTATGCCGGAATATCCGTCCGTCTGCTGACACTTATGATCATGTTTCCACCTCAAAATAAAAGTTACGCCCATAAATATTATACTCTGAAGATTCAAAAGAAGAAAAAAAGTATTAGTAATACCTATTACTAATACTTTGATTTTTAAAGATAAAGCCAAAAAAACGGTTTTCTCTGTTTATAAGTCCAGATAATAGAATTCCATTTTTTGTAAAAAATAAAATATAATGCTAATGGTAATACCATATACTGAAATCTATAAGGAGGCATGAAGTATGGCGGATGAATTGACAAGTATTAACGACGGAAGATCCGTAGTGTCAAGAACATACGAGGCCTTGCTCAAGTACGTTAATAATCCGAAACGGTCGGGTGAAAAGCTTCCTTCAGAGGTCGAACTCTCAAAACAGCTCAAGGTAAGCAGGACTGCTTTACGCGACGCACTGAAAAAGCTTGAACTTGAGGGATACATTTCAAGAAAACGGAAAACAGGAACTTTTATTAACTGCAGCAATTACAAGCTGCATGGAGGACTGGAAAAACTCCGTTCCATAACAGAGCTTATAAAGACTTCGGGAATGCGTCCCGGAACTATATTTTCAAAATACTCCATAGACAACGCTGATAAAACCATCTCACAAAAGCTTGATCTTGCTGACAGTTCTAAGGTATCCATAATTGAAAGGGTGAGAACTGCAGATGATACGCCATTTTGTTATGAGATTAGTTTTGTTCCCATAAGCTACTTCAATCAGGAAGATTATGAAACTTTCTCCGGTTCTCTTCTTTCTTATCTGAGTGAGAAAAAGGGACTTGTGGTAGACCATGCGGTAACTTATCTCAATCCGTACTCTTCGGATGATCTTATCAGTGAAAAACTTTCTATAAAAAACAATCAGCTCATAATGTATATCGAACAGGTTCATTACTCTGTTGATGATGAACCGATATGGTATTCAAGAGCTTTCTACAGAAACGATATAATACGTTTTTCTCTGATGAGAAGATTATAGGAGGTATGACATGAAGATTTTGGGTTTAGGAAGTATTGCGGTTGACAGAATATTCACAGTGGACAGGCTCCCTGTGAAAGACGGTTTTTCAAACATCCTGGATGAGAAAGTGTATGACGGCGGAAGCTGCGCCAACGTTATCAACCAGATCGCCATGTATGGTGGAAAAAGTGCTTTTTGTGCAAAAATTGGAAGTGATGACACTTCAGAAGTAATTATGTCTGGACTTAAAAAAAGCGGAATCGATACTGCGTATATGATAAAAAAAGAAAACGGAGTCTCGACCTCTACTGTTATTTATGTAGATCAAAACGGTGATAAGTCAATTCTCACAAGAGTTGGTGATTGTCTACTTAATCTTTCGGACGACGAACTGAACCCTGACATATTCGAAGCTTTTGATCTGCTTTACACCGACTTCATTCCCAGCCGGGCATGTCTTTACGCCGCCAGGGAGTTCAAAAAAAGAGGGAAAAAAGTTATCTTTAATCTTCAAGTAGCACCCGTTGTCATGAAAGGCTTTGGCATGACAGATGAAATCTTCGCAGAGCTTTTCAAGTATCTGGATATTTTCAATGTATCTTTTTCAACTTTGAGGGATATAAGCGGTCTTTCAGAACTGGAAGAAAATATCTCCTTTATGAGGAAAACATACAGTTATGAAGGGACCATAGTCCTTACCATGGGCAGCAACGGTGCCTGCATATGTACTCCGGATGGAAAAACCATAAAGCAGCCAGCTTTTAAAATAACCCCGACAGATACTACAGGAGCAGGTGATTCTTTCATAGGAACATTCATCTACATGTACTTCATAAGAAATGAGAGCCTGGAAAGCTCTCTGAGCTTTTCAAACGCCGCTGCCGCAATCACATGCACACGAAAAGGAGCAAGGAGCGGACCTGACTGGAACGAGTTGCAATCTTTTGTGAAAGAAGGTTTTTAGATGGAGCAAAGTATTCTTTCTGTAAAAAATATCTGTAAAACCTTCCCGGGAGTCAGAGCACTGCAAAACGTATGCTTTGATCTTCGCCAAGGAGAAGTTCATGCTCTTCTGGGCGAAAACGGAGCAGGAAAATCTACGCTCATGAAGATCATTTTCGGCCTCGTCAAAAAAGACAGCGGAGAGATTTTTCTCAGAAACAGCGAGCTTAAGTCTATTTCTCCTTCAAAGTCGTATGAAAACGGAATAGCTCTCATACCTCAGGAGAGGACTTTGCTCACACACAAAAGCATTGCTGAAAATATATTTCTTGGAATGGAGCCGGCTTTTGTATCAAAAAAAGAGATGTGCGCTCAGAGCATGGAAATGATGAAAAGATTTTCAATGCAGATAAGCCCCGATACCCCCGCAGCACAGCTCAGTGCTGGTATGCAGCAGACTGTTGAAATAATGAGAGCTATGAACAGAAATGCACAGATTCTGATAATGGATGAGCCAACAGGAGGTCTGAGCGCCCAGGAAGTAAAAAAACTTTTTGAAATAATAAGAACGCTAAAAGAACAAAAAGCATCTGTAATTTATATTTCACACAGAATGGAGGAAATTTTTGAAATCTCCGACAGGATAACTGTGCTGCGTGATGGAAAAAATGCAGGAACCTTTGACACAGCGGACATAACAAAAGAAAAAATAATTGAATTGATGGCAGGAAAGAAAATTTCTTCCCAGAATCAGAACAAAAACTGTCCCGGCGAGGAGATCCTCCAGGTAAAAGAGCTTTGCACCAATAAAATCCACAACATAAATCTTACTCTGCGAAAGGGAGAAATACTAGGAATAGCAGGACTTTTGGGAAGCGGCAGGACAGAGATTTTTGAATGTATCTACGGCATAAACAGAGATTACAGGGGCAAAATACTTATTAATTCAAAAGACTGTACACATCACTCTATAACCGATGCCATCTCATGCGGAATAGGACTTGTAACAGAGGACAGAAAAAGAACAGGACTTTCTCTTAAATCCTCAGTCGCGAAAAATATAACCCTTCCCATGGAAAAGAAAATTTTCCGATATGCTGTCCTCAATAGCAAAAAAGCCCATGCTATATCTTTAGAGCATTCCGCAAAAGTCGGACTTAACACAAGCGATATGTCGTTCATAAGCGGAAATCTAAGCGGTGGAAACCAGCAAAAAGTTGTCATTGCAAGATGGTTGGCCAAGGGATCAAAAGTTCTCCTGCTTGATGAACCAACCGTTGGAGTCGATGTAAATGCCAAACAGGAGATACACCAGCTGATCCGGCAGTACTGTAATGGTGAAAATGCTGTAATAGTCGCATCATCAGATTTTCCGGAGCTTTTGGAAATTTGCGACCGTATAGTTGTAATAGCACGGGGACAAGTTGTTAAAGAACTTGAAAATAAAGGTATAGACGAAAAAATTTTACTTGGATATGCAACTTCTGCAGGAGGGGAAAAGATATGAGAAAGATCAGTTTGTTAAAAGCACCGGAGTTTGGCGTAAGTATAGCCCTTATCGGACTTTTTGTGCTTATGTCATTTCTGTCGCCGTTATTTTTATCAGGATACAACCTTCTCAACATCCTGCTGCAGTCATCTACATACATAATACTTTCAATAGGAATGACCTTTGTTATTGTTACAGGAGGAATAGATCTTTCGGTAGGCTCAATTGCTGTTGTAAGCGGAATATTGATGGCGGGGCTTATGAAAAGCGGAACAAGTGTCTGGATTGCCATCATAGCAGGACTTGCGGTAAGCACCTTGTGCGGTTTTATAAACGGATTTCTTGTTTCAAAGGTCAACTTGCCCTCCTTTATAGTTACTCTGGCGACCATGAGTATTTTTCAGGGAGCAGCTCTGATATTTTCGGGAGGACTTCCTATATACGGTTTTCCTAAAGCTTTTTCGTTTTTGGGTACGGGATCAATTTTTTCAATTCCTGTTCCTGTAATCATAGCGTTTGTATGTATCGCCGTATCAGTATGGGTTTTCAAAAAAACACGCATAGGCCATTACGCATTGGCGATAGGCGATAACCGCCAGGCTGTAAGAATGTGTGGAGTAAATGTTTTCAAATATGAACTGATAGTGTACATGATAAACGGACTGGCAACAGGTGTGGCTGCCATTATAACGACAGCCAGGCTTAACAGCGCCGAACCTCTTGCTTCTATGAGCATGGGACTTGATGCCGTAGCCGCAGTAGTTATGAGCGGAACAAGCCTGTCCGGGGGAAGCGGATCGGTAACAGGAGCCATAATTGGCTCGCTTCTTATGGGAGTGCTCAGAAACGGAATGACACTTCTTAATGTACAGTCTTACTATCAGAATCTCATAATAGGAGTGGTAATTCTTATAGCAGTATTCATAGATAAAATCAGAAACAGCTACTCATATAAGAAATAGCTGTTCAGGAGGGATATTATGAAGAAGTATTTGGCATTTGTACTAACTTTTGTCATGATTTTCAGTATAGCTTTATCCGCTCAGAGTGCATTTGAAAGAGCCAAAGCCGACGTTCTTAAGGAGCTTGGAGGCGCAGAAAAAACCAGCAAGGTCTACAAAATAGGCGCTTTGGAAATTACTTTGGCAAACCCTTTCTGGGTAACGATGAAAGAAGGTTTTGAGGCAGCCGCTAAAGATTTTGGTTTTAAAATAGATGTTGTTGCCGCCCCGTCTGAAGGCGATACCGCAGCACAGCTCAACTATCTTGAAACCATGCTAATAAAGGGCTACGACGCTCTTTGCATCTCACCTATCACCCCGTTCAACCTTATACCTGCCCTTGCTAAAGCAACTCAGAGGAAAATACCAGTAATAGCAGTCGGAACATATGTTGATCCACAGGCGGCAAAGGATGCGGGAGCAAAAGTCAACGGCATACTTGCAGTCGACTTTGAGTATCAGGGAAAACTTCCAGGACAGTATATAATAGAAAAGTTTAAAGACAAGAAAAATGTAAAAGCAGCGATCATCGAAGGCATACCGGGTTCACCACAGTCTGAGGGTAGAAAAAACGGCTGTCTGACCGAGCTTAAAAAAGCCTCGAACATTAAAGTCGTATCTGTCCAGCCGGGAAACTGGGACAGGACTACCGCCCTCAACGTTACATCAAACCTCATACAGGCAAATCCAGACCTGAATGTGATCTTCTGTGCAAATGACACGATGGCTCTTGCTGCTGTAGAAGCACTTAAGGCAGTAGGAAAGAAAAAACAGGTAATGGTCATTGGTTGTGATTTCATTGAAGAAGCCAAAGAATCCATTATTAAAGGCGAACTCGATGCCACTCTCGCAATGTCACCATATCTCTACGGCTATATAGGCGGCGTTATGGCTTACAAAACCATAATTGACGGACAGTACTCAAAAGATATTCAGGTACCTGTAAAAGTAGTAGACAAGTCAAATCTTAGCGAATATAATGACTGGAGATAACACCCGGGAGGAAAAAACAGATGGACTTATTTGAAAAGGTTCTTCAGGCTTTTGCAGCTGGGGATGCCATGGGTATGCCCACGGAGTTTATGACCAGAAAGCATATCAAAAGCTTCCTCAATGAAGGTGAAGATTTCATTGACCCTTCAAAATCCTTCTTACACAAGAACCTTTTCAGATTTCAGATAACCGACGATACAGAACAGGTTCTTTATCTCATAAGAAGATACTGCAAAGATGGAAAAATAACCGTGGAAAATACCTACGAAACCCTTGATGACTGGGTAACAGAATCGGATGCCGTGCAGAAAGGCTACATCGGTCCCAACTCTCTAAAAGCACTCAGAAGTCTTAAGGACGGCATGTCTGTCAATGAATCAGGCAAGAACGGAACCACCTGTGGCGCTGCTATGAGGGTTTTGGCTCCAAGCCTGTGTGTAAGGAAAAAAGATGAAAAGTCTTTGGCAGAAGGAATCATAAGATGCTCAATCCCTACCCACAATACCAATCTTGCACTCGAAGGAGCTATGGGACTTGGCTTTGCCTACCACTACCTTGCCTGCGGCTGCAGCCTTGAACAGGTAATGGAGAAAACTCTTTCAGGATGCCGTATAGGTGAAGACAACTCCGAATACAAAGTTGTAGGAGCAGGCACATACGAAAGAATAAAGCTGATTGAAAAGTATATTCCCAGCTTCAAAACTGATGATGAACTTTCCGACTTCCTTTACAAAGTAGTCGGAACTGGTTTGGGAACAAATGAAGTGGTGCCTTGCGCAATAGGAGTCTTTCTTTACTGTGGGAAAGATGTTTTCAGAGCCATAAAAATTTCAAGTAGGCTTGGCGGAGACACCGATACCATCGGAGCAATCTCAGGGGCATTATGTTGTCTTTATGCAAAAACCCATAATATACCGCAGGAGTATATAGATAAGATCAGTAGCCTTAATAACATTGATTTTAAAGAATATGCACATATGATCGCTGAAGTTTTCATATAGCCCTAGCTGCCCTTTGGCAGGAACATACCTTTAGCATACCGGAAGAGCTTTCTTCCGGTTTTTTTATTAACTTCAGCTTTTAATCTAACCAATTCATGAAAAAATATCTGTTTTATGTTTTTGCTTTTAAATACGTTCTTTTTTTCCTTTTTTGTAATTTTTAATTAATATATGCGTTGTATCATAAAATTAATTTACATATAATGGGGGGTAGTTATGAAAAAATCTATTTTTGTTTTATTGATTCTTTTGATATCTATTGCTTTTGTTTCATGTACCCAGATGAATAAACCTAAAGATCCTTCAAACCAGGGTTCTACAAATGAAGCCACCATCACTTCACTATCAGACACCACGCAGACAGATAAAACTTTGGCAGAAAACCCCGATCATTCAGGGGCAAACGGTGCAAAATCACTTTCCATACTCTATAACTCGGAAAGCATTTCAATCTTTTTTTCTGCTATGACAAAATCAGTAAATATTTCAGAGCTTGAGACACGCGCAGCAACTGCAACCAAAATGCAAGCATTCTGCAGAGCAGTCGAAAGCACCGGATGTATGAAGGATTTGGAAAAGCTGTCAAGCCACCTTTCAAAGATAACCAAAGAAACCGTTGTAAGTATTCCGTGGGGAGAGTTTAAAAAGCTTATGATTAGGTTCGGCTACCCAGAACGTTTACTTAGCCATTATAATGATAAGCTGCCGGAAAAAGGAATTATTATAGACTACAGAGACTTTACAGTTTTAAAAATACTTTCTGACTCAGTTATAGGCATATATAAAAATAAAGATTATTATAATCATTTTCTCGATTATAAAACACTTTATAGTTCTCTGTCCATTATGAATCCTTTGCCAGAACAGGCTCCGGCCTGGTGGAGCGTGTTTTTCAACGATAAACTTTATGATGATATCAAGGCAATAAACTTTGCCAACCTCAAAGATAAGCAGAAAATGATGCCAGAGCTGAATACTCTTATCGGAAATGTTGCCCAGAATACTTCCCCGGCTACCACACTGAGCATTAAAGATGTCATTCTGCCTGACGTATTCACCGTTCCAAAAGCTGATAAAGTTTTAAATGCTTTTTCCGGCGTAGTGACAAGTCTTTGCAAGCTCTATGAGTTTGAACACTCTGAGGCCTTTTTAACAAGAAAACACGCAGGTATTGTAGATGCAATTCTTATTACACAGCTTTATCTTAAAGAAAATGTGCTCCATTTTGGAAATCTTATACCGGATACTAAAATAGTAAAGGATATTGGAATCAATATATATTCGACAAGAGCAGAACTTCCGGAAAAATTTATTTCTTCTTCAAAACTGACCCAGCTGTTGGACAAAGATCTTTTCAGTGGTCCAGGACTGGTTTATAAAGATATTTTCAAGGTAAATGGCTTTGCCTTCGGAACGGGTTACGAGCTTTTGTGCCTGCTAAAGGATGCACTTCCTAACAAGGAACTCAGAGTTCAGGTTTCCTTTAAAAAGCTCCTGGAACTTTTGAAGATAAAGCTGAATGCTGAACTTCCTTTTGAACTTTCGGATATTGAAGTTGTTATTGAGCTTTCTGAACTTTACACCAATGGATTGGATCTTTACAATCTGAACCTTGAACTGAACAGCCTTATTATAGTGAATATAGGAGATCTCATGAAAACTCCGCCAGCCGAACTGACCTTTAAGCAGATCTGCGATTTTTTTGAAGAAAACTTTCTGAATATAACAACAGTCACAACAGATAAGCTTAGTTTGAAAATTGGTTTGGTTCCTGGTATTTATGCCGTACTTAACGCAGATATGAAATAAAAGATTCCCCGCATGAGCGGGGATTTTTTTATCCATGAAACTTTTGGGCAACCTGCCTGTTCATTATGGTATACTTTTACTGACAATAATTTCTGGAGGCGGCTTATGCGGATTCTTCACACTTCGGACTGGCATCTTGGAAAAAAGCTTGAAGATTTTGAAAGGCTTGAAGAACAGGAGAGCTTTATAAATGAAATATCAGAACTATGCGACAAAGAAAATATCGATATAGTACTTCTTGCTGGAGATGTCTATGACACCTATACGCCTCCTTCATACGCTCAGGAACTTTTTTCCAGAGCTATAAAACTTATCACTAAGGACGGCAGACGACCATTTATAATAATCGCCGGAAATCATGACAGCCCCGAAAGACTTTCGAGTATATCCTCACTTGCCGTTGAATTTGGAGCTTTCATCTTCGGAAAGCTTGAAGATTCCTTTTCTCAGAAAAAGTACAGTAGTTTTGAAGTGCTCTTTGCAAAACCTAATTTTTTAAAGATACAGATAAAAAAAGAAACCATAAACATTGCAACCCTGCCTTACCCAGGAGAGTCAAGAATAAACCTTGGGGATACTGCTCAGACTTATCTAAACCAAGAGGAGTACAGCCATATAATAAAAAATATTTCAGATGGCTTATGCCGTGATTTCGACAACGAAAGCATAAATATCTTTATGAGTCATCTTTTTGTAAGCGGTGCTTTCACAAGTGATTCAGAACGTGACATCAGTCTTGGGGGAACATATGTACTTAACCCATCTGACCTTCCTGCCCATGCAGATTATATCGCTCTTGGTCACCTGCACAGAGCCCAAAAGGTTTTTTCAGCCCAAAACGCCTGTTACAGCGGCTCACCCCTTCAGTACAGCAGAAGTGAATCAAACAACGCTAAGTCGGTAAATATAATCGACATATACCCTTCTGGAAAAGCTGTGATCAAGCCTACTCTCCTCAAATGCATCAAACCGGTAGAAATAAACGTTTGCACCGGTATTGAACAGGCTGTGGATTATTATATGAAAAATTCAGAACGGAAGTTTTGGTCTTACCTTGATATAAATCTTAAAGAGCCTTTATCTTCATCTGATATTCAGCGCATTAAAAGCCAGAAAAAGGATATTGTGAGTATCTGCCCGTTCTTTGAAGGTACTCCCGAAAACTCCATTACGGAAAAGGATATCCGTGAATACAGCCCACAGGAGCTTTTTACAAAGTTCTATGAGCACACCGAAGGTCATGCCCCATCGAAAGAGCTGACAGAGCTTTTCACAAAAGTTTTTTATGAGGAGGCACAAGAGAATGACACCTCTAAAACTGATTTTTAAAGGTATTAACAGCTATTACGATGAAGTCTTTATAGATTTCAGAGCTCTTACTAAAAAAGGCTTATTTGGAATATTTGGTCCTACCGGTAGTGGTAAAACCACAATACTTGACGCTATGATAATAGCCCTTTACGGCCAGAAAAGCATACCCAGGTCAAATGCAGATTTCATTAACTCAAAATCTGATAAAGCCTTCATCTGTTTTGAATTTGAAATGGATGATTCCTTATATACAATAAGAAGAAGCTTTAAACGAAGTACAGAGTCTATCATAACAGATTCTGCTGTACTTACCAGAAATTCGCTCGCAGTAGCCGAAAAAGCAAAAAATGTCGACTCCTATATAATACAGACCATAGGCCTACAGGCCAAAGACTTTACCAAATGCGTCATGCTGCCGCAGGGACAGTTCAATGAATTTCTCACCTCCAAAGGACGTGACAGATCAGAAATCCTAGAAAAAATCTTTGATCTACAGCAGTATGGCAGCATTCTGCAGCAGAAGGCCGCTTCATACTTTAATGAATTGAAGATACGCAGATCGGTTATAGAATCAAAACTTTCACTATACACAAACATATCTGTCCAAAATATCGTAACTCTTAAAGAAAAAAGCAACGAACTTAAAAAGAAGAAAGAACTGCTTTCGGTTCAATCGGAACAGCTTGAGCAAGAGTCAGCTTTAATCCGTTCACAACTACAGGATCTGGAAACTTTACGAAAGGAAGAAAAAAGACTTAAAGAGCTTATGACCCAAAAAGAGTATGTCCGTAGTTTAAAAACAACTGTGGATAAGGCTTTAGCGGCATCACAGGTTTTTCCGGTTCTCGAACAATGCGAAAAACTGAGTAGTTCGATAAGCCAAACCACCGGGGAAAAAAACGATCATGAAAAAACTCTTGGAGAGCTTAAGATACAGCTTGATAAAATGGAAAAGGAGTATCTTGATTCAAAACAGCAATATCAGGAAAAACTTCCTCAGATAATAGCAGACTGTGAAAATATCAAGAGTTTTATTGAAAAAAAGACTCATGCGCAAAAAATAGAAAAAGAATGCTTATCGCTGAAAGAAAAGCTTTCTGAGGCACAAACCAAAGAAACAGTTATGCGTCTTGAACAATTCAGAATTGAAGAAACCAAAAAACATCTGAACGAACTTCTGGAAAAAACAGAGGCAGGAAGAAAAATCTTTTTGGTTCTGCCCCAGCAAAGACAGGATAACGATACGATAAATCATCTTACACTCAAGGCTTCATCTTTGGCAAAGAACATAGAGAAGCTGTCAGGACAGGTTAAAGAAGCCGAAATACGTCTTGAAAGCTCCGCAAAGTCCTTAGATATGCTCAAGCAGAAAGAAGGACTCTGTGAAGAACAGCTTGGGCAGAAACAACAGCAGCTGATTATGCTCAAAAATGAACTGGAAGATATAAAAAAGAAAAACTATCTTGCATTTATAATGAAAGATCTCAAAGACGGAGACACATGTCCTGTCTGCAACGGCATCTTTCATCCCTCTCATTCAGACCATTTAGCAGCTGCTGATCTTAGGATATCTGAAATTGAGTACACCTGCAAAGTCACAGAAAAAAGTATTTTGGAACTTTCCAGTATACAGCTTAAGATAAAAGAACAGATTTCTGCCCTTAATGCTGACACAGCTTCACTTTTGGCGATCAAAGAACGCCTTTCAGCAGACATAACCGAAGTCAACATACAAAAAGAAGATACTGAACATGAAATCATACTCATTCTTGAAAGAAACTCATCTTCTTCAGCAGAACATTTCATAAAAAGTATTAAAGAAAAAGATCAGAAATTTGCGGAGCTTGATAAGCAGATGTCAGAAAGTACCAGAATGCTTAAGGAAGAAGGACTCAAAGAAAGTTCCGTTATGAAAAACTTATCCGAAATAACTTCAAAAATAAGCGAACTATCAGCAAAACTAGATGAAAAGTCCATACAGCTTAAAGCTCTTAACGAAGAAATGACAGCCCGTCCTGCATGGAGCAAAGATCCTTACTATGTTCTGTCTAACCTTGAAATACAAAAAAAGCAGATAGAAACACGCTATACCAAGCTTGAAGAAAGTTTTTCACAGCTTCGGAAAAACTATGAAAACACCAACACAGAACTACATTCAATAATAAAAACTCTTGAAACATACTCTAAAATGCTTTCAGAAAAAGAGACTCTACTTACGGCTCAGATGAAAGAAAAAGGATTTTCAGATATTCAGGACATAAAGAATTATTACAGATCACAGAATAAGCTTGAGCAGATGCAGGAACAAATCTCAACACATGAAAAAGAGCTTGCCATATCAGAAAAAACCGTAAAAAACCTGTCAGAAAAGATCACCGACCGAACTCTCACCTACGATGACCTGCAAAAGAGCAATGAAGTACTTTCAGCAGTAAAAAAAGAGTATGAAGCATTAAGCGGAGAGATCGCAACAACCGAATCAAAAATAAAGGAAATGTCAGAAAAGCTTACAGAAAAAACAGATATGGAAAAAGAGTACGGACTGATTAAAAAAGAATCAGATACTGCTGAACTGCTCAACAAAAAATTAAGAGGAAATGAATTTGTAAAGTATGTTTCTTCGCTTATGATGGAAAACATACTTTCAGCAGCTTCCTCACAGCTCAGAGCCATAACCAACAACAGATACTCGCTCGAAACAGACGAGTCGGCCTTCATAATACGCGATGATTTCAACGGAGGATACAGACGAAGGGTAGATACATTATCAGGCGGAGAGATCTTTCTTGCTTCACTATGCCTTGCTCTTGCCCTTTCAGCCCATATACAGCTGAAAGGAAAAAAGAGCATAAGATTTTTCTTCATCGATGAGGGCTTTGGATCTTTGGACAGCAGCCTTATTGATACTGTCATGTCTTCTCTTGAAAAAATACAGCAGAAGCATTTATGCGTCGGACTCATAAGTCATGTAGAAGAGATGAAGGAAAGAATACAATCCAAATTGATTATTTATAAACAAGAAACAGAAAATGGAATAACAAGTAAAATAGATATAATATAATCTTTTTTTTATTATGTTCATACAAAAAAAGAAAAGCTGCAAAACACATAAAGTAATTTGTTTTTCTTCTTTTACTTGTGCGGTGGTATAATTAAATATATAACTTAAAAAATATATAACAGGGAGTGCTATGAGATTTCATTTCAGCCCGAACCTATTTGTTCTCTATTTTAGCTTCTTTATTTCTCTTTTTTTGGGAGTATGGGGTATCAAAAACAGAAAAAAACCGGCTGCCCTTCAATTCGGGCTCAGCATGCTTTGTCTTACCCTTTGGACATTTGGTTTTATTCTGGAGCTTGCCGGTATTGATTTTAAAACCAAGCTTATCTGGTATAACTTTCAGTTCCTTTTCATATACCTCTTTCCAGTAAACCTTTTCTGGATGACCAAGGATCTTTCAAACCTCTGGCTTAAGGAAAAACTTGAACGGTTTTATTTCTATATTTTCATAAGCATTTCTCTGATCATCTTTCTGACCGGAGTTATAAATCCCCACGACAGCCTTTTTATGAAAAACCTTTCTATAATAGAGAACAATGGATATACCTTTCTGGCAGGAGCCGCAGGACCGGTTTACTATACCGGTATAGGATACGTTTTTTTCTTTGTCATACTCTCTGTAGGCATCCTTCTTTACGAGCTGATAAAACGCGAAAAGTTCTTTAAGCTTCAGATACTGCTTTTGCTCCTGGCACAGGTATTCCCGCTTATAACCTCTGTGCTGTACACCTTTAAACTGCTTGATACCTCTTTTAACTACAGCACGTTTATCTTTTCACTTTCCGGAATACTTATTTTCATAGCTCTTTTTAAACTCAAGCTGTTTGGGATACAGCCTATCGCAAAAAATATTCTCATTGAAAACCTTTCCGACGGAGTTCTTGTTTTGGATAGGGAGAACACCGTTATAGACATGAATATAATAACCAAAAAAATCTTCGGATTAAACGACAGCTGCATAGGCAAAAAAATGGGAAGTGTATTTTACGATTTCCCCCTCTTTCTTGAGTCTATAGGGATAAACGTAGCCCTTAGCGATGAGATGCCAATCGGTGAAAAATTTTACGACATACGAATTACTCCCATAAATGACTTTAAAAACATATTTCTTGGCAGACTTATTGTACTTAGAGATATAACTGAAAGAAAAAGCTTTGAAAAAGAAATAGTAAAAGCCAAGGAAGAAGCAGAGTACGCCAACGAAGCCAAAAGCAGATTTCTTGCAAATATGAGCCATGAGATAAGAACACCTCTTAACGGTATCATAGGATACCTGAGTCTTCTTTCCACCACGGAGCTCTCTGTCTCTCAGAAAGAGTTTGTGCAAAATGCCAGGCTTTCCTCCAATATTCTCATGGAAATTATAAACAACATCCTTGATATATCCAAGATAGAAGCCGGAAAGATAGAACTAGAAAAAACCGATTTCAGCCTTGATGAGCTTATTGACGAAATTCAGGTCATGTTCACTCCAAAGGTTGAAGAAAAAGGACTGCTTTTCAGCATAAAAAAAGAATTTCAACCCAAAAACACCTTTATTGGAGACACCCTGAGAATAAAACAGATTCTTATAAACCTTATAAACAACGCTGTAAAGTTTACCTCAAACGGAAGTATCGTCTTATATGTCCATGTCTTTGAGCCAGAGGACGGAAAGTACAGGCTACACTTTGAAGTTACTGATACAGGAATAGGAATGACACACGAACAGCGAGAAAAAATCTTCAGCCCTTTTACCCAGGCAGATAACTCAACAACCAGGAAGTACGGCGGAACCGGTCTTGGCCTTAGTATAGCCAAAAGCCTTGTTGAACTGATGCATGGAAAAATCTGGGTTCACAGCACCCCAAACGAGGGCTCGGTGTTTTTGTTCGATATTTTACTTGCTGCATCTGAAAAGACCGGTCTACATTCAGCTTCTAAAAAGAATTACATGAATAATCTTTATGACTTCAAGCATACCGTTAAAATTCTGCTTGCAGAAGACAACACCATAAATCAGGGACTGATGAAAAACATATTTGAGCTTTCAGGCCTCCAATACTCAATAGTCGGAGACGGACTTTCGGCTGTGGAAAAGTGCAAGGCAGAAAGCTTTGACCTTATATTTATGGATATTCAAATGCCTATAATGGACGGCTGCCAGGCTTCGCAGAAAATCCGCGAATGCGAAAAAATGAAAGGTTCCGGACCTGTTCCTATAATCGCCCTGACCGCAAGCGCCAGCTCAAAGGAGACTAAAAGCTTTGTAAACTACGGAATATCGGACTTTTTAACTAAACCCTTTGAACTTCCGGATTTTTACATGATACTTTTCAAGTACATAAAAGATGCCCAGTATGAACTGCGTCCACTTCAGAAAAACGAAAAGATTCATTCAAATGAAACTGAAAAAGCCATTGACTATATAGCTGAAAATATTGTTTTTGACAGAGCTGAAGCCGAAAAACTTTTCCAGAACTACATAAATGAAGCTGAAACCATAATTGAAAATATGCGTGAATGTTTAAAGAAAAATGACTATGAGACCCTTGATAAACTTGCTCACAAGCTTAAGGGAAGCAGCGGTTTTTTCAAACTGGATGCCATTGTTACCATGTGCCTTGATCTTAGAGAGTATTCAAAACAGAAGAATGCCGAACAGGCAGACTTCATACTTAAAAACCTGACCGGCAAGATTCTTTCCATCAAATAAAAAACTCTAAATTTATCTGCTATTCTAACTTTGGATAGCAGATTTTTTTACTTGACTATGACGTTACGTAATAGTATATAATAAAACTGAGGTGAAGGATGAAGTACTATACCATAAAGCAGATCGCCGACATGGCAGGAATAACCGTAAGAACCCTCCATCATTATGACCATGTGAAACTTTTTTGCCCAGACGGAAAAGGAGCAAACGGATACAGAATATATACTTCAACTCAACTGCAAAAACTCCGGCAGATACTATTTTTTAAAGAACTGGGCTTCACTCTTGCTCAGATAAAAGAGATACTCGACAGTGAAAACTTTGACCGCCTTAAGGCACTCCAGATACACAAAGAGCTTCTCTTAAACAAAAGGCAGAGGCTTGATGAGCTTATAAATAACGTAGATAGGAACATAAAAGCGCTTGAAGGAGGCTTAGAGATGAACGAAGAAGAGATGTTCAGCCCATTTGAAGATAAAAAAATAAGAGAGTACACTCAACAAGCAAGAGAAAAGTACTCTAACTCTCTTGTTGAGCAAAGTATTGAAAAAGTTTCAGCATACTCCAAAAAAGAATGGGAGGACATCATGGAATATGGCGATTCACTTATGAAAGAAATGAAAGAGCTTATGAACATGGATCCTGCAGATAAAACGGTACAGAATGTTATCTCAAAACACTACCAGATGATAAACGATAACTTTTATGACTGTTCCATCGAAATATACAGCGGCCTTGCGGATCTTTACATCTCCGACGAAAGATTCACCGCCTTTTTTGAAAAATATGCTCAGGGTCTTGCCAAGTATATGCACGATGCAATAAAAATTTTTTGCTCTGAAAAACGATAATACCCATACCGTGTTAAGTTTAAACCAACTACCGGAAAATAACCCGGTAGTTGGTTTTTAAATATTTTTGAATACTGAAAAATTAAAATAACTAAAAAATTAG
>DJGH01000078.1:0-189 GCA_002431635.1 Petrotoga sp. UBA5851
AACTTGACAAGCTCTTCAAGGAATATCAGAAGATAGTTGCAGAAAATCAGACTATAATTTATACAGTAGCGCAGAACTATTTGGTTGCATTCAAGAATAATTTGCATATTTTCAATCCAAAGCCGGCACCATTGGCAAAAGGTGTTCTCTGGGCACCATGGGCAGTTTGGAAAGACTAACAGATTAACT
>DJGH01000078.1:275-2790 GCA_002431635.1 Petrotoga sp. UBA5851
GCAGGTCCTTTAAGGGCCTGCACTTTTTTTATGTATGTAGACATGACTTTGGTAATATTTTTTCATTACTTTGCTCACTAAAAAAAAAATCATGATGACTATATAATTGGAGTACAACAAAATACTTCGCTCTCCCCAGAGTTTTGAGTTATTTTGCGAATGGTCTTTGACCAAAAAAACATCCCGTAAGGGATGTTTTTAATTTTTTATCTATTATATTCAGAAAAATAATTTGGCCATTTCATACAAACCCGGACGGATTTCCCGGTTAATAAGAATATCTTCACTGTAAGGCATATGAGAAATATCAAAGCCATTAAGGCCAAGTGCGACATTAACTTCACCGCGTTTTACATACTCTATGGCGCTTATGCCAAACTTAAATGCAAGGAATCTGTCAAAAGCCAGCGGAGAACCTCCTCTTTGCATATATCCGAGGTTAAGTGTCTGACAATCGAAATCTTTGGGCATATTTTCCCTTATATACTCAGCTACCATGTCACATACCGTGATTAGGTGAGGAGCTTTAATTCCTTCGGCAACTTTGGTTATTTCCTGCGGAAGTTTGCATTTTTCTTCTACTACAATTATTGAAAACCTTTTTCCGAACTTGTATCTTCTATTGATATTGGCAAGCATCTCCTGAGGATTTACTTCTACCTCCGGAACCATTATATAATCAGCTCCTCCAGCCATTCCGCCTATAGCTGCCAGCCAGCCAGCTTCATCTCCGCCTACCTCAACAACAATTACCCTGTGACCTGAGCTTGCCGTAGAATGTAGGTAATCCAAAGCTGTTGTAACTGTCTGTAGTCCAGTCAGAAAACCGATACTCATATGAGTCCAATTAAGATCATTATCAATAGTTGCCGGAATGATGACGCTTGATATTCCGTCTTCTTTAAGCCTGAGGGCAATTTTTGCTCCAGTATGTCCTGTGAGTAGAACAAGAGCTGTTATCTGATAGTCCTGAACATTTCTTTTGAGTTTTTTAATGTCTTCGCTGTTGTTATAAGGGTCAAATTTTGAAGAACCGAGAATTACACCGCCTTCAGGAAGTTTTCCGGAAACATGTTCTTTGGTCATTATGAACATCCTGTCTTCAACGAGCCCCTTAAAACCATCATAAACACCTATTATTTCTATATCTTCCTCTGCCCCTTTTACAATAAGAGCCCTTAAAACTGCATTAAGTCCCGGACAGTCACCACCCACGTTCAAAACAGCTATTCTTTTCATATTTTCTACCTCCCGGATTATCCTTCTATTAGTTTTATTATAACAGGAATAATAACTATAGAAACTATCGACATTAATTTTATAAGAATATTAATTGCCGGTCCTGATGTATCTTTAAAGGGATCGCCGACTGTATCTCCTATTACCGCTGCTTTATGTGCCATAGAACCTTTTCCCCCGTAATTACCTTCTTCAATATGTTTCTTCGCATTATCCCACGCGCCTCCGGAGTTAGACATAAATATAGCAAGTAGCACGCCTGTAACGGTTGTTCCTACAAGAAGTCCTGCAACGGCTACTTTGTCCAGAACAAAGTATACAATTATGGGTGAAAGAACAGCCAAAAGAGAAGGAAGAATCATTTTTTTCAGGGCTCCACCGGTTGCTATCGAAACACACCGGGCATAATCAGGATCACTTTTTCCATCCATGATTCCTGGTATTTCCTTGAACTGTCTTCTTACTTCGGCAACCATTTCCTGCGCAGAATCACCCACGGCCTTCATAGTCATGGCAGAGAAAAGGAAAGGGAGCATTGCGCCGATAAGCACGCCTATAAATACTGTAGATTCTTTAATATCAACAATATTTATGCCGGTAACCTGTGTATATGATGCAAAAAGAGCTAAGGCGGTCAGAGCGGCGGAACCTATTGCAAAACCTTTTCCTATTGCAGCAGTTGTGTTACCTACAGCATCAAGTTTATCTGTTCGAGATCGTACGGAGGGATCAAGATGAGACATTTCAGCTATTCCGCCTGCATTATCAGCTATCGGACCGTAGGCATCTATGGCAAGCGTAATTCCCAGAGTGGCGAGCATGCCGATTCCTCCAAGAGCAATTCCGTACAGTCCCAGAAATCTGAACGATATTATAGTGACTATAGATATAAGAATTACCGAAAGAGCAGTAGACTCCATTCCAACAGCCAAACCGTTTATAAGAAGAGGTGCCGCTCCCGAGGTGGCTGATTTTGCAAGTTTCTTAACTGGATTTTTAGCAGTGTAGTACTCTGTCAGTGCTCCGATAAGTATTCCGACAATCATTCCCAGAGTTATTATCATGCCGGCGGTATAACTTTTCAGGAGCATTTTTGAAAGGATAAGTACAAAAACTATTTCTATGGCGTTAGCAATATAAGTACCCAGATTAAGCATAAAAGAAGGATTTATTTTTTCAGACTCTTTTATCGTGAGATTGACAAAAATTATTCCTATTATGGATGAAAGTATGCCGCTTGCTGCAACCGTAAATGGAAAAACTCCTCCTAGAGCAT
>DJGH01000078.1:2826-93157 GCA_002431635.1 Petrotoga sp. UBA5851
CTCCCATACCTGCCACATCTCCTACATTATCTCCGACATTATCCGCAATTACAGCAGGATTTCTTGGATCATCCTCGGGAATGCCAGCTTCAGTTTTTCCAACCAGATCGGCTCCCACATCGGCAGCCTTTGTGAAAATACCGCCTCCAACACGTGCAAAAAGCGCTACAAAAGAAGCACCCATGGCATATCCGCTTAGCAACACGGAGTTTCCATTTGAAAGGAAGAATACAGTTCCTAATCCCAGAATTCCCAAGGATGCGACGGTCATACCCATTACAGCTCCTCCATTAAAAGCTACTCTCAAGGCTTTTCCAAGAGAAGACACAGCCGCCTGAGCCGTTCTGCAGTTTGCTTTTGTGGCTATGCTCATTCCTATGAATCCTGAGAGTACAGAAAGAGTGGCGCCAAAAATGAAGGTCAGTCCCATTTGCCAGCTCTGTATAAATCCAAGGAGAAGTGAAAAGATTATCAGAAGAACATACATTATCTTATATTCTGAAAACAGAAAAGCTCTAGCTCCTATCTGAATTGAGTTAGAGATTTTTACCATTTTTTCGTTTCCGGGATCATTTTTCAGTACCCGCTTTGAAAGAAAAAAAGTAAAGAGTAATCCTATGATTCCCGAAGAAATTCCTATCGTTCTGAGAAACTCGTCCATACCAATCCCTCCCGAAGAACATGTTTTATAAAGATATTCTATCATATAAAAAGATTTCTGTAAACATTTTAAAAAGATTAATTACAATAAATACTGAATCATATCTCACTTAAACAGGTTCAAACTACTAATTACCCCAAAAAACAAGGTATTCTGTGCATACATTTGTTTAAAATCACAAATTATGATAAAATGAGTAAAAGAGTTTATAAGAATTTTTTAAGTTCTTTGAGGTAGGATTTTATAAATTCAAAAAAAGGGGGAACAGAAAATGCAGAAATTTTTAGCGGTGACTCTTCTGAGCCTTTTCCTCACAACACCGGGTTTCTCCGTAAAATCCCTTCTCGCCGGTAAGAACCTTCCTGTTCTAAAAAAAAGCAATCAAAGTTATCTGTGTGCTCCAAAGTACGGTACTCAGAATCGCATCTCTCAAAAAACAGCCGATAAGATCGCCGATAGTATCGCTGATAGTATCGCTGATAATATCTAATAGTATGGATGGTGAATAGTTGCACTCCTATAAAAATAGAATTTTTTTGAAAAGTCTTTTTATATTTTGTGTTTTATCCTTTTGTACTCTAACGGTTTATGGAATGGCAAACAATAATGCAAAAGCAAAAAAATATGTGGTGGTCATAGATCCGGGACATGGAGGTAGTGATCCGGGAACTTTGGGTCAGTTAGGTTCAAAGGAAAAAGATATAAATCTTTTGGTGACTGAAAAAGTTAAACAACTGCTTTCCAAGTATAAAGTTACTGTTCAGCTGACACGTACAGATGACAGCTATGTTGAAGTGCATGAAAGAGCTTTGATGTCAAACTTTTATGAAGCAGATCTTTTTATAAGTATCCATCTTAATTCGTATACCGAGAACAGGGAAATAAGAGGAAGTGAGATTTATTATTTTGATTATCAGCGTGAGGCTTACACTAAAAGGCTAATTCTGAAAGAGAACTTTGATGAGAAAAAAGACAAAAAAGTCATTGAGGAATGGGTTAATGATAAGGAAAATTCAATAAAACCCAGCATAAAATTTGCTAATATAATTGCAGATAATGTTGAAAAGAACGGGATTAAGCTACGTGGGGTTATGCCTAACCTTGATCTGGCAGTCATGGCCTACGGACGAGCACCTACGGTTTTATTCGAACTTGAGTTTTTAAGTAACCTTACTGTGGAGGCTAAGTTTAAAAACGGCATATATGTAGACCTTTTTGCAAAAATAATTAAGGATTCAATTCTGCAATATTTTGACATAAGGCAGTAGACGTAAAAAGAAAAACTCAGTAAGCAGGTAAAAAGCTTTACATGTAACATACACTAAACTATTTTGAAAAAACTTAATATTGACAAACCCTGTCAGTTGTGATAATATATATTTCGTAAGAGTTGAGTACGGAGCGTAGCGCAGGTTGGGAGCGCGCCGGTCTTGGGCACCGGAGGACGCTGGTTCAAACCCAGTCGCTCCGACCATATTTTCCAAGTGCGGCTGTAGTTCAACGGTAGAATAACGGCCTTCCAAGCCGTGGGTTGCGGGTTCGAATCCCGTCGGCCGCTCCAGCGCCCGTAGCTCAACTGGATAGAGCACTGGATTTCTAATCCGGGGGTTGGGAGTTCGAGCCTCTCCGGGCGCGCCAGTGTGAAGTATAGGCGGCTTATAGCCGTCTGTATTTTATGAGGCATGGTGGTTATAGTTCAGCGGTAGAACGCCTGACTGTGGATCAGGATGTCGTGGGTTCAAATCCCACTAGCCACCCCATAAAAAAAACAACAACTTTTAGTTGTTGTTTTTTTTATGGGTGAACATTTTGTCTTTTGTATAATTCTGTGACCAAAGTGCTGTTTCTGATTGGAAAGTAAGTCCAAAGGTATAAAATGATATTTAGAATATAGAAAACTGCGCTTATGAGAAAAAGAGTCTTGTAACCCGACAGACCTGAAGATACGATGACACCAAACAGACCAGAAGCCACACCACGGACGATATTGTTCATGAAGTTGCTTAAGCTGTTTATAATGGCAACCTTTTCTTTAGGCAGGGCTGAGAATATAATGGTGCTTGTCACCGGCGAGGTCATATTCATCAATGAGTATCTCAGGGCATAGCATGCTGTAAACAGGTAAGGATCACGTATATACCCCAGCATCATAACAAGCGGAATAACTAGAAACTGCATCCATGCTGTGTATTGGACAGCGCCAAACTTTTCCGAGAGTTTGTGTGAGTAAAATGATCCGATAGCGGTACCTAGTTGTGCTACTGAAAGAGCCGCTCCGATCATAGCTGGACTCATCTTGAACAGATCAAAAAATATCAAGTTGCCAAAATTAATGAATAGACCTGCTCCAAAGCCGACAAAAGCAGTCGTTAGAACATATCCGGTGACTATTCGTTTCTGCCCGCAGTTCAGTCCTTTCAATACCAGAAGATCCTGAGTTTTTACTTTGACCGGTTCATCCGCATATGAAAGATTTATTATGACAAGGGTAGAAAGTACAAAAGATATGCCTGCTAAGATCAGGGTGAATTTTAAACCAAATATATCTCCGAAATATCCGCCAATTATATTGCCTATCAGACCGCTTCCCATACTTACTCCGGCATTGTACCCAAAAGCCTTGGCTCTTGTCCTGTTGTCTGTAAGTTCAAGGATTATGACATTTAAAAGGATATTCCGCGCTACTCCCATTCCTCCGTTTAAGAAAGCTGTATAGATAAGCATGTCAGGATAAGGGAAAAAAGCCCTCAACAGCATTATCAGACCTGAAATGCATGCTGTAGCAACAATTATCTTCTTTTTGCCCAAGCTGCTTCCGAAGACCCCAAGGAGAGTTCCTATTATTGCCGAACCGTAAAGTTCAAGAGATGTGAAGTTCCCGATTGTAGAGTTTGTAAGTCCGTTATTGCGTAGAAAAAGATTGAAAACCACGCTATAGATGGATGCGCTGGTTCCCGAAATAAGTGAGTACAGTATTATGCTTTTTACCTTTGCGCTCATTCTGATGCACCTCAAACGTTTGTCTTGCTAACAAAATCATTATACATATAAAAGGTTACGGAAATGCTTAAAAAAAATTATCTTACAAAGTATATCGGTTTAAAGTTTTATGGTATAATTCGAATGCGGAGGTGAATAAAGTTGATCCCTAAGAAACTCGGAATTTTCAATATGATGGAGTTTATTGTAGCTGAAATAACAGAAGACCTCTTTCTTATGAACAGTTTTCAGATATGTCAATGCGATAAGTGTAAGACTGACGTTATAATAATGGCTCTTAACAAGCTTCCCGCCAGATATGTGATTACGGAAAAGGGTCGCATATTTACAGAAATAGAAACATGTAAGTCGCAGTATAAGGTTGATGTGCTTAAGGCAGTCATTGAAAGCATAGAGACTGTAAGGGCCAGGCCGAGTCATCCGCCTCAGAAGATGAAAAGTTCTGTTCCTGACGGTATAGAGGATCCCAATCAGGTTGAAGCTTTTCTTGATGAGCTTGAGGATATAATTAACAAAAAATCAACAAAAAACAATTGAGTTCTTTGTTAATTGATTTATAAAAAAAGCTTTGAAATATAAGATTAATGGATATTAGAGAAAATAATGCTTTGAATCAATTCAAAGTATCTTATTTTTTTGTTAACGAAAAAGTTACCAACCTGTTTGTTCTTTGTATACTGTGTTATCTTCTTTTCACCCAAAAAAATTAAATTTATAGTATACTTAACAGGGATTATTTATGGAGGGTACAACAATGTTTGAGAACCTGCAGAAAAAAATGGCGAGTGTCTTTAAAACTCTCTCCGGCAAAGGAAGAATATCAGAATCAAACATAAAAGAGGCCGTTAATTCGGTCAAGCTTTCGTTGCTTGAAGCCGATGTCAATTACAAGGTAGTCAAGGAACTGGTTGAAAAGCTTAAGATTGAATCCATAGGTGCTAAGGTAATGCAGAGCCTATCACCTGACCAGGAGTTCATAAGAATAGTCAGAGATGAACTGGTTGAAATAATGGGTGGAAAAGAACCTGTAAAGTTAGATCTTAAAAGAAATCCTGCTTATATAATGTTGGCAGGGCTTCAGGGAAGCGGTAAAACCACAAGTGCCGCCAAACTTGCCAAAATGTATAAAGAAAAAGGGCGTAAGCCTCTTCTTGTAGCTGCCGACACGTACAGACCAGCTGCTATAGAACAGCTTGTTCAGTTAGGAAGGCAGATAGATGTTCCAGTTTTTTCGGGGGATAGAAAGAATGCCCTGGAGATAGTAAAACAGGCAAAAGACTTTGCAATAAGAAATATACATGATATTGTTATTATTGATACCGCCGGAAGACTCCATATTGACAGTGATATGATGGCTGAAGTGAGAAAGATTCATGATATGGTTAATCCAGATGAAACCCTCATGGTAGTTGATTCTATGATGGGACAGGATGCCGTAAGAGCTGCAACGGAGTTCAATAATCAGTTAGAGCTTTCAGGATTTATAATAACCAAGCTCGACGGTGATTCAAGAGGCGGAGTAATAATCTCTATAAGGTATGTAACTTCCAAGCCTATAAAGCTGGTGGGTCTGGGTGAAAAGCTCGATAATCTTGAGCCTTTTTATGCTGAAAGGTATGCCGGCAGGGTTCTTGGAATGGGAGACGTTCTTACGCTCATTGAAAAAGTCGAAAAAGAGGTTCAAGGAGAAGAAGCGGAAAAAGCGGCGCAGAAGTTCCTTGAAAATAAGTTTGACCTTGAAGATTTTCTCCAGCAGCTTAAGCAAATAAAAAAACTTGGTCCTTTAAGTCAGATTCTTGAAATGCTTCCGGGAAATATTCCAAAGGAGAATGTTGATATTGCCAAGGGCGAAAAACAGATGAAGAAGATGGAAGCTATTATCCAGTCTATGACTCCCCAGGAGAGGAAAAACCCGAAGGTACTTAATTTTTCAAGGAAACAGAGAGTTGCCAAAGGCAGTGGTACATCACTTCAGGAAATTAACAAGGTTCTTCAGTCTTACGAGGAAATGAAAAAGATGATGAAGCAGTTCAAAAGCATGGGGAAAAAGAAGTTCTTTGGGAAAATGCCATTTAATATGTAATATTTAAAATATTCAGGAGGTGTTTTTTAGCATGGTAAAGATAAGATTGAACAGAATGGGAAGAAGGCATCAGCCGTTTTACAGATTAGTAGTGGTCGATTCAAGAGAAAAAAGAAGCGGACAGTATATTCAGTCGCTTGGATTCTATGATCCAATAAACGATAAGCTTCCGTTTAAAGTAGATTCGGAAAAAGCTATTGAATGGCTCATGAAGGGTGCTCAGCCTACTGATACTGCAAGAAATATACTTTCAAGAACCGGAGTAATGAAGAAATTTGATGAGATGAAGCATGCCCAGAAAGTTGCCAGAAAAGAAAATAAGGGAGCAGCAAATTAATGAAAGAGTTTTTAGAAGAAATACTGAAGAGAATTGTCAAGCATCCTGATGATATAGCGATAGTTGAGTTTGACGATACTTCAGTGAAGACTTTTGAAATTATTGTCAACAATGAAGATGTAGGTCAGATTATAGGAAAAGACGGAAGAACTATAAAATCGATCAACACCATCCTGAATGCTGCCAAGTCCAGCGAAGGTAAGAAGTTTGTCCTTAAGGTCATAAGGTGAGCGGATGCAAAGACTTGACGACCTGCTGAAGGATAGGATATCGGTTGGAAAGTTTTCAAATACCCATACTTTGAGCGGAGAACTTAAACTTCTGCCATATACAAATGCAACCGAAGTTTTTTCGGATCTTGATGAAGTTCTTCTTTTCAACCCGGAAAAGAAAAGTTTTTTCTTTTCCAAGGTTCTGAAAGTAAGAAGATCCAACAGACTATTTATACTTAAGCTCGCAGGCGTCGAAGATGTTGTATCGGCAGAAAAGCTTATCGGATTTGAGGTTTTTGTAGACAGAAGCAAAATGCCGCATACAGGTGCTGATGAGTACTATTTTTATGAACTTATCGGCTGTTCGGTTTTTGATGAAGAGGACTTCCTTTTAGGAACGGTTGAGGAAGTTTTTCAGACAGGCTCCAATGATGTTATACTCGTCCAAAAAAGCATAAGCAGATTTGAAAAAGAAGAGCTTCTTATTCCCTTGATAAAGCAGAATGTGATAAGTATAGACAAGCTAGGCAAGGTGATAAAAATAACGAAGCCGCAGTACTATGAAGATGATCAGAAAGATGAAGATTAGCGCTGTCAGCATTTTTCCACAGATATTTTCTGTTCTTTCGGATTATGGAGTAACGGGAAAAGCTCTGGAAAAAAAGCTTATTGATTTTACTGCGTTTGATCTGAGAGAGTTTACCAGTGATAAGCACAAAGTTACGGATCGGCCGGGTTTTGGCGGTGGGGCCGGAATGGTGATGCTTATAGAGCCATTCTTCAATTTTTATGATTATTACATGAAAACCTATTCCGCAAAACCTTATGTAGTGCTTATGTCTCCGGCTGGAAAGACTTTTACAAACGATATTGCCAGAGAGCTTTCGCAAAAAGATGATCTGGTGTTTTTCTGCGGCAGGTATGAAGGCATAGATGAACGGATAAACAGCATAGTAGACATGGAACTTTCCGCAGGCGATTTTGTGATGACAGGCGGAGAACTTCCTTCGATGCTTATGATTGATGCCATATCTAGATTTATTCCTGGGGTTGTTGGAGATGAAAACAGCGTTATAAACGACTCTTTTTACGATGGGCTGCTTGATTATCCGCATTATACCAAGCCAGCCGTTTTCAGGAACATGACTGTACCAGAGGTTCTCAGGAGCGGTAACCACAAAGAAATAGATTTATACAGGAAAAAACAGAGCTTTATCAACACGATACTTAAAAGACCTGATCTTTTCATAAAAAGAGAACTTTCCGCCGAGGACAAGAAAGTGCTGGTCGAAATAATTACGGAGCTGATTAAAGATGCTTGACAAAATTTATGTTGCTCTGATCCACTATCCTATACTGGGCAGGGAAAACCAGATAATATCGACTGCAATAACTAATTTTGATATACACGATATTGCACGTTCATGCAGAACATATAATGTAAAGAATTTTTATATAGTATGTAATCTGCCGGCTCAGAAAGAAATAGCGAAGAATGTTCTTAAGTACTGGATAGAAGGTTTTGGCAAGCAGTATAACCCAAACCGAAACGATGCGCTTTCCATTGCCAGATTAAAAAGCTATTACGAGGATGTTCTTCAGGATATACGAAGTATTGAAGGAAAAGATCCTAAAGTTGTATTTACTTCGGCTAAGCCAAGAGAAAATATCGTTTCATATCCCCAAATGTCACATATTATCAGAACGGAAGAATCACCCTTACTGATACTTTTTGGAACAGGATGGGGAATGCCCGAAGAAATACGTGAAACATGCAGCTATGAACTTGAACCTATAAGAGGTTTTTCTGATTTTAATCATCTTTCGGTGAGAGCTGCTGCAGCCATTACTCTTGACAGGCTGATAGGCGAAGAAGTAATTAAAACAATAAAATAAATCAATAAACTTTGTACAGGAGGGAATTAACATGGACGCTTTGATAAGAGCTATTGAGAAAGATTTCATAAGAACGGACATTCCTGCATTCAGACCAGGCGATACCGTTAAGGTTTCGGTGAAGGTTATAGAAGGCGGAAGGGAAAGGCTTCAGGCATACGAGGGAATAGTAATAAAGATAAGAGGCAGCGGGAACGGTAAAACTTTCACAGTAAGGAGAATGGGTGCGGACAATATCGGAATAGAAAGGGTTTTTCCATTCAACTCCCCTTCTATCGGAAAGCTTGAAGTAACAAGAAAAGGAAAGGCCAGAAGAGCCAAGCTTTATTATATAAGAGACATTAAGGGAAAGGTAAAGATAAAAGAAAGAAAGGACTGAGTTCCTTGAAATCTACGACTAAAGACAAGATAAAGAAAGAAGCATTGGACTGGACTTATGCGGCTATCTATGCTATAATCTTCGGAACCATAATAAGGCTTTTTGTCTTTGAAACAATGATGGTTCCAACAGAGTCTATGGTTCCTACGGTCGAGATAGGCGACAGAATGTTCATAGAAAAAATAACTTACCAGTACAAGGAGCCGCAGACAGGCGATGTAGTGGTTTTCTGGACTCCTTATGTGGATCAGAATGCTCTTAAAATGCTTGGACCATGGGATAAGTTTATGGATTTTTTTGCCCCAAAGGAGTTCACAGGGCATGTAAAGTATGTGAAAAGACTGGTAGGCAAGCCGGGAGATACGGTGAAGCTTGTTCCTGTTTCACAGCAAAGATGGGACGAGATAAGTAGCGGTAGCGTGAAGAGCCTTCCCACATGGATGAAAAATCTTATAAACCAGTTCGGAAAAGCCGAGTATATAACCAAAGATGTCAGAGATCTTGTGTGTATGGTTCAGGTTAACGGTGAAACACCGGAGGAGTTTAAGGATCTTTACTATTTGAAGGATGCAGTTTTTTCGTCTGAACTATTTTATGAGTTCATGGCATTTCCTGCCAAGTATAAGCAGCAGATTCTTGAAGCTTTTCAGAAAACTAACCTGAGGATATTTGATCTTAACACACTGAGAATATACAACCAGACTTTAATGTATGAAGATTACTATAACTCTTATCTTAAGAATCTGGATCTTTCTCAGTACATATACAGGGATACAGATGGTCTTGTAGTTATTAAGGTTCCAGAAGGTTTTTATTTCTTTATGGGTGACAACTCTCCGAATAGCTTTGATTCGAGGTTTTTCGGATATGTTCCTGTGAAAAACGTAATCGGAACGCCGTTTCTCAGAATATGGCCGTTGAAAAGGGCTGGAACGGTATACTAAAAAAAATAAACCGCCTTGATGGCGGTTTTTTTCTGGCGGAGAAGGTGGGACTCGAACCCACATGGGGCTATTAACCCCATCGGTTTTCAAGACCGACGCCTTAGCCAATTAGACTACTTCTCCAAAACCACAATTATTTTACCATAAAGGATGGTGGTTGTCAATGTATGATAATGTGGATTATGTAAATATTCTATCAAGGTACCGGCTGGATTTTGAAGCAAAAGTTATTGACAAATTGATAGAATATAACCGCCTTATTATCGACTACCCTGCCAACCTTACGGCATATAAGGATTATGCCCGCGGGTTTGAAGCACTTATTATAGATTCTATTATAGCTGTCATAAACACCATGATAATGACCGACGAGGTCAGCAAGATAGTAGATATAGGAACAGGGGGAGGTATTCCGGGAATACCCCTTGCCATAATATTTCCGGAGAAAAAATTTTATCTCGTGGACAGTACAGCTAAGAAGACTAATGCTGTAACGCTTTTCTGTAAAACACTCAATCTTGAAAATGTCGAGGTTTTTAATGAGAGAATAGAAGATTTTGCCCATAAACATAGGAATTTTTTTGATTTTGGAACATGCAGGGCTTTGGGAAGAACAGACATTACTCTTGAATATCTTGCCTGCATGATAAAAAATCAAGGACTTATCGGCCTTTATAAGGGTCCGGCTTACTATGCCCAGGAAAAAAAGTATGCAGATAAGGCAAGCAATATGCTGGGGCTTAAGGAAGATATAATCTATAGTTACAGATTTTACGAAAAGGATGAAGAAAAAACAAGACTTTATGTAACCTTCAGAAAAATAGGGAATACTGCATCAAAGTACCCCAGAAAAAACGGAGTTCCTGCAAATGAACCGTTGGCAGGAGAATGAGAGAAAATAAAAAACAGCTCTTGCGAGCTGTTTTAATTTACTTTGTTTTCTTTTTCTTTAAGTTCTTCTTCGGCCTTTTCAACAAGTACCTCAAGTTCCTCAACTGTGTAGAGTTCTGGAGGAGTTATCCCGTTAAAATGAGGTGATGCGTACTCTATGGTATATGCTCCGGTATTTATGAAATAAACAATGTCCTGATAATCTATATCGACAGGAAGCTCCACTTCATCGTATATAGTATCAACGCTGTCACAGGATGGTCCGGCGAGCGTCATTGATACTGTTTCGTGATTCTCTTTTCCATCTACGACAACCTCGTATCTGAAGTTTTCAATAGTTTCCATGAGACCGTGGAAAACTCCTACGTCAAGATATACCCAGTCCTGTGTTCCCTTTCTGCTTCTCAGAACTACTTTTGAAGCCATTACTCCTGCATTTCCAACCATGGATCTGCCTGGTTCGGAGAATATCCTCAATCCATCTACCCAGCCAAGATACTCATGGATAGCTTCATTTACTACATGGCCGATCTCTTCAACCTCCGGAATGGGCTTTACATGCTTTACAGGTATTCCGCCTCCCAGGTTAACAAGCTTAAGATAAATACCTTTTTCTGCAAGTTTTTCAAAAACTTTGCTTACACTGAGGATAGCTTCTTTCCACTTATGCTTGTTGTATGACTGCGATCCTACGTGGAAAGATACCCCATATGGCACAAGTCCCTTTCTGTTGGCATACTTAAGTATCTCTATGACATGATCCACATCTGTTCCGAACTTACCAGAAAGCGGCCAGTCGGCATCATTGGAGCTCATAGCTATTCTTCCGTAAACTTTCGCACCGGGAGCATTTCTGGCGATCTTTTCGACTTCCATTTCCGAATCAACTGCAAAATACTCTATTCCATTTTCCCAAGCGTACCTTATGTCTTCTTCTTTTTTTATTGTATTTCCGAAACTTATCTTCTTCGGATCTATTCCAAGCCCTAAAAGCTTATTTATTTCTCCTCTTGAAGCTGAATCAAATGAACATCCCAAATCTCTTAACATTTCAAGTATCTTTTCATGAGAATTGGCTTTGACAGCGTAAAAAATCTCGTTATTCTCAATCGAATTCTTAAGTCTGAAGTAATTCTCCTCAACATAAGAAAGATCAAGTACTAAAAAAGGGGTTTTCAAAATTCTTGCTGCTTTTCTGATAAGGTGTGTAAGTTCCACCTCATATCATCCTCCTTTATGGATATATATTATTTTTATCATTTATCGGATACTGGAATATATTAAATAATTTTAGTGTAACAACAAGGTACATGCTATGTAAAAAATAAGCGATTATAATGTAAAGATATCTGCGTAGAACCCCTGTCTTTATTACATTTTGAGTGCGATATATAAATTTGGCTTTCATAGGCGGGTTTCCGATAAGCCAAGAAAGTTCATGGTTGAAAAAGAAGCGTATTCTTTAGATATTATTACTAAAAAGAAGTAAATTCTTAATAATCTTCCTCTATAATCAAATAGTAGTAGATTTTCAAGTTTTTCGGAGGAAAAAGAATGTTTAAGGAACTTGGAGTAAAAAGTTTTATTTTAAAAGCCATTGAGGAGAAAGGTTTCAAGGAACCGACACCGGTTCAGACCCTTTGCATACCAGCTTTGATGGAAGGAAAAGACGTAGTTGTTCAGGCAAGAACAGGAACAGGAAAAACAGCGGCATTTGCAATCCCAGCTATACAGAAGTCTTTTAAAAGAGAAGGGATACAGGTGCTTATACTGGAACCTACAAGAGAGTTGACCAGACAGGTAGACGACGAAATCATGAGCTTGAAAAAATTCATAGGTCTTCGTATTGCTTCTGTATTTGGAGGGTCCAGCATTATTAACCAGATAAGAAATTTGGAACGTGGTGTGGAGATTATTGTTGGTACTCCCGGAAGAGTTAAAGACCTTATCGATAGAGGTATTTTAAAACTTGAAAAGGTTAAGCTTTTTGTGCTTGACGAGGCTGATGAGATGCTTGACATGGGTTTTATTGAAGATGTCGAATATATCATGTCAAAGCTTCCGGTCAGTGTGCAGAAAGGCTTTTTTTCGGCTACTTTCCCCCAGGAGGTTATGAACCTGGTTGAAAGGAATATGAATGAACCCGAGCATATCAATACTATCCCGCCGGAAGAAGCAAATACTTTTACACAGCAGTTTTACGCCATTTCCGTTGAATCAAAGTACGGAAAACTCAAAGAGCTGCTGAATGAGGACGGAAAGTTCATGATATTCTGCAGAACCAGAATGGAGGCGGACGATCTTTTTTACAAACTTAAGATGGACGGCTTCAGGGTTCTTGAACTTCACGGAGGTCATACTCAGAAGATGCGGAATATGTCTATTGACACATTCAGGAGATGGAACAACGGAATTCTCGTAGCAACAGATGTGGCAGCCAGAGGACTTGACATCAAAGGCGTTACACATACTATTAACTACAACATTCCCGAAGATATCAAGAAGTATGTGCACAGAATAGGAAGAACGGCAAGAGCTGGTCACAGCGGAGTTGCCATAACCATATTCGAAAAGAGGGAAACTAGGGTTATAAAGGAACTTGAGCTTATAACCAACGACAAGATGCTTCCTTTTGAAAGTCAGGATGAAAGTATCCTCAAACAGATACGTACCGATTATTACAAGGCAAAGCAACAGAATATTAGGAATGAAAGGTATCAGAACTCAAGAAACTCAAATAATCGCATGAGCGATAATAAATTTACTGGAAGATCTACTACAAATAAATCGTCGGGTAATTATAACAAAAATCATAAACCTTACAAACCTAACAGAGTTGCCTCTGTATCATAAAAAATGCAGTCCTTTTGGACTGCGTTTTTTATATGGTATAATTCAAATACTGATGACTCTAATTAAACTTTTTCAAGGGGGAAACATGCTCAAACCTATCAGAAAAACAGCATTTTATAAGTATCTCAAAAACGAAGGTCATGAGATATCTGTTTTTCTCAGAAACGACACTCTTATCCGTGAAACGCTTTTTTCTTCAAATTCAAGAGCTTACAGATCACTGAGAATATTTAACCTTGTTATGTCCCTGATAATATTTCTTCCTGTGGTAGCAAGCTTACTTGATATGAACCTTCCTCATTTTTTGGGATACTTGATATCTGCACTTGGCATATATCTGGTATGGATTTTCGAACTTATAACCAAATCAACACTTTTTGAGGAAATAAAAACCTTTACAATAATGCAGGTATCTCTTCATAGTGTGTTTGGCATGTATCTGCAATTCTATGACAAGTATACTTATTTTGATGATTTTTTGCATATTACCGGCGGAATGTGGCTTTCTCTGATACTTTTTCCGATAATACTTGCCATTGAGCTTACGTTTACTTCACAGAAGCTGCCTACAGTCATATGGAAGGTAAATCTTTCGACTTTTTCACTTTCTGTGACAATGGGGACCCTTTGGGAAGTATTTGAGTTTATATCAGATCTGATTTTCAGGGATTATCCAGGGTATAGGCTGGCTCAACAGGACAGCCTGTTTGATACCATGACCGACCTTATATATGACTGTGCCGGCAGTATCCTTGGCATAATGCTTTTTTGGTATCTTCTCAGAAAATTAAGCAAAAACAGGAATATTTACAATCTGCTTGAACGTATCGGTAAAAGTCTACGTATGTTTATGGATAGGAAAAAAACTAGGTCTGAAAATCTTTAAATACTTGATATGCCTGGTACTTTAGAAAAAAGCCTTGTTTTTTCGACGTGATCAAGATTCATTATATATCTGGTAAATCGTTCTATTCCTATGCCGCACCCGGCAGATGGTTTGAGCATGCCTTCCTTTGCCAGCTTAAGATAGTCCTCATAGTTTTTCTCCGGTGTGCCTTTCAGCTTCATCCGCTTTAATATACGTTCGTATTCATACTCTCTCTCCCCTCCGGATATGCCTTCACCAAAGCCTTTTGGATATATGAGATCAAAATCTGCCAGTATATCAGGATTATAATCATTTTGCCTGTCATAGAACTCCCTGTCTTCTATGGGCATGTCTATGAGCCAGAAAGGTTCTTTTGTCCTTATAGAAAGCTCATATTCATAGTCCTTGCCGTATATATCAAAAGCATCTTTTACAGAGATTTTTTTGAAAGGTAGTGATGGGACTTTAAGATCAGGATGATATTTGCCAAGCGGTACCTGTTGGGTTTCAAGAAGTTTTTTTATAGTATGGGCAATCATTTCCTCCATAATATCCATCACATCATCTCTGCCTGCCTTAAGCATTTCCATGTCAAGCTGCACAAAATCATAAAGATGTCTTCCACTTGCAGCTTTTTCAGATGTTTCAAGACGTACATTCGGAGAGATGCAGTATATCTTTTCATGCACAAGTACCGCTATCTGTTTGTGGATAATCATAGACTTAGTAAGAGTGAACTGCTCTTGATAATAAGAAAATCCTGCATGGAAGACCTCATGATTAAGAGGGTCGGTAACGTTCGACACCGTAACCGGGAGTATCTCAAGAAAGCCTTTTTGATGCAGGAAGCTTCTGAACTCTGTCAGGATAATATCCTGAAATTTTATCGAATCCCTGTAAATACCAGTATCTGTATACTGCTTTACCTGCTTAATGATGTCTCTGTGATCCATATTTTTTCCTCCTTTTAGAATAAAAAAAACCGACGTTCTTATGAACGTCGGCTATTGGATGTGCAAAAATACACAGCGCTTATAACCGACGCCGCGTATTATTATTATTTACATTTATACTGTATAGAACAGTTAATTCATTTAATTTTGCGTATTCTGCGAAAGAAAGACAGAGTTTCTGCACATCCATCACCTTTATCTTCCTGTGGAAGTATTTAATAACGATTATACCACATTTTTATTGTTATGCAACTATTACATATAATATCCTGCTTCAAAAGCTTTCAGATTAAGATCAAAGAACTCGGGCTTCACTTCTTTTTTGATGCTTGCTTTCCAGTCCAGATTATTAAGTCCCAGTACTTTGGCAAGAACGCCGAGAATTATAATATTCTGTACTTTCATATTTCCGAGCTCTTTGGCGGCTTCAGCAGCATGGACACGCTTGGTGTAGACTTTACCTTCAAGATCGGCAAATATTCCACGGGGATACTTAACCTTTGCCGAAAAGATTGGAGCTGAAGGTATTTTAAAGTCATTTGCAATAAGCTTTCCTTTTAATTTGAGATAATCAACATATCTCATTGCTTCTATCTTTTCAAATGCAACAAGTATATCGGCTTCGCCCTTGCCTATTATAGGAGAAAAAACCTTTTCGCCGAATCTTACCTGAGTGGTTACGGATCCGCCTCTTTGAGCCATTCCGTGTACTTCTGACATTTTTACATCGTATCCGGCCTGGATCAATGCTGATGAAAGTATTTTAGAAGTAAGAACTATACCTTGTCCTCCGACTCCCGCAAAGAGTATGCTTGTAATTTCTGTCATAATCACTCACCAACCTTTGTTATAGCACCGAAACTGCAGACCTGTGAACATACAGAACAGCCTATGCACTGATTTTCATCTATGAATGAGCCGGTGTCCTCGTTAAAAGAGATAGCCGGGCAGCCAATTTTTAAGCACATCCTGCATTTCTTGCATTTGGAAGGATCTACAACGTATTTGGATGGTTTTATATTAAAACTCTGTTTTTCCTCCAGACGGAGTTTCTTCAGTGCACACGGATACTTCGCTATTATTACAGAAGGTTCTTCTAGTGCGGAGTACTCATTAAGAACTTCTCTAACCTGTTTCAGCTGATTTGGATTGATTACTGAAACATGTTTTACACCAATTGCTTTTACAATCTGTTCTATATCAATTATATCCGTTTTATCGCCCATAAGGGTATAACCTGTTCCGGGATTTTCCTGATGCCCTGTCATACCAGTTATTCTGTTGTCCAGAATAATCACAGTAACATTGCTTTTATTATAGACAATGTCTATAAGGCTTGTAATGCCAGAATGGAAAAATGTAGAATCACCAACAACGCCAAATATTTTTGTTTTTCTGTCAGTTTTGGCGAAGGCTTTGGCAAAACCATGGGCGGCACTTATACCTGCACCCATACATATGACTGTATCCATAGCGTTCAGAGGATCTGCCGAACCCAAAGTGTAACAGCCAATATCTCCGGTTATGACGGTATCTTTTCTCTTGCTGAGTTCAAAGAATATGCCCCTGTGAGGACAGCCGGCACATAAGATCGGAGGCCTTGCCACAACTCTTTCAGGCGTGGGCTTGTTGTACTGTGGTTCTTCGTTGAGAATAGCTTTTCTTATTATCTGAGGGGACAGCTCACCAGTAAGAGGTATTTTTTCTTTTCCGGTAACGTTTATGCCCATTGCCTTTATCTCCGTTTCAAGATAAGGTTCGAGCTCTTCTATAACATATATGGTTTTGAATTTGGAACAGAAATCCGATATTAGTTTCTTTGGAAGAGGGAAGGTAAAACCTAGTTTAAGGTAAGAAACCTTATCTCCAAAGACTTCTCTGGCATACTGGAATGAAATTCCGCTTGTTATTACACCGATATCGCTGTTGTTTAGTATAGTGGTGTTTAGATCACATGTCTGGGCATATTCTTCCAGTTTTTTTAGTTTTTCTTCGAGTTCGGCATGATGAACCCTACAGGCAGCCGGAGTGGCAACAAACTTAGGAATGTTTCTTGCATAAGGCTTTACACCGACCTCTTTTCTTTCTCCAAGTTCAACTATCGACTTGCTGTGACAAAGCCTGGTCGTCATTCTGAAAAGAACCGGAACATCAAATTTTTCGCTTATTTCAAAGGATTTTATCATGAAGTCTTTTGTTTCCTGACTATCGGAAGGTTCGATCAAGGGAAGTTTGGAATGTCTGGCATAGTATCTGTTATCCTGTTCATTCTGGGAAGAATGCATACCGGGGTCATCAGCGGTTACAATCACGCAGCCGCCGTTAACTCCCAGGTAACTGAAAGTAAACATCGGATCAGCGGCCACATTGAGGCCTACGTGTTTCATGGCCGCAATGGATCTTGCTCCTGCAATACTTGCTCCTACAACAACCTCAACGGCTACTTTTTCATTCGGAGCCCACTCTGAGTAAACATCCTTATAAGAGGCAAGGTTTTCGAGTATCTCTGTACTGGGAGTACCGGGATAGGCACTTGCTACCAGCACCCCTGCCTCGAATGCCCCTCTTGCAGCGGCTTCATTCCCTGAAAGTAATTCCTTCATAGGCAACACCCCTTTTCTTGAAGGCAAAAAGTACCTGCCTGTTATTAGTGTTTGAAATCACAGTACAATTATACCCCATGTTACAAAGTTTTTATACTATTCTTTATCAAAGATATAAGGCTTTTTAAAGTTTATATAAGCATATTCCTTTGTAAGTACCGTCCTTTGAAAAGCAACAATAATAAAAGGACGAGCTGTAAATTATGCGAGTGTATATTTTTCGTAAAGTTTTAGTGATATAATAAGAACATAAAAGGAGGTGCATGGTTATGAACAACTTCTATAACTTTGACAATTTGGGAAATATAACCAACAGCTTCGGAGATAAGGTAGGTATATTTGACAGATACGGCTATCTTTATGCAGCGGATAAAGTTCTTCCCTTTGCCTGTATACAGCCTTATGGTGTCATAACCTCAATTAATGATGAAAACGTTGTTATTGGAAGCATAGGCAAAAATGAGATAATTATGGATGAAGATAAAGATCCGTTCGGAGCTTGTATGCACGATACGATGAGTTATGAATCTTTTGGCTTTGAAGCCGACGAGATTATTCCCATAACAGAAAAGTACCGGTGTATAACGATAGACCTCTTATACCCTGATTTTATGGCCTGCTATATTAAAGAAACAAGAGAAAATAGAGATTCAGTCATGGTAGATGATGAGACCGAAAGTGCAGAAGAAACTTATGAGTACGGTTTTTCAGGTTCTCCCGAGGGTGTATTTGATCAAGAGAAGGTACAGGGTCAAAGCATAATTGAAAGTATAAATCCACTTGAAGAGTATAGATAAGGAGATAAGATGAAAAAATTTTTTTTAACAGTTTTCATAATTTTTTCGGCAGCAGTAATATTTGCTCAGCCGGAGAGATTGTATGACTATGTCCTGGATATTTGGAGTAAAAATAAGATAGAGTATCAAAAAACATTCAGTATTTTCAGCACCGACTACTATGTTTTTTCACAAATTCCAGAGATTGGATTCAGTGCTGAGTATCTCTTGGAGGAGTCATCAGGGGAGCTTCTTGTTTCTGTGGAATATGCAGATTATTCAAAAATTCCGGCTGTGTTGGAGGCTGATCTTTGCAGAAATGGTTTTAATGAGGATCTTTCAAAACTAATAATATATGACGGTATCTGTAACTCTATAAATGAACAGGATGTAAATGAGTCGCAAAGATTTTTTGTCATGTCAGGTTCATCAGAGATCTGTGATCTAAAGGATGCTGCTTATAAAATTGGAAGCTTTGAATATGAAGGGAAATGGTTTGTGGTTAAATCGAAAACGGATAAAAACAATAATCTTCATTTGATTGTATCATTTAAAAAATAAAAGCTTAAACTGCCGAGAAGTATTTCTCGGTTTTTTTTATGTTGATAGAATATGAACGAATAACAGATGTAATATAAATAATAAGATATATAAATTACTTACCATCAAAAGAAGTCCAGTAACATAATTTTATCTATTATTTTTTCACAACAACGATCATTTCATAGCATTTGAAAGTCTATGTAGAGGTATGAGAGATTTTGAACATTAATTGGCTTTACTTACTTTCTATTGTTCGGAAAACGTATAAAAATATAGTTAGTTATATTAACTACTAATTATAAAATAGAAGTGTTTTATATCCAAGAAAGCTTTTGGGGTATTAGGGATAGTACTGTCCCTAAAATTTATTGCAGGGGAGTGTATGGCATGAAAAAACTTCTTACAGTATTGTTGGTTCTTCTTTCCTTTGCAGCAGCTGTAATAGCATGTACAACCATAGCTGTTTCAGCCGGTGCATCGGTGGACGGATCTGTAAGCGTTACCCATTCTGCAGACAGCGGAGACTATGATTTCAGGATAATCTCTGTTCCTGCGATGGATCATGAAAAGGGTGCCAAAAGAGCAATATATCCTTTCGGCGAAGCATATCCCAGATATGTGGGATCGGATCTCGGCTCTGGTTATGAAATGGCTGAATTTCCGAAAACTGAACCTTTAGGTTATATTGATCAGGTTGCCCATACATATGCCTATATAGACGGTATATACGGTATAATGAATGAGCACCAGCTGGCTATCGGCGAGTGTACTGCTTCAGCAAAGATGTACGCACAGCCTAAGGTCGGAGAAAGAATCTTTGACATCGCAGCTCTTTCCAGAATAGCTATGGAAAGATGTAAAACAGCCAGAGAAGCCGTGAAGCTCATGGGAGAACTTGCCGAGAAGTATGGTTACTACGGCTGGGGTGAAACTCTTACAGTAGCAGATACAAAAGAGGCATGGGTTATCGAGATGTGCGGCGATCCGGAAGGAAAAAGCGCACTTTGGGCAGCCAAGAAAGTTCCGGACGGCGAAGTGTTTGTTGAAGCCAATGAGTTCAGGATAAGAGAAATAAAGGTAAATGATCCTGATATGATGTGGTCCTCAAATCTTTTTGCAGCAACCAAGAAAGCCGGATGGTGGGACGGAAACGGTGAACTTGACTGGCTAAGAACCGTAAGCACAGGGGAGTACAGCCATCCTTACTACAGTCTCAGGAGAGTCTGGAGGATATTTGACAGGATAGCTCCTTCACAGAAGTTCAGTGCATGGGTTGAAGACGGTTATACCAAGGCTTACCCATTCTCGGTAAAACCAGACAACAAGCTTTCGATAGCAGACATAATAGAACTTTACAGAGATTGGTATCAGGGAACCGAGTTTGATCTTTCTAAAGGTCTTGCAGCAGGTCCTTTTGGGAACATCAACAGATACGGCGGTTCAAGCAAATTTGTAAAAGGCGATTGGGAAAGAGCAATTTCTGTTTTCAGAGCCTCGTACACATTTGTTACACAGTCCAGGTCATATCTGCCTGATGCAATCGGCGGAGTGTTATGGTATGGTGCTGATGCTGCACACAGCAGTGCATTTGTTCCTTTCTACTGCGGTATGAATAATCTTCCGGAGTCTTATCAGATCGGAACACAGAAGAAAGTTGACAGGAATGCAGCATGGTGGGCATTCAACTGGGTTTCAAACTTAATGGATCTTAAGTTCAGCTATATGCTTACCGATGTTCAGGCCAAGCAGAAAGAAGTCGAAGGAAAAGAATTTGCTATGCAGCCGATGGTTGAAAAAGCTGCTCAGGAGCTTTATAAAAAGGATCCTGCTCTTGCAAAAGAGTATCTTACAGATTATGCATGTGCAAATGCTGATTCAGTATACAAGCAGTGGTGGAATCTTGCAGACTACCTTATGGTCAAGTATCAGGACGGTTATGTGAATATTCCTTCTGTAGCAAAATCAGTGGGATATCCTGACTGGTGGCTCAAGGCAATAGAGTTTGCTCCTATACAGTATCAAAAACCCGCAAAATAAAGGAGAGCGAGAATAATGAAGAAATTATTGCTTACAGTATTAATGGTTGCAATATCAATTACTTTTGCAATAGCATGTACAACCATTGCGGTAACCAAAGGCGCCTCGGTTGACGGTTCAACAAGTGTTACCCATTCATGCGATAGCGGCGACTGCGACTTCAGATTGGTATATATTCCTGCCATGGATCATGCGGCAGGTTCCAGAAGAAATGTATATCCTTATGTAGAACCATTTCCAAGATATAATGGAAAAGATTTCGGTCCTAACCTTGATCTTCCAGGATATCCTCTTACAGAAGCTTTAGGCAGCATAGAACAGGTTCCGCATACATATGCGTACTTTATGGGTTCATACGGTATAATGAACGAACACCAGCTTTCTATCGGTGAATGTACATGTTCTGCAAAGATGTATGCACAGCCGAAAGCCGGAGAAAGAATATTTGATATTTCATCACTTTCCATGGTTGCTCTTGAGAGATGCACCACAGCTAGGGAAGCTGTAAAACTTATGGGAGAACTCGGCGTAAGATACGGTTACTACGGCTGGGGTGAAACGCTTACAATAGCTGATACCAAAGAAGTATGGGTATTTGAAATGTGTGGAGATCCTTCAGGAAAAAGCGCTCTCTGGGCAGCAAGAAAAGTTCCTGATGGAGAAATATTCGTTGAAGCAAACGAGTTCAGGATAAGAGAACTTCCAGAAAATGATCCTAACGTTATGTTCTCACCCAACCTTAAAGAAATAACCAAAACTGCAGGCTGGTGGGATGGAAAAGGCGATTTTGACTGGCTCAGAACAGTAAGTACCGGTGAATACACACATCCTTACTACAGTCTCAGAAGAGTATGGAGAATAATGGACAGGCTTGCTCCTTCATTAAAGCTCAGCGCATGGGTTGAAGACGGATTTACAAAAGCATATCCATTCTCAGTAAAACCGGAAAAGAAAGTTACAATTGCAGATGTAATAGACCTTTACAGAGACTGGTACCAGGATACTGAATTTGATCTTTCAAAGGGTATTGCAGCAGGTCCTTTTGGAAATATAAACAGATACAGCGGTTCAAGCAAACTTGTAAAAGGTGATTGGGAAAGAGCTATATCGATATTCAGAGCTTCTTATACATTTGTCACGCAGTCAAGAGATTACCTGCCAGATCCTATCGGAGCAGTACTTTGGTACGGAGCAGACTGCGCACACAGCACAGCATTTGTTCCTTTCTACTGTGGAATGTCAGATCTTCCTAAATCATATCAGATCGGAAACCAGAAGGAACTTGACAGAAATGCAGCATGGTGGGCATTTAACTATGTTTCCAACCTTGCAGACCTTAAGTTCAACTATATGATAAAAGATATACAGGCAAAACAGAAAGAGGTTGAAGGAAAAGAGTTTATTATGCAGCCGATAATTGAACAGACAGCACTTGAGCTTTATAAGAAGGATCCTGCTCAGGCAGTGAAGTTCCTGACACAGTACTGTTCAGATAATGCAGATTCCGTATACAAACAGTGGTGGGATCTTGCAGATTATCTCATGGTTAAGTACCAGGATGGTTATGTAAATATTCCTAACGTAGCAACTTCAGTCGGTTATCCTGACTGGTGGCTCAAAGCAGTAGAGATAGCTCCGATACTGTACCAGAAACCTGCAAAGTAAGTTGTAATTAACTGTCTGCCTCGAAAGAGGCAGACACTTTAAGATTTTCAATAAATATATGGAGGTAAGGTAAAAATGAAAAAACTAGCTCTAACCATTGTGATTCTTTCCCTTGTTTTTGCATCTGTTTCCTTTGGAGCCCAGACACCGTTTTTAAAGTACCCGACTGTTGTTACTTCTGCCGGTCAGAGTTCCGAAGCGGAGATCCTTACTTATGTATGTGATGAAATGGGTATAAAGTACGACTATTGTGATATTCTTTCCGAAAAAGAATTTGCTGCAGGAGTAGGCCTTGGCGGAGCCAAGAGCGGTCCTGGAAAACATGTTACAGTAACCTCAAGTCAGGCTAAGGGAACCAAGTATGAATCTTTATGGCTTGTTCTTGGTGCGAGTTTGAAGGGTATGGGTGCATCAGGTCTTTCCGTTGAAGATGAAGTATCAAGACTTAAAAAGCTTATAAACTATGCAAAAGATAAAAAAATCACACTTATTGCCCTTGCAATCGGCGGAGAAATAAGAAGAGGATTGCCGGGAAGCCTTAACGAACAGATTATCGATGCTGTTGCACCTTTCTGTGACGTTATTATAACCACCAAGGATACCAATAAGGACGGAAAGTTTACTCAGTTAGCCAAGAGCAAAAACCTTAAGTTTATTGAAATCGATTCTCAGGAATCATTGCTTGAACTTATTCCTGAAATATTCATAGCAGCCAAGTAAGTTAATATAAGTCTGGAGGGATTAATTTGTCAACTTCTTCTCTTTACATACAGACCATAATTGCCCTTGTAGTAATGGCAGGAGCTTATGNNTGTTGTCGCTAAACTTTTTAAGTTTTCGACAGAGATAAGTTTATTCTTTGCCGTAGTTGCAGGAGCCATATATGGCGGTGCAGGGTTTGATACGTTCAGACATCTTGCAGAGGGTTCAATTGCATACTTTGATATAGGCTTAATCTTCCTTTTTGCAACTCTTTTTATGAATATCATAAAAGAGTCGGGAGGTACGGATTACATAGTAAGAGGAATTATAAAGGGATTTTATAACAAGAAGTATCTCATGCTCATTCTCCTTATGGTGGTAATGCTTGTTCCGGGTTCTATAACCGGTGCGGGCAGCATATCTGTTATGGTTGTCGGAGGAACGGTATCATCAGCGCTTGTGGCTATGGGTCTGGGACTCGACACTGTATCTGCCATAATATTTCTTACTGCAGCAATGAGTGCCGTTGCTCCGCCTATTAACGTATGGGCCATGATGACATGTGCATGTACTGCTATTCCGTATGTCGGTTTTACGTTCCCCCTTTTGATACCTGTAGTAGTTCTTGGTCTGTTCTCAGTTCTTTTCCTGGGAAGAAAAGCCAAGAATATAGACAGAGATGTCGCCTTGAAAAATATTCCTGAGCCTAAGGGACTCAGTGGATGGAGTGTTGGAATTCCGTTTTTGGTTCTTGTATTCCTTCTTTCGGCACCAAGGATATGGCCTTTTGATTTTCCTGTAATGGGACTTCCTCTTAATTTTGCAATAAGTGCTCTTGTGGCTTTTGCTATGAATTTCAAGAGGATAAAAATTCTTAAGGTTATTGAATCAACCATTGATCAGGTTATTCCTCTTTTAGCTACTACAGCAATAGTAGGAATGCTGCTTCAGGTAATAAGCTTCAACGGAGTAAAGGGACTTATATCCATGACAGTTGTTACGATGCCGGTAGTACTGCTTTTCATACTTCTCCCGGCAATTATTCCGGTTTCAGAGGCAATTCTTACATACGGAAGTGCTGCTCTTATCGGTGCTCCACTCGTATGGATGCTTAACAGCAGAGGATACAATGCTGTGCTTGCAATAGCCGGATTAAGCTTTATGTGGGCTTTGGGTGATGCCCTGCCTCCAACGGCACTTATAGGAAGACTAAGTGTAAGTACGGCCGGATACACAGGAAAGTACTCTTCATTCCTTAAGAAATCGCTTGTTCCATGGATAGCGATTACGGCTGTCGGATTACTGATGATAATATTCAGCAATCAGCTTAGCTTTCTTATGTTCTCTTAAAACGGGGTGATATGATGGAAATAATAAATGTCGTATACTATATAATTGCAGCTGTTCTTGCGGTGTTTCTCTTCAAAAATCTTTTCAAGGAAAAGAATCTGCAGAAGGAACTGATGTATGTTCTTACTATTCTGCCATTCCTTCTGAGATTATTCAGATTCAAGTGAGAGGGTTGATAAAAATGATTTTACGAAAACTTATAATGGTTGGTATTATTGCACTGATGGTATTTGCCGGCGGTATTCCTCTTCTAAACCAGAGGAACTTCAAGGAAGTTGCCGTTAAAGGCCCTGGGATTACCGAAGTATTTAAGCTGAGCAAGTACTTTGAAGGAATAAAGGGAACTATAGCCGATACGGATGTATTTGTTTTCAAAGGTCAGGAAGAAGGCGGAAAGGTTCTTTTAATGGCTGGTACACATGAAAATGAAATTTCTGCTATGCTCACAGCTTTTCTGTTCTTGGAAAATCTTACTGTTCAGAAGGGCACGGTATATCTAATACCTCATTTCAACTACAGCGGATCACTTGGTACTCAGCCCGGTGGAGGATTCCCGCTTTACTACTCCTTTAAAACCCCATGGGGAGAAAAGAAGTACAGAATGGGTGACAGAGGATTGCAACAGCTTGACCAGTGGCCTGATCCTGACGTATATGTTCATTATCCCGACAAACAGCTTCTTTCATACATCGATGCCAGAAATACGAACAGGTCATGGCCCGGAAGACCAAACGGTTTTCTTGCAGAAAGGATAACCTATGCGGCCATGCAGATGATGAAGGAAGAAAAAATAGACGTAGCGATAGATCTGCATGAAGCAGAAGTTATGTTCCCAGTAACAAACTGTATAGTTGTTCCTGATCAGTCAAGACAGATAGCTCTTGGAGTTTCTATGTCTGTAAAGGCAAAAGAAAAGTTTGAAAACCATCTTGAGCCTTCTCCATCCAGCTTCAGAGGTCTTTCACACAGAGAGATAGGCGATTATTCCGATACTTTGCCTTTCCTCTTTGAATCACCTGGTCCAGGACTTGATCAGATAACAGGTCCTAAGACGAATGAACTTCTTATGTCAGGTAAAGACGGCTTTATACTAGAAGCTTCAAAGTACGGAATACTTTATGTGCCTTACGATGAGACAGGTTGGTCTATGGAAAAGAGAGTAGGACAGCATGCTTCTCTTGCTCTTGAAGTAATAAAGCAGTTCTCAAGGAGAAATCCGGACAGAACTCTTGAAGTAAGTGGACCAAGGTATCCGGAGATTGTCGAAAAAGGTCTTGGCAGTTTCTTTACCGATCCTTCCACAGTTGATCCTTCAATGATTATTTATCAGTAAAAATTATCCCCTTTCCGATCGGAAAGGGGATTTTACTATTGGGTAAGAAATTCTATGCAAGCTTTTTCAAGAGTGGTCTCTTTATTATTCAGGCGGATATGAAAGTCAGTATTTTTAAGAAATTCATAAAACTCCATATCGTAGTAGTAGGTAGGCTGCTGGTTCATATATCCGTACCTTACAAAGTAAAGATACTTGGAAAAACCTTCCACAAGGTTTTCTTCACACCAGGATGACCATGTGCCGTAACTGCTGTTAAGTCCTTTGCTTATCCAGTAATCATAAAATCTTTTATCTCCAAGTTTATATTTGCAGGCATCGTTAAAGGGGGTTGCTCTGGTAAACGTTTTGAAAAGTTCATGGCTGAACTCATGAAACGGTACGGAATAAAGAGTGCTATAATCTGTTACTGTAGGCGGAATAGTTGAAATATAAAAATCTTCGTAGACAGACCCAAAAGCACCGATAGGCCTGTAACCATAGTAAAAAACAGCCTTATAATTTCTTGAAAAGCTTATTCCGCTCATCTTCTGCATGTAAGCTATCATGTCAAAGGGATCATCCTCTATCCTTTGGTTCATATCCTGTGCAAGGTCAAGGTAGTATGACTGATTTTTTTCCCAGTACTCTCTGAAAAAATTATTGTAAAAGTAAGGGAAAAGCTTTAATATCGATTCCTTTGTCTGACCGTGCATAAATGAGTACTTTCCAAAGAAACTTATGGACCGGTAATATGACATAATTTCATCAAAGTCAGCTTCATCATAAAGCCTGGTGACAAAATCAACTAGATACCATGGATTGACCTTTCTTTTTTCTCCGTAAAGCAGTTCAAGCGCTTGTTTCATTTCTGGTGAAAAGAGAAGATAGGTTTCTTCCATCCATTCAAAATGTTCTTTTATTTTCGGAAAGTTTTTAGACATTGCTTCATAGGTTTTTCTGTCGTAAATATCCTTTGTGGCTACCTGAGTGAGATAGATCTCCTCCAGGGTATCGCTTAGAAGATACTTCAGAGGCATAGGTTTTACGATAACGTTTTTCCCGTAAGCTATCGAAAATGGTTTAAGTTCTTTTTCAGCGCTGCAGGAAATCAGAAACAGTGATAAACAGAGTACAGTCTGAATGAAAATGAGTTTTTTCATAAACTCTCCTTATGATCGGAATATTCAATTCCGTGCAGTATCGGAATATTTAATTTCGTGCAGTGTCGGAATATTTAATTCCGTGCAGTGTTATAGTTACCTTTGTTCCAACTCCCTGGGTACTTTGAACTGAAATATGTCCTCCCATAAGTTCGACAAGCTTTTTTGAAATACTCAAGCCCAGCCCAGTACCTCCATATTTTCTGTCCTGATCGGGGTTTTGTGAAAAAGCTTCAAAAAGCTTTTCAATATTTTCCTGAGATATTCCTATCCCGCTGTCAGAGATTTCAAAACATATATCGCCGTAGTCGTTTGAAACTTTCTGAAGCTTTGCTTCAAGGGCAACATAGCCTTCGTACGTAAACTTTCCGGAGTTTCCAATTATATTCATCAGTATCTGACGTAGCCTTACCTCGTCTGCCCATATATTCTGAGGAAGATCGGGATGCTTCTTAAGTATGAAAGATATATTTTTATCCTTGAACTGCATGCCGTATATCTGTTCAAACTCGCTGAGAAAGGAACTGAGGTCTATTTTTTGTGTATGTATAACTGTTTTGCCGGCATCTATCTTAGAAAGATCCAAAATGTCGTTGAGCAGTTTAAGAAGATTTCTTCCGTTAACCATTATTCCGTTGATATACTCTTTTTCTTTTGGGTCATTTATTCTGAGATTTAAAAGCTCGCTCAGTCCTATTATAACGCTTACCGGATTTCTGACCTCGTGACTCATGCTCGCAAGGAACTCTCCCTTCCGTTTATCAGCTCTTTGAGCTATATCCCTAGCTGATATGAGCTCTTTTTCGTAGTCCCTTTTTATGAGAGTTGCCGCAAGTATCTCAGCAATTGTGGAAAACATATTTATAATGCTCTGATCCCAAAACCTGTAATCTTTTACAGAATCAAAGCCAAGAAAGCCTATGATCTTGCCGCTATAAATCATGGGAATAGCGAGAAGGGATTTTATATCCTGCGAAGCAAGGCTCTCTTTTTCTAAAGCATATTCATCCGGTATTTCGCTTACCGAGTATATATAGACATCTTTTTTCTCGTTAAAACATTCTATCCATCTTTTTATAGTAGTGCTTGAGATATTTTTGAGCTGATCTTTCTGCGATTTTATACCGTCCTCACACCATTCATAGGTATTTGAAAGACACTTCATTCCGTCGCTAAACTCAAAGATATACACCCTGTCAACGTTACTAAAAGAGCCTATCTTCTTCAAAGTAATGTCTATGGTGCTTTCTATATCCTCATGCCTGCACTGGATAAGTTCTGTGGAAATTTCATTTATAAGCATGTTAAGGGAGTATGAGTAGAAAACAGATTCATTGAACTCATCTTCCATAATTTTTTTATCGCTCATATCTATTCCGGCAGACAGTATACAAGGACGTTTTTTCAACAGAATTATTTTTGATGAAAGCGATATATACAAAGGTTTTCCATGTTTATCCTGAACAAGAATCTCGTAATTCTCCACTTCCTTCTTTTCTTTTATCTGTTCAAGGAAGATATCAAGATCCGATCTTCTTTTGAAAAGATTTATTTTTGAAGGTGAACTTCCTAAAAGCTCATGTTTCTGATAGCCAAGCTTTCCCATGAAGCTCTTGTTTGCATCAAGAAAAACACCAGTTTCCAAGTCTGTAATACATATCAGACAAGGGTTAAAGTCAAATATAAGCTTTAAATACTCCAGCTCGTCAAAAGACTCCGGTATTGCGGAGTTTATTCCGTTCATGTTCTGAACTGCCAGAAAATACGGAAAAAAAAGCTAGGATGGATAAAAAACATACTTTTGAAGCCTCCAGTAAGATATAAATTTATATCATATAATATTATGAAGTGTTTCTGATACATATCCGCAGATCATTTCTTCTACTTGGAGCCAGTCTATCTTCATATCCGGAACATCTTTTCCTTCTTTTTTTATATAACCGCTGACTCCGAATGCTACGCCGTTATCCTTCTGTTCTCCATAGGTGGCGATCTTAACGCCGACTCCTTTAAGAACAGTAGCCACGGTATTTAGAATGTAGGTCCTATAGTAAGGTTCCATTTCTTTTGGGCTCCCCCCATGACCTATGAGAGCAGCTCTCTTGCCTATAAGCGGAAAGATATAATTTTTGTCATGGCAACCGTTAACGTAACATATCTCCTGCATCTTTTCAAAAATCATGGTCAGTTTGGCAGGAATAATGGAGTAGTGTGGTATTACATAGAATACAAGATCAGCCTGGCAAATCTTTCGGAATAATTTGTTGAAATAGCTGTCATAGACGCATTCATTTTTTCCTGCACAGGCCGTACACATGTTGCATGCAGTGGGATTGTAGTCATGGAGCTTTTCTATGTCAACAGTGCAAGATGACCCGGCTTGATTTTCCACATGTTTTTTAATCAACCGGCATACATTTGCAGAAGTTCCTGTTTCACTGTATCCTGCTACATTTGAACAGCTTATACAAAGGATATTCACTTATATTCCCCCTTGATATATCATATTATACCTTATGATTACTTTAAATTAAATAAAAATCGTATCCGTTACATAAATAATTCTTCGCCCGTCGGATCAGTTGCCACAATCATCGGAAAATCGCGGACGGTTATAAGTTGAATGGCTTCACTCAGAAGTTCTTCATATGCAACCACTCTTATGCTTTGTACTCTTTGACTGAGAGCTGCCGCCGCTCCGCTTGGGGTTACCAGATAGGCACAAGAGTATTTTTGACACATCTGGCGGTTTACTGCACTTCGTTTTCCTTTTCCGAGAGTAGCAATAACTCCATTTTCAAAAAGCATCTGTAAAAAGCCGTCCATTCTAGCGCTTGTAGTCGGACCGATGGCACCGATAATCTGTCCGTGTGCTTTTTTGGCAGGACCGGCATAAAACACAATATGGTTGCTTATGTCAAAAGGAAATTTTTCTTTTTTCTGCCACAGTTCATGAAGTTTTTTGTGTGCAGCATCTCTCATAATAAGAAGTTCCCCGGTATAAAGAAGTTCCTGACCAGTATGGAGCAGTTTGATATCATGCTTGGTCATTTTGTCCGCCTCCAATACATAAAGATCCTTTCCTTGAAAGGTAGCAGTCTGCAGCAATAGCCAAAGGCAGAGTTGCAATATGGGTGGGGCACTCTTTTATATGGACGGAGTAAGCGCTTATACCTTGTCCCAATCCTTGGTAACCAATTTTAAGATCGTTTATTTTAGAAAGTATAGTCATCTCCAAGTCTGCATAGCGTGGATCTGGATTTCTTTTTTCAAAAGGCTCCGTGAGGCAAAGCTTAGCCATGACCATTGCTTTATCGGAAGTTCCACCCAGTCCTATACCTATATTCAAAGGAGGACAGCCTCTTGCCCCATTATTTTCTATGTGGGTCAGTACTGTGGAGATTACTTCCTCAGGACCGGCACTTGGCTTGAGCATGAAAAGAGCGCTTAGGTTCTCGCTTCCCCCGCCCTTTACTATGTACTTCAGAGTAATTGAATCTCCGTCCGTAAGCTCTGTATGAACAATGCACGGAGTATTGTTTTTTTGATTTTTGCGATCAAAAAGAGGATCTGCAACCGTTGAGTATCTGTAAGGGTTGCTAATATAAGTTTCTTTTACAGCTTCATCAAGAATGTTCTGCAAAGGCTCATGAATAATTGTTTTTGTACCGACATAAGCAAAAATCTCAACCATTCCTGTATCCTGACAAAGAGGAAGTCCTTTTTCCCCGGCTATTATACAGTTTTCTTTCAATATAGATGAAAATCTGCCATCGTAAGATTCAAGATGCCTTTTCACATCGTCTGACATGAGGTTATTTGTTTTTATAAGTTCCTGGATAAAAAGTTTTTTTATCAGCTCTTTTGAGATCATGTCTGCTCCTCATATAAAATAGGCACCTTAGGGGTGCCTTTCTAAAAATTAGCAATACGTTGATACACACTACTAAATTATATTATATCATATTCAGTTTTCAGATTTTGCTGTGCCGATAAAAGATCTTTTTCTTTTTTATCAAGATCGGAGGTAAATATCGAAATATACTTTCCGATCTCTCTAAGTACTCCTTTCATACCTTCTTCCGAAGGTCCGCCGGATACTTTTCGTACAGATATGAATCTTTCTATGCTCAGAATTTCGTCTATTTCGCTGTCGGACAGCGTCAGTGTCCGGCCAGTTTTTTCCAAAAAAACATTTCTCAGGGAGTCTTTATTGTATCCTGCTCTGACAAATCCGGCTGTTATGCTGTGAGCCTGTCTGAAGCTTATGCCGTATACCCGTACAAGCTCATCTGCTAGCTCTGTTGTGGTTGTTCCACTGTTTAAAGCTATTTCAGATACTCGTTGCCGGGAAATATCCATGCTCTTTATGGTCTGAACCATTAGTGCAACCGCACTTTCTGCAAGCTCCATACCGTTTTCAAACTCTTTTACCGGAGCATCAGCCACTTCGTTTATATCCTGGTATGCAGTATTATGGAACAGCTCGTTGATCATATTCATTATGCCCATTGCCATTCCGGACTGAATTCTTATATGCTCAATTATGACAGGGTTTCTTTTTTGGGGCATTATGCTACTTATCTGAACAAGCTCGTCAGGAAACCAAAGCATTCCGACTTCACAGGAGGCTTTATGAGAAAGATCTGCACTAAGACGGGTAACATCATTCAAAACCTTTCTGACTGCATCGGCCGGGTATGTAAGCCAGTGAGAGGTTACAATAGCCTGGTAGGAGTTAGAAACAGGGCTTTCAAATCCCAAAAGATTGCTTACCATCTGTCTGTCAATATTAAAACCTGTTGTGGTTATGGCACATGCTCCCATACTTGAACGGTCAACTACATGTAAAGCCGAAAAAATCTCATTCATATCCTCACAAAGGTCAAGAGCAAATGCCGAAAGATAATGACCCAGGGTGGAAGGATTGGCAGGCTGTCCGTGAGTATAAAGCACTATAGGCATATCACCATGCTTATACATCTTCTCCTGTATCACGGAAAGCAGATTTATACAACAGGATATAAAATCCATCAGACGCTTACGGACAAACATTCTAAAAACAGTTGTATCCATATCGTTTCTACTGCGTGCAGTGTGCAGAAATCCGGCAGTATCCTGTCCAATAACTTCTTCCATCTGCTTTTCAAAAACAAAGTAAAGATCCTCACTTCCTTGCGGGATATCCGGTGGAAAGTTTTTCCTCTGGGCAACACTGTCCACAGCATATTTAAGTTTCCGGGCAGTTTCATGCGGGATAATTCCCGTTTTTAAAAGCATTATCAAATGAGCTTTGTGTAGGCAGACCGAATGACTGAAAAACATTTCCTTCCAGTTCTTATAACATGGATTAAGTACTTTTTCAGTATATATAGGATTAAAACTCATCTCAGGTCACCTTATCCTGAGTAGCTGTGCAATGTTATCGTATAGAACTTTATCTATATCATCTGATGAAAAGCCTGTGTATATCATTGCACGAAGTTGTTCATCAAGATAAGCAGATGTAAAACCCCGGGGGAACCAGCTTGAATCAGTTCCGAAAATTATCCTTTCTGGTCCTATAGTCTCCCTGTACTTTCTGAAAAGACTTTCAAGCGATACTTCATAAGGCATCCATCTCATCCACTGGTTGGATCCGCTTGTATCAATAAAAACATTTGGACATGCCCAACAAAGGTTGAGTGTTTCAAAAACATATCCACAGCCAAAGTGAGGGATTATTATTTTCATATTTGGAAAAGCTTTGGCGACATCGTGAATTATAAGCGGATTTATGTTGACATGATAAGCAGTTCCGCCAGCTCCTCCCATTATGCCAAAGTGTATAAGAACAGGAACATCATAGCTTTGGGCCACTTCCCATACCGGATAAAGACTTTTGTCATTAAGCGGAGTCTCAACCGCCGGCCCCAAAATTTTATAACCTTTCAAACCTCCGTACTTTAAGGCCCTTTCCAATTCTGTTTGTGCACCCTTGATTGAAGGATCGTTATGTGCATAGGCTATAAACTTGTCGGGATGTTTTTCAACTATTTTCTGTGCAAGCAGATTACCGCCTGCCGTTACAAAGACAACTCTGTCCAGGTTATGCTTCAGTGCCTGGCAGTACCAGTCTTCAACAGCTTTTTCTTCATCAATCACTGGTTGTTCGTTGCCAAAATTCCATGCCTGTTTCCACTTGTTTCTTTCTTTTTCGAGCCATGGATGATGCTGAGCAGGATGCGTTTTTTTGCCATCGCCCATAAAATCTATTGCCGGAAAATGAACATGTGAGTCTATGATTTTCAATTTTTTCACCCCTTTAACCCGGAGAGGGCTATGCCTTTTATTATCTGTTTTTGAAAGATGAGAAATACTATTATCAAAGGAATCATTGAAACCGTTGCACCGGTCATTATCTGTTCCCACTGGAAGGAAGCTTCGCTTGAAAAATAAGCGAGTCCTACGGGTAAAGTATACATTTCAGAGTTTGACGAAACTATAAGCGGCCACATGAAAGCATTCCAGTTTCCTATAAAATTGAAGATGGCCAGTGTTGCCAAAGCAGGCTTCACAAGCGGAAGAACAATACTCCAATATATTCTGAACTCACTCAGACCATCTATCCTTGCAGCATCCATAAGTTCATCCGGAACGGTTGTCATAAACTGTTTCATTAGAAATATTCCGAAAGCGCTTATCATTCCGGGGAACATAATGCTCCAGTATGAATCAAGCCAGCCGAAGTTTTTTGACATCATATACCATGGAATGACAAGCATTTCTGTGGGTATCATAAGAGTACTGAGTATCATGGTAAAAAGGATTTTTTTACCTGGGAACTCATACTTTGCAAGAGTATATCCCACCAGAGAGTCGAAGAAAAGTACGGATAAAGTAGTACATGCAGCTACTATAAAACTGTTTAGGAACCACCTCGGAAAGAGGGAAAATTCAAAAATGTTCTTATAATTGTCCAAAGTAGGGCTTGAAGGTAAAAGTTTCATATCGTATATCTGGGATGCATCTTTAAAGGAAGAGGATACCATCCAGAAAAACGGGAATATTGTAGTTATGGCTATTATACTTAAAACAACATATGCAAAGATGGTTAGTCTTTTATCTGTCCGTGTCATACAGCACCTCTCAGTAGCTTACCTTGTCTTTGAAAACACGAAGCTGAAGGAAAGTTATAAACATTATTATAAGAAACAGAACAAAGCTTGCACTGGATGCGACTCCCATATCAAAATTCACAAATGCTTTATGATAAATGTACAGAGCCATTGGTTTGGTCGAGTCAAGCGGACCTCCTGTTCCCTGAAAAGACATATTATATACCTGAGTAAAAAGCCTTAAAAACTGTATACTTTCTGTTACAACCAGAAAGAGGGTTATAGGTCTGAGAAGTGGGATGGTTATTTTCATGGTTATATTCCATCTGCTTGCCCCGTCTATTCTTGCAGCTTCAAGATACTCCTCGGGAATAGTCTGTATTCCGGCAAGGAAGATAACAACGCAGTAGCCAAACTCTACCCATACAGTAGTTACAACTATACATAACAGTGCCTGTGAAGGACTTGAAAGAAATGGCTGAACATCCATTCCAAGGGCAACAAGTGCGTTGTTGAAAACTCCCAGTGGAAGAGGCTGATACATCCATCTCCATACCCAGCTGACAGCAACCATAGGGGTTATATAAGGCATAACATACAAAAGCCTGTATAGCCACTGTATCTTTCTTATCTTATTAAGCAAAAGAGCCATCAAAAGAGATATGATTATGACCAGAGGTGCTCCGAAAAGGATATATTTAAGAGAGTTAAAAAGAGAGGTAACAAATACAGGATCACTGAATATCTTCATATAATTACTCAGACCAACAAAATTAATATTCTTTTTGAGGAGATTCCAGTCGGTGAAGCTCATTGCCATGGAGTAGACCATTGGGAAAAATCGTACAAAAAGAAAAAATACTATAGGCACCGCCAGAAAAGTGTAAGCTGTAACTACTTTTTTCTGTTTAAGAGTCATTTAACTGATCCTCCCTGTAAAATCCGCGGAGCCTAAAAAGCCCCGCGGATGATTTTTCTACTTTGTTGCCCAGAAGTCATCAAGGATCTTCTGTTCCTTATCTGCGGCCTCTTTAAAAGCAACTGACGGATCTGTGTTGTTAAGCCGTACTTTATCTATAGCCTCAAGAATTACGTTGCGCTGACCGACTTCATCGGCAAAAAAAGTTGCATGAGCGTATGCAAGACCTTTCAAAAATGGTCCGTAAAGCTTGTCTTCGGAGTATTTGCCTGCAATATCCGGATTGGCTGGCAGTTCTCCTACATTTTTAAGCCAAAGCTCCATAGCCTGTTTTGAAGTTATGAACTTAAGGAACTTTATAGAAGCAGTAAGTCTTTCTCCCTGGGCATTTGTGGTTATAGCATGGGTCCAGAAGGATGCAAAGTTGGACTTTATTCCGTTGTGTTCAGGCAGCTCGGCAATACCGTACTCGAGATCTTTCAACGTATTAAGAGTTCCTATTCTGAAGGATCCGTCGATGGTCATGGCTGCTTTCTGCGACTTGAAAGCTGTAACATCATCGTTCAGGAATCCCGGATAACCGATTTTATCTTTGGTTATTCTGTCTGTATACCATTTCAGAACTTCTCCGGCAGCTCCTGTTTTATCATAGAGAACTTTTTTATTGTCTGCAGAATACGGGATTCCGCCAAACTGTCGTACAAGAACCTCTCTTATCCAATGGTGATGCTGTCCATCGGGCTGCATGGTGAATCCGGCCTGGAGAAGATTTCNNTGAGTCGTACTTTGAAAGAATTTTCGCCATTTCCACTGCTTCAGTAAGTGTCTTGGGTGGTTTTTCCGGATCAAGACCGGCCTGCTTAAACAGTTTTTTGTTCCAGAAAAGCGCAAGTGTTCTTACGGCAGTAGGTACGGAATAGTACTTACCGTTAAATTTGACACTTTCTTCGACAAAAGGAAAGAAATTATCTTTAAAGTACTTTTCACTGAACTCATTCTTTGGAAGCTCCTGGAGATATCCTGAATTAACGTACATCGGTAGCCAGCCGTAGAACAGGTTTATTACATCCGGTCCTATTCCTGCAGGCACGGAAGCTGCTACCTTCTGGTTGTAATTTTCATAAGGAAAGGTAACCTGTTTTACTTCTATATCCGGATTCAGTTTTTCGAACTCTTTTATCAACTGGTTTATAGCATCCACCTTTGTCTGATAGAAGTACTGCCAGTAAACTATAGTCGTTTTTGCAGACACACTCAGAGTAAACAAAACGCAAACAAAGACCAAAAACAATGTAACCCTTTTCATACCAACACCTCCTGAGTTTTAAAATATACCCTTATTGTAGAAAACCATTTACATCTTCAAAAAATAACTGTCGTGTATCAGACTCACTCCTCCGACGGATACTCCCAGATCACCAAGCTCTCCCCTGTTGAAAGAGATATTCTTAAGAATTTCTGGTGGTACAATTACCTCCAGAAAGGGCATGAGATGCTTAAGGATCATGCTGTATTGGTTGTATCCCACTCCACCTGTAATTATGATCATCTGAGGATCAAGTAAAGTGATTATGTTTGCAATACCCAAAGCCAGATGTTCACAGCCCTGAAGGAAAATTTCTTTTATATCCCTGCTTTTTTCAAGATTATCAAAAATCTCTTTGGTTGTAAGATTTAAGCCTAATTTTTCTTTAACCTTGATTTCAAGTCCGTTACCGGAAAACCAGCTTTCGTAATTTCCAAAGGTTCTATTTCTGGACTTGTTCTCCCTGTTCCAGTCTGTTATCATATACCCTATCTCTCCAGCCATATTATGGCTCCCGCAATAGATAGAGCCATTCAGAATAAGTCCTGCTCCGGTGCCTGTTCCTATGGCTATAAGGCACAGGTCTCTTATGTTTTTGGCCGACCCCTTTGACATTTCTCCCAAAGCATTGACTGTAACATCATTGGATATCATGACTGGAATTCCAAAATGGCTGCTCACTATCTCTCCCAAAGGTAAATCATTGAGCTCAAACGCAGGCATATAATAGACAAAACCATTCTTTATATCTGTTGTTCCCGGAACTCCTATACCTACTCCCAGAATCTTGGTTTTGTCAACTGTTATCACTTCTTCTATTCCTTGGAAAATTATTTCGGTTAAGGCATTTTTGCTTTTAATGCCTTTAGTAACCTTCCGTACTTTATTTATGATATTTCCGTCCAGATCAGTAAGAATTGCGATAAGTTTATTTCCTCCCACATCCACTCCTACGATATACTTGTAGTTGCTTACGAATGAAAGAAGTATCGGTTTTTTACCTCCTTTTTCGGAACTCGCACCTATCTCTTTTTCAATAATTGCGCCTTCGTTTATTAATTTAGAAACTATATTTGAAACAATAGGTTTTGAAAGGCCGCTCTCCCTTGAAAGATCAGCACGTGATATTAGACCCCTTGTTCTTACTAGCCTTACAATATTTTCTTCATTGGCAGATAAAGTATATGACATCAAAAAACCTCCGTTAGTTAGTTAAAGTTACTAACAAACAAATTTTAAAATATGTTACATATAAATCAAAGCCTTTCCTACAGCCTTCATATCTGATTACTAATTATTAAAGCCATTCATATATATAAAGAGTTCTTTTTTAAAGAAGCACAACGAACTTTTTAAGTTATTGCATGCAAAAAAAACACAAAGTTTGCATAAGGTACCAATAATAATAAGAAGGCTTTTTAACAATAAAAAGTTTATTTTTTGCTATAATATTTACATATAGGATACAGTTCAGTATACTGAAGACATACGGTTTTAAACTTATTAGAAAACAGGAGGAAAAAATGGAAAAAGATTTTTACAAAGAAGTGCTTGGAACCATTAATGCAGGCAGTGTGCTTGATGTCGGCTGCAGGGAGGGTTATTTTATAGGTATAATGCTTGAATCTTTTCAGAGTGTATCATCTATCTCAGCTATAGATATATCTGACAAAGGATATATAAAGGCAAAGGATTTTTTTGAAAAAAACCATGTTGATTTCAAAGTCATGGACGGATCCAATATGGAGTTTAAAGAAAATGCTTTTGATACTGTAAGTATCTCGAACTCTATCCACCATCTTACTGATGTAATGGCTGTTTTATCGGAGATGAAGCGTGTAATGAAAGGAGATGGATTTTTTATTCTGAATGAGATGATATGCGATACCAATGATGTATCAAGGAAAAAAGATGTGAGTATTCATCACTGGTTTGCAAGAACTGATACACTTATGGGAAATTTTCACAGAATGACCTATACCTCTTCTGAGCTTTTTGGATATGTTAATAGTCTTGGGTTTGGGAAAATAAATGTCAGATATTTTCTGGATAATCAATACTCTGATGTTCAAACCAATGAAAAACTAATTGCAAGCATCGAAAAAAGGCTTTTGCAGCCAGGCTGGGATGATGAAGTATTAACTCAGGGCAAAGGTCTTATCAATATGCTTAAAAAAGGCGGGTTTAAGCAGGCTCCCGTAATGACTATAATCGCCAGGGAAAAGGATGAAAAAAATGGGTGAGTTCGATGAAATTTACGATATTATTTTGAAGTTCCGCAAAGAAAGAGAGTGGGAGAAGTTTCACAGTCCCAAAAATCTTGCGGTATCAATATCGCTTGAGGCGGCAGAACTGCTTGAGATATTCCAGTGGGACAACAGCGGTGTTCAGAGCTTGGAAACTGCTCAAAAAAGAATAGAGGAAGTAAAGGATGAGATTGCCGATATTCTTGTATACAGTATGTTTATGGCAAAGGATCTGAATATAGATATAAAAATGGCTATAAAAGAAAAAATGGAAAAAAACGCATTGAAGTATCCTGTTGAAAAAGCACGCGGAAGTTCAAAAAAATATAATCAATTATAAAGAGGTGGAAATATGGATGTTTTAATCAAAAAAGGTTTTATATGTCCGGTTGTCGGCAAGGCTTTTACGGGCGACATTCTGATAAGCGGCGGAAAGATTAAAAAAATTTCAGAGTCTGTTACTGCCAAAGATGCNNGATGCACAGATTATTGATGCGAAGGGAAAGTTTATCCTTCCGGGATTTATCGACGCACACTCCCATATAGGGCTTTTTGAAGAGGGAGTCGGACAGTACTATCAGGACGGCAATGAAGCTACCGATCCTCTTACTCCTCAGGTAAGGGCAATAGATGCTTTTAATCCCCAGGACAGTGCAATAAAAAAAGCCCTGAGCGGAGGAGTAACAACAACTATGATACTTCCGGGGAGCGCAAATGCAGTAGGAGGACAGGGAGCGATAATAAAGCTTAACTCACAGATAGTTGACCAGATGATAGTCAGACAACCGGCAGGATTAAAGATGGCACTCGGAGAAAATCCCAAACGCTTCTATGGTGAGAGCATGAAACGTACCCCAGGTACCAGGCTGGGAACAGCAGCCATGATACGTGAGTACTTCGTAAAAACTCAGAGCTATAGTGAGAAAAAGCAAAAGGGTGATTATGAAAAAGATCTGAGATATGAGATAGGCGAGATGGTGCTTAAAAGAGAGATTCCAGCCAGGATACATGCTCACAGGATGGATGATATCCTTACAGCTGTTCGCATAGCAAGTGAGTTTGGATTCGATTTTGTAATCGAACATGCCACGGAAGCATATAAGATAATTGAATACCTTAAAGCAAGAGATGTAAAGATGGTACTTGGTCCGCTCTTTTCATTTGCCACAAAACTTGAACTGAAGGATAAGACTTTTGAAGCAGTTTCCATAGCTGTTAAAAACAATGTTCCTGTAGCACTTATGTGCGATCATCCGGTAGTCCCGATGGAATATACTGTGATGCAGCTCGGTACGGCTCTGAAATACGGAGTATCCGAGGAGGAGCTTTTGAAGCTTGTCACCATAAATCCTGCACGGATTCTCAAAATAGACGACAGTACAGGCTCACTGGAAAAAGATAAGGATGCGGATATAGTAATCTGGTCAGGAAATCCTTTTGAAATGAAGAGCTATGTGGAACAGGTCTTAATACAGGGAGAGTGTGTATTCTCCAGATAACGGCGGTGGAAAGTTGAAGTATGCAAAGATAAAAACAGCTTGTATAAATGGATTTGATGTTCGTGAAATTATTGTTGAGTTAGATATAAACTCACGTTCAACCATACAGACCTTCAAAATTGTAGGCATGGCTGCCACGACAGTTCTTGAAAGCGAAAAGCGTGCGGTGAGCTGTATTAGAAATTGTGGCTTTACCGTTCCGAACGGAAGTATAACTGCCAATCTTTCTCCAAGTTCTCTCAGGAAAGAGGGAACCCACTTTGATCTGCCGGTAGCCGTTGCTCTTTTACAGGCATCTTCTCAGATTAAACCGGCAGACGGTGATTTTTATTTTTTCGGAGAGCTTGGACTTAACGGAGAAATCCGTCCGGTAAACGGCATCGCACTTTTTCTTATTGCTTTAAAGCAATCCAATCCACAGGCCAAGTTTATAATTCCTAAAGAAAATGAGAATGAGTCTTACTTCATAGATCCAAATGATGTTTACGCAATATCCTCACTTAATGATATATGCAGAATTTTTTCGGAGGAAAGAGAAAGCTTTCTTCCTCATGCTGTTTCATGTACCGGAAAAACCTTTGATATAGATTTTTCCGAAATAAAAGGTCAACTTTTTATAAGAAGGGCTGTTGAGATAGCGTGCAGTGGTTTTCATAACATTCTCCTCAAAGGCAGTCCCGGTTCTGGAAAGACCATGATAGCAAGAAGAATTCCAACTATACTTCCTCCCATGACGACCGAGGAGATTATCGAATCAACCAAAATCTATTCTGTATGCGGATATATAAATAAGATAATAAACGAAAGACCATTCCGTTCGCCCCATCATACAGCTTCCTCAGCATCGGTAATCGGAGGCGGGAATATTCCCAGACCCGGCGAAATAAGTCTTGCGCATAACGGTGTTCTTTTTCTTGATGAATTTCCGGAGTTCCGCAATGATGTCATACAGTCTCTGCGTCAGCCCATGGAAGACGGTATGGTTACTGTCACACGTGCACGATCGGTTGCTGAATTTCCTGCAAGATTCATGCTTGTAGCTGCTCAAAATCCATGTCCGTGTGGATTCTTCGGAGATAAGGAAAAGGAATGTACATGTTCTGTAAATCAGATAAACAGTTATAATAAAAAAATTTCAGGTCCCATAACCGACAGAATAGACATAAAGATTGATGTTCCCAGGGTAGAGATTTCAGACCTCCTAGGCAAAGATGACGGAGAATCTTCCGAAAAAATAAAGGAAAGAGTAATAAAAACATCTTCAATTCAGATAAATCGGCAGGGGAAGTTCAACGGTCAGCTTACCGGCAGAGAAGTAAAAGAGTATGCGATTCTTTCAGACAAAGCAGAAGAGTTCCTAAAAACTGCTGCCGTTAAACTCAAACTTACAGCCAGGTCTGTAACCAAAGTAATGCGGGTTGCCAGAACAGTTGCCGACACTTACGAATCCGAACAGATACAAGCTGTCCATATAGGTGAAGCCCTTAATTACAGGAATGTTGAAATAAATTAGTTTTTTATCTGCATAAGCTTACACGGTAACGCAAAATATACGTAATATTAACCTTAAAACAATCTTTGTGCGATAAAATAAATACTAATATTCCTATAAACGGTTTCTTCATTCTTATAATGGAATAATAGGAGGCGTAGGTATGAAAAGTATACGTTCAAGGCTTATGTTTTGGCTGATAACTCTTTTTACAGCTATACTGCTTATCGCCGGAGTAATACTTTACGCACAGACTCAGTCTACAGTAGTACCTACAGTGGAAAAGATGGCCGAGCAGATAGTTATTGCCAGAGCCGATGAAATAGGTGAATGGCTTAACGGTATTCTGACAGAGGTATCTGCCCAGGCAGACAGAAATGTGGTAAAAACAATGAATTGGACAAATATGCAGGAGTCACTTCTTCGATACGCTAATGATAAAAATAAAATTTTTGAATCTTTATGGGTGTGTGATCTTCAGGGCAACTTTACATCAACCTCTGGAAGAACTGGAAATATAAATTCTGCAGAGTACTTTGAAGCAATAGCAAAAAAGAATCTCAACTTTTTTGTAACCAATGTGATGTACTCGCAGGAGACTAAAGATCCTATATTTATTGTAACTAAGAGCATTATCAATGACAAAAAAGAGCTAATAGGAGTAATGGGAGCCAATGTACTTATTGATACGGTATCTGAAATTGTAGGAAATATAAATATAGACAACAGCGGATACGGATATATTGTGGACGGAACCGGTATGGTTCTTGCCCATCCTAAAAAAGAAGTGGTTTTAAATATGAATCTTCTTAAAGGAACCCAGCTTGGTTATAAAGGACTTGAAGTTATAGGTCAGCAGATGATTGAAGGAAAGGCCGGGATGGGAATAGCCACTCTTACTGATGGAACCAAAAACGTTACATTCTTCTCACCTGTTCCTCATGCGCCCAACTGGTCATTAGCGGTTGCTGTGCCGCAGACGTATCTGTACAGGACATCAAATGCTCTTGCTACAACCCTTATACTTCTCATACTGGTTCTTATAGTCATAAGCATAGGACTTTCGGTTTTTATAGGCGGAACAATAGCCAATCCTATTAAAAAGCTAATGAAAAAAATAGATACCTTCGGGGCAGGAGACCTTACAGTAGACTTTGAACTGAAGCAGAAGGATGAAGTCGGAAAGATAGCTTCATCGTTAAAAGGCATGGCCGCCTCACTTAAGCAAGCAATGCTAAGCATTCAGGAAGCTTCGGGGCAGATGCAGTCCTCATCGTCTGATCTGGCTGCTATTGCCGAAGAAACCAGTGCCACAAGTGAGGAGCTTTCCTCTCAGGTGGAAAGCATATCTTCAAATTATTCTCAGACAAATCAATCAATCTCAGAGGTAAAGGAAGCTGTGGTACAGGTAGCAAAAAATTCGCAGGAGGTTACCCAGTCTTCTTTGAATCTGCTTCAGAGCACCAGAATCGTTAAAGGCTCCGTAGAAACTGGTGAGCAGTCTATAGGTAGCATAGCGGCACTTGTACAGGAGTCCTCGCAAAAAGCAGATGAAACCAAAAAGCTTCTTGACAGGCTCAAGGATAATACAGACAATGTGGGAAAAATAGTCGATACAATAAACTCGATAACCGAGCAGACCAATCTTCTGGCGCTTAATGCAGCCATAGAAGCGGCACGTGCCGGAGATGCAGGAAGGGGCTTTGCAGTTGTGGCAGACGAAATAAGGAAGCTGGCTGAAGAAAGTAAGAAAGCTACTGCCAATATTGCCAACATTCTTTCGGAAACCAGAGAGTATGCACAGGACAGCAAAGAGTCCTTTGATGAGATAGCCGGTAATATACACAATATCTCCAACGAAACATTGAAGGTAAAAAAGGAGTTTAACGGAATACTCGGACAGATAAGCCAGATATCTTCGATGACCGAACAAGTTAGCAAGAACTCGCAAAGTCAAAGTTCGGCATCTCAGGAGATAGCCTCTTCCGTTGAAAATTCCGCTAAGATGGCTGATGATATTAACTTCCAGCTCAACAGTACAGTCACAGCCATAAGTCAGCAGGCTCTAGCCGCCCAGCAGATTGGCGCCAACTCTGAAGAGCTTAGTGCACTGGCTGAAACCTTATCTCAGCAGGTGAAAAAATTTAAGACATGAAAGACGGTTCTGAACAGCCAGGTAATTATTTTATAAAGGTACTCATAAATGTCTTTTTAGTTTCAATATTTCTGACCATTAATTTCTTCATAATTTTTATAGAAAGCTCTCACATAAAGGAACTTACTTTTTCTTTAGGTGAGAGTATTTCCCGTGATATAAGTCTGAGGATGAACAACAGTTTTTCATCGCTTATAGCTCTGGGGTATACCTTTGAAACAGAGGGAGAGCTTACACAGGAGAGGTTTGAAACTCTTAGCCGTTACTTTATAAGAGAGTTTCCCAATGTTTCTTTTTTACAGCATAAAAATGCTCTGACAGTTACAGATATGGTTTATCCTCTGCGTGGAAATGAGTCTACCCTTGGACAGTCACTTATAGATAATGAGCAGGCGCTCAAGTCACTTGAAAAAGCAAAGCAGACCCGGACTCTGACAGTTAACGATCCATACATGCTTAAGCAGGGTTTTCTTGGGATGATAGCCAGATATCCTGTTTTTATAGATGACGAGTTTGCAGGATTATATGTGTGTGGTATTAATCTGGATGAATTTTTAAGCTTTCTTTCAAAAAAAGAAGTTCTTGGCAGTCACGCATACTCTTTTTTTGATTCAACGGGAAAAATTTTTTTTGAAAGTGCTACAGGAGGCAAAAAATATTTTTCACAGGAGTTCAGAATACCTATAGCGGACTCTTTCTGGATACTTGAGATCTACTCTAAAAATAATTATTGGATGAACTTCATTCTTTATTCGATTATTTTATGGGGACTTTACCTTTTGGTTACCTTTTTTGTCGGTTCACTTGAGCATAAGCTGAATAGAAAGGATCAGCTTATAAAGGAACTGAAGGATCTTAAAATAAAGCTGACAGAAGAAGCATATGAAAAGGAAACGATTGCTGCTGACCTGCGTAAAGGTCAGGAACTTTACAGAAACATGTTTTACAGCAATACATCCATCATGTTTCTTATTGATCCTATGACGCTTTATATTTACGATGCCAATCCTGCGGCAGTAAAGTTTTACGGGTATCCTCTGGAGGAGTTCAGAAAGCTTAAGATAAGCCAGATAAACGTTCTTGGCGATGATGTTGTTCAAAAATCTGTTAATTCGGTAATTGACTCTAATTTTTCGTTTTTCTCCTTCAAACATAAGCTCTCAGACGGCACCATAAAAGATGTGGAAGTCCATGCAAGCAAGGTTCAGATAAACGATAAGGCTTATATTTATTCAATAATCCATGACGTTACTTCAAGAATAAAAATGCAGGAAAAGCTGAATCTTATTGCAAGGCTGCAGTCGATAGTTGTTGATATAGCGACCAAAGTCATAAATCTTTCTTCGTTTTATATAGAAGATACTGTCAGCACCGCATTGGAAGAACTTGGGAAGCTTTTAGAAGCTGATAGAATAGTAGTTGTTTTTAATGAAGATAAAAGCGGCTATAAAAACTGGGAATGGAAGACTCCCGAGCTTTCTTCAAAAGAGGTTTGCAGTACATACAGTGATTATGAAGATGTTTTAAAACAGCTGGATAAAAGCGATAAAGACTTTCTTTTTATCCGGTCATCGTCCTGCTCTTCGGTATTTATACCAATGAATACTGACAGGAAAATTTCAGGATTTATAGGAATGTCCAGCAATTCTAAAGATTATAGCTTTGATCCTCAGGTTTTGAAAGCGGTAAAGCTTATTGCACAGACGATAGCTTCTGGAATAAAGCGAAAAGAGTACGAGAATATAATTCTTGCGGAGAAAGAAGAAGCTGAAAGAGCAAGCTATGCAAAAACATCATTCATATCAAGAGTCAGTCATGAGCTGAGGACTCCCATGAATGGAATAATTATGGGCTGTCAGATTGCTCAGGCCTGTGGCAGCCTGCAGGAGATAAAAGAGTATACAGAGCTGATAAAAAGATCGGCCGACAGTCTTATGTCACTTATTGAAGACCTTTTGGATCTATCCAAGATAGAAGCCGGGGATGTTGATCTTCAGATACTTGACTTCAACGTGGAAAATGTGTTAAGGTATCTTGAGGAAGAGTATCGTTCCATGGCAAAGGATAAGGGACTTGACTTCTTTTTTTCTGTTGATGAGAAGGTGCCTTCAAAAATATACAGTGATCCAGGAAAGATTACACGGATACTAAAGAAACTTCTGGATAATTCGATAAAATTTACTGAGAAAGGTTTTATAAGCCTTTCGGTTGAGAATATTCACCGAGAGAGAGAGTATGTCAGATTTAAAGTAAGCGACTCGGGTGTTGGAATAGAAGAGGAGAAGTACGGTTTTATTTTTCAGCAGCTTGTGCAGCTTGAGGAACACAGTGCACGGAAGTATTTTGGAACCGGAAGCGGTCTTTTTATAGCCAAGAAACTGGTTAAGCTTCTGGGCGGAGAAATATTCTTTGAAAGTGATTTCGGAAAGGGAAGCACTTTCTATGTTGAGATACCATATAAACCTATATGACGGGAGCGATTCCATGATGAGAGTAGAAGGCACAAACGGAGCGGCTGAATGGATAAGCAGGTATAAAAGTCTGTCAAAAGGAAAAGACAAAACAGAAACCCAGCCCGCAGAAACTGGTAAAAACAGGATATCTCAAAATTCCTCAGAACAGGAAAGCAGTTCTGACATCGATATAAAAACACAGAAAAAGCTTGGAATAAAAGAATGCAAAACGTGTGCCAACCGTAAGTATCAGGACGGTTCAACTGATGGGGGAGTATCTTTCAAAGCACCTGCACATATATCGCCTCAGGCAGCTCCAGCAGCTGTACGCTCTCATGAACAGGAACATGTGGCAAATGAACAGGGCAAGGCTCAATCTTCCGGAAAGGAAGTAATTTCACAGTATGTACGTATATTTACCGCAGTTTGTCCTGAATGCGGTAGGGTCTATGTAAGCGGCGGAGAAACTGTTACTACAACTATGGATAAGAAAAATTCAGGATTTGAATATGACAGCTCTTTAAAGTACTCTCAAAAAGCACAAGGAAATTTTTTTGACCGAAGTGCATAGTATCAGTATTTTAAAGAATTTCTTATATAAGCATGATTATACAAATGACGATACAGATATTTGCCTGTACCGTCATTTTTTTATTTATTCAAAATAATCTATAATTTTAATGATTAAAAAATTTAACTATTTAAAAAAATGATAGTATGGAGGTTTAAGTATGCGCCTGAAATTCCTGAGAATAGCTGTAGTCTTTGTATTTTCTGCAGTAACCATATTTTTTGCCTTTAGACTTTTTAATATAAAGATCAGTGATGATATAATGACCTACATGTCTGAAGAAAATAAAGAAATTTCATTTTACAGGGAAGTCTCTGAAAAATTTGATATCGATAATATTATGATGGTAAGCGTTGAGATGAACAGTGTCTACGATGAACTTAACGAGGTGGAAAGCATAAGGAAGAGTCTATACTCTTTAAAAGATGTCAGAAAAGTTCTGAGCATAACCAACTCTGTAATGGTCAGCTCTGACGAGTATGAGATAAAATCCGGATCGCTCAGTACAATCTTTGATCTTACTTCTTACAATGCAGCAGAGGTAGAAAAAATTCTTGAAAATGACAGTTCGCTTAAAGATACATTTGTTTCAAAAGACGGAAAAAATATTCTGTATATTTTAAATCTTGAAGATTCTAAGAAAGTTGATATGGGCTCGCTTTTGGAAGAAATAAAGAAAACTCTTTCAGGAAAGACGTACTATCTTACAGGACTTCCGCTTGCCAACTATGAGATAGCCCAAACGGCTTTTTCAGATGTTGCCAGAATCCTTCCTTTTGCAATTTTGGGAATAGTTGTAATATTACTTATTATGTTCAGGTCCTTTTCCGGAGTGCTGCTTCCTATTGTGGCGGTTATTATTTCCAATGCAGTTGCCATGGGACTGGTTACTATCTTCAGCGAGTCCTTTTCTACAGTAACCATAATGATGCCCATAATTCTTGTGGGTATAGGTGTAGACAATACTGTGTATCTCATTTCAAGGTATAATGAAGAGTATCGGCATGATAGGGATAAAACTGCTGCAGTTGCAAGGGCAAGGAAAAAAATTTTTACCCCCGTTCTTATGTGTACACTGACAACTGCAGCGGGTTTTATGTCTCTTGTCACCGCAAGACTGGTTCCTGTAACTCAGCTTGGTTTTTATACATCGGCGGGGATTATTGTTTCTTTTCTGGTAGCAGTTGTTTTTATGCCAGCTCTTATTCTGATTGTAAAGCCAAAGGTAAAACAGAGCAATGATAAGGAAAACAGAAAAAGCTTATGGGCAGCAATCACCCTTAAGGTCATAAAACACAAAGTGCTTGTTTCAACTGTTATGGTCATTATATTTTTATGTTTTATTCTTATCATCCCGGGCATAAAAACAGAATCTAACCTTGAAACTTACCTTGGAAGCAGTGCTCTGACGATAAAAGGCTCTAATTTTATAAATGAAAAGTTCGGTGGTGACAAGTTCATTAATGTATACATGAAATCAGGAATTGAAGAAGGATACAAAGATTTTTACTACAATAGGGTTCAAAGAGATATCCAAAAGTATGTCCTTACAATTGACAGCCATTTCATAAGCCGTGGTCTTTCGACATTCACTTCTTCTGTGGTAAAAAGTTTTTCTGGAACTGAGCATATTCCAGGTGACAGCAGTACGATGAACCAGGTTTTCTTAATTATAGAAAACACTCCCGAGCTAAACCAGTTTCTTCTCAAACCTCAAAGTGAATCGGTGATAGATGTCAGGATAAGCAGCAATAACGATACGCAGGTTCAGTCTATTCTGGAAAAGCTCAATTGGTTTATAGAAAAGTATGTGTTTAAAAGCTACGATAAGACATTACTTGATATCAACGATCCTAAAGCACTAAAGGAGTATGAAAAGTCACTTCAGAGTTTTTTTGTTTCAAGAGATATTCCTAATGCAGCCGCTATGTTTTCGATGCTTGCAGATCATAAGAAAAAGAGTTTATCTCAGGTTATAACCGAATATCCTGAAAATGAGCTTTATGAAAAATACTTAGCCTTCTGTGAAAATTTCTCTCTCGATGTAGATGAGAAGACTGAATTTTCAAAGAACATAAAAAACATAGAGTATACCGATACTTTTACGAATTTTCTGTCATTCAACGAACAGACACTCAGAAGCAAGGTTTTCTATGAGGAACTCAAGCGCTCCTTCCCTGCGTTGCAGAACGGAGATCTTGCAGAGTTTTCGGAGTATGTGAATGACCGTGAGTATGTCACGGATACAGGATCAATCCCATTATATCTGAAAGTAACAGGAAATCCTATAATAAGAACCTTTATAAACAGCGAGCTTCTTTACGGACAGATGAGTAGCCTATTTTTTTCCTACCTCTTTATACTGGTGATGTTCATTGTATCGTCAAGATCAGTTCGTACAGGTCTTATAGCGTCCCTCCCCCTGCTGTTTACAACGGTAGTTAATTTTGGGTTTATAAGACTGTTCAACTTCAGCCTTAATGCCGGGACCATAACCATTGCTTCTATAGTTATAGGTCTTGCCATTGATTATTCTGTTCATTACGTATCAAGATTCAGGGAAGAGTTTTTAAAAACCTTGGATGTTATTAAATCATTGGAAATAACTTCAAAAACTGTTCTTAGGGCAATAAGCACCGGTGCTTTTACAACTCTTCTTGGGTTTTTTCCTTTGGGATTTGGAAATCTGGGAATAATGAAGCAGTTCGGGATAATATCAGGTATAAGCATCCTTGTTTCGCTTTTGTCTACCGTAGTTATTCTGCCGATTGTCTTTTCCTCCATAAAAAAAGAAAAACTTTTAAAAATACTTCAGAAAAGGAAGGCGGATAAAAATGAAAAAAAGTCTTTTATTCTTTCTGGTTTTAACCGTTACCGCTAGTATATTCGGCTTAACGGCACAGGATGTGCTTGATAAGGTTAAGGACTCACAGAATAACTTTGAAACGCAGAAGGCAGTATACTCGATCATCCTGTCTGACAGCAACAGAACTCAGAAAACAAGGAAGATAGATATCTATATTCTTATATCTTCTGATAAAGGGGAGAAGCTTCCCATATCGCTTCTGAGGGTTACCGAGCCTAAGGATCTTCAAAATACAACTGTTCTGAATCTTTCAAAAACCGAACAGTATATCTATCTGCCCGGATTTAAGCAGGTAAAAAGGGTTTCCGGTTCTTCAAAAAACGAAAGTTTTCTTGATACCGATATAAATTATTCGGATATGACACTACTTTTTTCATCGACCATTGAGCAGGAACATACAAGCTCCATAGCCTGGGAAGATGAAAAAAGTTATACCATAGATATAGAGCTTACCGCACAGGACAGCGATTACTCCAAGATGACGGTCGGGGTTGATAAGAAAGATTTCGTAATAAAGTATGCAGAGTTCTTCGGGAAGAAGGAACAAATCGTTAAAAAGATGGAGATTATGGATTACGAAAGCTCCGGAGAGTATATAACTTACAAAAAGGTACTTATAACTTCTCTTGAGAACAAACACACCACACTCTTGGAGCTTGTAAGTTCGGAGTATGGAATACCTATAACAAAGAGTTTTTTTAATAAGCTTTCAATGACCAATCCGGTATTGGTATACAGGTAGGTGAGGCTGATATGAAAAAGATGATAGCTTTTATAAGTATTATCTGGATTACAAGCATTGCTATGGGGTTTTCCGGAAAGTCCATTTACACGCTCGGATACAACTACCAGGTTGATTTTGTGGATATATACCAGCTACTGAATACAGACATAGAGTTTGAGTCGCAGAATGAAAGCAGCTACTTTGACTTATGTATAAACATTACAGCACTTAACGGTCTTTCTCCCGAAAGCACCAATGTATATATTGAATCGTATCTTTTGGGCTACAAGGATATAAAAGCGTTTTTTCCGGGCTTGGATGAGATACTGGTAAACAGTATCTTCTATGGTGAAATAAAAGAGCTTTACTATGACCAGTACTTTTCTGGAAACACGCTGAGAGTAGGAAGATTTTATCCTAATAAAGCCAGTGCGAACCTATATAGTCCTTCAAATGTAATGCAGGCAAGTAACTTTCTGGGATACCTCAATGAAAATACACTTACAGGTATTGACGGACTGCTGCTTCAGCTTTTTTTTGAACAGATGAGTGCCGAGTGTTACTTTACCCCAGTTACCAAGTATGATTTTCCTAATCTTACGGCTTACGAAAAAACACAGTCTGTATACGACCTGCTTTTAGAAAAATCCGGCAGTGAAAGTGATTATCTGCTTTTGACCTATAAGTACAAGGATCGAAATGTACTGCGGCTTGATGATATGAATACAGGATTGAAGATTGATTTTTCAATTTTTGATTTTTCAGTCAGGCCTGGATACTTCAGAAATAACTATCATTTTGATATTCCCGAGCTTGTAGAAGCGGATTTTATTAAAAATGACATAATACTCAACCTACATATAAATGATATAACCATAGATCTTTCAAAGTATGAATTTCCGCCGGAAATTAAAGATAATCCTATTTTTGCGGAACTGCTGAAACAAAAAATTATTTTTGATACTGACTACTCTACATCAATGACAGTCAACACAAGTGCAGCAACATCAACAATTATAAATCCTTGGGCAGATGTAATAACAGCAGATATACAGTACTCCTCAAGACTTATTGAAGGTCTTACATGGTATTTTGAAGCGGGTCTGTACCTTCCTCAGCAGGTAACTACCAAAGGTGAGTACTCAAAGATAAAGCGCCAGGATACAATAGATATAACCTTTGAAGGTACTACAAATGTCTTTTACAGCTATACCAAGCAGCAGAATAAGGAGGCCTACGTTCCGAATGTCTTTTCCGAAAGTCTTCTTGGAAACAGATATGTAAAGTATATCGCAGGATTTGAGTACCTGACGGGTGATTTTTCATTCGGACTAGAATTTTTCAACGGAATGAATCAGGAACACTTTTCGATGACCCCTGGAATAGATGGTTTTTTTAACTACAGTACCAAAATATTCGATATTAACCTTTTCGGTCTTGTCACTTTTCCTGAAATACATGGTAAAATAGATATTGGTTATACCACGGTAGCAAAAGCTGCCTATACAGGTATGGATCAGACGAGAATAGGCTTAAAGAGCACATACTCGTACAGCGAAAATGAAAAGAATATTATATACAATTCAAAGATGCTTAATTCAGTGGAGTTTTTCATTGAAAAGTACTTTTAAGGAGCTGGTGTGATTGCAGGAAAAAAAGTACAGTCCGGTTGATTTCTACGAGTTCAACAAAAGCATGTTCGATCTGATATTTGATATAAAAAGATTTCTTCTCAGCGAGGATATTCCTCCCAACCTTTCGCTTATGGAGTACCTGGTTGTTTTTACAGTGTACTTTTACGGTCCTATGAAAATGCGCGATATATCCCAAAAGGTTACACTTACCCAAAGTGCCATAACGGTTATTGTCGACAAACTTGAAAAAGAAGGTTATGTCAGAAGGGAACGTGATTCTGATGACAGAAGGGTTATCAACATAATTTCCGATGAGAAAGGAACTGAGTTCTGTACTCAAGGTCTTCAAAACCTTAAGAAGATGTACGATAAAGGTATAGAGGTACTTACGGATAAGGAGCAGGAAAGTTTTCTCAGAATGCTTACAAAGATTTCCGATTCACTTAAACAGCAAAAATAAAATAAGAGGGCTTAAGCCCTCTTATTTTATTTATCAATACTTATAAGTTTTAATTATGGCTGAGAGATTTTCTGAAAGCTGACTCAGATCCTGACTTTCAGTACTGGTCTGTTGAGCTCCTATGGCCTGCTGTTCCACAGCCTGTGCCATGGCTTTTATCTGTTCGCTTATAGATACGATTACTTTGGCTGCATTGTCCATTCCGCTGGCCATTTCTTCAGCGGCCGCACTCTGTTCCTGGGCACTTGCAGATACGTTTTCAGTCATGCTTGCCATGAGCTGTATCTGTCCCAAAATACCTTTAAACTCCTGTAGGACTGCGTTGGTTTCTTTATCTATAGTGGTTATGCCTGAGTTTATCTCTTCAAAGGACTGCTTGCTCTGGACTGTATACGTCTTAGTTTCATCAAGTATTTTTGCAATATTTTCCGTTGCTCTTTTACTTTCTTCAGCTAGCTTTCTTATTTCGTCGGCTACTACTGCGAAGCCTTTTCCGGCTTCTCCTGCTCTTGCTGCTTCTATGGCTGCATTCAGTGCCAGCAGATTGGTCTGTTCGGTTATACTGTTTATGGTTACAAGGATCTTTCCTACATTTTCAGTGTTTTTGTAAAGCTTATCAATTATTTCTTTAGTCTCAACTGCTTTTTGGGTTGATATATTTATGGCTTTGACAATATTTTCAATCGAACTTTCACCATGTTTCGCTGAATCTGAAACTTTTGATGCGGTATTGGCAAGTTCCTGCGATGACTTTGATACATTTTGGGCACTTGAGGCAACCTCTTCAACAGATCCGGAAAGCTGAGATATTGATGCAGCAGCATTTTGTGAACCTGTTTCTATGCTTGCGGCCTGTGAACTTATCTCTTCGCTTGTTGCACTGGCTTCCTCTGATACAGAAGCAAGATTGTTGGCTGCACTGTCTATCTTTAAAGATGCATCGTTTATCTTTATCATGGAGGTTCTTATAGATTCTATCATTCTTAATACAGAGCGGCCGAGATTTCCAAACTCGTCCTTTCTTTTTAGGAAAGACTCTGGAACTGATACAGTATAGTCTCCCTCTGATATCTGTTTTACTCCGGCATCAACGATTTTTATTGGTTTGGATATATAGTTTCCAAGTATTATTGAAATAATGCTTACTACTCCAAGAGAGCCTATTATAATTATTACAACAAATATAACCAGGCTGTTGGAAGCTGTCATAAGAAACTTTTCCGATACTATGAGAAACAGGGACCAGCCGGGTGAGTTGGCTATAGGTGTATATATGGCAAAGCTGGGATCGCCGCCGTTTTTAGTTATAAGTCCTATTCCAGAGTTTCCTGTAATGGCCTGTCTTCCAAGTTCTTTAAGGCCTTTGTATCCCTTTGCTTCCGAGTCAAGAACGTTAAGACTCATTATCAATGAGTTGTCGGGATGGCTCATCACAAGACCGGTGCTGTCAACTATAACTCCGTAACCATCGCTTCCAACTTTAATTTCATCAAAAGCTTTAGTAAGTTTTGAAAGTTCAATTGTGGTTGCAACTATTCCTACCGTTTTCTTTGCACTGTCTTTTACGGCGTAAGCTACGACGAACATGGGGAGGTTTGTAGCTTTGGATATAAGAGGATTGCTTACATAGTAATCTTTTCCTTCATAAAAAATGGCTCTGAAATAATCCCTGTCAGCTACATTGGTTAGAGTATCTGTGGTAGTCCATGCATTTCCTGTTTTGTCTATAATATAGAGAAGATCATATATAGAGTCTCTGGTGCTGGCAGCATTTTTAAGAGATTGTTTCATAGCCTCTACATCCATGGTCATTACAACTTCTCTTTCAGCGATACCCTTAAGATCATCTATTCTGGCTTTAAGCCACTGTCCTACCTCATCCGCCCTTGCATTTATTATCTGGCTGCTTAGATCCTTGGTCAAAGGTACAACTATGTTTGTAGTCTGCACATAGAGTATTACTCCCATGATTAGAAAAATAGCCGCAAGTGAAGAAATGAGTATGGCCAGTATTCTTGTCCGTATGCTTTTCATTTTGGCTCACCTCTCTTCTATGAATTGAATCAATTTTATAATATAATTATTACAATTACGCTTTGTTGAGTTAACAAATGTTATTATCATGTTGTTCTTGTGTTAAGAAAGGTTTTTATAATAAAGTTTTATATAACCGATGTGTTTTATCATGAATATAATTATAATATCAAAATCAATAAATTTACATGATATAAAATATAGCATTATTGGTAGTGAGGTAATTTAATAAACTCAGTAGAGACAACGGTTTTTAATTTTTTTATGTTATAGTTATAATGAAAAAAGATCACGATGATTTAGAATAAGGAGAGTATAGATGAAAAAACCTGAACTTTTATCGCCTGCAGGCAATTACGAAAAGATGGAAACTGCATTTCATTACGGAGCTGATGCCGTCTACATGGGCGGAGAGCTTTTTAATCTCAGAGCCCTTGCTGATAATTTTACAAATGAGCAGATGAGCAGTGCTGTACTCTATGCTCATTCAATGGGGAAAAAAGTGTATGTCACTCTTAATGTAATACCTCATAACCGGGAAATTGATATGATGGATGAGTATATAAAATTTCTCTCAGGGCTGAAAGTAGATGGTGTGATAGTTTCTGACCTGGGGGTTTTTGACCTGGTAAGAAGCGTCTCAGATATTCCTATAAGTATCAGTACACAAGCCAGCAATACTAATTGGCGCTCTGTCAAGATGTTTAAGGAGATGGGAGCCAAAAGGGTGATACTTGCCCGTGAGGTTTCTCTGCGTGAGATGATACAAATAAGGCAGAGAGTTCCGGATATTGAGTTGGAGGCCTTTATACACGGTGCAATGTGTATATCAATTTCCGGCAGGTGTCTCATAAGCAACTATCTTGCACAAAGGGATGCCAATATGGGACTTTGTACCCACTCATGCAGGTGGAAGTACTATCTGATGGAGGAAAAGAGACCGGGAGAGTATCTGCCGGTTTTTGAGGATGACCATGGAACATATATACTTAATTCAAAAGATCTTTGCACAATTGAGTTTTTTGACGAGGTATTGGATGTGGGGCTGGACAGCCTGAAGATTGAGGGCCGTATAAAAGGAGCGTTTTATAATGCGGTTGTAACCAAAACCTACAGACAGGCAGTTGACATGTACTTTAGAGGTGATTATGCCTATAATCCATTTTGGATGGAAGAACTCAGAAGTGTAAGCAACAGGCAGTTCACCAGCGGGTTTTATCTGAATCCCCCGGACAGCGATTCACAGAACTATACAACGACATCGTACTTTTATACCCATCAGTTTGTGGCCAAGGTGCTTGAAAAGATAAGCAGCAGCGAGTATATTCTTGAGATAAGAAATCAGGTTCTTCAGGGTGAAGAAGTAGATCTTGTAAGAAGCACTGGAGAGAACTTGACATTCTTTATGCCGCCTATGGAGGACGCCCTGACAGGCGAAGAGTGCGAAACAGCCAACACCAACCGGAAGGTGAGAATTTTTAAAGCCTTGGATGCAGTAGTCGGAGATATGATCCGAAAGAAGATATAGTCCGTAGAATTTAAACATGGAAAGTTCGGAGTTAAAAAAACCCTTAAAGAACCTCATTTTCTCAATTTATTGGAGGCGTCGGACAATGAAAAAGGCCAGGAGTATTCTTTCTGTTCTTACTTTCAAAACTTTGGCGGCTTTGGTTGTGGTGCTCAGCTGCTCTGTTATGTTAATGCTTTTTATTATTGAGAACTACTATGAAAAGCATATATATGAGCCGGTATACAATGACTGTATAGAAAGCCTGGGTGAGTATCTGTCTTCCATAAACAAGACAATGACGATTTACGGTCAAAATTACAATCTTTCTCTTACCGGCCTGCTCGGTGAAATTAAGGATCATAAGCACAAGGATGAAAGTTTCGATATAGGCAGTTATATAAGAAATTATTTTGATTCTAAGACTTCGGAAGATTTTATAAGTGCCATAAATTATTATATTATAAGTAAGGATGGGATAATTGAAGAGACAGACTATGCTACCGATCTTTTTATGGATTTTTCAAAAACCACACCTAAGTACTGGAAGACCTTAAATGTTTTGGAGCCAGGAGAGATCATGATGCAGCCTCTGAGCTTTGAAATACGTTCAAACAGGGCAAGACTATTCGGATATATAAGAATAGATGACGGAAGGATTATAGAGATAGGAGTTTCCTTCAAGGATGATATAAGGGCTTTGATAGCTTCTGAGCTTGAAATTATGAAGAAACTTAATCCATACATAGAAAATATAGAGCTTTACAATTCGGGGTACATACCTTTCGGGGATTTTGCTAATACCGTTACCGATGAAGATAAAGAAATTTTTACAAAGGTTCATGAATCCGGTCAGCCGTACACTAAAAAATATTCTTCCGGAAGAAAGGTATTCTACAAGGTATGGTATCCCCGTGCAGAAACGGAAAAATACTTTAAATTTCTGGGATATCTGAAGGTTACAGTTGATTTCTCGGTTCTGAACCTTCTCAAGTACACGCTGAGTTTTATTCTTACTATAAGCTTTATACTTCTTGGTCTTACGCTTAGTATTGTTAATATTTACAATTCCCGGAATATTGTACGGCCTTTTAAAAGAATAATGGATGAGATAGACCAGATTGCTGATGGAAAGAGAGAAAAAGAAATAAATGACAGTGAGTATGTAAGTATTAAGGAGTATCAAAAGGCTATGGAGACAGTAAAAAAGATTGAGGATAAAATTTCTTCACAGATAATTGACTCAAACTCTCTTCAAAGATATGTAAAAGCATTGAAAAAGGATAAAGATGCCTGAAAGGGCATCTTTTTTTATGGAACCGATAGTAGGTATGTATTTAATTAATCAGATTTTACGTAACTGTCGAATTATTGAGTATATTTAATATGTTCTGTTAACCATTATGTAAGTTTTTATTATTTTAAATACCCTAGTTGTTGCATTTCAAAAGCAAAAAATGTATAATTGATAAAAAGGATTAATTATAGGTTAATTATATTAAGAAAGGGGTGAGAATATGAAAAAAAGCATAGGCGGTCTTATCATTCTCTTGATCCTTTTGGTATCAGCTCTTCCTCTTGGAGTGCTGACTGCGTATACAAGCATAAACTCCTACAGTAAGGATTTCAAATCGGTGAGTGAGTATCTTTTGCTGGATAATCTTCAAAAGTCATCAGCATTTGAATCTTTTATCACTCCTTTGATGAAAACTACGGGCTTTATAACTACAGACAGTGAACTTATAAGCTCTCTTGAAGATAAAAGCAAGCGTGAAGTGGTGGTAGGAGTTTTTTCTGATCTTCAGAAAAAATTTCCCGAAATACAGCTTGCATATGCCGGTTATCCCGATAAAGCTTTTGTCTCTTATCCAGTAGTGGATCTGGGAAAAGACTATGATCCCACAATAAGAGTATGGTATACACAGGCTAAGGCATCACCCAAAAACGTTATACTCACTGATCCTTATATTGATGCCGTTACCAAGCTTATGATGGTTTCAATAACCAAAGCAGTTGTAGATCCTTCTTCCAATGATGTGGTAGCGGTTTTTGGAGTGGACTTTTCTCTGGATGCCCTTAAAGATATTCTTTTTAAGGAGAGTTCTTATAAAACTGCGTATTCCTTTGTTGTAAACGAAGCTGGAGTAACAGTCATACACAAGGATAACTCTTTGGTAGGAAAAAGCGTGAAAGATCAGGAATTTTTTATTAAAGCATCCTCCAGCAGCGGATATATAAACTACACCAGTGATAAAAAGAAGTATCTTGCATTTTATGAAAAGCTTCCAAGTACTAAATGGGTTGTCTATACGGTAATTGAAGAAGCAGAGGTTCTAAGTGAAGCCAAAAAATCCCTGATAATAATGCTCATACTTTCAGGATCAATAATAGCAGTTGCAATAGTAATAGCACTGATATTTGTAAAAACCTTGATAGCAAAGCCTATATCGGCCATGGTTAAAGCTATAGCTGCGTTTGGAAAAGGGGATCTTACTGTACGGTTTTCAGAAAAAGGTGGTTCTGAAATAGAAGATATGGCAAAAAGCCTCAACAGTATGGCAGGTTCATTAGGGGAATCAATGAAGTCCATACAAGAAGCTTCCCAGCAGATAAACTCTTCTGCCGGAGATCTTGCGAGCGTTTCCGAGGAAACCAGTGCTACAAGCGAGGAGCTTTCTTCTCAGGCCGAAAGTATACAAAATAATGTACAGAATACATCGGCCTCTATAGAAGAGTTAAGTTCATCGGTAGATGAAGTTGCAACAAGCGCTCAGAATGTCTCCAAAGCTTCTCTTGAGCTTGCCAAGAGTGCCCAGCAGGTAAGCGAGACTGTAAATAGCGGGCTGAAGGATATAAAGGGTATTTCGGATATAATAAAGGAAGCGGTTGTTCAGACAGATAATACTGCAGCTCTTGTAACGGCTCTAGCCACGCAGTCTGTCAACGTCGGAAAAATAGTCGATTCCATAAACAGCATAACCGAACAGACCAACCTTCTGGCATTGAATGCAGCTATTGAAGCAGCCAGAGCGGGTGAAGCGGGAAAAGGTTTTGCTGTGGTTGCCGATGAGATAAGAAAACTGGCGGAGGAAAGTAAAAAAGCTACCCAGAATATTACCACGATACTTACAGATGTCCAGCAGAAAGCTTCGCAGGCAGATTTGGCAACCAAACAGACCAAAAGTATAGTTGAAAAGGTAAACACCGGAGGAAACAACATAAGTGTTCAGTTTACCGAAATTGCCAAACAGGTGGACAATATCACCTCAATGACCGAAAATGTTTCTGCCAGTGCCCAACAGCAGAGTGCGGCAGCCCAGGAGATTACTTCGGCGATGGAAAATGCCTCAAAGATGACTACGAGCATTTACGAAGAAATAAAAAATGTGGTGATAGCAATTAATCAGCAGAGTGAGGCAGCTCAGCAGGTAAGTGCTAACGGAGAAGAACTTAATGCTCTTGCCGAGGGTCTTGAGTCACAGGTANNAAAAATTCAAGGTATAATATAAAAAAAGAGCGGGGTGTTTTCTAAACCCTGCTCTTTTTAAGTGATATGCCACGGAGGAATCTTTCCTTTATATGTTCTTTTCCTCCGGTATATATAAACCTCTGAAGTCTTTCTTCGACAGTTCCCTCTTTACGTTCATCATCTATAATCAGGGCATCGAAGGACATACCTTTTTGAAGCTTTCCTGAGCCGGGGAATAGATTTTCCGGTCCGGTGCTTGCCATATAAAAAACCTGCGCTAAAGTTAAGGGCATATACTGCGGATTTTTCATGTGAATTATCTTGGAAGCCTGAACTGCACTTACGATTATATCAGGAATATACATGCTGTGGCCTGCGGCAATATCACTCCCTAAAAAAACATTGATTCCATTATTCAAGTACTCAGCAGCAGGCATTATACCGCTTGAGAGATTGAAGTTAGACTGAGGGCAGTGCACTATACCCACTCCATTATTTTTTATAAGCTCTTTTCCGTCCTTGGTAAGATAGATGCAGTGTGCCATGATGGTAGGGGTCTGCCCGAAAAGACCGAAGCTGTTGTATACTCTTGAATAGTTCTGACAATCGGGAAAAAGTTCTTTCACCCATTGTACTTCCTCTCTGTTTTCTGAAAGATGCGACTGTACAGGAACGTTATACTTGAAAGCCATTTTGCCAAGCTCCTGCAGGAGCATACGTGAGCATGTAGGTACAAATCTTGGAGTAATTATGGGTTTTACCATAGGCTGAGAACAGTATTTTAAAACGATCTCCTCTGTATCCTTTAAAGAGGTTATAGTTCCTTCCTGAATTTCCATGGGGCAGTTCATATCCATGTTTACTTTTCCTACATAAGCCGAAAGACCTTTTTCTATTAGCTTTTCAAAAAGAATCTCAGTAGATTGCTTATGAACAGTTGCAAAGATAACCGATTTAAGGGAGCCGTTTTCAATGAGCTCCTCGCAAAAGCTTTCATATACTGCTTGTGCATACTCCTGTTCTGAAAACCTTGCTTCTTCCTTGAAGGTATAGCTTTCAAGCCACTGAAGCAAAGGCTTGTCCATACCAAGACCTTTTTGCATGTACTGTCCGCTGTGAAGATGCATATCGATAAAGGACGGTATTATAAGATGACCGGAGTAGTCATGCAGGGTGATGTTTTTATGGTCAGAATCAAGTACTTGGCATATATCATGAATTATGCCGTCTTTAACTAGTATGAAACTGTTCTGAAGCACAGTAAACGAATCAGGTGCTGCTGTATATATTATATCTCCCTTATAAGCATCCATAAACAGCCTCCGTTTTTCAGTTGTGTTCTATGAAGTTGACTCCGTCAATTGAAAGCAGCTCATCGCGGAGCTTTTGAAGATTGGAACTTCTTTCCCGTTCCAGAAAAAAAGTGAAATCGTATCCTCCTACCTCTGCAACTTCTTTTTCTATTGATTTTATATTGAAATTATTCTTTTTGATGGTATCCACAACTGCTTTGAATGCACCGCTGTCAGAAAGATATACGCTGAGCTGTATATTATTTGAGTTAGATCTGTAAAATCTGTTTGACGTAACTATAAAAAATATTAATGCTGCTCCCAGTGTTCCTATAAAGTACTCGCCTGCCCCATAGGCTATGCCTATGGCAGCAACAGACCATAAAGCAGCGGCAGTGGTCAGTCCTTTGACGTTCATTCCTCTTTTTAATATGGTCCCTGCACCAAGAAAACCAATTCCTGAAACAATCTGTGCAGCCAGACGCCCGGGATCACCGGTGTTGGTAATAGGGTCGTAAAAGGCATATATAGAAAGTATAGTTACTATACATGATCCTATGGCAATGAGAGCATGAGTCCTTATGCCTGCGGGACGGTTTATCTTTTCCCTTGTCAGCCCTATTATAGAAGCAGCAACGGTAGAAGCTATAAGACGTATGGTTATGTCTATATAAAATTCAAAGGGATGCTTCAATTTTTCCACTTCCTTTATGGTGTAGTACTTTAATTATAATGATTTTTTCTGTAAAAGTCCATAGAAAAACAAAAAAATCCTCATAAGAGGATTTTTTTGGTGGGCAGGGACAGAATCGAACTGTCGACACACGGATTTTCAGTCCGTTGCTCTACCGACTGAGCTACCTGCCCTTAAAAAAATGGTGGACGCAGCAGGGTTTGAACCTACGGCCCTCTGCTTGTAAGGCAGATGCTCTCCCGCTGAGCTATGCGTCCAACTATGGCGCCCCCAACGAGATTTGAACTCGTGTCTTTGACGTGAAAGGCCAATGTCCTAGGCCGCTAGACGATGGGGGCATCATCATTTTCTAACCGAAGAATATAATACCATAACTTTCTTATAATGTCAATAGTGAAGAAAAAGAATTAAGCTAAAATTAGGAAAATTAAATATTACGAATTACCTGTAACCGTTAATCAACCTCTACTGTTCTTTTGGAAATTATCTTGCTAATCTTGTGTGATATAAGAGTTATATCGCCTGCACCCACAAATAGCAGAACCTGATCCTGAGCTTTTAAAAGCTCATTTATAAGATCATCTCCGTTATCATAAAAGGATGTTTTGACTTTATCGTTCAGAAGTGAGGCAACTTTCCGTTCGTCCACACCATCTATGGGATCTTCAAAGGCAGAATATATCCTGTATATAAGAACCTCATCTGCATTTTTCAGAACATCTACAAATTCAAGGAAATGTCTGTGCAGGCGGGTATAGCGGTGAGGCTGGAAGATAACGGTAAGCTTTCTGCCGCTAAAATACTCACGTGTGGCCTGTATAGTGGAGTATATCTCGTCCGGAGTGTGCGCATAGTCGTCAATTATAAAAAGGTCTGTGTTGGAATAAAGAATATTAAATCTTCTGTCTACGGTATCGTAAGTGTAAAGACCGTCTATTATATCCTCTGTTTTTATACCGTATTCCAAAGCTACCGAGGAAGCTACCAAAGCATCCATAGCATAATGGAGTCCCGGAAGTCTTAGATTTATATTCAGAACAAACTTGTTTTTGTAGTAAAGATCAAATGACTGCATATGGTCTTTCATGGCTCTGTTCTTTATGAAATAATCATTTTTTTCGGAAGTTCCCATAGTAACGGAGTTGGGAAACTCCTCAGCCCACTGTGAAAGGATAGGGTCGTCTCCATTTAGAAAGATTATGTCTCTTGATCTTTCGGAGTATCTTTTAACTGCGTATTCAAGATTTTCAAAGCGGTTAGCGTAATGTTCAAGATGATCAGGTCTGAGGTTGGTCACAACTGACACATCGGTCTGGGCATCTTTAATATAACCGTCGCTCTCATCCACTTCAGCTATTATCTGCCCGCTTCCCATCCGGAAGTTGCCGTCCTCAAGGCAACTGTGTATGCCGCCAAGAAAAACAGTAGGGTCTTTTCCGGCTGTTTTGAAGATCTTGGACATCATGGCTGTAGTGGTTGTTTTTCCGTCTGTACCAGTTATTCCTATACTCCAGGTTGATTTGAGTATGTTGCTCAGATACTCCATCCTGAAAGCTGTAGGGATGTTTTTTGATTCCGCAGCGACAACCTCCGGGTTGTTGTTGCGTATGGCGGTTGACCTTATAAGAAGATCTATGTCAGGAAGATTTTTACTGTGTCCAATGCTTATCTCTACACCTTTGGACCTCAGGTAATCAACACGTTCGTTTTTTTCGTTGTTTGAACCGTAAACTTTATGGCCGCAGTAGTTTGCATACAGTGCAAGGCTGCTCATGCCTATACCGCCAATGCCTGAAAAAAAGTACTTCATTATTACTCCTCCTAAAATTATATTAACTGTTCGATATTATCAATAATTTTTTTAGCTGATGTGTCTTCATGAACATTCCAGACAAAAGAAGAACCTTTATTGGGCATCCTCTGTATTATTCCGGTTATCTTGGAAATATCTTTTTCATCTTCCGCTATTATATCGGCCAGTCCAAGTTTCTCAAGCGAAAGGGCATTTCTGAACTGATGATCTTCGGCCGCACCGCGCCATGGCACAAGAAGTGCTTTAAGACCAAAGTACTTTATTTCAGCAATACTTGTTGCCCCTGCTCTGCAGATTACACCGTCACATATGGCAAGAAGATTGTATATATCGGGTATATATTCACGGGTAAAAACATTCTTAAATTGCTCAAAAAGATCAGGCTGCCTTGTGACATGGATAAAGTTGGTCTGAGTGTCCAGAGGGTAAACCTTAAGCATAAGCTCGTCTATTTTTTCGGAACTCAGGCTTCCTCCGAAAACAAGAACCGTTCTTTTGCCCGTATCTTTTATCCCCATTGTACAAAGATACTCTCTGCTTATGCTGTTTTTAGGAAGCCTTACAGGATTTCCGGTAAGCAGAAATTTTTCGCTCAGAACTGTTTCCTGGAAAGATACAAAGACTTTTTGTGCATACTTTGAAAGCCTTCGGTTTGTAAAACCTATTATAGAGTTTTGCTCGTGCAGAAAAAAAGGTACTTTAAGATCCCTGAGATTAAGTCCTACAGGAGCACTGATGTAACCTCCAGTAAGAAAACCGAAATCCGGGGAAAAATCCTTTATTATCTTTTTTATACGTGATTTTTCACTATACATTTTTTTTATAACAGAAAAGTTCTCGAAACTGTAAACAGGTCTCTTAAGACCTGTAAGCTCGACAGTAAAAACCTTTGCCCATGGAATATCAACAGGCAGATACTTCTCTTCTATACGTCCTTTGGTAGCAAAGTAAATAATTCTTGTCTGGTATTTTTTTGAAAGCTCGTTAACGAAAGCTAAAGCCGGGTAGTAATGTCCTCCTGTGCCTCCGCCTGCCATTACTATGTTATATGTCTTGTCTTTGTTCATCTGAATGTACCTCTTCCTTTTTTTTGATGCTGCTGAAAACAAGTCCCATTCCTATACCCAAAGCAGCTATTGAGCTTACCATGGAATTAGTTCCATAGCTCATTAGGGGTAAAGTAACTCCGGTTACAGGTATAAATTTGACTCCAAGACCGACCATGGCGTTTATTGAGACTTGCAGCACAAGCCACAGCGACACTGCACCGCAGTATGAAAAAACAGCCTGGTCAGAAGTTCTGTATGCGAGTCTGGTGAGCTGAGAAGCCAGAAAAAAGAAAAGGGAGATTACAACAAAAACGCCCAGCTTGCCCCACTCCTCACCAATAACGGCTATTATGAAATCACTGAAAGAAACAGGAACGTTGTACTTCATGGTTCCGCCAAAGGGAGCGGTACCAAGAAGGCCACCATTCTGAAGGGCTCTGAGAGCCTGTTCTGTCTGAAAGTCTTCTGTCTGTGCGAGTCTTTCCAGCTGGTAAGGCTTCAAAAACTTGTCGTTGTTTATTATCTGGTCTTTGAATAAAACAGCTCCGGCAATTAAGGTAAAGATAAAAATAAAGTAAACTAGACCTATCTTTTTATTTTTTATATTAAAAACACATACAAAAAACGATATGAAGAACAGTACGGCACTTGTGCTTAGATCAGGTTCAAGAAAGACCAAAACCGTGGGTATGCCGCAAAGACCCATTGGCAAGAAAAAAGAATTGATAATATTTTGTTTTTCTTTTACGTAGGTCAGAAAATAAAACGATATAAACGCCGGAAGTATGAACTTGACATACTCAGAGGGCTGAACCTGAAAAGAACCTATATTAAACCATCTGTGTACCTCATTAACAGGTTTTGAAACAAGTGCCAGTATGAGAATGCCAAGCATGAAGGCATACATCGCCCACATGAAGTACTTGTTTCTGATAAAAAAATCTGCTCCGGTAAAGCCTATGAATCCAGCAAAGAACCCTATAGCAATACCTAAAAGATGTGTTCTGAACTTTATGTCAGGACCGTTTATATTCTCAGAAAGCTCACTTGCGAAAAGCGAACTGTAAACAAACAGAACTCCTATAATGATTGTAAAACACAGTACAATAAAATATATCATAAGTTCACGTTTCATTGCAACAGGCTTCAAGAATCTCCTCCAAATCTCTGGGCTATATTTTTGAAGTGATTTCCCCTTTCTTTGTAATCCTGGTAAAGATCAAAGCTGGCACCTGCAGGGGACATTATTATGCTGTCACCGGGCGAAAGGGCATTCATACCTATTTTGACAGCTTCTTCCATATTATTGCAGAATACAAACTTTTCATCAAGAGGATACTTTTTGACTTCCTCTGTCATTGCCCCAAAGACCAGGGTGATTTTTGAAAAGTTCCTGACTTCTTCAATGAGTTCGGTAAGATCTTCATTTTTAGGAATTCCGCTTAGAAGAGCAGCATATCCTTTTCCCCTGAAGCTAAGATAAGCATTGTATGCGGAATGCACATTGGTGGCCTTAGAATCGTCATAGAAGCTTATACCGTTTACATTTCCACACAGTTCTATTCTGTGGGAAAGAGGTTTGAAGCTTTTAAGCCCCTGTTCTATGAGATTTTCACTTATTCCCAGATTTAAACAGGCAATTACAGCGCTTACTGTATCTTCACTGTATATTTTTAAGTTTAAGAAGTCATTCATGACTTTAATTCTTCGATCTTCAAAGTTGACATAACCGTTTTCTAGCATCTCTCCTGAAAAATGTATGGTCTTTCCGTTATACATGGCATTTTTAATATTTTGGTTTACAATTGCTAGTCCTCCGGATGAAAGTGTATTGTTTATCATGGATATTTTGCATCCGTAGTACTCTTCAAGCGAGGTATGCCAGTTGAGATGATCCGGAGCAAGGTTCAAAAGAACAGATACTTCGGGACAGAACCTTTTCCCCCAGTACAGCTGAAAAGAGCTTATTTCTGCCACATAGAACTGAAGGTTTAATGGCGCAGTTATCAGTGGAATTCCTATATTGCCTCCTACAAAAGTAGAATAACCTGCTTCCCTCAAAAGATGTCCTATAAGAGATGTGGTTGTTGATTTTCCGTCTGTTCCGGTTATACCGACAAAGATACATGCCGGATTTGCTCTTTTTATATTCATCCAGGCATACTCAACTTCTGTAGTATACCTTATATTTTTTTCAGATATTATCCTTGCTGCACTGCTGTTTGGTGGGACACCTGGGCTTACAACAGCCAATTCTGAGTTTTCAAGCAGTGAGGAGTGTTCTTCCTCATACATTATACCTCTGTCTGAAAGGAACTTAATATCTTCAGGACGTAAAGGCTTATTATTGCTTACAAATACAGTGTTGCCACCTTCCGTCAAAAACTGAACCATCTCTTTATTGCTGCTGCCGTAACCTACAAGACAGACTTTCATGTTATCTTCCTCCAAGGGCTATCAGCCCTGCTATAATATTAAAAATCCAAAAATTCATTACAACTCTTTCCTCATGCCAGCCAAGGAGCTCAAAATGATGATGAATAGGAGCCATCAGAAATACTCTTTTCCCCTTTCGGAGTTTGAAACTGCCTACCTGTATTATAACGCTGAACATTTCGCTGAGAAATATAAAGCACGTAAATAAAGTAAAAATTTCTGTTCCTGTATATACGGCGATAGAAGCAATTATTCCTCCCAGGGCAAGGGAACCTGTATCTCCCATGAAAACTTTGGCAGGTTTCAGGTTAAATATCACATAAGCCAGTACCGGAAAGATTATAGTAAAAGCAAGGGAAATATGCAGTCCTGATACCAGCACCGTAAGAAGGGCAGATATAACGTATACCCCTGCGGCAAGCCCGTCAAGTCCGTCTGTGAGGTTTGAAGCATTTGACAGTCCTGTCATATAGACCATAGCCCAGACTACATAAAAGATGCCTAGGTCAAGTTTTTTCAAAGTAAACGGAATAAGCATCTGGGTATGATTGTTGAAAAAAGATATAAGAAGATAGATAAGAAAAGAAACAGCGAACTGCATTATGAGTTTTTGAGGAGCACTAAGACCCATAGACTGTTTTTTCAGTATCTTGGTTATGTCATCCATAAAGCCTATGGATCCGAAGCCTACGGATGACAGGGCAACTATAAGATGTATCGGCTCACCGTTGTAAATGTAAACCGCAATATTCAGCAAAAATATTATAATTACGAAAAGCATACCTCCGGCAGTGGGGGTTCCCTGCTTATAGTTATGAAGATCAGGTCCTTCCTGACGGACATACTGTCCAAACTGACGTTTTTTAGCCCAGCTTATATATCTGGGATATAAAAACAGAGAAATTACAAAAGCAGCAACTGCCATTAACTCTATCAAGATTTTTCCTCCTGTTAAGCTTTTAAACCAAAGATAATTCTACACATAATATTTAACTTTATTACGACTTTAGTTTTTCAAATTAGCTATAAATAACCAGAGTTTTAAAAAAAGAAGTTAATCATTCCAGAATACGTTTCAAAAAGCTGTTTAATCCGGTTCCATTTGATCCTTTGATATAAATCAGACCTTGGGTCTGTTCCAGAATTTTTTCCAGGTCATCAAAAGAATGAACAAAGTTAACTCCTTTGTAGGAAGAAAAAGCTTTTCTGGGGTCAAAAAACCATATACAGTCAAAGACTTTTAGCGCCTTTTCCAGTACTTTTTTATGGTAATGCTCCGACAGCTCTCCAAGTTCAAGCATCTCTCCCATTATAAGAGTCTTTTTTATTTTTTCAAACTTTTCCACACTTTCAAATCCTGAACAAAAAGACTCATAAGATGCATTGTATGAATCATCTATGATAAGCTTTCCGTCTTTTCTGTGAGTCGTAAAACGTCCTTTTTCCAGGTTTATTGCAGAAATAAGATAAGGATCGAGGGGAACTTGTATGAAGGTAACAAAAGTAAGACAAGCAACAAGGTCTATTATCTGGCCTTCAGACCAGAAATCCTTGAGCGTAAGCATCATATCCTTGCCATGCAACCGTATCCATACTTTGGTTGAGGTTTCATCAAAAGTGTAGTCCACAAGTATGCCATCGTTGTGCTCTTTTTTCCCGAACTTCAAAACATTAAGATGAGACAGGTTGAATTTCTCCAAAAGGGGTTCATCGCCGTTTATAACCACCATCCCGTTTTTCATTCCGCTGATTATTTCCATCTTTTCACTGGCAATATTTTCTCTGGTTTTCAAAAACTCAAGATGAGAAGAACCTATATTGGTAATGAAACTGACATCAGGCTGAAAGTAATCTGAAAGGAGTTTTACATCTCCTGGTTTGCGAAGCCCCATTTCAAGGATGACAATTTCTTCGCCCTTATACTCGTTTAAAACCGCAAGAGGAAGACCAATTTCAGTGTTGAAGTTTCTGTAAGGCCTGAAAACAGTTCCTGCACAGCTCATAAGATTATAAAGAAGCTCTTTAGTGGTGGTTTTCCCAGTTGAACCTGTTACAGCTATTTTAAGTCTGGCATTACTTTTAATTATTGAAGATGAAAGTTTTAAAAGTTCGGTTACAGCATCGTCTACGAGAATAGTTTCACCCTTGTAATCACCTGGTTTTTGAACTATACAGCAACCGGCACCTTTTTCAAAGGCCTGGTTCACATAGTCATGTCCGTCAAGATTTTCTCCCTTGACTGCTATGAAAACACCTGTAGGTTCTACATTTCTGGAGTCTATAAAAAACCTTCTTCCTTCTTTCCATAAATTTTCGATACTCATTTTTTCATACTCCTCTTGAGATTTTCTATTATCTCTCCTGCAACCTCGTAGTCATTGAATTTAATCTTTTTACCGTTTGAGAACAGTTGGAACTTTTCATGTCCCCTGCCGGCAATGACAACTATATCGTCCCTGTTGGCAAAGTTTATAGCAGCATCTATAGCCGTTTTTCTATCCGGAATAACAATGAAGTTTTTCCTAACATCCAGTCCCTGCTTAATGTCTTCAATGATCTTTTCTGGTTCTTCGTCCTTAGGATCATCGTTGGTTATAACCACTATATCAGCATATCTGCTTGTTACTTCACCCATCATGCGCCTTTTACCGATATCGGCATTGCCGCCTGCGCCGAAAACAATTATTACCCGGCCCTTTGAAACCATTCTGGCGGTTTTCAGCACTTTTTCCAGAGCATCCGGAGTATGCGCAAAATCAACCACAACTGAAAAACCAAGAGATTTGCTGGTAGGTACAAGTTGAAACCTTCCTGGAACACCTTTGAAAGTTATAATCCCGTGTTTTATCTCTTCATCGGTAAGTCCGAAGTATTTTGCAGCGATTACCGTATTTGTTATGTTGTAAGCATTAAACTCCCCAATTATAGAGGTATAGACAGAGATATCGTTTCCCTGCGGGGTTTGTATTTTGAAGTTCATCTGATATATATTGCAGTTGATGTCCTTTATCCTGTAATCCGCTTTCTCAGACTGACCATAAGTTATAATACGCTCGGACGGCAAGCGTATCTTATTTACTTCAATCTCATCTATGTTTACGGATGCAATCCCGTTAGGCTTAAGGTAATCTACCAGAGAAAGCTTAGTTGCTTCATACTCTTCAAAGTCCTTATGATAATCAAGATGATCTCTTGTGATGTTGGTAAATGAGATCACATCGAATTTAAGGTTCTCAATTCTTTTTTGTGCTATGCCATGGGAAGATATCTCCAGGTTTATAAAATCAATTTTGTTTTCCTTTGCCTTCTTAAGTACATCTGCTATTTCCAGCACTCCCGGAGTAGTGTTGTATGGTTCGTCTATAAGCTCGTCATTCACTTTTATTTCGACGGTGCTCATAAGAACCGAATCCCTGTGAGATTCCCTCATAAGATGATGAAGCAAACATACACAGGTAGACTTTCCGTTGGTACCTGTCACGGTAAAAAATCTGAAATCTTTTGGATCCACATCAGCCATGAGATATGCAATATCCGCGAGAGCTTTTCTGGTATCCTTTACCAAGATATAGTCAAACTGAAGTTCAGGCGGAATTTTTGATTTGTTCTGAAGAATGACAAGGCCGGCTTCGTGTTTAACTGCTATGTCTATATAATCATGGCCGTCGACTTTTGGTCCTTTAACTGCTACAAAAATATCGCCTTTCCTTGTTTCCTTGCTGTTGGATGTCAGACCGTATAACTCTCGTTCTAACTGTTCGGGTACTCTTTTCTTTACAGTCTGGCCTTTAAGACACTCTATTACCTGATTAAGAGTAATCATAAGTCATTCCCTCCCAAAAATCTTTAATTTTCCGCACCTTTTCAATTTTACATCTATTTTTTGACTTTGACAAGTTTTTTGTCTTCAATCATGATTCGGAGAGTATTAAGATAATTTAATCAATAATTAACTTTTTTATTTGCCAAAAATAAAAGTTTTTGCTATAATACTATTAGCACTCAAAAAAGAGGAGTGATAAAAAATGGGTCCTGACTTAACAGAGAGGCAAAAAGATGTTCTGATGGCCATAGTCACGCTTTATATCAAAAATCAGAAACCGGTGAGCTCTGATGATGTGCTGAGCAATACCAAAATGAATACCAGCAGTGCTACGGTTAGAAATGACATGCAAAAGCTCCAGCACCTGAAGTACATATTCCAGCAGCATACAAGCGGCGGAAGAATTCCTACAGATCGTGCCGTCAAACTCTACTTCGATGTGGTCAAGGAACTTTATTCGAACAATTCATCTGTTCTTGATATACCTAAAGAGTACAAGTTTTATGATCTCAACCTGATGTTTGAAAACGTTTCCAAAATGATATCAAATACACTTGAGTCACTTGTGATATTTGAATATCCAAATCCAAGGTATCTTTATATAACCAGAGCGGTTGTAACTCCGGTGACTGAAAGTCACTGCGTCATAACGCTTCTTACCAGCCTTGGGCTTACGATCTCCCGTACAATGGAGATATACGATCTTCCTCATCCCAAAGAACTGGAAAGTCTTTTAAATAAAGGACTCACAGGTAAATCTCTCTCAGAGGTATTCTCGGCTGTAAAATTGCAGTCTGTCCAGGCCCAGGATGAGAGAGTGGTAAATATGTTCAAGCTGGTCGAGGGCCTTGTAAATGAATTCTCCAGAATCAAGTATACTACAAACGGCTTTGATATTCTGATATCAAAAAACCGGCCGCCCATAGAAAGTATCGAGATGCTGGCATGTATTGTGGGTAATGATAAGATAAAGGAGGAACTGTTCAGAAATCTGACCGCCAACAGGGATATTAATCTTTGTCTTGGAAATGAGCTGGTTACAGGAGAAACTTACAGGCAATTAAAGAATTTTGCTTTTTTCTATACTTCATACTGTAATGGTGTTAATCCGGTAGGCAGGATCTTTGTCATTACCAATAAATTTTCTGATTACGAAAAAAATTATAAAGTTATTAATGAGTATACATCAAGATTTTCCGAGATAATATCTAAAAATCTTTAAAAAATAGATCTGGAGGTGCAGTATGTCTCAGGACATAAAAAAAGAGCAGGAACAAGTTATAAACGAACAGTCAAACATAGGTGAAACTACTGGAAAAGAGGATTGTCAGAACATTATGCCCGAAAATGCGGAGCTTGAAAAAAGCAAAGAAAGGATATCCGAACTTGAGCAGGAAGTAATGAAGTTCAGAAATGCAGCTATACAACTGAAAATGGATTTTGAAAGTTTCAAGGATATAGTGGACAGAGAAAAGAAGAATATCGAGATAAAAACCAAAGAAGATACTTTGAAAAAGTTTATACCTGTCTTTGAAAAATTTGGAATATCAATGAAGTATTCAGATGGTTCGGATTTTGCCAAAGCTATGGAGATGATATTCAGAGATTTTATGAACGCCTTTGAAAAATGTGGCTTAACGTTTATTCATCCTGAAAAATCAGACCAGTTTGATCCTTTTGAGCATGAAGTAATTGATAAGTGTGAAACCTCTGAGGTAAGCGAGTATCACGTTTTTGAGACCAAAACCTATGGCTACAAGCTTAACGGCACGGTTTTACGTGCTGCACAGGTTGTTGTGGCAGTTAAGCCTAAAGAGAAGAAAGAGGAAGTTAAGACACAGTGTGCGGAGAAAGCTGAAGAAGGTGAAAAATAATGCCTCAGAAAAAGGATTATTATGGTACACTTGGGGTGTCAAGAGATGCTTCGCTTGACGATATAAAAAAAGCGTACCGGCTCCTTGTCAAGGAATGGCATCCGGATAGGCACTTTGAGGATAAGAAGGTTGCTGAAGAAAAATTTAAGGAGATTCAGGAGGCATATGAGGTTTTAAGCGATCCTGAAAAGAAAAAGCTTTACGACAGATTCGGTTTTGTTCCGGAAAACGGTGGAATGCCAAATTCTGATGGTTATTCAGGTTCCGGAGGATTTGAAGATGTCTTTAAGGATATATTTGGTGAAGGCAGGGCGGGAACTGGCCCTTTTTCTGATTTTTTTGATATGTTTTTCAACGACTCTTCATCCAAAAGCCAGAGAAGAACCTCTCAGCCGCCTCAGAAGGGTGAGGATATAAGAGTTAACGTCACTATGGATATGAGAGAAGTACTTGAGGATACTCAGAAAACAATAGAGTATAATAAATATGAGGCTTGTCCTGCATGCCACGGAAACGGTTCGGAGCATGGCACATCCTTCAGAAAATGTCCAAGATGTAATGGAGAAGGTACTATACATGAAGAACAGAGGACTTTTTTCGGAGTGTTTGTAAAAACATATCCTTGCCCTACATGCAATGGCTTGGGAAAGATAATAGAGAAAAAATGTTCTGTGTGTAGCGGTGCAGGTAAGACCTTTAAAAATGAAAAGTTTATCATAACCATTCCAAGCGGTGTTGAAGATGGTTTCATATTAAGAGTGACAGGAAAAGGAAACTCTGGAAAGAACGGCGGACCCAACGGTGATCTGCTTGTTGGAATAAGAATAAATTCTGACAAGAGGTTCATCCGTAAGGGGACGGATCTTGAAACCCAGGTTGATATAGACTATCTGCAGGCTCTTTTGGGTGACAGGATAAAGATACCTACTCTTGAAGGCGATGTATACGAAAAAATTTCTGAAGGAACCAGTCCTAATACTGTTATCAGACTTAAAGGCTTAGGAATACCTGACTTCAGGACTAAAAAACGCGGGGATATTTATGTGAGGATAAATGTAAAGATAGATAAGCCTTCAATCCGCGAAAAAAAGCTTCTTAAGGAGCTTGCACAGATGAGGGGAATCAGCGCCGAGTAGATCCTTGCACGAATTATTTTTGGCACAGACGGGAGGGGGATATGGGGTTGAAATTAAGCAGGCCTGTTGATGTCAGACGAACTGCCGCAGATTATATTATAATAACGGCAGGGACTTTTTTTACCGCTCTGGGAATAGTTGTTTTTTTGGTTCCGTTCAATATAATTGCCGGCGGTGTATCCGGACTTTCTATGGTAACCAACTATCTTTTCAACTGGTGGATAGGTACTCAGATGCTTATTTACAATCTTTTTCTTTTTGTACTTGCATTTTGGCTGCTTGGAGTAGGCTTTGGAGTTAAGAGCATATACTCAGCTGTGACTCTTTCTGTATTTATCGATCTGCTTCAGCAGGGATTTAAGCTTGATAAGCTTATGCTCGGAATAACCTCATCGCACTCAGTTGATATGACCCTTTTAAGTGCAGTTTACGGAGCTGTAATAACGGGTTTTGGCGTAGGGATAGTGATATGGAGGGGGGCGACCACTGGAGGTACTGATATCTTGGCTATGATAATGAATAAGTATCTCAGTATATCCGTAGGAACCAGCCTGATAATTGTAGATTCTGTGATAACGGCGCTTTCGCTTATCATAAATCCTTTGATACCTATGTATGGGTTAATAACCATTTTTATCTCAAGCAAAGTAATAGATGCAGTTGTGGACGGATTTGAGTCTACACGAACTGTTTTGATTATTAGCGATTATTATGATAAAATAAAAGAAAGAATATATACAGATCTTGACAGGGGTGTCACTTATATAAAAGGCACAGGCACATATACTAACAAGGACAAGAACATAGTAATGGTAACCGTTCCGCGTACGGAGATAGGGATGTTAAAAAAAATAATAAAAGAGGTTGATCCTGTTTCATTCACAACGGTTCTTTCTACAAATGAAACCATAGGATACGGCTTTAAAAAAATAACCAAATAACTTTATATTAGGTGAGGTGTTATATGGATCCTTCGGGCAGTAGCAGCCCATACTTAGTATGGCAGATTATATCCATTTTTTTCCTTTTGCTTTTGTCGGCTTTTTTCTCATCTGCAGAAACAACTCTTACTACCATAGGCAAACTGAAGATAAAAGAGATGATGGAGAAAAGGGAGGATAGGTTTGCCGGAATAGAGGATTACTTTGCAAAACAAAAACAGTATCTTACCACCATTCTTATAATGAACAATATAGTGAACATTGTTGCTTCGTCTCTTACCACCATAACTCTAGTAAGCATTTTTCCGGGAGACAGCGGAAGGGTCGTGGCTATATCGTCAGGACTTATGACTTTGCTGATACTTACTTTTGGTGAGATAACACCGAAAGTATATGCCAGGGAAAACGCAGAAAAGCTTTTTAAGTTTTCATACCACATAATAAATGTTCTTAATATCATCCTTACCCCTGTGGTTTGGGTATTTATAAATATATCAAACGTATTCATAAAAATTTTCGGAGGAAAAACCATCGTATCAGCCCCTTTTATCACAGAAGATGAAATACTGGGTTATCTTGACTTGGGACATGAAGAAGGGGTAATAGAAAAGCATGAAAAGCTTCTCATGCAGAGAAGCCTTGAAATGCGTGAAATATCAGTTAAGGAGGTTATGTCTCCAAGAATAGACATAGTTGCTCTTGAAGATACGCAGACCATAAAAAATTTAATAGAGCTTATTAATGATGAAGGATACTCCAGGATACCGGTTTACAGGGATTCGCTTGATTCGATAGTAGGTATATGTTATGCCAAGGATGTTTTTAAGATACTTAATCAGAATGACAGTTATGAAAAGGTTAAAAACCTTCCTGTGACGCAGATAATGCATAAGCCTTACTTTGTACCGATGACGATGAAGGTTAAGGATGTATTGAAGATGATTCTTGCAAACAGGGTGCATATGTCCATTGTTGTTGATGAATACGGCGGAACAGCCGGACTGGTAACTCTTGAAGATGTTCTTGAGGAACTTACCGGAGAGATAATGGACGAGTACGACGATGTTAAAGAGGAGACTCAGTTTTTCAGAATAGATGATTCTACACTTCTTTGTAAAGGAACTACTCCTATTAACGATCTTGAAAGAGAGTTTGACAAGGAGTTTCCGGAAACTGAATATGAAACATTGAGCGGATTTGTGCTTGAAAAGTTTGAACGTTTTCCAACACCCGGTGAAAAGCTGAGCGTCGATGATTTTGAGTTTGAAGTAGTGGCTGTTTCCATGAACAGAATAGAAAAAGTAAAGGTTCACTGTACGGTCCATGACGAAAAAACAGCAGGAAGTGATGATGATGACCTATAAGACGCAGGATGAGGTAATAAGGCAGCTGTATGAACAAGCTGTAAAGGTGCGTGAAAAAGCGTATGTTCCATACTCCGGGTTTAAAGTAGGGGCAGCTTTGCTTGGAAAAAGCGGGAAAATTTTTACCGGCTGCAATGTTGAAAATGTTTCTTACGGTCTTACGGTCTGTGCTGAACGTAATGCTTTTTTTAAAGCTGTTTCTGAGGGCGAGACTGCCTTTGCCGCTCTGCTGGTGGTTGCCGATACCCCTGAGCCTGTAAGCCCTTGCGGAGCATGCAGACAGGTCATGGCAGAGTTTGGAGATTTTGAGGTAATTCTTTCCAATCTTTCATATCAGCTAAAAAGAATGTTTGTCCACGAGCTTTTGCCGTACTCCTTTGATAAGGATAATCTTAATGCTGACAAATAATGATATGTCCTATACGGTGCTTATAATTGATGATTCTCCTATAAATAGAATGTTCATAAAAACCGTCGTTGAAGACGGACTTGTTGGTTTTAAGGTGATAGAATGCGAAAATGGCCGCCATGGCTTAAGCATGGCCAGAGAAAAAAATCCTGATCTTATTCTTTTAGATATAATGATGCCTGAGATGGATGGCTATACAGTATGCGGACTGCTTAAGAATGACCCGTCTACCAAAGAAATACCGGTAATATTTTTAAGTGCGCTGTCTGAAATAGAAGATAAAACCAAGGGATTTGAAGCAGGTGGTGTAGACTACATAACCAAGCCGGCCGATCCGAGGGAAATTCTTGCACGGGTCTTTGCCCATGCCAGACTTTACAGGACGCAAAGATCACTTTTAGATTATATAAACAGGATAGACCAGGAGCTTAGCATAGCCCAGATAGTTCAGTTTGAGCTTCTTCCCAAAAATCTAAGGATTAATGATCTCAAAATGGAATGGCTTTATCAGATATCCAACAATGTTTCAGGCGATATATTCGGAGTAATACCGTATGACCAGCAAGACAGTATTGTTTATATAGTCGATGTCTCAGGACACGGAGTGGCCTCTGCGATGAGGTCGACCATGATAAAGCAGAAACTGGAAAGTATAGTACTTTCCAAGGGAATAACGGATCCTGAAATTATTGCCAAGAACATAGAAAACGAGCTTTCCGGAATATTTTTTGACGGGGCATACTTTACCATGGTAATTGCAAGGGTAACCCAAACACAGGTTGAGCTTTGCAACTTCGGGCACCGTGAGCCGGTTTTGATTAACAAAGATGGAATGCGTATAATAAACGGTTCCGACTTTCCTATCGGTTTTGGAATAATAAAGAATATCCCTGTGGCCAAAACGAAGTTTGATTTTTTGCGTGATGATGTTCTTGTGCTTTATACTGATGGTCTTGTTGAAACAACAAATAATAATGATCTTTCAATACCTTTTGAAAAAATACTTGAGATAATCGGTTCTGTAGAAAACAAAACACCTATAAACATAGTAAACGCAATCTCCCATGAACTTAAATCATTTCTTGGGGACAAACAGCCTGAAGACGATATAACTCTTTTAGTGCTTAAGAGGGAGTAAATTAAATGGATTTCACAGAAAAAATTCTTTCTGAAAAACAGATTTACAAGGGCAAGCTCCTTGATGTGCGTAAGTATGAGGTTGTTCTTCCAAACGGCTTAAAGTCAGGCAGGGAAGTCATAAAGCATATAGGGGCAAGTGCGGTGCTGGCGGTTGACGATGAAAATAATATTTTTATGGTTCGTCAATACAGGTTTGCAGCAGGTGAACATCTTCTGGAGGTTCCTGCCGGAAAGTTTGACAGACATGGTGAAGATCCTCTGGAATGCGCCAGACGGGAGCTTGAAGAAGAAACCGGTAAAAAGGCAGAGTTCTGGAGTTATCTTGGGTACATTCTTACAACGCCAGGCTTTACAGATGAGAAGATACATCTTTTTCTCGCCAAGGGACTATTTGACGGTAAGACAAATCCGGATTCTGATGAGTTCATTCAGCTTGTAAGAACACCTTTGGCGGAGTTTGAAAAAATGATTCGTGAAGGGAACATCAATGATGCGAAAACAATTGCCGTATATACAAGAGCTAAACTGAGCGGAGGTATATGATTATGAAAGAGGTTAGAGTACGATTTGCCCCAAGCCCAACAGGGTTTCTTCATGTGGGCGGTGCAAGGACAGCATTGTTTAATTATCTTTTTGCCAAGCATCATAACGGCAAGATGATACTCAGAATAGAGGATACCGATGCTGAAAGATCCACAAAAGAGTCTGAGGAACAGCTTATAAGCGCTCTGACATGGCTTGGAATTGACTGGGACGAAGGACCGACTGTGGGAGGACCTTATGGACCTTACAGACAGAGTGAAAGAACTGATATTTACAGGCATAAGGCAGCAGAATTGATGCAAGCCGGTGTGGCCTATGAAGGATATGCCTATCCGCAAGAGCTTGAGAATATACATGATGCTTTGCTTGAAAATGGAGAACCTCCTCACTATACTCAAGAGATGATAAGCAAGTTTGATACTCCCCAGAGAAGGAAAGAGTTTGAAGAAAAGGGAATGAGCCCTGTAATCTACTTTAAGATGCCCCGCAAGGATTATATACTTAAAGATATGATACGTGGAGAGGTGGTCTTTAAAGAAGGTTCAGTAGGAGATTTTGTACTTATAAGAAGCAACGGCCTTCCAACTTACAACTATGCAGTTGTAGTTGACGATATTCTTATGGAAATAACTCATGTAATAAGAGGAGACGACCATATTTCGAATACTCTGAGGCAGCTTGCCATTTATGAGGCTTTTGATGCCCAGACGCCTTATTTTGGGCATGTGTCCATGATCCTTGGTCCTGACGGAAAAAGACTTTCCAAAAGACACGGTGCAACTTCTGTCGAGGAGTTTAAAGACAGAGGATATCTTCCTGAGGCTCTTATAAACTATCTTGTTCTGCTTGGATGGTCACATCCCCAGGCAAAGGAGATAATCCCGCTGACAGAAATGATAGAACATTTCGGTATGGAAAGGGTGAATCCGTCATCGGCCATATTTGATGAGGTTAAGCTCAGATGGATGAACGGAATGTATATACGTCAGGCACAGACCGAAAGAATATTTAAACTTTCTGTTCCCTTTATAATGGAGTCCAAGGTGCTTACCATGGATCAGATACAGGGTAGTAAAAAATGGATAATGCAGGCTATTGAACTTATAAAAACTTCGGTAGAAGAAATTTCGCAGATTCCTTCCGAACTGAGCATATTTATTAACGAGTTTGAATTTGACCTTCAGAACGAGGAGTTTAAGGGATACTTTGAAGCCGAGGGAGTAAAAGACGGATTAAAACATCTCTATGAGCTTATAAACAACGATATGCTCTGGACTGTTGAGTCGATAACGGACAACATAAAATCCTGCATAAAGATAAAGAAACCAGATAAAAAATCTTTTTATATGGCACTAAGAAAGATACTTACCAACCAGTTCCACGGGCCGGACCTTGTAAAGACCATTCATTTAATAGGAAGGGTCAGGGTTCAGCAGCGGATAGAAAGAGTGGTGTTCTAAATGGATATAAAAATATTTGATACTCTTAAAGGAGAGCTTGTAAACTTTGTCCCCATAAAAAATGACAGCGTTTCAATGTATGTCTGCGGACCTACCGTTTATAATCTTATCCATATTGGAAATTCAAGACCGATGATTGTTTTTGATGCTTTCAGAAGGTTTCTTGAGTATGTCGGGTATAAAGTTACAATGGTTCAGAACTTTACCGATATTGACGATAAGATAATAATAAAAGCTGTTAAAGAGGGTGTTCCCTTTAACGAGATATCAGAAAGATACATTGTTGAATATATGAAAGATGCCCTGGCTCTGAGAATAAGGACGGCCAACTTTCATCCTAAAACCACAAACTATGTGCATGAGATAATCAAGTTTATCAATGAACTCATTGATAAAGGGTTCGCATATGAATCCGCAGGTGATGTCTATTTTGATGTAAGAAAGTTCGAGCAGTATGGTATGCTTTCACATAGGAATCCGGACGATATGAGATCAGGCTCAAGGATAGAGGTTTCTGATATAAAGACTGACCCGCTTGACTTTGCCCTCTGGAAAAAAGCAAAAGAGAATGAACCTTCATGGGAAAGTCCATGGGGAAAAGGTAGACCTGGCTGGCATATTGAATGTTCGGTTATGGCTACCGAGCTTTTGGGAGAGTCATTTGACATACATGCAGGAGGAAATGATCTTATATTCCCACATCATGAGAATGAACGCGCCCAGTCTATGGCACACAGCGGAAATGATTTTGCCAATTACTGGATGCATAACGGTATGATAAAGGTTGCCGGAGATAAAATGTCAAAGTCTATAGGAAACATCTGGCTTGTACGTGATGTTGTGAGCAAGTACGGAGCTGATACGGTCAAAGTGTTTGTCCTTTCCAAGCACTACAGAGTTCCGCTTGATTTCAGCGAGGAAGGACTGCAGGCACAAAAAAAATCCGTAAGCAGAGTTCAGCAGGCTTTAAAAGATGCGGAAGATTTTTTTGCCGGTACGGTGCCGTATGTAAAAAACACTGAGTATATGAAATCGAAGATAGAGACTTTCAAACAGGCATTATCAGACGACTTCAACACCTCAAAGGCTGTCGCCCTTATATTTGATCTTTCGGCAGAGCTTAATAAAGCGTTGTCCGAAAAGAATGAAACCCATGTAATTGAGAACTATCACCTTATACGTAATGAGTTCGGGCCGGTTCTGGGAATCTTTGAAATACAGGAAACCCAGCAGAAAAGTTCGACAGACGATACGGATAAAGTAATGCAGGTCTTGATACAACTGAGAAATCAAGCCAGAACCGACAAAAATTATACTTTGAGTGACAGTATACGCGACGGTCTTGCATCAATCGGAATACAGCTCAAGGATACTCCTGAAGGAACTAAATACATAATACAGTAAAAAACCATGCTTAGGCATGGTTTTTTAGTTTTTAAGCGGGTATCCGGATACTTCAAAGAACTGCTTTTTGAACTGCAGAAATCTATCTTCTTCTATAGCTTTTCTCATATCCTTGACAAGGCTTATATTAAAGTGGAGGTTATGAATGCTTAAAAGCATCTTTCCCAGAATTTCATCCCTCTTGAAAAGATGGTGGATATAGCCCTGTGAATGATTACGGCAGGTATAGCAGGAACAGTTTTCATCTATAGGCTTTTCTATATAAGCACATTTTGAAGCTTTAAGGTTTATTCTTCCATTGTATGTCAAAGCTGTGCCATGCCGTCCCATTCTGGTAGGAAGAACACAGTCGAACATATCCATGCCGTTTTCCACTGAAAGAACCATCATGGTGGGAGAACCTATTCCCATTATATACCTGGGTTTATCGGTGGGCAGCTGCGTACCGAACGACTGAAGAATTTTTTCGGACTCCTGGTACTTTTCTCCTACCGCAAGTCCCCCGAGAGCATATCCGTCAAAAGGAACCGAAGTTATCTGCTCAAGGCTCCTCTGCCGAAGATCCTCAAACAATGCCCCCTGTACAATTCCAAAAAGAGCTTGATCTTTTCTGCTATGACTTTCAAAAGATCTTTTAGCCCAGCGGAAGGTTCTGTCAATGGAAGAAGATACATAATCATGATCGGCATATGCCGTAATACACTCGTCAAATGCCATGGCTATGTCAGAACCGATGCTCTGCTGTATCTTCATGGATATTTCAGGAGTGATTTTTAACTTGGAACCGTCCAGAGGTGAACGGAAGCTAACGCCTTGTTCATCTATAATACGGTCTTTGAGGGAAAATACCTGGAATCCTCCGCTGTCTGTTAGAATAGGTTTTTTCCAGTTCATAAAACTGTGAAGACCGCCGAAAGAATCAAGAACATCAAGACCTGGTCTGAGGAAAAGATGGAAAGCATTTCCAAGAATTATTTCAGAACCGACATCCTCAAGACTTTGCCCTGTAATAGCCTTTACTGTTGCGTTGGTTCCTACGGGCATGAAGACAGGGGTTTCAATTATCCCGTGCTTGGTGTATATTCTCCCTCTGCGGGCATTGGTATACCTGTCAATGTGTAAAAGTTCGTACTTTATAGGTGAAACATCGTTCATAAAATCCTCCGTTTTTTAAATTTTAAGGCCTTGCCTGAGTAAATCAAAGCTTATAAAAAACTCAGGTATTCCTATACAGTAAGGGCCTATTTCATACTGCTGGAAGAACATTACTATGCCTTCTTCGGTAAGATAAAAGTTCTGCTCGTTTTCTATACGCTCAATGCTGTCTGAGAAAAAAGTTCCCTCTTCAGCTTTTTTCATCTGCAGATTGATTTCTTTCAGAATTACGGAAGAGTAGTCATAATCATCACTGAAGATACTGCGCAGCTCAAGATTTTTTCCTGTTGAAAGATCTATATTATAGGCTGTTTTTACGGTGAGACCATGTGCTCCTCCTGTGAACTGGTAGTAGTTCATTGTAAGGCTCATGAACCTTTCGTTCAGAAAATGAAGGTCATACTGTGACCATGCGGCATACTGCATGAAAGGAAAATCATATTTTTTTGAGTCCTCAAATCCCTGTTCTGCCATATCGTATATAGACTGCATAAATTCAGAAGCGTGATTGAAAAACATAGTGTTGATATACTTCTGCGTCGGAATATTTTTCATTCCGTAAAAGATTGGAAACTGCATATTTACTTCAATGATCTCATCATTTTTGGCTATAGTGCAGGTTGCAGAACTTGTAAAAGCCATGGTAAAAACAGATAGAAGCATAACTATAACCAGTACTGATAGTTTTTTCATTTTAACACCTCCGGTAAATTTGATAGTTATCAGTAAATATTTTTTATTCTGAACAAAAGTTCGTTATACGAAAGTTCTTTTCCATCAAGCAGAAAGTCCGGACGTTCTTTGAAGCTTATTCTGCTATCCAGATACTTTAGATTAGAACGGCTCAGACCTATAAAGTCAGGCTTATACTTCATAGGTACTTCAAGCTGGCTGAAATCAACCGTTGTGAGTATAAAACGAGCTATTCTGCTTTTGACGATGCTTCCAAAAGAATCATGATAAGGCCCCGCCACAATATTTTCCTTTTCCTTGCCATAAACACAAAGCCCAAGCCGGATAATCTTTTTTTCCATTTTTTGAGCATATATACTTATAATGGCACATTTTTCTACAGCAATTTCAAGCGTTTCCGGTGTGTAAAGTCCTTGTCTGTACTGCTGTTCAAGCATACTGCCTTTTAGCACTACACTTGGATGGACTCTTAATGTAACAGCATTGGTGCAACAGGCTATAAAGCCGCTTAGGATATCTTTGTGAAACGAGCTTTCTTTAAGGCCGGTCATAATATGAAGACCATAGGGAATCTTAACCTGATCCAAAAGAGCCATTGCAGTATAAACATCTTCTGCGTCATGAGGACGGTTGGCGGCCAGGAGAACATCATCAAAAAACGATTGAACACCAAGTTCAATAAGATCTATTTTATATCTGGAAAGAATATCCAGTTTTTCCGGAGTTATTTCGTGGGGAGAGGTTGAAAACCTTATACCCAGTGCTTGGCCGGAGTTGACTTTAGACTGTGCCCAATCAAGATAAAAACGCATTTTTCCTTCTGTAAGCGCTGTGAAGGTAGAGCCATAAAAAGATATATATACACTGTCTTTTTTTTGAAACCAGTTCACGAACTTCTGAAATTCCCGTTCAAGCCCGTCCTTATCTGGAGGACTGCTGAGACCTGTGGCAGAAAATTCGTTACAAAAACTGCATATTCTTGAACATCCCGCATGTGGAATGAATATAGGAACAATATACTCTTTTTTCATAGAATCCCCCGTAATTTTCTTCAGTAATCCAATTATATCAGCAAAGTACCTTTTCAAAAAGGGAAAAAATAATTTTTAATGTTATAATCGAAAAAAGACTCAAAATGTAAAAAAGGAGGAAGTATGATTCTTATAAAAAATGCGGACGTATACGCTCCAATGCATCTTGGCAAAAAAGATGTTCTGACTGAAGCTGGTTTGATAGGTTTTATCGAAGATTCTATCGATGAAAAAAGATTTCCTGTGGATATTCAGGTTATAGATGCCCGTGGAAAGTATCTTTTTCCTGGTCTGATAGACTCGCATGTCCATATAACCGGAGGTGGAGGCGAAGGAGGGTTCAGCACCAAGACTCCGGAAATACTCCTGAAAAACATATTACAGGCGGGGATAACAACATTAGTAGGCTGTCTTGGAACAGATGGGTTTTCAAGAAGCATGGAAAATCTTCTTTCAAAGGCATATGCCCTTGAAGATCAGGGAATAAGTACTTTTATCTACAGCGGTTCATACCAGATTCCCGTTCTGTCACTTACCGGCAATTATGAAAAAGATATAATGTTTATTCAAAAGATACTGGGAGTGGGTGAAGTAGCGCTGGCAGACCACCGTTCATCACAGCCAGACCTTCAAAGCTTCATAAATCTAGCGGCAGGCTGCCGTGTAGCCGGCATACTGTCAGGTAAGGCGGGAATAATAAATGTCCATGTGGGAGATCAAAAAGAATGCATTGACTATCTTTTTGCAGTATGTGAAAAGACACAGATTCCTCCGTCGCAGTTTCTTCCAACCCATATGAACAGAAGCAGGAAGGTTTTTGAACAGGGGATAATATGGACGGAAAAAGGAGGAAGTATAGATCTTACATCCAGCTCAGGCGAAAAAGATGAAGATATGAAACTTTCATGTGCCAAAGCACTTAAAGAACTTTTGGAAAGAAACGTTCCCATAGGCAGTATAACTTTCAGTTCGGATGGTCAGGGCAGCCTTCCAGTTTTTGATGAACAAAAAAACTTTAAAGGCCTTTCTGTGGGAAAAGTTGAATCACTTTTTGAAGAAGTGGCAAAAGCAGTGAATCTCTATAATATTCCGTTTGAAACAGCTCTGAAACCTGTGACGGAAAATCCGGCAACGGTACTTAAGCTTAAAGACCGTGGACATATAGAATGCGCAAAGCGTGCCGATATAGTTATAGCAGACAGGCAATTTTGTATAGAAACCCTCATAAGCGGTGGGAAAGTAATGATGCTGGAAAAAAACATGCTGGTAAAAGGCAACTTTGAATAAAAAACCTGCACAAAAAAAGTGCAGGTTTTTTGCTATATGAAACAAGTATTTGCTATATAAAAATTGACCAAAAAGGTATAGTTAAAACTGAAAAAGCAGTAGTAAAGAATACTACCAGACTTCCTACCTCTGGTTCCTTATTCAGCTCTGCTGTTACAACTACCATATTCATAGCTGTAGGCATTGCGGTTTCAAGAAGGAAAATCTTTCTATACATAGGCTCCATAGGAACTATGCTTACTGCAAGAAAACCTAGGACGGGAAGGAAAAGAAGCTTCAGTGCGGTCAGCAGAACCGTCTGTTTTACATTTGACGGACTGAGCTTTACTCTTGAAAGAGTTACCCCGATATATATCAATATAAAAGTTATAGCGGCGTCGTTCAGCATATCTATGGGATAGCTTACAAGGAAAGGAAGCTTCTGGTAGTTCACTCCAACGGCGGCAAGTAGCCATCCTGCAAGAAAACCGTGTATAAGAGGAAGTTTTACCATGTTTTTCAGACCGTTCTTAATGTCCCCGCTCAGCATTACTATCCCAATGCTGGACATTATAAGTGTCATAGTTATAGAGTATATAACTCCTATACGTATAAACTCCTCACCGTAAAGAACCGTTATAATAGGGTATCCGAGATACCCAGCATTAAGGTGGGTTACTAGATTTACGGCTACTCCGGTGTCATACTTATAGATTCCTAACTTTTTAAGGATGATGATCATGATAGTGAATATTGCAAATATTATAAGAAAAGCGAATAAATAGTTGAAGAAATCCTGTCCTGAAGGAGGATTAAGATTTACGTTGACAAAAGCTATTATCGTTCCGAAAAGATAAAGCGTGAGTTTTCCGAGAAGTTTATGATCAAGGGTTTTAAAGATTTTTCCCAGGGCAAAGCCAAGAAAAATTATCAGGAATATGGGAACTATCCTGTATATTGTAGTGATAAAAAGCATCTGGTCTATTCTCCTTCACTTTTATATACCGTTACCTGAGTGCCCAGAGAAACTATAAAATCTATCTGTTCAACATCAAAATTGAACATTCTTATGCAGCCATGAGATATTCTCTTTCCTATCTCCCAGGGTTTATTGGTTCCGTGTATGCCGTACTGTGGAAAAGAAAGCTGAAGCCATCTGCTTCCGATTCCGTTGATTATGGAACCTGGCCGAATATACTCACCGTACCAGTAAAGAGCAGGTTCTTTTTCCCTATACATTATCCTGTACTCTCCAGGCGGGGTAGAATCACTGGTTCCAACTGCAACGGTGAAATTTTTGATGAGCCTGTCATGGTAGTACAGATACATCTTATTTTTTGAAATATCTATTTTTATACTGAGTGGGCTGTCCTTAAAAAGGATCTTTGAAATCTTTAAAACTTGTCCCGGGAAGATTTTTGAAGGATCCTTTATATTATTTGCTATTACTATTTCCCCGGGATGAAGGCTATACAGTGTGGCAATCTTTGAAACCGTATCGTTTGAGCTGACAACGTAATAACCTATGAACTCTTCATCAAATTCTGTTTTTATAGAATTTTCAGATAGTATAAGATCTGATATTTTCATGAGTTTAACATCAAATGAAAACTCCATTCCATAGTAATTGAGAAACCGAAAAACGGTATTATAAGTACCATCGGGCAGATTCTCCATGCTTTGGACAAGCTCTATGGCCTGTGTAAAAGTTGACTCCGGAGTGCTTATGGATGAAAGAACCAAACCTGCATCTGTAGTTACCGAATAGTCATACTCGTACTCGCCGGCGTTGTTTCTGGCGGCCCATAAATTTATCTCAGGAGAAGGCCTGAAATCAGAAAGATTAATAAAATCCGGAAAAGATGAACTGCGTGTATTCTGCATAAAATCTTTTCCACGTATTATTGCAGTTAATTTTGCAAGTTTTGGAAGTGACCCTGCATAAAAAGAAAAGTAATATGATCCCAATCCCAGTTTTTTAGGGAGGATCTCTCTTCTGAAAACTCCCGAAAAAAGAGTTACCCTCGGATCTTCCACAGAGATAAAGTTGCATACAACGGCAACATCCACTCTGGAAGTCTGAGGATCATAATTTTTTATATATAATGTAAAATCTCCGCTTAAAGAGATTATAGAAACAGTACACAGATAAACAAGCAAAAGTTTAATTTTCAAAAAATCACCCGCAGGTAATATCTAAATAACATTGGACAATCGTTGCAGAACCTTTTCCTTTCCAAGAACCGTTATGCTTTCATATAAGCCAGGAGTAATGAGTCTCCCCATTAAAGCGCCTCTTACTGCCTGGAAAGTATTTTTTTTGTTCGTAAACTTTTTTTCAGCTACAAGATTGAGAGCCTGAGATATTCCATCAACCGTATAAACAGCGTTTTCAAGTTCCTCGATAGCTTGTCTGATAACAGGAGCAAACCATTCCTTTGTCTTTAGTTCACTAAACTCCTGACAGTATTCAAGACTATCAGTGAAAAAACCGTACGAAAAATCATAAAGCTGCTTTAATGTACTTACCTTTACTCTTGAAATATCAAGAACCGATTTTATATACTCTTTATCAAAAGGCAGATTGATTTTGCAGGTTTTAAGCCAGTCCTCAAAATGACTGTATAACGAATCAATATCCATGCTTCTCATATGCTCGCCGTTTATCCACATCAGTTTTTTATAATCGAATACCACGGATTTGCTTGAAACCATCTCCATGCTGAACTGTTCGACCTTGTCCTGAATATTGAAGATCTGTTCTTCGGCAGTCCATCCTAGTACTCCCAGATAATTCATAAGGGCCTGAGGCAGATAACCCTCTTCCTTAAAGAATTCTACTGATGTTCCTCCGTGCCTCTTGGAAAGCGGGGTTTTATCTTCCCCAAGTATTAGTGGAATATGGGCAAACCTTGGAGGCTGTGCGTTAAAAGCTTCATAGAGCATTATCTGCTTAGGTGTGTTGGAGATATGGTCTTCACCTCTGAATACATGAGTGACCTTCATCAGCATATCGTCTATTACAACAGTGAAGTTGTACATCGGCGCGCCGTTTGACCGCATTATCACAAAATCGTCAAAAACCTGTGTATCAAACTCTATATTGCCCTTAACCATATCATCGAAAGTGATTTTACGGTTTTTAGGCACTTCAAACTTAACGGTAACAGAGTAACCCAGTGAAGAGTACTCTGATGGAAAATCATAAGATTTTGAGATAACCTCTTCTTCGTTTTCTTTTGAGTAAACAGCATAGTAAGCTTTTTTTTCTTTTATAAGAAGATTTATATACTCTTTATAAATCTCATTTCTTTCGCTCTGTCTATAAGGACCAAACTGTCCAGGCTTATCGGGGCCTTCGTCATAGTTCAGACCGCACCAGTTCATATCCTTTATTATTATATCCTCGTACTCTTTTTTTGATCTTTCAATATCGGTATCCTCTATACGCAGTATAAAAGCTCCATTATTTCTACGTGCGTAATACCAGTTAAATAATGCAGTTCTTACTCCTCCGACATGAAGAAAGCCGGTAGGACTAGGCGCAAAACGTACCCTTACCATAAAAATCACTCCTGTTATTTGGATTAACCAACTACCATCCCAGATAGTTGTCTTTTACTTCTTTCATTTCAAGTACCTGATGCGGAGAACCATGAGCAATTATGTTACCCTTGTGGACAACATAAAGTTCATCAACTACCTGAGCTATCTCATCGACATTGTGATCGGTTACTATAACCGCTATACCCTCACTGGAAAGCTTTTTTATCATTCCCTGGATATCCTTGACAGTTATTGGATCTATTCCTACAAACGGTTCATCAAGAAGTATAACCTTTGGTTCGATAAGAAGAGTCCGGGCAAACTCGAGCCGTCTCTTTTCTCCGCCGGATAAAGAGTCAGCATTTTGGAGCAAAAGAGAGTCTATTCCGAAATCTTTTGAAATCTTACGGATTTTTTCATCCTTGCTTTTGATTTTCAGGATATCTGCTATCATGTAAAGATTATCTTTAACCGTTACATTTCTGAATACCGAAGGTTCCTGCGGAAGATACCCCATCCCCAAAAGGGCCCTTTGATATATGGGCAGATGGGTGATATCCTTATCTTTAAGGAATACCTTGCCTTTATTTGGTACCACCAGTCCCAGAACAGTCTTAAATAAAGTAGTCTTACCGGCACCGTTTGGTCCTAGTATGCCGGTAATCCTGCCTTCTTCAGCAGTAAAGTCAACATGGTTGAGAACAGTTTTTCTGCCGTATTTTTTGAGAATACTGCTGCATTTTATTACAGGCTCCATGTTATTTGTTTACAAGAGTAATCACAGATTCGGTTATATCAACGTTTTTGCTCGCATAAACCACACTCTGCTCAAACAGGACAAGATCGTAGCCATTGGTCTGGGCATACTCGGTGATCTTGGTTTTTATTTCAGTAAGGAGAGCATTCGTTTTAGCTGTGTACTCATTCTGAAGAGCTGTCATATACTCCTGAGCTTTGGTCTGTATATCCTGATATTTTTTCTGGAGGACATCTGTCGCTGCTTTGGAATCTTGGAGCTTCTTAAGATCCGCCTGATCCTTGTCTATCTTCGACTGATAGTACTGGAGATCATTTTTATACTTGTCTTCCATATCTTTCCATTTAATAGAGTTTTCGGTTACCTTCTCTATATCGACGAAAGCTATCTTGACGGTCTGGGTATTATTGGCGGCCGCAAAAGATATAACCGCAAATACTACAAGTATCGCTGCCAAAGAGAAAAAAAGAGTCTTTTTCACAAAAAACACCTCCGGTATTTATGTTTGAGCTTATAACATTATACTCTAAAACTGCACTTTTTTCAATTACAGACTCTAAAAAAATTAATATATCAGGTGATACGAAAATTTACATTGCGTTTTTCAATAGCAAATTATCAGCAAATATATCTTTACATTTGGCTGTTACAATTATACCAGAAACATGTAATACCCCTATCCCCCTTGAGTATAAATCCCCCACCCTTTTGGCGGAGCCGATGATATGGTTCCGTTTTTTTTATATATATGCACAATCTCAAAACATTAATTTAATTCAGTAACAAATTATAACAGCTTTTTTGAGGTTATTAGCAAAGTATATACGCAGTTATTTTTAAAAAAC
>DJGH01000078.1:93215-97783 GCA_002431635.1 Petrotoga sp. UBA5851
ATAAAATAGCAGTGTCAGGAAAAAAGTTTTAAAAGGGGGGATAGGGAAATGGAGCTGGATAAAAATCTAATTCAGATGTTGAAAAACGAGGAACCTACCATCCAGGACCTTAGGAATATCGCAAAATCTCTAGGCCTTAAGCTTAGGAGGTCAATGAAAAAAAGAGACATAGTAAAGGAGATCCGAAGGGCCCTTTCTCAGGAGAACTATTCCGCAGTAACTTCAGACCGTCTTCAAAACAATAAAAGAGCAGACGTATCGTCAGGCAGGCTTTCCAGAACTTTAACAAAAAAATCCAACGACAGCACAGAACTATGCGAAACCTACAACAATGACAGACTGGTTCTTATGGTGGTTAACCCTTTCTGGATTTACACTTACTGGGATTTTTCAAAAGAGCTTTCCTTTAATCTTAAAAATTCTCCTCATGCCGATTCCTTTTTTATGAGGGTATACGATATTACAAATATCATTTTCAACGGCAGTAACGCAAACAGAATACTTCAGCAGAGCATAAGGATACTTGAAAGGTCCAGTGCATACTTTAATGTTCCTATGCCCGACGCAGATTATATTTCGGAAATAGGATACTATGAAAACAACAGTTTTGTAGCAGTTCTAAAATCCAATATAGTACATACTCCGCCGTCTTCTCCAAGAAACGTTAAGTTTCAAAAATGGGTAAGTCTCAAAGACAAAACTTTCAAACAGATAATTTTGGACGAAAATTACCGTCCTCTGATAACCGTAATTGAGAAACTTTCCGGTCCGGAGAATGCTTTTTCCAGTGGTTCTGCCTTCAGAACCACAGAAATCTTCAAATCAGGAGGTATAAAATGAAGAATCCTAAGGGTTACTTCTCTCTGATGCTTCATGCCCATCTTCCATACGTCCGGCATCCGGATTTTGAAGAGTTTCTGGAAGAAAGATGGCTTTTTGAGGCTATAACAGAAACATATATTCCACTGATAAAAATGTTTAGGAATCTGGAAAGAGATAAAGTGCAGTTTCATCTTACTATGAGTATAACCCCGCCTCTTATGGAGATGTTGGGATCAGACGATCTCAACCAGAAGTATTCCAGGCACATGGAAAAACTTATAGAGCTGTGTGAAAAAGAAGTTGTAAGGACAAAAGATGAGGATCTGCGTAAGCATAAGATGGCTAAATTTTATTTAGCTGATTTTAAGGAAACTTATGTATTATTTTATCATGATTATAATCAGAGATTACTTGATGCGTTCAGAGAGTACCAGGATAAAGGTTTTATAGAAATAGTTACCTGTAATGGCACACACGGATTTCTCCCCTTTATGCAGCAGTATCCTTCCGCGGTAAGGGCGCAGCTGGATGCAGGGGTAAAAACTTATGAGCGCTTTATGAAACGTAGTCCTAAGGGAATATGGCTGGCTGAATGTGCTTACTTTCCGGGAGCCGAAAAGTATCTTTCTGAATATGGCATAGAGTATTTTTTTACTGACTCACACGCCCTGTGGTTTGCAGATGAGCCCGCACACTATGGAGTATATAGACCTGTAATAACTAATGAAGGGGTTTTTGCTTTCGCACGTGATCCTGAGTCAAGTGAACAGGTATGGAGCGCAACTGTTGGATATCCTGGAGATTTCAGATACAGAGAATTCTACAGGGATATAGGCTTTGACAGGGAAGTTGATTACATAAAGCCATATATAGACAGAAGCGGAGTAAGATGTAATGTCGGAATAAAGTATCATAAAATTTCTGGAAAAGATGTGGAGATTGACCGAAAGGACTATTACGATATAGACGAAGCCAAACAGGCAGTAAAGGAGCATGCAGCTGATTTTCTCGATAAAAAAATAGAACAGGCCAAAAGGCTTTACGGTATCTTTGACGGAGAAGTGCCGCTTATAACTGCTCCTTTTGATGCAGAGCTTTTCGGTCACTGGTGGTATGAAGGGCCGTTATTCCTCGAAGAGCTATTCAGAGCCATGAGCGCTCAGCAAACAGTTAAGCCTGCAACTCCCACATCATTTTTGGAAAAAATAGATTCAGTACAGGTTACAACCCCATGTCAGTCAACGTGGGGAGCCAACGGTTATAACGAAGTATGGTTAAATGGCTCTAATGACTGGATATACAGACATCTTCACCAGGCAACCGAAATTATGGTATGCTGTGCCAAAAAATATGAGCAGCCCGACAGTTTGAAACGAAGAGTACTGAATCAGATGGCAAGAGAACTTCTTCTTGCACAGTCAAGCGACTGGGCATTTATAATGACAACAGGCACCACCGTGGAGTATGCTGTTTCCAGAACCAAAAACCATATAAAAAGGTTTTTTGATCTCAAGAGTATGCTTGAAGCAGATACTGTGGATGAAAACCTTTTAAAGTACATGGAATGGATAGATAAAATCTTTGAGGATATTGATTTTACAGTATATTCAAAGGATTAAACAAAAAAAATGTACTGGACAGTAGTGAATTATTGTAACACAATTTAGCAACTTTTATGATAAAATACTTAAAGCGAATGTGTTTTAACCAAACGAATAGGAGGAGCAGAAAGATGAGAAACTGGTTTGTGAAACACGAAAAAATCATATCCATAGTCATAGTAGCACTCTTTGTCGTGGGAATAGTATGGTGGTCTATTGCTGCGTATATTTCTTCTCAGCCGACAGGCTCAGGTACATCTGTGAGCAGAGAAAATGCAGTTGCTGTTCTTACAAAAGATTCTACAGAACTAAGCTATCCCTACTGGGTAATGAGCGATGAGCTTGATAAGGCGTATCAATCACAGTCTCAGCAGTACTATCAGTACTACGGTCAGGAAATAGATCCTGTTTTTGATTCTCTCTCTTTTAAAATAAGCATAATCGATGACCTTATGGATCAGAAAATAGCCAGATATTATGCCGAACAGAACAAGCTTCTTCCTTCAAAAAAAGACACTGAAAAAGAACTTAACAAACAGGTTGACGATTACTTAAACCAGCTGAAAGAAAACAAAACCAACTGGGATCAGATTATACAGTACTATGGTTCTGAAAAGCAGGTAAGAGATATACTTGTAAATTCCATAAAAGATTCGATAGAAATTAAACTCGTTGTTGACAGGATAACCGAAAAAGTCGTATCAGTTACCAAAGACGAGGCAATTGACTATATAACAAAGAATTTTGACCAGCTCAAGACTCAGTATGAGGAAGTAAAAGCCCAGCATATCCTTGTGACAGATGAGGCTACTGCAAATAAAATAAAGGCAGACATACTCTCCGGCGCTATGAGCTTTGATGATGCAGCTGCAAAATTCTCCATAGATACATCCAATGCAACATCATCCGGTGAACTTGGTTGGTTTAAACACGGAACAATGGTTCAGGAGTTTGAAGATGCTTCCTTTGCCGCAACTGTAAATGAACTGATAGGCCCTGTAAAGTCACAGTTTGGTTCACATCTTATAAAGGTTGAAGACAAAAAAGTTTTCAGCACACCCGAAGATGTATTGAAGTATCCTGATATATACAGTCAGATAGAAACCACATTAAAGCAGGATAAGTTCAAGACATGGTTTGAAGCATATAAAGCAGACCAAAAGTTTGGAAAGGTTTATGTTGACAAAGCCATCGGTCTTGCAGCAAGACTTAACTCATCAGTGGAAGATAAAGCTGCTCTTGAAGAACTTTTGAATGACCTGTCCATAGATGTTATAGATTCAACCGGAAAGGCTTTGCCGGATGCTAAATCCGAGCTTATGGCCATTTTCGCAAATACTTCAAACGCACTTTCGCTCATCTATGATACAAATGCCAATGATGCAACAGCCTATATTACTCTAGTGAGCAGCGTAGATAAAAAAATAGTTGCATTGGGAATTGAAAAAATCAATGAAAAGATAACCGAGCTTACAGAAAAAATATCCAAAGATACCTCCAACTTTACCCTTACTACCGAAAAGCTTAAGTACGATGATGCCAAAAAATATATCGAACTTAAAGAAAAATATGAAACAATGAATCTTACGGATCCAAATGTACTTGCACAGTACAAAAAGGAAAATGAAACCAAATCAGCATCTATAACAGCTCAGAGAGCTGAAGTGCTTAAAGAGCTTTTCCTTCAGTATCCTTCATCTTCCAGAGTTGTGTCTGAGTACTATCAGGTAAATCCGAACGATAACCAGGTTAAAATACAGTATACCAGAATACAGCTTAATCAGCTTAAGGGTTATATTTCGTATATAGGCCAGGAGAACCTTATGTCATACTTCAGCAAACAGATAAACGATATGCTGAGAAATGTTGCAACAGTAGTAGGATCTACCGACTCTTCAGTTGGCACGAAACTCTCTGCTCTTGACCTTGGACTAGAAATTGCCGATACACTTGGTGACAAGAATCTTAAGATAGGTTATCTTGAACAGATAAAGGCCATAGACCCCAACTATATAACTGATATAGATAAGGTTATACAAGACACTAAAAACGCAACAGAAGTCATTAGCTGAAAAACAACATATAACCGGGCCTTATATGGCCCGGTTTTGTAATTTAATACAGAATTATAAAAAAACAAAATCT
>DJGH01000078.1:97790-100239 GCA_002431635.1 Petrotoga sp. UBA5851
GCAGTGAACTGATAAAAAACCGGGCTATATGCCCGGTTTTAAATCCCCGATGGCTGGGACGGTAGGATTCGAACCTACGATGCCGGAGCCAAAGTCCGATGCCTTGCCGCTTGGCTACGTCCCAACGATAATTCTGAATAATTATAGCACACATATAATTTCTTGTCAAATGAAAAGGAGGAAAAAGAAGTATGACTTTAACTTTAAGATGTTCCAAAACACAGCAGACATACTATATAGAAAAAGGAAGACCTTTTTCGGAGCTTGCTAAAAATTTTGAAAAACAAACCAACAGGAAAGTATATGGAATTAAGTTCAACAACAATATAAAAGAACTTTTCAAACCTGTTGAAGAAAACGGTGAGATAGAGTTTTTAGATCTGTCTACGCCCGATGGCGTAAGGATATATCAAAGAGGCCTGCTTTTTATACTTTTCCTTGCATTAAAGGATATCGACCCTACAGAACATTACAGTGTTCACTACTCAGTTGGGAACGGACTTTACTGCGAGTTCAAGAATTCAGAAGCTTCTGAAGAAAAACTCCAAGCGCTTAAAAACACAATGCTAAATATCATATCCCAGGATATAAAATTTGAAAAACTTTCCATAGACAAGTATAAGGCCATGTCTCTTTTTTCAGAACAGGGACTTCACTCCAAAGCATTACTGGTTAAATTCCGAAAAAAGAGCACCGTCAACGTTTACAGAGCAAAAGGTTATTACAACTACTTTTACGGCTACATGCCTGTTTCATCATCTATGATAGATAAGTTTGACCTCCAAAAATTTAATGGTGGTTTTATGCTTTTACACCCCAATGAAACCTGTCCAGATGCTGTTCCTCAGTACAAACATTTCGAAAAGCTTTCAAATACTTTTTCCGAGTATAAAAACTGGCTTAAGATAATGGAGATTGAAACCGTAGGTGAGCTCAACGAAATAATACTTAAAGGAAAAGAACACAGCATTGAATTAATAAGAGTTGCAGAAGCACTTCACGAAAAAAAATATGCCATGATAGCAGATGAAATAATAAAAAACAAGAAAGCAAGACTTATACTGATAGCTGGTCCGTCGTCTTCGGGAAAAACGACTTCAGCAAAGAGACTTTCACTCCAGCTTAAGGTCAACGGACTTAAACCAGTTTCTATTTCCCTTGATGACTACTTTGTAGAAAGATCACTGACTCCCAGGGATGAAAACGGCAACTATGATTTTGAGTCTATAAACGCATTAGATCTGGAGCTTTTCAACAAAAATCTTGTTGATCTTCTTAACGGCAACGCCATAGAGCTTCCCAAGTTTGATTTTATAAGTGGCACGCGCAAACCATCCGGAAAGGTTCTTAAAATAGCAAAAGACCAGCCGGTTATAATAGAAGGAATTCACGGACTGAACGAACAGCTTACAAATAGAATTCCCAGAGAGAACAAGTTTAAAATATATGTGAGTGCGCTTACCCAGATGAGTCTTGATGATGTAAATAGGATTCCAACGACCGACACACGTATAATAAGACGTATTGTAAGAGATTTTAATACAAGGGGACATTCAGCTTTATCTACATTGAAAATGTGGCCAAGCGTGAGACGTGGAGAAGAAAAGAATATATTTCCCTTTCAGGAAGATGCTGACGTTATGTTCAATTCACATTTGGCGTACGAACTTGCAGTTCTTAAACTTTTTGCCGAACCTCTTCTTTTACAGATAGAGCCTTCCTGTCCGGAGTTTTCAGAAGCCAAGAGGCTGCTCCGTTTTCTTGATTACTACCTTCCTGTCACCGAACTGGAAGAAATTCCAAGACACTCAGTAATAAGAGAGTTTATAGGCAGAAGCACCTTTGAATACTAAATGTTTTGAATAATTAAATATATACCACAAAAAAATAGGGACATCATTCGATGTCCCTATTTGCTTTGGCTTAAGCCTAAAACTTTTCATTTTTATTTAAAAGCTCAATAAATAAAAGTGCAAGACCTATAAAAAGGATAATAGAGAAAAAAACCATAAAAGATATTACTCCTATATCTAGCATAGTTTGAATGAATCTTCCAATATTGGTGCTCCAGCCAGATACAAAATTATTGGCCGTAACATTAAATACAGCGTTAATTCCCAATATACCAACCAACTTTACCCCCTTTTATGACAAAGTTTTTGCGTGGCGTATAAAAACTAGCAATTGTTACTTAATGTCATTATACAATAATTACTCTGGATTTATACACTTCGATATTTATTTTACTCTACAGAAACACAAAACATATATCCCAATACACATTAGAAGAAATGACCTTTTGGAATATATCGGCTCTTTTTCGGTGAAAAGCTTGTTGTTTGGAGCTTGACATCCAATGACAAAAATATGGTAAGATTTATTATAGTAAATTATTATAAAAAATAAAACGACGAGCATATAAAAAACAATTGTTAAATCAAAAGTATGA
>DJGH01000001.1 GCA_002431635.1 Petrotoga sp. UBA5851
CTTTTATTATTATCTGCATTTTTTCTCCTACGCAAAACCGATAAAATTTATCTAATTTTATCTTTTGTTAATAAATCTTTTTCATAATTAATTATATAATATATTTGTAGAATAAAAAAGGAGGCGAAGGTTATGAAGAAAGTTATTCTGTCGTTAATTTCATTGTTTATCGGAATCGTTATTTTGGGAAATGTTGTAAAGTATACTGATTTAATGACCGGTAAAACTACTTATTCTTTGGTGGATAATTATCTTGATTTTGGAAATTCTGTACTTTCCATTGATATTCAATTTACTGTTTCCGTTCCGTCTGATTATGAGGAAGTTCTGCTGAGTGTTGTGAATACCACTGATAAGATCACCATTGACTCAAAGAGTCTGATTCTTCAGGGAGGAAGTTTTAATAAGGAATATGCTCTTTATGATTTTAATATTATCAGACTTGACTGTTGTGAGGGAACGGAGACACGAGATTTTCTTATTCCAAGATCTGAACTTATAGCTTGGATAACTTCGGAAAACCCTGTTATAACAGTTTTGGGAAATAAAATTAACTTATATTCAAAAATATCCGATGAAGTAGTATTTAATATTAAAGATTTCTATTATAATTATGTTGAATAAAAGGGGAAAAACTTAGTAAATACTACTTTTAGGGGGGAATTTATGATAAAGAAGCTTCTAACAGCCGATATTCCAAAGTTTATTTCTATCGTTTCAAATGCTTATCCTTCGATGGATGCACATAAACCAGAGATACGCGATATATATATGAAAAAGTTTGAAGAAATCTGTAAACACGCTAAAGAAGTGAAAGTATATGGATGTTACAGGGAAAAAGAGCTTTTGGGTGGTATGCTGATATATGATTACAAAATGAATTATTATAACCATATGATTGATGTATGCGGCCTAGGAACTGTGGCTACAGATTTTATACATAAGAAAGAGCATGTGGCTAAAGAGCTTGTAAGTTATTTTATAGACTATGGTAAAAAAAACAAAAAGGATTTTTTGCTGCTTTATCCTTTCAATGTAATGTTTTACAGTAAGTTTGGTTTCTGCCCGGGAGAAAAAATGGATTTGTACAGAGTAAAGCCGGCTCATTTTAGTATATTAAAAAGCAAAGGCATTATGCGTTATCTTGAAGAACCGGATACTGAAGATATAGTCAAGTTTTATAACTCTTTTTCTCAAAAAGTCCATGGTATGATACTTAAAACTGAGATGGAGAAAAAAGCTTTTTTCAGAAATCCTGAAATAAGGACAGTTGGTTTTTATGATTCTGAAAAAAATCTTTGTGGTTATGTGAGGTTCTCTTTCAGAAAAGAAAATGCGGGAAATTGGCTTAAAAACAGTCTTGTAATAAGAGAGATGATTTATTCTGATACTGCGTGTCTCAAATCCATATTTTCATTTTTTGCTAGCCAGAAAGACCAGATAGAGTTTGTAGAGTTTACAACTGTTGATAGGGATATATGGCGTCTTTTCGAGGATATTTATTATCCGGGAGAAGTCATTATACCAAGTGTCTACCATAATTCAAATATACAGGGTGTAGGCCTTATGTACAGAGTGTGCAGTATTGAGTCTGTTCTTAAAAAGTTACCTGCTCCTTCTGATTTTTGCATTGAATTCATTGTTCATGATCCTTTATCCGGAAAAGATGAACACTTTACTTTAGGCAGCAATAAGAAAAAGGTATCTGTATCAATGGACTTGGGTTCATTTTCAAGCTGGAGCATAGGGAGCATAAGCCTTGAAAAGCTTGTCTACCTTGGAAAGGCCTTTATTACTGATAGTTGCGCGCTGAAGGAGCTGAATGCTGTTTTTTCTTTCTTGAAACCTCCTTACTGTACAACTTCATTTTAAGAAAAGAGTCTAAGATTCTCTACAACCTCGTTATACGGTTCTACTCTTTTTTTGAGGTTGTATTTCACAGTATACTCATTATATATGCTGGTTAATTTTCTGGAGTTTTCTGATCTGCATGAATAGTAATTCCCATATTTTTTTATATACTTTTCCTTTATACTGGGAAAGTTTTCTTCTAGTTTTTTATAGTAGTATTCTCGCTGTCTATCGCGCATTGTAACTCCAAAGCTTGCTATTACATAGCTTGCACCGTTATCCACCGCTATCTGCATTATTTTTTTTATATTTTCTTCGTTGTCTGTAATGTACGGCAGGGTTGGCATAAGTAAAATCCCTGTATTTATACCGCTTTTTGCCAGTTGCTTCATCGCGGCAATTCTTCTTGAAGATATTGGAGCAAATGGTTCAATTTTCTTGCTTAGTTCATCATCATACGTTGTTACAGTAAAAGATACATAGGCTTTTATCGTGGCTATTTCCTTGATTATATCTTGATCCCTAAGTACAAGATCGCTTTTGGTAAGAATATGAACCGGAAATCTGAAAGCCTGAATTACTTTTAGGACCTCTCTCATGATAAGAAGTTCTTTTTCAGCGGGATTATACGGATCACTCATTGAACCGGTTCCTATAAGACCTTTTGTTCTTTTGTGAGAAAGTTCTTTCCTTGCAAGAACAGGGGCATTTGTTTTTACCAAAAGATCTTCAAAATTTTCGATCTGATAACATTCACTTCTTGAATCACAGTATATGCATTGATGTATGCAGCCCCTGTATATATTGAAATTGTACCTTAAGCCAAACCATTCGTCTTTCCCGTTAACCGTTGATATAAAGTTTTTGGCTGTTATATGTTTAATCATCTTTGTCAATCCCTTTTCTGACTGGAATTATAGTTCTTGCCAGCCGAAATCCTATCGTATCAGATGAGCTGCTGTACTCGTTCCACCCTTCCCTACTTGTTATTTCCATACTTTCCTCGCCGTCAAACCACGAGCCACCTTTGATTGTCCTTAGATAAGCCGTCTGAGAGGATGGCATATCGCGAAATATATCTGTTTTTAAAGCTTTCATTTCATAGTAATAGTCTTGGACCCATTCCCACAGATTACCGCTCATATCATATAATCCTATTTCATTGGCAACTTTTAATCCTGTTTCATGTGGCTTGCAGCCGTTTGATATTATGGTTGCACGGTCGGAAGACTGAATAAGATACTTTTCTCCGCTGTTGTAACGATACCATCCAGCTTGGTCGGGATCATCCGAAGAACTGTACTTAAAACCTTTGGTTTTCGTTGCTCCTACAGCGGCAAACTCCCATTCTCTTTCTGTCGGCAGCCTGTACCCAATAACTTTAGAAATATCTTTTGTTGCTTGCCCGTTCGAGTCTATTAAGTTGTAGTCATCGTCGTATGCACACGCAAGCTTCTCCTTGCTGCTAAGCCAGTTACAGAAATTGACTGCTTGAATCCAGCTTATGGATTTTACTGGATATCTGTCTCCCGGTACAGTGTGTGAAGAAACATCTTTATCTTTTAGTTCGGCGGTATATCTTTCGTATTGAAGGTACGTTATCTCATGTTTTCCTATCATAAAGTCATAACCGTCTTCAAAACCATATACTTCTATCATCTTCACTTTCTGTTCCCTTTCCCTGATCACAGTATTTCGTATACCAAAGGCTGCGATTATAATACTTATAACAGCAATAACACCAATAAGTTTTCTCATATTTTTCTCCTGATTTTTAAGGTTAAGTATGATATAATATATTAATATTAGAACCTTTATTTTGACGTTATCTTACATACAAGAGGTGGTCTATGAGACTGCGCACAAAGATATCTATAGCTTTAATAATAACTTCTGCCATATTTTCAATCTTCCAGGTTATCCTTTTTTATATTTCTTATCTTGACCAGTTTGACACTGCAAAGAAAATCCTGAAAGATAAAAATGATTTTATTACTGAGAAGTTCAATAACTATATCCGAACTTCTTCTGAGATAGTAGATTACTTCATAGCTCATATATCACGCAATGAAAACACTATAGACAAAGAGCATATCATGTCAATGTTTGATGATTTTGTCGAATCTTCTTCATATATTGCATCAGCATTTATAGGACTTCCGGACGGGAGTATCTTAGTAAAGCCTGAGTTTGACATAAAGCCCGATTATAATGCAACCATACGTCCGTGGTATACCGCCGCAATAAATGCCCATGGGAAGACTGCAGTGTCTGATCCGTATATAGATTATATCACTAATGATTATTCAATTTCTGTGACAAGAAATATTAACGACAAATCAGGAAAGTTTGTCGGAGTTGCCGGAACAAACTTTAAAACAGATTTTTTAATTGACAATCTTGTTTCTGAAAGTATCTACGGTACTGTTCAGTCTTTTGTCATAAACAGCAAGGGTATAATGATCATACATCCCGAAAAAAATCTCTTAAGCACCAATCTTTCCTTTCATGAAATCTTTGAAAAGAGTTCAGAACAGGAGGGTACTTTTGCTGCTTCCTTTATGGGTATCAACTACTTTGTATCTTATAAGAAGATTCCACAGATAAACTGGATATTTTTTACTGTTACAGAAAGAAGTAATATTGTCAGTCCTGTACTTGATGCTTTTATAAAAAACATCCTTACCTTTATTCTTTTGCAGATTCTTACGATCATTATAATAGAAACCATTGTTTATGAGTCTTCACAACCTTTTGCTGATCTTATAAAAAGCATGAAGAACTTTGCTCAAAGCAAAGACTTTATACTGGACGAATCGTTGAAAAATGTAAAAGATTATGAAGTTAAAAACCTTGTTAAGCACTATAGCAGTATGGCTGAGGAAATATATGCAACCTTAGAGGAGCTGAGAGCTTCAAACGAAGAACTTATGAGTGCTTATGAAAGCATCGAACAATCTTATGATTATTTCTCAAACAAAATGCTTGAAATGGTAGACGGTTATGATGAAAATACCGGAAATCATATTGAAAGGGTAGGTATCCTCTCTGAGTTCATAGCTACCAAACTCGGTCTTTCTATTGATCTTTGCAACAAGATCAGAAAGTACTCTCCTTTGCACGATATAGGCAAAATATCCATTCCGCAGAGTATTTTGCTTAAACCGGGTAAACTTGATGATTCAGAGTGGGAGCTGATGAAAAAGCATACTGTCTCAGGTGCCAATATAATCGGTGAGAACTCTATATTTACGGTAGCAAGAAATATCGCTTTATATCATCATGAAAAGTACGACGGAACAGGTTATCCTTATGGTCTAAAGGGAGACGAGATTCCTATTGAAGCAACTATCGTTACTATTGTCGATGTATACGATGCTTTAAGGTCAGCAAGACCTTACAAGGAAGCTTTCTCACATGAAAAAACCGTTTTCATAATAGAAAACGGCGATTCAAAGGTTTCTCCGAGTAACTTCAGTCCTTCTGTAATGGAAGTCTTCAAAAGGTATAAAGACGAAATAAAGGATTTATGGGATCTTTCTAATAAAGCTTAGTTACTGTACATGTCTAGGTTTTGAATATTAAGCTCTCCTTTTATATATTTTTGAACATAACCGCTTATTACTATCGAAGGTAAAGCATCAAGCTCTGAGAATTCTACTTCTATTTCACCATTTTTCCCGATTTCAAAACCCTGTTCATTTTTGAGGTGTCCTGAAGGCTTAGCGCTTATATAACGATAGTAATAAAATGAAAAGTACGCATTGGCTGTTCCTGTAACAGGATCTTCATCTACTCCCATACTTGGAGCAAAAAACCTTACATGGAAATCATTTTCTGCCAGTAATACCTGTGGCGTAAAAACATACCATCCATGCAGGTTCAATTTTTTGTCCATATCCAGCATAAGCTCTTTATTAGTTTTTATTCTTCTTGCTGAGTCAATCGTTTTAATAGGGATATAAAGATATCCTTTTTTATTGACGGCGACAGGAAGATCATTCTCAATTTCTTCTTCCTTCAGTCCAAGTGCCTGTGCAAACTCTTTATATTGACCGTGGAATGTTCTTTCAATATCTGGAGTATCCATTTGAAGAGATACTCTTGAATATTCGTTTAGCCTTTCAACTTTTATTTTTAATGTTCCCACATCGGTTTTCTGGGTTAGAGATATCTCACATGGCATATCGTTCATTTCTGAGTACGCATATGCCGCGGCAATGCTTGCATGTCCGCACATGTTTATGGGTTTTTCAGGTGTAAAAAATTTTATTCTGTAGTCGTAACCGCTAGTTTTTTCGTTTATTATAAATGCTGTTTCTGAAAGTCCGTTGATTTTTGCAATTTTCTGCATATCTGTTTCACTGATATTTTCTGCTCCGTACACAACTGCTGCAGGATTGCCATACCCCGGAACACAAGAAAATGAGTTCATATAAAAAAACGGATATTTTCTCACCGGCTCTCTCCTCCTTTAATTTCATCTTTTTTTTCTGCTTTCTTTCTTCTTAAAACACCACTCTCGCTTACGATCATATCGGCTTGAACATCATGTTCTTCATGAAAAACATCCTGAACAATCTGAAAATCAAATACGCTACCTATCAGTACTGTCTTTAAATTTTCAGAAAAATACCTGTCATAGTACCCTCCGCCGTATCCCAGTCTGTAAAAATTTCTGTCAAATGCAACAGCAGGAAGAATGAACAGATCTATTTTTTTCTCTTCTTCGCCCATCGGTTCCATAATACCAAACTTTCCCAGCCTGAAATCTTTTTCAGAGTCTGCTCTTCTGAAAATCATTTTTTTATCTGATATAAAAGGGAAAACTACTTTTTTATCTTTTCTGATAGAATGGAAGACCTCCGACAGATCAACCTCTTTCCTGAAGGAACTATAAAGTGCAATAGTCTCATAGTTAAGCTCCGATAGAACTTTAAGCAGATTAGCACAGATACGGCTGCTTTTTTCCAATATCTGTTCAGCATCAGTATTAATTCTCTGATTCAAAACAATACTCCTCAAAGTTTTTTTATCCATATACGCCTCTCTTATCTTAATCTTCAGTTAATTATCTTCCTATATAATTTATGATAACATAAATTATACCAAAGTACTTCCTATACTATAAAAAATGGAGGTAATAAATGCTTACTACTGGCGGTATACTTACTCTTCTTTATTTTCTTGGATTCCTTGTTCTGATAAAAATAGCTCCATTTACTATGACTGCTATAGTTATAGGACTTTATTTTTCTATTCTGGTAAGAGTACCTGAAAAGTTTCTTGTGCAAAAATTTAAGCTTAATGCCACATTAAGCAGAATAATCTCAAACATATTTTTTATTGGGATAGTTCTTTATGCATTTGGAAATCTTATTCCGATAATTATTGACCAGGGAAAAGTTGTTCTTGAAAATCTTAAAATCACTTCTTCCGGCGATCTCTATGAAGCCATGCCAGAATGGATAGTCAAGCTTATAGAAGATTTTTCGCATAAACTTTCTTCAACAGGTCTTTCAATTCTTGATAAGGTAGTAGGCTCAGCTCCTAATTTCATTGCTTCAATCGTAATTGCTATAATAACCGCAGCTACTATAAACGGTATAATAAGTAAAGTATCTGATAAGTTTTGGATATTGTTCCCAAGCTCTGAAAGATCAAAAGGGGTTCTTTTCCTAAAAAAAACATTTCGAGATTTTGAAGTGTTTGTACAGGGACAGTTTGTAGTTGCAACTTTTGTAGGGTTAATTGTAGGTTTTTCATCGTTTGTAGCAGGCATAAAAGGAGCTGTGTTTTTAGGTGTCCTTTCCTGGATAACAGATTTTATACCTTATCTTGGTATAGTTATTGCTGCGGTACCTATGCTTCTCATAGGCTATGCTACCAGAGGACTAACAGGTCTTATAATAGGTATAGTAATAATTGTCGCTGCCAACCAGCTTGAGGTTTGGTTTTTCAGTCCAAAAGTTCAGAGTTCCAATCTGAAAATACACTGGTACGTTATTTTTATTATAATCTTTATTTTCGGAGAGCTTTTTGGAGTAATTGGGACTCTGCTGGCACTTCCATGCTTAATATTCATGATAAATTACTGGAATACCTTTGTTGCTCCGGAACTCAAAAAAAAGTAAGGCACAGCCTTACTTTTTTATTTATTAAAGTATCTGTGGCTTTCGCCTATCCACTCATGTTTTGAAAAATCCCGCACCCTTATTTCCATACTTTCGTCATAGATCTGAAAGTACAACCCAAAGCTTCTTCCACCAGGAAGATTTTTTTCTTCGCCCGTACTCTCGTCAAGAATCACAGGACGCGATACCGATGAAGAGTCTATCATGAGATATCCATAAGGCGACTTATAAAAAATATTGTCATAAACCAGCGGACTTATATGGGAATGCCCGGTAAGATATACAATATTAGGGTACCTTTGGATAATCTTTAAAAATCTTTCTTCCTGCTTTATATTCTCTTTATAGTAGTGTGAAAACTTAACCGTATCATCCGGCGGCAGATGAAAAATAACAAAAATATATTTGTTCTTTTCATACTCTTCGTTTATCTTCTCTTCAAACCATTTCAGTTGTGACTCGGAAAGATATGCCTGAACAGTACTGGGCTGATCAAAGGTGTAAGTTTTTTCTGATCCCAAACTTATGAAATGATATCCTTTTATCCAACAATCAGAATAAACTTTTTCTTTTCCTGTAAACTTCAAAAAATTATTTATAAGTTCCTTTTCTTCTGCTTCAGTGTTGGGACCATGTCCATAATACTTATAAAATTCATGGTTTCCCAGAGAAATGATTATTTTTCCAGGAATCTGGTTTTTGGATGATTTTAAAGCTTTTTGTATTTTTTTATACTCCCGGTTATAGCCTAAATCTACCGTATCTCCATTGAGTATGAGAGCATCCGTTTTCATATCAATTTTATATAAATCTTTGATAGCTCTTTTGAGTTTTATACCGTCTGAATGTATATCGCTCAGCACTCCGAAAGACAGATTTTTTTCTTCAAGCATACATTACCCCCATTTCTTGAAATTTTACTTCACATTTATCTCTTTATGAAAAAATATTTTTTCTTCTCGATTATACTACTTGTTTTATGGACAATCAACATTGTTGTTAGTCCTTACTGAGATACCATGAATTGTGACTTATATACTTGTAAAAATTTTTTTGTATACATAGAATTATAGTAATCAGTACGGTATCTTGGTTGTTTTTAATTTTCAAAGTTATTCTCGGCTGATTATTGCCAATTATGGCTATTAATTTAGTATAAACAGATATTTTTCTAATTTTAGTCTGTTTTTTTTAAGCACCTTTATGTTATATAATACCAATATAAGAAATAATATTTTTTTTATTTTGAATTTTTTTGAAGTAAAATTTCATTAGACTTTTTCTTTTATTGGAGGAAATCGCATGATTCTTGATTTTAAGCATGGACTTATAGTGTCCTGTCAGGCAGAAGAAACTGAACCTCTTTACGGTTCGGAGATAATGCAAAAAATGGCTGTTGCTGCCATACAGGGGGGAGCAAAGGGCATAAGGGCAAATACTCCCCAAGATATTAAAGCTATACGCCAGATAACAGATCTGCCCATAATAGGCATATTTAAAGACAGAAGGCCGGATTATGAGGCATATATCACCATTACTTGCGAAGAGATAGACGAAGTAATAAATGCTGGAGCAGATATTGTAGCTATAGACAGCATATACAGGAGCAGACCGGAACCTCTTGAAAAGCTTTACAGACACTGCAGGGAAAAGTATCCTCATATTAAAATTCTTGCTGATATTTCAAGCGTTGAGGACGTAAAAAAAATTCTTACTTTGAAACCCGACTATATTTCCACTACATTGTCTGGTTATACTGCACAAACTTGTGACAGATCAAAACCCGATATACATCTTATCCGTGAAATAACAGAATTAACAGATATTCCAGTTATCGCTGAAGGTAATTATTTTTATCCCGAACAGGTAAGAATGGCTATTTTAAACGGAGCATACGCAGTTGTTGTCGGAGGAGCTATTTCCAGACCACAGCAGACTACAGCCAGATTTGTAAAGCATATAAGCGATCTTCCTTCTTCAGACATAACCGCAGTAGGTGTTGATCTTGGAGGAACATGGACCAGATCGGTTCTTACTGATATGTACGGAAATATTCTCAAGTCTTACAGACAGGAGACTCCTAAAAACGCTGCCTCTGTTCTGGCGTGCATAGAAAAATGCATTGAAAAGGTAATTGATGGAAAAACTACGGCAATTGGCATTGCCTCGGCCGGCAGAATTGATTTTAAAAACGGTAAAGTCCTATATGCTTCTGACAATCTGCCGGGGTGGACAGGAACGGAAGTAAAAAAAGAGATTGAAAAAGTTTTTAAAATACGTACAGTAGTGGACAACGACGCAAATATGGCTGCATATATGCAGTGGTTTAAAGAAAAAGACGGTTGTATACTTTATATCACTGTAGGTACGGGCATAGGTTCCGGAATTGTTGTAAACGGAAAAGTAATGAGAGGAGTAACGGGCTCAGCAGGGGAAATCGGCCACATTGTGTATCCCTTAAGTTCCAACTCATGTACGTGCGGGAAAAAAGGCTGTATAGAGACTGTTCTTTCAGGCAGGTATCTGTCGGAAAATCTTTCTGATATCAATAATCCAATAAACGAAAAGGATCAGAGAATATTATCGGAGTATTGTAAAACATTTGCCTGGCTTGTTGATACCTTAAAGAATACTATTGATTTTGATGCAGTATATATAGGCGGTGTACTACCACGTTACGGGAGCTTTATGCTTGAAAGCATCCGCAGGGAGTTTGAAAAAATTAACCTGAGAAATCCGGGGGATATAATAAAGTACAGTACCGTAGGAGAAGAAGCAGGGTCTGTAGGCGCAGCATTATGTTCTTTATTTATTGATGAATAATCTTATTTAGGAGTGTGAAAGTATGAAAAAACTTGGTGTAAAGGCTTTATTGATTTTATTTATAGCTTTCTCCGCAGTCGGATTTTCTGCCGGAGAAAATGTAAAACCTCTTACCGGTGCTTTCTTTCAAATTAACGGAGCAATTGCAAATATGAACTATGATGAAATGTACAAAGAACTTCAGTCCATGAGAAATATCGGAATGGATACCATTATTGTTCAATATTCCGCATATAACGATGTCTATTATTATCCATCCAAGTACAAGGAAACTTCCGACGAGCTTTTCGCAGATGAATCGCTTACAAACATCAGCTGGAACGGCAAGGTCAGATCAAGATACGTAAAAATCTCTCTGGAAGTGCCTGCCGGCATAGAATGGGTTATCACTCCGGAAATACAGGTCATGTATGACTCCAAAACACTTCTTGATGGATGTTCTTATACTGTAAATCCTAAGCCTGCTTCCCAGTATTCGGATGCAAATAATAAGCTTATTGACGGAAAGTTCAGATACTCCTGGGAGGATATGGTTGGATGGCAGAACAGAAAAAATATAGAAGTAACTTTTGATCTAAAATCTGAAAAGGATATCAATTTTATAAATATTATGTTTATGAACTCCAAAGTATCAGGTGTTTCTGTCCCGAAAAACGGTTATAAAGTATCTTTTTCTACAGATGGATCTGCTTTTTCTTCTGCTGTTGCCGTTGTTCCCGACATGAATAAGCCCAAGGATGAGAGCTATGGTGATGTGATCGGTACTATTCTTAAGACTGCCGATGCTTTAGATATGCATGTTTATCTTGGATTGGCTTTAGATTCTTCATACTGGGAAGGGAAAATGGATCCCCAGGCACAGGCCGTTTATAACAAAAATATTCTGGGTGAGCTTTACAGCATGTATAAATCCCATAAATCCCTTGCCGGATGGTATCTGCCTGAAGAGATTGATGACCGCAATTTTTTAACCAAAGAAAGAAAAGACGCTATCGTTTATTATCTTAAGCAGATGAGTTCCTATGCTAAAATGCTTACTAAAAAACCGGTTATGATCTCTCCTTATTTTGGAATTAATCCGGATGGAAATGCCTATGCAATTTTTTGGGAAGAAATTTTCAAACAGGCAAAAATAGATATTTTTGCTATGCAGGACGGAGTTGGTACAAAAAGAACCACAGCGCAGGAATCGGCACAAGTATATAAAGCTCTTAAGCCTGTAATGGATAAGTATGGAGTTAAGTTCTGGGCCAATCTGGAGGTTTTTGAGCAGACTCATGGATGGCCGGTTGACGATAAGCCATGGCAGTCTACCACAGCTAAGATAGAAAGAGTTAAAACCCAGATGGAACTGATGTCTCCTTATGTAGAAAAGTGTGTTATCTTTGATTATCCAAGCTATATGAGTCCAAGACTTGAGAATCCTCTCTATGATAATTATTCAAAGTATTATCAGGAGATAAAGTAAACGGAGGGACTCAAAATAAAAATAACAGGTGCGTTCTTTCAGTTGGAAAACGGTTATGCTTCTTACGGAGAAGATTTTTGGGAAGCTGAGTTAAAAAGCATGAAGGAAATCGGTATGGACAGTATCATAATACAGTATACCAAGACCCAGAAAGATTGCTTTTTCAGCAGTACTTATTCTAACTGCAAGATTGTAAATACTATTATCAGAATTGCAGAAAAATATAGCTTAAAAATCTTTCTGGGGCTCGGGTTATTTAACTTTAATTATGACAGCGGGTTTGATCTTGATACTGAAATTCAGATCAACATAAACCTTTTCCGCCAGCTGAACGGAATATTCAAGGAAAGTCCTTCTCTTGCCGGGTGGTATATACCTCATGAACTGGACGACAGAAACTTTAACTCCTTGTATGCCAAAAAGAAAGTATATAAGTTTTTTAGTACAGTTTCAGACTTCATTCATACAAACAGTTCTCTTCCGGTAATGATTTCGCCTTATTTCGGAATAAACCCTGACTCTAGATCTTATTCAGCCTGGTGGAATGAATTTTTCAAATATTCTGTCATAGATATTCTGGCCATGCAAGACGGAGTTGGTACGAAAAAAGTTGATTACATCAGTGCATCTATGGTATTTAAAGATCTTGAAGATACAATGAAAAAAAATAACGTTGAGTTCTGGGCGGATATTGAGGTATTCGAAGCAGTACACGGTTATCCTATTGATTTACAACCGTGGCAGGCAAAATATGCAGACTTTGAAAGAGTTAAAAAACAATTGGAGTACATTTCTCCTTATGTCAGCAAAAGTGTTATTTTCGATTATCCTCATTACTTCAGCCCGCGACTAAAAAACGGACTTTATGAAAATTATCAAAACTTGCTTAAAGGAGGGACTTTATAATGAGAAAAATGATTCTTGTTCTTCTTATTATGTCTGTAGCAGTCATTTCGTTCTGTGCAAAGGAAGTAGTTTTCTGGAACGCATGGGGAGGAGACGAGGGAAAAGCCCTTGACAGCATTATAGACAGATACAATAAATCCCAGTCTAAAGTATATGTCAGATCTGTGTATGTACCTATCGGTATGGGTGAGAAAATAATGACAACTCTTTCCGGAAGCACAACCCCTGATGTAATAACCGTATGGGACTGGATGGTTGTTCCTTTGGGATACAGAGGACAGATAGTCCCTATGAACGACAGATTGGCAAAAGCAGGGATAACTTCTTCTGATTACATAAAAGGTGTATGGGAGTATGGAACCTATAAAGGTAAAAAATATGGTCTGCCTACAACTTTGAATGTAAGTGCTTTTATGTGGAATAAAAATGCTTTTAAAGAAGTAGGTCTCAATCCTGATGTTCCGCCTAAAACCATAAAAGAATTGGATGAGTTCACCGACAAGCTTAATAAGTACGATAAAAAAGGCGCTCTGAAAAGATTAGGATTTGACCCTGTAATAAGTCATATATACTGTTNNGTTATGTTTTCGGCGGACAGCTCTGGGATCCCGCAACAAATGAAATCACTGCCAACCATCAAAAAAATATAGAAGCATACGAATGGCTTTCCTCTTACTATAAAAAAGTTGACCTTCAGAAAAAGAGAATTTTTCAGGCCGGTTGGGGAGATCTTTTCAGTTCTCTCAATCCTTTCCTGAGAGGTGAAATTGCTATGAAAGAAGGATCACAGTGGGAGATACTAATAGCAAAAAAATACGGCAAAAGTACCTTTGATTACGGAATATCCAACTTTCCTGCTCCTCAGGGCGGCAGAAATGATGTATGTAATGTAAGTGGTTCTTTTTGGGTGATTCCTACCGCTTCAAAGAACCAAGATGAAGCTTTTGAATTTCTGACATGGCTCACTGCAGATAAACAAGCAGCCGAGTTTGCTGCAGCTCTTTACAACATTCCTCCAAAGATCAAAGCTCTTGAAGATAATGCTTTCAAGACCATTGTTGACGATAAGATGAAAATTTATATAGATATGTTGATGAACGGCTATGTATATACTTTTCCAATGCTTCCTATAGGTCAGGCATACCTCACAGAACTTACGCAGGCTCTTATGGATGTGCAGCTGGGTAATAAAACCGCCAAAGAGGCTCTTGATTATGTTCAGGAGAGAATAAACCAGGAGTTGAAAAACTACAAATGAAGAGAGATATTTCTTTTTCTGCAAGATCAAGAAGGCGGGAAGTGCTTATGGGGCTCCTTTTTATACTTCCATGGATCTTAGGGCTGCTTATATTCACTTTATACCCTGTAGTGGCATCTTTTATTTTGAGTTTTACCAGAACCGGTGAAGGCTCTGCAATTAAATGGGTTGGTCTGGATAATTACATAACAGCTTTCAGAGAGCCGGATTTTTTCAGGGCTATATTGAATACTCTCATTCTGTCGCTTATCGGTATTCCTGTTGCACAGATAATGAGTCTTGTAGCTGCTTTGCTGCTGAATGTGAAGATGAAGTTTCAGGGGGTATTCAGAACCATATTCTTTCTTCCCAGCGTTGTTCCGGCAGTAGCTACAGGATTGCTTTGGAAATGGATTCTCAACCCCCGTCTTGGACCTATAAACACATTCCTTGATTCCATCGGATTGGCGGGACCAGGTTGGCTGGCAGATCCTGCATGGGTTAAACCGTCGCTGATCATAATGAGTTTTTGGGGAATAGGCGGAACTATGGTTATTTATCTTGCCGGACTTCAGAATATACCTACCGAATACTATGAAGCAGCCAAGCTTGACGGTGCCGGATCATGGGCCTGTCTGAAGTACATTACCATGCCAATGCTCAGGCCGGTTACCCTTTTTAATACCATAATGGCTATAATAACTTCATTTCAGTCATTCTCTAATATAATAATCATGCTTGATATGGATGGCGGTATGAAAAAAGCGGGCTTGGTTTATGGACTATATATTTACACGAATGCTTTCAGAGATTTTAAAATGGGCTATTCAAGTGCTCTTGCATGGATTTTGCTGGCATTTACCTTTGTTTCAGTGATGCTTACGTATAAATTCTTCAACAGATCCGGCGATCAAGAGGTGTCATGATATGACAAAAGTAAAGACCAGAAGATTAGTTCTCACATATATGTTTGCGGTATTTATGAGTATTTTGTTTCTTTTTCCTTTTCTATGGATGACAACAACATCTTTTAAAACGGCCGATCAGGTTTATGATAATCCGATGCAGATAATTCCCAATCCTTTCGATTTTTCTCCTTATCAAAGATTGTTCACAGAAAATAACTTCGGGCAGTATTTGTGGAACACAGTATATGTAACGGTACTTACGCTTATCGGAGTTATTCTGTCTTCATCGGTGGTGGCTTTTGGCTTCTCATACTTCAGATTTCCAAAAAAGGAGCTGCTTTTTAAAATTTTGCTCGGAACCATGATGCTGCCTGCTCAGGTTACTATGATTCCTCAGTATATTCTTTTTGACAAGCTGGGATGGATAGGTTCTTTTAAGCCTCTCATAATTCCTACTTTTTTCGGGGGAACATGGGTAATATTTCTTCTGCGACAATTTTTCGACACTATACCCAGAGAGTACTCCGAAGCCGCAAAGATTGACGGTGCGAATGAATGGACAATTTTTACAAAAATATACCTACCGTTGGCAAAGGCGCCTATCTCTACTTCGGTTCTTTTTGTTTTCATGTGGACATGGACAGATTTCATGAATCCGCTCATATACCTCACTGACGATAAGATGTATACTCTTTCGATCGCATTACAGAGAATATCTTCAGGAGCCAGGAGCACGGATTGGCCGCTGATGATGGCAGGTTCACTTGTAATGGCTTTACCTATAGTAATACTTTTCTTCTCGGCACAAAAAACTTTCATAAATGGAGCATCAATGAGTGGTTTAAAAGGATAAAACTATTTTATAGGAGGGGTAAGTATGAAAAAGATTTTGGTTGTTCTTATGCTTCTCACAGCAGTTTTTAGCTTTGCCTCAGATTTTATAATATCAACAGGCAAGCCGTACATAACTACAAATCCGGTAAATGAAAGCTATCCGGACAACGGCGGAATAATGATGACCGATGGAAACTTCAGATTTATGTGGGCAGACATGGTTGCAGTACAGAAACCTACAGAAACATCGAACCCTGAGTTTACAATAGACTTGGGCCAGATATACGAGGAAATAAGCTATGTAGCTGTTAAGTTTATGCTTTCAAAACCATCGGCTGTAAAAGCTCCAGACAGCTTTATAGTATCTTCATCAGAAGATGATGAGCTTTATATAGTTGAAGGTATGGGAACTGATATTCTTGAACCCGTTGAAGATAATAAAATACTCACCATGTACTTTGTTCCTGATGAACCTATAACCGCACAGTTTATTAATGTTGAAATAAGAAGATCCAATAACAGCGGATGGGTTATGGTAAATGAAATTCAGGTTGGAAATGGCCCTCTTCCACAGGAGATACTCTCAGCACTTCCTGTTTTGGATACTTCTGAAAAAACATACGAAAATATATCTCTTGGCAAACCATATCTTGTTAATCCGGCATCCAGCGAAGCTTACCCAGACGGCGGCGTAAAAATAACCGATGGAAAGTTTGCATACTCTTGGGCAGATATGATCGGTTTCAATGCACCTGTTTCAAATCCTACTGTCACTATTGATCTTGGTGAAGTAAAGAACATCGATATGGTAACAGGGCATTTTATGAGATCAAATGCTTCGGCAGTTCCGATACCAATGTGTATGATAATTTCCGTAAGCGATGATGATGAAGTATATTACGAAGTTGGTATAGCCGCTACATGGGATCCTCCGGCAGAAAATGAAAAGATTAATCAGATAGTCTGGAAAAACAGAGGAGAAAAAATAACTGGTCAGTACGTTATGATTGAAATAATCCCAAGAGGAAAAGCATGGACCATGCTTGCAGAGCTTTCTGTTTTCTCTGCACAATAATCTGACAGGAGTTTGAAAATGAAAAACAGAATTGTTTTTTTACCGGTAGATGAGAGATTCTGTACTAGAGATTATTTCCTGCTGCTTGCAAAAGCAGCAGGTTTAAATGTGGTTACTCCCGATAAACGACTGCTCGGAATGAAAAAAACTGCTCCTGATATACAAAGACTCCATGAATGGATCATAAACAATGTCAGAGGCGATGATATACTGATTGCGTCTGTGGATATGATAGTCCACGGTGGTCTTATTCCTTCTAGAATGAGTCTTGAAAGTGATCAGACACTTAATAAACGTCTTGAAATTCTTGATTATCTCAAATCAATAGGAACAAAAATCTATGCCGGAGTCTGTGTAACCAGGGCACCCTTTTATAACTCTGCCGAAGAAGAACCTGATTATTGGCAGTATTATGGGCAAGACATATACAACATATCGCGTGAACTGGTAAAGTTTTATGAAAATCAGGCATCCGCCAGCGAACTCGCACAAAGTATCGCCAAAGTCCCAAGCTGGATATCAGAAGACTTTTTTATACGAAGAAACAGAAATTTCAGATTTGTATCACGTGTCATCGATTATGTAAAAAAAGGAACTATTGACTTTCTCAACCTTACTCTTGATGACAATACGCAGGGAAGTCTTTCCTTGTGGGAGTCAGAAAAGCACCAGAAGAAGGCCGGTGATCTTGGCATACTCTCCAAAGTTTCAATACATGCAGGAGCTGATGAGTCAACACTTACACTCCTTGCTAAAGTTCTTTGTGACGAGTTCAAAGTATCCCCTAAATTTAAAGTGGTTTATACAGAACCAGAATATAAAAACTTTATTCCTGCTTACGAGGGAAGACCTCTGCAGCAGGGCATAAAGAGTCATATATTGAGTGCGGGAGGGCTGTTATGCGATGACGGTGAAGATATAACTTTTTACGCCCACAATCCTACAAACCGTAAAGAAAGCAATGAACAGGAATATATTGAATCAGACAGGTATACTGCAACTGTTGATGTCCTTAAAAAATCTGAAAGTATCGTAGGAATTGCATGTATAAAGTACACAAATGGTTCTGACAATTCGATGGCCAAAGCTGTACTCAATGCCAGTCTTAACTGGAACTTCTTTAACTTTGCAGGCTGGAATACAGCCGGAAACACCATTGGAACTGTATGTGCCTGCAGCATAATACAGTATTTCGGAAAGAAAGGATTATTGAAGATAGACAGTTATGAAATGCTTAAACTTCAATTTGTTTTTTTCCTGGAGCATTGGGCTTTTCAAAGCAATGTCCGTATAGATCTCATTAAGAAAGCAAATGATGAAAAAGGTGTTCCGCCATGGTCTGTAATACCGATTGAAAAATGGGCGGTTGATTTCACCAAAAATGAGTTGAAAAGTTATGCAGATTTCATAGCTCAAGGTATAGGCTTTGTATACGGTGACTTTGATATATTTTTCCCCTGGCACAGATCATTTGAACTTGGAGTCGCAGTAAAAAAAGCAAAAAACTAAAGGGTGATAATTTTGATGAAAAAACTTATTTTTATGCTTCTTGTACTTTCTTTTTCAGCACTGGCACTTTCCACATCTGCTGCAGAAATAACGTTCGCAGTATTGAGCGATATTCACAGCAAACCTGATCCTTTAAAAAATGCTCTGATAGATTTGAAAAGCATTAATCCGGATCTAACAGCTCTTATCCTGAACGGTGATACCGTAGATTTGGGACAGCCTGAGGATTATGCAAAAATATCGTCTTGTCTTGAAGAAAATGCTTCTCTTCTTCCGGAAATTGTTATAAAAAATATGGGTAACCATGAATTTTACCAGGAGTATGGAAGAGGTCCAAACAGCAGAAAATCCAATGATATTTTGATTGCACGGTACCTTGATTTTTCTTCAAGAGTCATGGTATATGACGATAATTGGATAAACGGATATCATTTCATTCATCTGGGTTCTGAAAGCACCTATAATAAGTACGTAGATTCAAGCACCGTCAGAGCAACCATTTCGGACGAACAGATTCTCTGGCTTGAAGAAAAGCTTGCAGAAGATTATACTGTGGGCAGACCGATTTTTGTTTTTTTACATCAGCCACTTGATAATACGGTTGTTTTCTCACACTACTACAGATATAATATAAACAAAGATCAGATAATACGTGATATCTTTGCAAAGTATCCTGAAATAATTTTCTTCTCTTCCCACTCTCATCATTGCTTTGAACTTCCCGGTAATTTTTATACCGATCCGAGCGGTTTTAAATGTGTAGACACAAGCTCGGTTTCCAGACCGACATATATTGACACCAAAGAGGGAGTTGAAAAAGAATGGGGACCTTCCAGTGAAGGAGTTTATGTGGAAGTATTCAAAGATAAGGTGGTAATAAAAGCGCGGGAGTTCAAAAAAGCGGAATGGATTAAGGATGCACAGTTTGTAATAAATTACTGAAAATTCAAACCGGCCGGTAATAATCCGGCCGGTTTGGTTTATATTTTGAAAGAGCTTATCTGGCTTAGAAGCTTGTCGGAAAGCTCTGCTAAAATCGAAGCTGAGCTACTCACCTGCTGGGCTCCCGAACTTTGATTGGAGATGGCGCTGTTTGCATCCTTTACCTGATCGCTTATTTCTTTAACTGTCTTGGCAACATTGTTTATTGCATTGGTTATTTCCTGCGTTGAAAGGCTTTGTTCTTCTATAGAATGTGAAAGGTTGTTAATCATTGTATTTATATTCTGAACCTTCTTTTCTATATCTTCAAACTGTTTGAAAGTATTTTGTGTTTCGCCGTCTATATTTTTTATCATTCCTGCTGTAACAGAGGTTGCTTTATTAGCGCTTTCTGATTTTTCTTTTATAACTGTAAGAATGTCATTTATTTCATGTGTGGCTTTTTTACTTTCTTCAGCAAGCTTTCTTATCTCTTCGGCAACTACTGCAAAACCTTTTCCGGCATCCCCCGCTCTGGCCGCCTCAATAGCAGCATTTAAAGCAAGAAGATTGGTCTGTTCAGTTATGCCATTTATGGTATTGACTATCTTTTCTATCGATCCGGCATTTTCCGCAAGGGATTTAACATCTGTTTCATTGCTCTGGGACTGTTTTACAACTTCATTTATTGAAGAGGCAATTGATTTTATCGAATCCTTACCTTTTATAGAAGATTCGAGGGTGCTTCTGGCAATACTTTCAAGCTCTTTTGAACTGTCTGCTATCTTTTGTGACTGATTGGAGATTTCTTCAACACCTTTTGTTACTTCCTCTACCGAAACAGCCGCAGAAAGCGTGTTCATGCTTATAGTTTCCACCTGTGAAGAAAGCTCCTGTATCGCAGCTCCGGATTCTTCCGATACAGATGCGAGATCTGTCGAGGAGGAAGTTATCTCTTTGACTGCCGCGTTAACTGAAGTCATTGTATTTCTAAGATTTTTAGCCATTTGATTAAGGGATAGAGCCATCTTCCCTGTTTCATCCCTGCTTTTTGATACGAATGATCTTGTCAAATCACCCTTTCCAAACTCATCTATGGCACCGGAAAGTTTTTTTATAGGTCTGGAAATAGTATTGCCCATCACAAAGGAAACCAAGACAAAGACAGCAAGTATAACAAGTATTATCAAGACAATTGTATAGGTTATCTTATCAGCATCTTTGGTAAGTTCTTTGGCAGATATAGTTATCCCAAGCACCCAGTTTGGAGTTGATGGAATGGGAGAGTACATTATTACAGACTTTCCTGTTTTTTGATTATTTACAAAGGAAAAGCCGGACTTACCGGAAAATATGTCTTTCACAAAATTGTCCAGATCTGTGAATCCAAACTCTTTACCCTTATAAAGGTTCATCTTCAGCATTACGGACTGATCTGGATGCACTATCACAAGACCTGTATTATCGGCAATCCACCCATAACCCCCTCTTATGTTTATCTGGGAGGCTATTTCGACAAGTTTGTCAATACTTATAATGCCTCCGAATATACCGCTAAGGCTGTAGTTAATTATCGGTACAACAATATTGAAGACTGCCTTGCCTGTCTGTGGAGAAATATACGGCTTGGTAATTTCAGCTTCGCTTCCGTTTATGATGCTGTCAAAGTACTCTTCGCCGGAAACATCAAATAAAAGTCCCCCTGTTCCATAAGCTTGTCCGTCAAGACCGCTTAGAAAAAATGCATCAAAAATATCGTTTGACTTAAGTTCATTCTCAAGAGTATTACTGACCATTCCCCAGTAAAGTGTCTTTACCATGTCGTTGTTGGAATAGCTTTTCACACTCTTGACAGCATTCTCCATAACTCTTCCCAGTTCTGATGCCCTTGCATTTAATATCTGATTGGACATATCGTGTATTATAGGCTGAACAGCCTGTCCAACCATAATATAAAGAATCACTGCAAGCACTGAAAAAACAAGAACGCTTGCCCCCACAAATCCGATAAGTATTTTTCCTCTTATACTTTTCATTTTATCCCCCTATAAAATAAAACCACCCGCAGGAGGGGCAGTTTTATTAATTCAAACCTCAAAGGTATTTTTTTCTATAACTTTCTTATACCAGAAGAAGCTATCTTTAGGTATTCTTTCAAATGTATTGTAGTCTATATATACAAGTCCGAATCTCTTGGAATAACCTTCTGCCCACTCAAAGTTGTCCAACAGAGACCAAACATAGTAACCTTTCAGATTTATCCCGTCCTGAATGGCTCGGAGGGCTTTTTCAAAATGACGTTTGAGATAACTTATCCTTTGTACATCATGTATCTTCATGTCAGATGTGAGAAGATCTTCGTATGTCGCTCCGTTTTCGGTAATATAAAGTGGAATATTGCCGTAATTTTCTTTTATATACTTAAGAATATCGTAAAGTCCTTGTGGATAAACTTCCCAACCGAAGTATGTTTTTTCTCCATCCAGTTTTATAGATTCAAATCCTAATTTACCTTTCTGAGAATATTTTACCACATTTCTGAAATAATAGTTTATTCCAAGAAAATCTATTTTTTCCGAGATTACTTCCATTTCATGGGAATCTAACGTTCCCAGTACTTTTCTAAACTCCCGATTGTTCATAATTATTTCAGGATAAGTTCCTTTGAATATAGGATCAAGAAACAGCCTGTTCCATTGGGCATCACCTGTAGAAGCAGCCATAACATCATTGATTTCACTACTTGCCGGTTCATACGGAGCAAGGTTCAAGGTTATCCCTATCTGCCCTTTATACCCTTTCTCCCTGAAGATTTTTACAGCCGATCCGTGCGCCCAAAGCACATTATGGACACACTTGGCGGATGTCCATATATCTTTCATGCCCGGTGCGTGAACACCGTCTAGATTTCCTAGAAATATAAATACCGAAGGTTCGTTAAAGGTAATCCACTGATATACTCTTCCATCAAGCTCTCTGAACATAAGGTCGGCAAAGTTGACAAAATACTCCGCTGTTTTTTTGTTAGCCCATCCTCCCTCATCCTGAAGAATCTGTGGAAGATCCCAATGATATAGAGTTGCAACCGGTTTTATGTCGTTTTTTATAAGTTCATCGGTTAGGTTTTTATAAAACTCTATTCCTTGGGGATTAGGAGTATTTTTTGCATCCTTCATGACTCTGGGCCATGATATAGAAAATCTATATGCTTTTATCCCAAGCTCCTTCATTATCGCTATATCCTGAACAAATCTGTTGTAATGGTCGCATGCAAAATCTCCTGTATCTCCGTTAGCTACATTTCCAGGAGTGTGACTGAATGTGTCCCAAATGGAAGGAAGTTTACCAAAGCCGTAAGCTGCACCCTCAATCTGAAAACTCGCCGTTGCTGCTCCCCATATAAAATCATCAGGAAAGTTATGATTCATCGGACTTCCTCCTTCATTATAAATTTAGGTTTCTACATACTAAGTATACGTTAATTCTTTTTATTATTCAAGCAAAAAAATAAAGTCGGAACATCCGTTCCGACTCAAACCTATATAAAGAGGTTTACATTTGAATCCTCGGCTTCAGCAAGGTATGTAGCCACTCCTGCAACCTGTATTCCATCTATCAGCTCCTGTTGTTTTATACCCATTATGTCCATGGACATCTGACATGCAATTATGGTAAGCCCATTTTCTAACGCTTTTTTCATAAGCAACTCAAGACTGTCAACGTTTTTCTTTTGCATGACTTTTTTCATCATGCTTGTTCCAATACCCATCATATTCATTTTAGAAAGCTTGAGTTTTTCTGAACCCTTGGGCATCATAAACCCAAACATCTTTTCTATAAAAGTCTTATCAGGAGCTTTAAAATTACTTTTTCTCAGAACATTCAACCCCCAGAATGTAAAAAACATCGTAACTTTTTTCCCCATTGATAGAGCTCCGTTTGCAATTATAAAACTTGCAAGCACCTTGTCAAGATCATTGCTGAAAACTACAATTGTCTTATGATCTGCATCATTTTTCGGAAGAATTGTATCGTACTTTAAGACTCCCTTTTGAATTTTGGCTTTTATTATATTGTTTTCATTGGAAAGCTCAAGTACTCTGTTCCCTGTTTTTTCAGCCCATTTTTTTATATCTTTTGCAAAACCCGGATCGGTAGCGCTTACTTCTAGCACCTGGCCATTATCCATAGATGAGATCTTTTTGTAGGTTTCCATTATGGGTCCGGGACACTGCATACCACAGGCATTTATCTTAAATATATCTTTTTCGTCCACAATAAACTCAAGTTTCTCATTTTGTGAAACAGATTGGTTTTTTTGCTGGGAATAGGCATGTTCATATATCTCAAAACCTCCATTGAGATTTCTTACCTTTTCAAACCCGTTTTGCTTAAGTATTTTATATGCAAAATACCCTCTTCTACCTACTCTACAGTATATAATGTACTTTTTGGTTTTATCCAGCGACGGTATTCTTTCTCTTAGCTTATCAAGAGGAATATTTACAGCACCTTCTATACGGTCTATAGAAAATTCTTCTTCAGTTCTTACATCAAGAATTATGGAATCTTTAAGCTCTTGCTGCACTTCATCGTAATTTATAGCCTGAAGATCATTTTTCAACATGTTGTCTGCAACATATCCTGCTATGTTCACAGGATCTTTTGCCGAACCGTAAGGGGGAGCATAAGCCAGTTCAAGATTCTTTAAATCCCATACTTTCAGTCCGCCTTTGATGGCTGTTGCAATAACGTCTATCCTCTTATCTACACCTTTGCTTCCTACTGATTGAGCACCAAGTATATCTCCCTGCGGAGTAAAAATTACTTTCAGTTTCAGAGGGGTAGCCCCCGGATAATAATCAGCATTACTGTTTCCGGAAATAATACAGTTCATAAACTTTATGTCAAGAGACTTAAGCACACGTTCATTCAGCCCGGTTGAAGCTGCTGTCATATCAAAAACCTTGACTATGGATGTTCCAAGGGTTCCCTGGTACTCCTGACTGTTACCGTTTACTATATTATCAGCAGCAAGCCTTGCCTGTCTGTTTGCCGGCCCAGCAAGCGGAATGAAAACCTGTTTGTGTGAGATGAAATGCTCTATTTCAACAGCATCTCCTACTGCATAAATATTAGGATCTGAAGTCTGCATGTACTTGTTTACCTTTATTCCGGCCTTTCCGAGCTCAAGACCGGAAATTTTTGCCAAAGTTACTTCCGGCGATACTCCTATTGCAAATATCACAATCTGTGCATCAACTGTTCTTGAGCTCTTAAGATGTATCCTTGTAAGCTCACCGTTATATGCAAACTTTTCTACACCATCCCTGAGAATAAGTTCCGCTCCTTTATCGGTTATATGTGAATGCAGCAGAGATGCCATCTCAAAGTCGATCGGGGAAAGTACCTGCGGTCCCATTTCAATTATGGTTACGTTTTTCCCTTTATGCAAAAAATTTTCAGCAGCCTCAAGCCCTATAAACCCTGCCCCTATAACCGCCACTTTCTTTACTTTATGTTCATCGGAGTATTTTATTATTCTGTCCATATCGTTTATATTTCTTAAAGTAAATATGTTCGGAGAGTCTATACCAGCTATCGAAGGTTTTATAGGCTCCGCTCCAGGTGACAGTAATAGAAAATCGTAACTGTCCTCATACTCCCTTGATGTAAGCAGATCTTTTACAAGAACTGTCTTTTTTTCTCTATTAATTTTTACTATGTTGGATTTAACTTTAACAGTAATATTGTTTTTTTCTTTAAACGTTTCAGGGGTTTCAAGCAAAAGTCTTTCCCTGTCCTGTATAACATCTCCTATATGATAGGGCAGTCCACAGTTTGCAAAACTGATATACTCTCCCCTTTCATAAACAGTTATCTGTGCTTTTTCATCAAGCCGTCTCAACCTTGCCGCCGCAGTCGCCCCACCTGCTACTCCTCCCACTACTATTATCTTCATGATCTTCCTCCTTCTAGGAAATTTAGATGTTTAAGAATATTTTCACCGAGTCTTCGTGTTTCCTCTTCAAGTTTTTTTATAGCTTCAGGATTTTTCCATTCTGTTGAACAAAGAGTCTTAAGATATGAACTTACCTCTTCTCTCAATGAAGTAGGTATAAGATCACAGCTGCAGCTTATAGTAGTTCCTATCTTGTTTATATTGCTTTTAAGATAAATATGTGATCTTTCTGCTGCATTAGAATTTTCTCCGTTTATCAGTGTATAAATTTTTTTTCTGCCCTGTAAATCAACTTTTACCATATTTTTTTCGCTGAGCCTTTTTAAAATAGGATATACACTTCCAGCAGAAATGTTTACATCATTTTCTTTACAGTATTTTATAAAGTCGTATCCGGTCATCTGTCTATGACTATAAAGATAAGTTATAATCATATTTTCTATCCATGAGTACTTTGGCATTCTTATCTCCTTAAGATTGTTTTCTATATTATTGTATATCGTAATCGATATATCAATTACGATATAATTATATAGTATATTTTCCTTGTAAAAAAAGATGATTAGCAGTAGTTAACAACTAATAACATATAATAAACCCATCTAAACATAAAATAATTCTTTTTTTGTATTGTACAAGTGATTTTCTATTAAAATTATCAGACTACTCAGTTAAAAGAGAAACTGAAAAGCGATGCAGTCGTTATCTGTAAAGGAGTATCATAAAACTTCAGGAAAAAGTGATATAATTTCTTAGAGATGAGAAAAAATTATCGTATTGAAAGGAGCATGATATGGCATACTCTGAAATTATCAATTTACGTCATTCTACAAGATCTTTTGACAACTTTTTACTTTCGCAGGAACAGACTGGTGAAATAAAAAAAATCTTGGAAAGCACAGAGAGCATTTCGGGTCAGAGACTTGATTGGCGTGTTGAAAAAATAGAGCAGGCATGTTCTTATCAGCTGTTCGCTCCGGTAAAAGAAAAAAACGGCATAAGCTTTATAGAGTATGGTTTTCAGGGTGAACAGGCAGTCATCGGGCTTACAGCCTTGGATTTAGGCACATGCTGGAAAGGTTATTCAAACTCTTTTGGCGCTCCGTGCTTTATAGAGTTCGGAAAAGAAAAAAGCAGCAAAAAGAACTTACTTATAAAAACGTTTACTCGTAATGGAGTAAAGAAGGAACTTAAAGATCTTATAAAAAACGGTTCGGCTTTTCTAACTAATGAGAACTCTTTTTTGCTTAATTGTTGCAGAATGGCTCCGTCAGCCATAAACAGACAGCCGTGGTCTTTTGATCTTCTCTCAGAGAAAAAAATAAAAATTACTGTCCAGAAAGCAGCAAATGCAGATACATACAGCATTGACTTAGGTATAGTGCTGTCACATTTCATTCTTGGCTGTAGAGATCTTGGAATAAGCATCAAAAAAACTATCCTTTCAGAAAACAGTTGTGTTTTTGAACTTAATTAATATTTCTTATAACTGCTAAAGGAGTGCTGATAAAATTGGAACTTCAGGCAAATCCCATGAGCTTTTCCAGCGGAAAGAACAACCAAATTGGTTTAAAGCTTGACACTACTTACAATAACGGAAGTGCTGAGACAGAATTTTTACTCGATGAAAGCTACAGCGGATGGAGGGGAATGGTTCACGGGGGAATACTTTCTACCATTCTTGACGATACTATGGCCTGGGCTGTAATTTCTCTTGAAGTAACCCCTGTTACAGTGAAGATGGATCTCAGGTATAAGAACCCGGTGCTGACTAACAGAAAGTATTTTGCACAGGCAAAGGTTACTAATATCAAGAAAACCGTCTACGAACTTGAAGCCTCTATTACTGATGAATCAGGAAAGGTATGTGTTCAGGCAACCGCGGTATTTATGAAAGCAAGCATGATGAAAATACAGCAGCCGTCTGTTTAAAGTGGCTGCTGTTGTTTTTTTCTGAATGAGGCAAATACGAGAGCTCCTATAAGAATAGCAGCTCCAAAAAACTGCCGGGAGGAAAGCTGTTCTTTAAGAATCAAAAAAGAAAAAAAAGCTGAAAATATAGGCTCCCCAACAAAGATTAGAGCAGCAGTGTTACTGCTTACAACTTTTTGGTACCGTGCCTGAAGAAATGTTGCTATCACTGTAGCAAAAATTGCGGTATATGCTGCAACGGAAACCGATAAATAATTGTATTGCACTCCCGATCCTATACTCATAAAAGTGGTTATAACCGCTACAGTAAGAAATTGAAAAGAAAGTATAGAAGTTTCATCAACTTTTTTTGATATAATTGTTAATAAAACTATATGCACCGCATATCCTACTGCACTGATAAATGTCAGGAGATCACCTAAGTTAAATCCTGAAAGTCCTCCGGCCATAAAGTAAGAACCCAACAAAGCCATCGGGAATCCAAAGTACTGAAAAACAGATGGTTTTTCTTTTTCAATTATGTATGAAAAAAATGGAACCATTATTATATACAGAGACGTTATGAATCCATTTTTTGAGGCTGTGGTAAGTGAAAGCCCGTAAGTCTGGGCAATAAATGAACCGGCAAATACAAGTCCTAGAATTACTCCATATTTGAAAGAATGCTTCCTCCAGACCACAAAAGACACGATACTTGCTATCCAAAAACGCAAAGAAATATACGTACTTGTTGAAATTCCGTTCAGAGCAAGCTTCTGAAGAGGAAATGTTGTTCCCCAGACGATCGTTATAAGGATTAACCAAAAGTATGCCTTTTTCAAGATCTTTCACCCCATTATTTTTTCATTAATTATACTATAAAACTTTTTAAAAAGGAGGTTCTTTTATGTTTGTTTATTTTGACAACAATGCAACCACACCTGTTGATAAAGAGGTAGCTGAACTTATTTATAAATATATGGTTTCAGATTATGCTAATCCTAACTCCATTCATGGTTTTGGCAACAAGATTGAAAAAATGATGGAGGATGCAAGAGAATTAATTGCTGAAAAACTTGATGTAATGCCTTATGAAATATACTTCACATCCTGTGCAAGCGAATCTATAAACTGGGCAATCCGAGGCATATGTAAAGCTAATTTCAGGAGCGGCAAGCATATAGTATCCTCTGCGATTGAACACAGCGCAACTATAAATACTCTAAAAGAGCTTGAAAATGATGGTTACACTGTCACACTTATAAAAACAGACAAGTCTGGTGTGATAGATCTTAAAGAACTGCAGCAAGCAATAAGAGAAGATACCGTTCTTGTAAGCATAATGGCCGCCAACAATGAAACAGGTACTCTAGAACCTGTCGAAAAGATAGCGGATATAATAAAATCAAAAAATAAAAATACTTACTTTCATGTAGACGGGGTACAGGCTATAGGGAAAATACCTTTCAGCATCCGGAAAGTGAATTGTGATATGGCTAGCTTCTCTGCCCATAAGTTCCATGGTCCAAAAGGTGTAGGCATATCCTACAAAAAAGAGGGAATAAGAATTTTTCCTTATCTTACCGGTGGTTCACAGGAAAGAGGTATGAGAGGCGGAACCCAAAATACTGCCGGTATTATAGGCTCTGCTCTGGCATTGAAAAAAGCTTACGATAATCTGGAAGATATGAAACGCATAGATACTCTGCGCCATTTTATGGCAGAAAAGATAACTCAGATGGGTGGAATTATAGCTACCCCCCTGGATAATTCAGTTCCTAACACTCTTGCTGTAATCTTTGAAGGAGTGCGTGCCGATTCGATAGTTTCTGCTCTGTCTGATGAAGGAATATTTGTTTCAACTTCTTCAGCATGTTCGAGCAAAAGCAGTTCTTCAAACCGTGTCATGCATCAGATGGGATATACAGAAAAACAGGCTCAGGGAAATATACGAATTAGCCTTTCTCACTTGAATAACGCCAAAGAAGTCGATTATTTCCTTGAGAAGCTTAAAAATGTATTAAATTTTTTGAAATTTAACCATTCTGGTGTATAATACTAACGAGGTGAGAATATGAGAAGCATGACCGGTTATGGAAGAATAGAGAAAGTTGTAGGAAATTATAACTATACAGTAGAGATAAAATCTCTGAATGGAAAGTACCTTAATCTAAAAACATCACTTGCCGGCATCTTTTCGCCGCTTGAGCTTAAGCTCCAGGATTATCTGAAGAAGCACTTCGGAAGAGGAAACCTCAATGTGTATGTGGATATAAGGTTTGTAAATCCGGAAAATTTTGTGCAGATTGACAGCGGCCTTGCTAAAGCTTACTATCATGCTCTTTCAAAAATAAAGACTGATCTTTCTATGAATGATGATATTACCTTGGATATTCTTACAAGATTTAAGGAGATAATAAGAATAAATCTCGACGAGCAGTCCATGGATGAAGTGTGGTCAGGGCTAAGCCAGTGTCTCAATGATGTGGTTGTGGAGGTAAAAAAATTCCAGAACAGAGAAGGCTTAAACCTTAAATTACTGATTACCGATTATATAGATCAACTTTCCGATATAGTTGAAAATATTTATGCCAAATCACTTGAAATGAAGGAAGTATTTATGCAAAAGCTGACCGAAGACCTTAACCAGCTCCTTAAACCAGACACCAAAATAAACCCAGACCGTCTGGAGCTTGAAGTTGCAATGCTGGCTGAACGCTCTGATATCTCTGAAGAAATAGAACGATTGAAAATTCATCTCAAACGCTTCAGAGAAATCCTGGAATCCCCTGAAGAACTTAAGGGACAGAATCTTGACTTTTTGTCGCAGGAAATGCACAGAGAGTTCAATACTATAGCTTCGAAATCCAAAATTGCAGAAATAACTAATTGCTCGATCGATGGACGGGTGATTGTTAACAAAGTACGGGAGCAGGTACAGAATATCCATTAACAAATTTTTGGAGGTGCTTATATGTACGGTCTTATAAACATTGGTTTCGGGAATGTTGTGGTTGGAGATAGAGTTATTGCAATCGTTAATCCTGGTTCCCAGCCGCTTAAAAGACTTAGGGATGTTGCAGAACAGCAGGGAAAACTTTTGGAAGTGAACCACGGCAGAAAAACAAGGGCATTTATTATAACCGACTCAGGTCACGTTATAGCCAGTGCTATTCAGCCTGAAACCATTACCAGCCGTTTTTTCCAGAGTTTCTACGATATAGAAAAGGCTTTGGAAAGAATCAGAAAAGAGGCTTTCAATGAATGATGCAACAAAAAACGGTATTCTTTACGTAGTCAGCGGTCCTTCAGGCGCCGGAAAATCTTCCATCATAAAAAAGGCCCTGCAGTCTGTTCAAGGCTTTTCTTACTCTGTTTCCTTCACAACCAGGCCTGTACGTCCTGACGAAGCTGACGGAATAGATTATTTTTTTGTTGACGATATCGGATTTGATGAGATCATAGAAAAGAACGATTTCCTTGAATGGGCAAACGTACACGGTTATAGATACGGAACTTCCAAAAGCCACGTTGAAAAAAAGCTTGATGACGGCTATAATATAATTCTTGACGTTGACGTTCAGGGAGCTGTAAATATTAAAAATGTTTTGCCTGAAAGAACAGTCACCATTTTTGTGGCACCTCCTTCTTATGATGATCTCAGCAAAAGGCTTTCCCAGCGTGCTACGGAAAATGAGCGTGATCTGAAAAAAAGATTGGAGGACGCTAAAGCTGAATTAGCTAAAATTCCTTACTTTGACTATCTTATAGTTAATTCGGTTCTCGCTGAATCTATAAGCCAGCTGATTTCAATTATAATCGCTGAGCAGCTTAAAGTGAAAAGAGTTGCGGAACATCTCGGACAGTACAAATTTTTCAGAAATAATCCCTGAATCTTCGGAGGCAAGCATGAAAACAAATGTAAACTACGATAAGATAATTAAAGAAGTGAACTTCAAGTATGCTGTCCCTATAATTGCAGCTAAAAGAGCAGAAATTTTAAAGGACAGTGAGGAAATTCAGAACTCTACTATAAAAACTCAGGACGGAAACTATGTTACTATCGCTTTGAGAGAAATAGAACTCGGAATAATAAAAGTAAAAGACGTCGACAAACTTAACTCTCTAAGGACTGAAATGAAATGAACTCCCTGCGCAGAGGCCTGATCATATTATTCTCTGTTTTACTGACCTTTACGGGACTTTATGCGGGAACTTTTTATGATCTTGGATTTTCTGTTCTCAACGATGTTTCACCTTTTAAGGTTGCCGTAAGAGGCGGAATAGAATCTCCAAATATTAATTTCAGCTTTGATATAAACCCTAATCTGACTCCCCTGAGCCTTGTTTCTGTTACGGACATAAATGCTCTTCTTTATGGTTTTAACGAAAACACGAGCATCCACGGCGGAATGATATGGTACTACGATAGGGCTACTCTTCCTGCCACGGATACAGTTTCCGCAAACAGGAGCCAGCCGGATCTATATCTCGGAATATCTTACAAACTTGATTTCCTAAAGGTAGATCTTAATTTTTGTTATCCGCTCATAAAAGATTTTAAACCCAGTCAGAACCTACTGGACTACTTTATGATAAAGACTGTATTTACTTTTCCCAGACCACATGAATCTTTTATAGATGATCTGAAGTTTGAATTACGGTTCAGCAGTCTCAGACGCGATTTTTCAATATATATTTCCGAACCGTTCTGATGAAAAGCACCAAGGAAGGGTTCATTCTCTTACAGAGCGTTTTTGAAATATTTTTTGTTTTTATGGGAACAATGACAGTCCTTGCTTGTTTTGCAAGGACTTTGTTTGTGTTAAAGCAATCGCTTGATTATATGCTTCAGGACGGAATAATGACCAATTCGGTAAAAACCGTCATTCTTATATGCAAAAACGAGGTTAAGCGAGTAGATGTAAAGCTTGAAACACCTTTTTATATGAGGCTTTACAGGCAGGATGGCTTCAGCCGGATCGGCTTTTACTACAATAAGAACCAGCATAAGCTTTACAGATACTCTAAAAACGATACGTCTTCAACAGGAGAAACTTATATTGCAGATAATGTTGATATGAGATACGAAAACTGCTTTGTGAAAGTTTCTTTCGGCAACTCCCAGGAAATATGCTTATACTTACCGGACAACACTACGGAGGACTAATATGGCAAACAATATTATCGAATCTTATAAAGATTTGCAGGAAAAAATAAAGTTTGAAAATTCACAGATTTTTCTCGGGATGCTTGAGTCTCCTTATCCTACTTTCAGATCTAAAGCCATAAACGAGCTTGCAAAAATGAAGACCGAAACTCCTATAATAAAAGATTTTTTAGATGATAGCGATTTTTCTGTAAGATTTTCGGCCCTTAAGTACCTTGAAAAAATGGGAAAGCTAGAATTGCAGGAAACAGAAAAACTCTTGATTGACATTAATGCCGTGCTCCGAAAGGAAGCTGTCAGACTCTATATAGAACAAGATTTTGAACCCACAGAACGCGTGTTTATATGCTGCAGTGATCCTGATCCGTCAGTCAGGTATCAGCTTTTTACATCTTATATACAAAGCTTTCCGGACGAAACTTCTGTTATAGTTGAAAAAATGAGAAACGATCCGTACATTAAAATTCAACAGCTCATAAAAGCGCTTGATGATATTTCAGGAACACTTTTATCTCAGGATGCTGATTCAAACGTAAAAAGAGCAGCTCTTTCAAGATATTACGAGAGTTCGGATTCAATAACTTTTTTTAATACCATAAAGGAAATATACCCCAAATCTGACAGGCAGACCAAAACCATCATTATACGTTTCTTTTCAGGACTGCCTGGAGATATAATAAAAGGATTTCTTGAGCAGAAGATTGAAGAAGAAAAGGATTACTCACTCCTGGTTGAGCTTGCAAAAGTTGCCAGAAAAGCCTGCGGAAAAGATTTTGTGCCATCATGGATGGTTGATATGTTCATAAAAAGCTCTGACACCATGATGATAAGCTATGGGCTTAAGCTTGCCGCAGATAAAGACGACATGACCTACGTATCCTTCTGCCGTGAGCTTCTAAACAGTATCGAGGATTCTCTTGTAATTGCCTGCATAAACTATCTGGTTTACTTTCAGGACTATTCACTTTCGGAAAGAATTCCTGACTTTATACAGAGCCTATCCTCCAAAAGAATAAGCGCCGCACTTAAGGTGGTAAAAAAACTGAAGCTAGATCAGTACACATACGAAATAGCTGCTATTGCCAAAGAAAAAAAATTCCCAGTATCCATACGTAAAAACGCATTGAATATTCTTCGTTACTTTAAAGTCAAGGAGATGTGGGATGTACCTTATAATATCCTTTTGGATTCTTCTGAACGCGGAGATCTTAAACTATGCGCACTTAATGCTCTTCTCAGACTTAATCCCGAGAAGGTAACCGATATACAGTAATGATAAAAACTGTTGGAAATATTCTTGGAATGCTTTTGGACACCTGTTGTCTTGTATGCGGCAGTCCTTTACCGGCAGATCAGCTTATATGTGAAAAATGCACCGACAGTTCTTATAATCCCTGCCGGACAGCCGGAGAGTATGAAATATACCACGCCGGCCATTACACATATCCTCTTTCTAATATCATAACTCTTTACAAGTATCATTCTCATCCGCGTATAAGTACCGTTTTGTCGGGTCTTTTATCACGGCTATATACAGATATGGACATGAACTTGCAGGCTTTCACCGTAACTTTCATTCCATCAAACAGAAAGAGTATCTTTGAAAAAGGATTTACTCCTGCCGAACTGATTGCAAAAAAGTTTTCACATACATTTGGGCTTGAGTTCAGAAAAATTTTTTCTTCTGAGTCAAAAGAAAGGCAGGTCACCCTTGATAAAGATAGGAGAACCTCCAATGTGAAACTTTATATTGACGGTCATATTCCCAAAAAAACGGTTATAATAGACGATGTGTATACAACCGGAGCCACCATGCGCACCGCCTGCCGTCTTCTTGCGGAACAGTCATTGCGCGTTGTGGGTATAACCGTTGCAAAAACATCATAAATTTTAAATTGTTCTATGGAGGTATACTATACGTGAAAGGACTCAGACTGCTTTTTATGCTTCCTTTTCTGAGCATATTTGTACAGGTTGGTTTTTCTTCGGCTTTTTCACAGCTTTCTAATATCTATTCAAGTTCTGTTGCAGCAAGCACTTTTATTGGAGTAACTCCTTTGACCGGTATATTTTTGGGATTTTTATGGGCCAGAATGCTTAAAAGATACGGAGAAAGAAAAACTTTTCTGACTGCACTTACTGGTTGGGCTGTCAGCATATTCTTTGTCGGTATCTTTCTGAATAATATTTTTGCAGCAATCATTTTCAGAGCAGTACAGGGCATATTTGAACCAGCACTGTATTCAACTGCACTGACAGGTGTTTCAAAATCTAATATGAGTGTGAGTGAAAAAGTGAAATCTTACGGTATAATTGAACTCATGGGGAGCTTGGGAGCAGTAGCAGGACCATCGGTAATCGGAAACAGTTTTCTTTTTGATCCTAAGCCTGTAATTGTTGGGTTTTCAGTTTTCTGTATCCTTTTTTGCTTCTTTGGATTTAAGCGGATTGATACTATAAGAGCTGATCTTGAGAACCATGAAAAATCAACTTTTTCCTTTGAGATTTTCAAGGCTGTTTTTTTCGGTTTAGCTGTTCTTCTATCTATTGTTGCCATACAGGTTGCACTTCCATCATTTGTGGAAGACAGGTTCTCAAACCCTTTTTTGGGAAAGATGATGGTATCTGCTTTCTCTTTGTTTCTTATGATAGGCAATCTTGTAAAGCATAGAATAAAGGGAATTAATAGCTGGATGATTTTATTTGCTGCGCTTTTCCTGTTTTTTGCATACATGACAATTGATATCTCAATACTGTTTGTAATATTTTTGAATATAGCAGGATTTTTTCTTGGAATAAACATGACCATGAGTTCCGAATATGCTTCTATGATAAGCAGCAGTTTCAAGGATACCGGAATGACTCTTTTTTCTTCACTCAGAACAAGTGGAAACTTTATGGGACCTTATGTTGCCCAGGGCAATATGGGAAGTCTTGTTCTTTTTCTATCAGTCATTTCTCTCTTTTCCGCTGCTTTTCTAAAGACTGAAAAGTAAATCTTATTAGGGGGTGCTTTTATGAATCTAAGTATTGAAGGCTTTAGTTCCGTTTTCAGCAACTTTTACTTGCTTATTACATCCAACTGGATATTTATGCTTCCGATCGCTTTTCTTCTGGTAGTTTTATCTAAAGTATCTTCAAAACTTATAATTTTTCTTCTTGGCTTTTACAGCGCTTATACGATGATGATACCTTATATGATGAGCTTCAGCCAGGTAAAAGATTTTATGAGTCAGTTCTCTCAGTATAACTCTATTATCTTCCTTGCATTTGCTGCACTTATAGGGATACTGTTTTACTTTATCATCAAAGTAGCTGTGGGAATTGTGGGATTTCTTCTGGGAGGATTCATTGGTTACTTCCTTGGTAATTCGCTGATTGTAATTTTTTTAGAACAGCTGAAGCAGTTTGAAAACATTTCTTACTACATTCCATGGGGCTGTCTTTTAATAATTGGAATTATAACTGCTGTACTTATTTCAAAAAATTTTGAGACCATCACAGCCATTATATCGATAGTCTCAGGTTCACTTCTGATGTCGTTTTACTCTTTATTTCTCCTGGAAAAACATACTGGCATGAAGATCGGTGGAAATACTCTGCTCAAAGGCCTGGAGAATGTAAGCAAATCGGAAGGACTCATGTTACTTTTCTGTTTTATAATATATTGTAGTCTTGGTTTTTTTATAATATCAAGAAAAAAAAAGCTTAGGAGAACATCTTGAATCTAAAGCAAACTCTGTACGGTCTTGAAAATAAAATAAATGATCTTGTTGAAGCCAGATTCCATGAGTTTGAGACTCTAGGAAGACATGGTTCAAATGAAGAACTCTTTTCAGAACTTTGTTTCTGCGTTATGACAGCTAACTGGACGGCAAAGGGTGGAATAAAAATTCAAAGCATTGTCGGTCCTGACGGGTTTGCATATATGAGTGAGGATGAGCTTACCAGTACACTCAGGCAAAATGGTCACCGTTTCTGGCGTACACGTGCAAAATACATATGCGCTAACCGATGGTTCATTAAGGATATTAAGAGTACACTTGACAAACCAGCATTTGAATGCAGAAAGTATCTTGCCGAAAATCTTATGGGACTGGGTTGGAAAGAGGCAAGCCATTTTCTACGAAATACCGGGGCAAAAGATATTGCTATACTGGACAAGCATATACTCAAGCTTATGTTGGAAGAAGGGCTTATAGACCAGCTCCCTAAAAATGGCTGGACAGAAAAAAAGTACTTAAGCCACGAAAGTATTCTGAGAACCTTTTCAGAGGATATCGGGCATTCCCTCGGAAAGCTTGATCTGTACCTCTGGTACATAGCTAAAGGTTCTGTTGACAAGTAGGATTAACTTAACTATTTTTTAACCGCTTCTAAAAATAATAGTGATAGCATACTATCCTGTAAACAACGAAAATTCTTATTATAATATATGACGGAGGTGTATATTGTGCCAATGTACAGATATTGCTGCCCTGTCTGCGGGAATGAATTTAGTGTTATGCATTCAATGAACGACAAGCCTATAGTAAAATGCGACAAATGCGGAAATACGGCAAAAAAAAGTATAAGCAGCGTTGGAATATCTTTTAAGGGGTCAGGATACTATATAACAGATTCAAAGACAACATCCAAGCATTCAACTTAAAAGAAATTTTACTGAAAGGAAATAATTTTCGATTGACAAATGCCGCTTTATAAGGTATAATAAATTTCGGTACACAAGAGTGGGCTATTAGCTCAGTTGGTAGAGCGACTGACTCTTAATCAGTAGGCCGCAGGTTCGAATCCCGCATGGCCCACCATAATATTTAAGCGGAAACATACCCTAATTTGTTTCCCACCTAAAGCATTAAGCTACCTAGGTAATAAGAAAATTGTTACGAGGGTAGATTGTTGTTTTCTGCCCTCGTTTTTCTATATTTGATAAGGAGAGTGATATCTTATAAGTGAAAAGGATATTATATTAAAGAACGAACAGATACGATCACAGGAAGTCGTATTGATAACTCAAAGCGGTGAAAATATCGGCAGCGTGCTTACAAAAACTGCTTTAGAAATGGCACGTGAAGCAGAACTTGACTTGGTTCTGGTTTCGCCTAACTCCAACCCTCCCGTAGCAAGAATTATGAACTTCAGCAAATTCAAATATGAGAGAGAAAGAAAAGAGAAGGAAGCAAAAAAGAACCAGAAAAAGCAGGAACTGAAAGAGATGAAATTTAGACTTAGAATAGATGAGCATGATTTTCAGACCAAGGTTAACAGAATACGGGAGTTTTTATCTGACAACTGCAAGGTACGGGTTGTAGTAATGTTTCTGGGAAGAGATATTATGTTTAAGGATAAAGGTGAAGAACTTCTTAATAAGGTAATTTCTCAGACAAGTGATATTGCCAACGTAACCAAAAATATAAAAATGAACGGAAGAGATATGGATATTTTTCTTGATCCGGATCTTAAAAAAAATGTACCTAATCAAACAAAATAAGGAGGAACAAGTATGGCAAAAATAAAGAACAAGACCAAAAGCGCTGCAAAAAAGAGGTTTAAGATAACAGCCACAGGTAAAATTCTCAGAAAGAGAAGCCATATTGGCCATAATTCCGGAACCAAAACCAACACACATATGAGAAGACTTACCAGAATCACTGAAGTTTCAGAAGTACAGAAAAAAAATGTTGAAAGATGCCTTGGTTTAAGATAAATTAAAGTTAATTGAAGGGAGCGATAATAGATGAGAGTTAAAAGAGCTGTAAGTGCAAGAAAAAGGAAAAAAAGATATCTTAAAAGAGTTAAAGGTTTTAGGGGTGCAGTTAGCAGAAGAATTTCACTTGCCAGGGATAAGTTCTTTAAGGCCGGTGTTTATGCATATACCGGAAGAAAAGACAAAAAAGGTGATTTCAGAAGACTTTGGATTACCAGAATAAATGCCGCCGCAAGACTCGAAGGAATGAAATATAATGAACTTATTCACGGTCTTAAGCTAGCGAACATCAATATAAATAGAAAGATGCTTGCTGAGATTGCCGTAAATGATTTCGATTCTTTCAAGGAATACTGTTCCATAGCGAAAAAAGCACTTACTAAGTAAATTTATAAATTACCCGGATTTTATCCGGGTAATTTTTTTTTGATATACCTGTTTTTGTGGTATAATAATATCTGTATTATTGTTATTAATGTGTTATTAATCTTTTAAGAGGAGCTGATACTATGGGTATCAAAGCTAAAAAAAGTTTTCTCATGTTTCTGCTTTTCATTTCTTTTGTTTTTACAGCTTTTGGGGTAGTAAAGAACTTTTCCATACGCAGTGTCGGACCGTCAGGTCTGACTATCGACACCCGGTACTATGCGATATTGACACCTGGAATACTTATAAACGATGAGTTAATAGTAGCAACTCTGCAGAACGATTCCACGGTCACTAAGATCAGCGCTGATATCACTCTTAAAATCTTGTCAGGTGACTGGAATCCTTCAGGCAGCGATGATGTATATATAAAGCTGCGGCTTAAGGATATTGAGATAAAAGCCAACGAGACCAAAGTACTAAGCAATAAGAACATAATAAGTGATTATCTTGGGGATATGGCTGTATTGGAGAATAAACTTCCCCCCGAACTGAAAAATATAACCTCTGTCGAGCAGGCACTTACAAGTTTGGAACTGAAAGAAGGAAGGTACAAAATTTCAATGGCCGTTTTCGAGCATTCCGGTTCTTTGCTTAACAAACTGGGAGAAAACGACTTAACAGTTAATGTGGTAACTCCTACTTCCATGTACTTCATAAAAAAAGCAGATGGCTCTTCCATTACCCCCACATTATCCTGGAAACTTTCAATGATCCCCATATACGCTTCTCTTCCAATAACAAGCAATCCTGTATACTGTTACTCAAAACTTATCGTCTCAAGTACTGACGGAACTTATGCTAAAGAGATAAAGATAAACCACTCAAAACCTTCTTCCGGAGATCTTAAGGGCTACCCCTCCGGCGATGGAGTAACAGATGGAGTTTATACCTATACTGTTACCGGCACAAGCGGAGGAATAATATTGCGCCGCGGTAAGACATACAGGTTTAAAGTCGAGCTATACGATTGGTACGATAAGAAAATATCTGAAACATCCGAAGAAACAGTTGAGTTTGATACTTCAGAAGTCATTACAAAATCTCCTGTTTCAGATATAAAGATCCTTTCTCCGAAGTTTGAATGGAGTTACAAGTATAATTCAGAGGTAGGCTACTACAAACTAATAATTGAAGGGTTTAAAACCTATTCTTCCATCTCAGGGCTTTCTTTTCAGATGAGCGACCAGCTATCTTGGGGAAGATCCTACAGATGGAAAGTTGTACCTTTTTACAGTGACGGTACTGTCTTTATAGAAGAAGCAGCCACACAGTGGAATAGCTTTTCAACAGCAGCAAACAATAAACCTGTCACTGAAATTATATTTCCATCTGAAGGCTCTTTGCTTATAAAAGGCAGATCATACTCCTTCAAAGCTACTTCATCAGAACCTGATAAAGCTGAAGGGATTGATGATGACATTACTGCAACATGGTGGGAAGTAGGTTCAAGAAAATATACCGGAAATGACCTGTCTTTCACACCTGAAGCGAGAACCGGTTCTTCTCCGCTTAAAATAACCTATAAGGCACAGGACAAGTATAATAATATTGGTCAGTCCCAGGTTAATGTTTTTGTTATTGATCCGTATATAAACATTACCAAACCTAAAAACTCCTCAACAGGCTATGTAGGTGATGAGATAACTTTTGAGTGCATATCCCAGGATGTTCAGGAAATAACCTGGTATGCAAACTCAAAACCTATATCCCCAAAGCATACTTTCAGTACTGCAGGAAGCTATGAAATAACTGCCAAGGCAACTGTACAGGGTATAGAAATAAAGAGTCCGTCCATAACTATAAATATTATAGAAAAACCTTCGCTTCAGGCTATTACCGATCCAGAATTAACAACCTACCAATCAAGAGGTGTAACTCTCAAAGTTGGTTTTAAAAATCTTGATCCAGCAAAAATCTCATGGAAGATCAATGCTTCTGTGTCAGACAAAAAGGGTGATTCCTTCAACTTCGTTTCAGATACCTCTGGCACATTCATTATAAAAGCTTTTTTTGAAACGGCAGAGGTCGTTTTTACGGTTAATGTAAAAAAGATACCGGCTGTAAAAATTATTTCACCGGTTGATACAAGTGTTCTTAATGCACAGGAGGATATACTGTTCAAAGCTCAGGCCAGTGACTATACAGAGCTGGTATGGTATATTGATTCAAAAGAGTTTGCAAGGGGAGCATCCGTAAGCTTCAGCTTTGACCCTGCATATGAAGGTGAACATCTTATAAGGCTTCGTGCAGATGACCTTGATATACCCGCTGCAAACGATTCCGTCCGTATAAAGATAAATGTGGTAAAAGAGCTTGTAATAACAGAACCTGTTCAGGATCCTTTTGTAACCGAAGTGAACAGCGAGGTAACCTTCACAGCCAAGGTCAAAAACCTTCCGGAACCAAGCTGGTACGTCGGCACTGAGAAAAAAGGGATAGGTAGTTCTTTCAAATATCTCTTCTCCACAACGGGAGAGTATAAAATAACGGTAAGCTCAAACTCTTTCACCGATACTGTAACGGTAAAGGTTGTAGGTCAGAAATACCTTACAATTGCTTCTCCGAAGAACGGTACCGTGGTAGAGATTGATAAAGTGATCAGCTTTACTTCCGATTCTAAAAATATCCGGTCTGATATTGTATGGTATATAAATGATGAAGAAGTTGTAAAAGGCTCTTCAATGACCTATACTTTCCAAAAAACGGGAACATATAAAGTAAAAGCAAGTGGAGATGGCTATTCTGACGAAATCACAATTACCGCTGTACCTCCTGAGAAACTGTCAATTGTCTATCCTCTTAATAACCAGCAGGTTTACATAAATAAAGATATACTTTTCCAAAGTGAATCCTCAGATCTGAGAAGTTCCATAATATGGGTAGTAAACGGTTCAGTAATCGGTCAAGGCGAAAGCATTTTATATAAGTTCATAAATCCTGGAAATTACACCATAACAGCCAAGAGTTCAACAAAAGAAACCGCTGTTCAGATTACAGCCATAGAGCCTCAGAGTATCAGTATACTATCGCCTTCTGATTCTTTAATAAAACTTTCAAGCAAAGTAAAACTGACAGCCAAATCAAAGTACCCAGATGAAATAAAGTGGTTTATAGATTCAGTTCTTATCGGAACAGGTGATTCTGTGGAATATATTTTTGATAAACCCGGGAAACAACTTATAAAAGCACAGACAAATGATGCACAGGCAGAAAAAGAAATAACGGTTTATACACCTGTAGCAGATCTGCGTATCACATCCGAAAGATACGTGTACTATTCCGATGAACTTGCTACATTTTCATGCTCTTTCAATCTGGATTCGTATGTCGGATTAAAAAACATTCAATGGCTTATCGACGGGAATAAAATATCTGATAAAAACATTCTGAATATTGATCTTACCTTGATACCGGCCGGACTGCACAGCCTGGTAGTTACGGTAACAGACAATCAATCAAACTCTGTTTCCAGTTCTATTACCTTTGACGTGGTATCTCATCTGGACTATGAAATCACCTCGCCCAAGGACAACAAAAACATTAACAGTTCAGAGGTTCTGAGACTCAATGCAAAACTCACAAAAGGCTTGACAAAGGATATAAAAAGTATTGAATGGTTTATAAACAGCAAATCTGTTGGTTCAGGCTGGGAAATTCTTGCATCAAATCCTGGAAAAGGCACAACAGATATAACTCTTGTAATAAAAGACAGGTTAGAAAAGGAGTACAAAAAATCTATTACTGTAAGTATCTCTGACAAGCTTGAAGTAAAAATACTTAAGCCTTCTAACTTCAGTTTATTCAAGTATGGTCAGGAAATCAAGGCTACCGCACAGGCTTACCTCTACACTGAAAAAGGTATGCAGCTTCTTGATTCAAAAGATATTAAATGGTTTATCGATGACATATCCTCCAACGGTTCAGGAATTCTTTTCATCAACAACTTGTCTATAGGCAGTCACAAACTGAAGGCAGTATATGACCAGTCTTACGACGAGGTATCTATAGAGGTTTCGCAACCCCGAAGTATAGTCATAACTGAGCCTGCGGACAATTCAGTAATAAACTCCGGATCAAAGCTTCTTTGCAAAGCACAAGCCGATGACAGTGCAACAATTAACTGGTATATAGGTTCAAAAAAAGTTGCCAGCGGCAAAGAAGTGTATATTGACACTAAAGAAATCACGGGAAAGTTCATAATAAAAGCTGAATCTCAGTATCTTGATTTTTTCTCGGAAGCTTCCGTAAATGTTAGTATAAATGAAAAACCAGTAATAACTTGGATATCACCAAAAGACGGAGAGGTTTTCGCTTCCGGAGCAAAAATAAATATAAAAGCTGAAGTTACCGATTATGAAGATGGTAAAATACCTTATACTCTCTTTGTTGATAATTCAGAGATTCAAGGTACGGCTCTTCTTAATGCTGCAGATTTGGGAAGCGGCGAGCATATGCTTACAATAGCCACAAACGACTCAAATAAACTAAAGACCATCTCTACCATAAAAATAAGGATAAATGAGCCTCCAAAGATATCCCTTATAAGTCCTCTGGAAAATCAGGAGTTCACATTCCTTTCGCCTATAAACCTTTCATGCTCAGTATCTGACGATGAGCCTTTAAAAGAGGAAAACATCCTCTGGTTTATGGACAACACTCAGATTGCCAAAGGTTCGAACGCAAGTTATACACAAGAATTATCACAGGGAGTTCATAAAATAACTGTACGGTACAGCGACTCAATGAATGAACAGATAAGCAAAGAGATTACTTTCAAAGTACTTGCAAAACCATCTGTAAAAATTTATACCCCTATTAACGGTCAGACTGTCAATTTAAATGAAAAAATTACTCTTAAAGCATGGGCTTTTAAAGCTGACGGTAAAAAGTACACTCCATCCGAAATGCTTTGGTTTATAGGCAGTACTCCGGCAGGCCAGGGAGAACAGATAGACTTTACAGCCTTATCTAAAGAACCTGTAATTATAACCTGCAGAACCACAGAGGCTTCAGATAACATAACGCTTAATATAAATACTCCTCCTGTGGTACGTATATCTTCACATCCTGACGGATATTCGATAATGCCTTCGGAAGTTTTTGTAGTAAAGGCAGATGTATATGATTCGCAGGAAAATACCGACCCTTCAAGAATTACATGGCAAGTTGACGGCAAACCATCAGGAACAGGTATCTCTGTAAATCTGAGCGATCTTGAAGAGGGAGAACATTTAATAACAGTATCGGCTAGCGATTCTATGGGACTTAAGGCATCTTATTCTATAAGAGTAAATAAGGCTTCTGTACTGATGGCTCAAGCAAAGCTTGAAAATGACTCCGTTTATTATCTTTTCAGTGACAAGATAAAAGGTAGCATAATCTTCAGCGGAGGAGTAGCTCCTGTAACAGTATCATGGACAGTTAAGCAGCCCGGAAAGAAAGATATAGTCATAACAACTCCGCAGCTTGATATAAACGGAGAGCTTCTTTCAGAAGGACCTGCAATACTGAATGCCCGTATATCAGATTCAAAGGGCAGTATAGTTGAGTACAACTTTGAAATTACTATAATCAACAACTTAAAGGTACAGATAACCGGAATAGAAGACGGCAGTACTTTCGTCAAACCTACCGAAAACATACAGGCATCTCTGAAAGTATATAATCCAAGGAACCTGTCAGTATCATATACTTGGACAGTAAACGGACAGCCCGTATCAAACCTCAAAGAGCTTTCACTTGAAACAAAAAACTACAACGAGGGTTCCTACTTTCTTAAAGCGGTAGCAGTTTCTTCAGACGGTACAATAGCAGAAGACGGACTTACAATATTTATTCGTCCAAAGCTTAAAGTGGAAATCAGATCCAAGGTTGCCGACCACACTGAAAACTATGACCTACAGCTTTTGGCAATCGCTTTTGATCCTTTGGAAGGCGAACTGGATAACTCTTCAATTTCATGGATATCCAACCTGCAGGGTGAACTTGGAAAAGGAAAAACCATTACCATAAAACTTCGAAAAGGAAAACATATAATAACGGCCGTAGCCACAAACAAATCAGGACAAAAAGCTTATGACTACTTGACAGTTGTAGTTTTGGGCAATCCTGAAATAAGTATTGTCTCACCCTCAGAAAACTCCGTTTTCAATGAAGGCGAACAAGTGCCTTTGAAATCAATCGCAAGTGACAGCGATATGGAACCCATAAATGACAAGCTCATTGCATGGTCTTCCAATATAGACGGGGCAATAGGATTCGGTTCCTCAGTCAGCACAAGCTCATTGAGTGTCGGTCAGCATGTAATAACCGCCACATGTACCGGCAAATATGGCGGTCTCAAGACAGCTTCAATTCAGATAGAGATAATGAAGGCCAGAAATATATCTAAAGGACTGAAGATAGCCAAAGATAAGAATTCTCTAGTACTTTCTGATACAAGCTTTAAACTCGAATGTTACCGCATAGGAGATATAACAGGTGATGTAGTATGGTTCTCAGACATCGAAGGCAAAATCGGTGAAGGAGACAGTACAACAGCCTTACTTAAAACTCCGGGAGCACATACAATAACAGCTAATTTAAATGAGTACAGTGACAGTATCACTATTTTGGTTACGGAATATAAGCCCAGACTTATCCCGTATGGAATTGTTCTCGATCTTAAAGGAGAGGTTAAGATCAAAAATTCCACCAACAACAGTTTTGTTCCGCTTATACCATTGACTGTTCTTTATGAAAATGATGAACTATCGCTAACTTCAGGTTCTTTCGTAAAAATAATGAAAGCTAACGGCTCCAGTGAACTCGTCAACGGTCCTGCTACAAAAACTTTAGGCAAGTAGGAGATGACTTATGAAAAAACTTTTACTTTCAATAATTTTTATCTGCACTATCTCTTTATTATTTGCTTTGGATTTTAAAACCGAATTCAGTAAGGAAATATTTGCAGGACAGGATTTTAATATCTCAATATATGAAGAAAGCCTCACTTTTACAGATGGTTTTATTTACTTCAGAAAAGCAGGTGATCCTCAGTTTAAGAGTATAGATATGTCAATTTTCAGGAAAAATGCCACAGGCTTCATACCTTATTCTATTTTGCAAAGCTCAACTTACGAGTTCTATATCCAGCTTCAGGATACCAATTCTACAATGTACAGGCTGCCCCAAAAACTTGGGCAGCTGTACAGTTTTGAAGTAAAAAATGACACTGTTCCGCCATTGATTAAACTGCTCTCTCCGCTCAAAGGCCAGGTATTTTACAATGACCAGTCTATTGATTTCGTAATGTTTATACAGGAGGATCAGTCTTTTATAGATAGTGATTCTATCGAATTTCTTGTGAACGGGGCAAAAATTACAGGTTATAATTATGAAAATGGTTTTCTGACTTACAAAATAGACCAACCCCAATTGGGAACATACAAGGTATCGCTTAAAGTAATGGATATATATTCAAATAAAGCCGAGCTGAAAGAGTTCGAACTGAAAGTAGAAAACAGACCGGCACCTATATTTGATATGCTTGCAACTCTAAACTATTCATTAAGTGTAGGATCAAAATATGAAGCAAAAAAGTCTGGACACGGGATTACCTTTGAAGAATTACTCCCAGAAAATCCTAACTCAGATGTTACCATAACTCCTTTTTCTTTTGAACAAAAAATAAATATACAGGCAATCCTAAAGATGTGGATATTTAAACTTGGATTGAAAGTTGAAATGAATCAGACCAATGCAGATATTCAAAAGCTCTTTGCAGATTTTACAAACCAGGCCATATATGATTTTTATGATTTCAATAGGATACTGAACCCTTTAAATTTTGAAAACTTTAACACCTCCTCCTCTGCCATAAGAAAAATAGGACAAAGCAACTTCTATAGTCTTTATGCAGACTTTGGAATTCTCAAGTATGCTTTTGGGGACACCAAGCTGAACTTTAGTTCCAACACGGTAACCAATCTTAATGCAAGGGGCCACTATGCAAAAATAGACCTTTATCTTGCCAGTCTGGAAGCAATGATCGGGAATATAGATCCAGGTGTTTATTCGGCTTCTTACCCACGCTTTATGGCTGGAGTTAATGCCGGTCTAAATGTTTTTGATTTTTTTAGGATTAATGCTGATTTATCGGTATTGTCAGATTATCAGGGAAAAGAAGGGAACCGTAACACCGCAGCTTTATTTAATATTCCAACAGGTACAACACCTAAAGAGAATATTCTTGCAGGAGTTCAGACATCACTGAACTTTCTTGATTTTCTTAAACTCAAAGCATATGTAAACGGAGATCTTTATGTCCAGGATGCTTCAAATGTCCTTGAAGTTGAAGATTTTGCAGAACAGATAGGTAAGCTTATGGGAGAAGCGGTAAAAAAACAGGTACTTGATTATTCTAATCTTGCTAAGAAATACTTTCCTCAGCTTTTCAACTACTTCCCCCTTTCCGGAGGTCTGGTAGCCAGCGTTGCCGATAAAAATCTCTGGGGACTGATCTATGGTGCTGAGGCTGAAATTCCTTCGCTTGGTCTTTCAGGATACTATATAAAAGCAGATAAGAACTACAAGTCCCTTGGTTCTTCAGCGCTTTCAAATGTTCTTAAATATGGCGGAAAATTTAAAAGCAAACTTGGTATTCTTGATTTAAAAGCCGAATATGAACATAAGGAAGATAACATAAAGGATATTCTGACATATGAAATACTGCCACTTCTTAAAATAAGCAAAGCTCCCACCTTGACAGGTGGAATATCCAATATAAACGACAAGGCAAAAATTCAGTTAGGACTGCCCTTAGGTAACTTCGGAAATATAGGTATCGCATATACCTTTGAGATGAAAACAAATTCAGATAAAACAAAAAATGAACTTTCAAACAGTGCGGAAGCAGAATGGGCGGGAATAGGCTTTAAAAATGATATTTTCAGTCTGACTATAAATGCCAAGGGCGGAGCAGGCTATGTACAGAATTTAATAAATAGCAGCAATTTTATAGAGTATCTGTATGGTGGAAATGCAGGAATAGAACTGTTTNNTTGGTTTTGGCCTTAACGGAGAGTATCAAGATACTTTTACAGGCTTCAACAAGGATCAGATAAAAGAAAACACATACGGTGGAGGCTTTAAAATTCCGATTTTCTCCCTGGGAACCTTCGGGGCAAAATACTCCAATCTCAACAAAACTTTGACTTATTCGGGTCAAAAAACCCTGATAACAGATAAGTTTAAGGCAGACCTTAACTCAAATATCTGGATATTTAAACTACAGATTCAGGGTGAGTATTCACTCATTGACAATATACAGAACGGAGTAAAAGAAACAGTTATAAATGTAAGTGGAAAAATAGGCTTGGAGTTCTGATTTTATAAAAAAAAAGAAGATGCTTTATTCCAAAGCATCTTCTTTTTTATCAAGTAATCCTAATTTTTTAAGCAATTTTTTGGAAGGCTTAAAGTTAAGCTTGTACTTAAGGTACTCTTCATCCGTAAAATCGTTTTTGATTATCATATATCCATACTTTCTTTCCAGAAGTATGGTTTGCGGAAAGTTTTCTATTTTTGAAAGCTTCTTCATCATATCTCTTATATCAAAGCTTTCGTCAATTATGGCTTTGTCTTTTCCAAACTTGCCGATGCACATGATCTCATCGTTCAGATGTTGTCTTAATTTGTTGTTCAATCCTTCAAAAGAGGTAGTATTTAACATCTTGGACATAAGCCGGACCATCCTTTCAATAATTTTTATAACAGTTATATTATATTATAACACAAATAATTCAATTACTTACATCATACTTCACGAATACTTTAGAATTTAGTTAATAATTTAAAAAATAAATGCCGTAAAACGGCATTTATTGCTGTAAAAGATAACTTCCTATTCCTTTTTGCATTATGTCTTTATATGAAGGTAAAAAGTCAAAAATAATTTCTCTTTCAGAAAAATTTGAACTATAAGCCTGAACTATATAGTTGATTGCTGTAAGATGCCTTGCCACCCTCAGATCCAATGGTGCACCGTTTTCATCATAAGGAGCGTTAAGCCGGCCGGCCTTTTCTGCTTTGAAATAGTACTTATCTTTACCGTAAACTATCAGATCGCTGTCTGTTCTGCCTCTCAGCCTTCCCTGCGATGGATTTGAAGCCTCAAGAAGAAAAGGCATGGTCTGACTGTTATCTCCCCACTCCCTGTGAGAAAGACCTGAAAGATTTTTTGGTGACTGCTCCAAAGATATGCTTAATCCGTCCATCTCCATATACATAACTGCTTCGGCAGCTATATCTATAGCTTTTTGATGTGCAACAAGTGCATTTACCGTAGTATATTCAGGAGATGCTTCGTGCAGGTCAATTGCGAGATCTGCATTTTCTTTACGTATAAGTTCCATTATTGCATATGCAAGTTTTTCCGTGGGATTTCCATCTGGACTTCCGGGATAGGCTCTGTTGAGATTTCTTGCTTCTGCACCATTGAGAACCTGGTTTCCTCCTTTGTAATACAAAACTGGATCAGGCCATTGAATTGAAGTATTGGTTGCTCTGGATCCAAATCTGAAAACTCTTTTCTTTCCTTGGGGCATATCCACATAAAACTTATCAGGACTGCCTTCAAGAGGATCTGTCCACCCAAAGGCCGCCATATTTGCTCTTGGAACAACTATTACCTTTCCCTTCAGAACAGTACAGCCTTCAACAAGCATAACCGCAGTTATGTATCNNGTATCCGGCAGGCTCATTAGGATGAGTTCCTCCTAGAATAACGGCTGTTCCTCCAGGTTCATTCCCTTGCAGTATAAATACCTCGGTGTCCATAACCGTATTTTTTATACCATCAAAGTATGAGCTGAGCATGGTTCTTTGTGCAACACCGCTGCCAGAGAAAATCTTTTCGCTTTCTGTCTGACTTTTATAATAAACAAATGTATAGATACTCATCAAAAAACTGCATAAAACAAACAGCCAAAAACGATAATTAGTTTTTTTCATTTTATCTCACGCCCAGAACTTTCAAAATCCAGGGAACAGCTATCATTACACCCATAATCCATTCGTACCTTTTTTCTCTTGATTTTTTCATTGAAACTATAAGAACTATCAAAAAGTAAACCAGAATGACCAGATATACTATTCTAAGCATTTTTATCGCCTCGCCTGTATCTGAGAACATCCAACAGATATATAATCAAAAGAGTTATACCTGCAGTAACGCTAAAAATCAGGATATTATTCATAACTCCTTTTAAGCTTCTGGAAAAGATTATTATTGAAACAGAGTACACTATTGTGACTAAAATAGGTACAATAGACTGCTTAACTATACCAAAGTACTTCTTTTCGCCTATCAGTCCAGCTGAAAAGTTTGCTGCCAGTGAGTTTGGAGGCATCATATCGCCTAATGCTGCAAGCATTGATATACATGCTGCAATTATAATATCGTTGCCTCCTATAAAAGCAAGAAGGAACGGCACTCCAAGCACAGAAGCCGAACCATAGCAGGATACCGCACCGAAAAGCGGAACACCTAAACCAACCGTAAAATAAAGCATATAGTTAGGAAGATTTATCAGTGAGCTTACTATAAATCCACGAACTCCTGTCATAGTCATCACCTGTATGAACATTCCTACACCTATAAGTATGGACATTATGGAAAGACCGCTTGAAATGGCTTTTACACTCATTTTGAAATAGTTGTATTTTTTGGCTCCGACAAGTGAGAAAAGCGATGATATCATAAATATAAGAGGCATACCCAATGATGGAATTACCCTGGCACTTTCAAGAACCAAAAGCAGTATAAGAACAACAAGAGGAGTATATACCCAAAACGACGCTTTTACAAATACAACATCCTTTTTCTGTATCGGCTTAAGCTCTTTTCTACAAAGAAATAGCGTTGTAAAAAGAGCTAAAGGAATAGTTATCCATAAAAGAGGTGTTGTAAAGCCCATGTACGGCATATCCACTCCCTGACCTATTATCATAACAGGTATATTAACAGGGGGTGCAATCATACCAAATACCGAAGACATGGCAACAATCCCCATAGCCCTGTTTTTACTCAGACCCATCTTAAGCAGAACAGGCGATGCGATTGCTCCGGTGGTGAGGACGGCTGCTATTGAAGAACCGGTTATCATACCTGCACTCATTATAAACAGAGTCATAAGAACCATAAGAAAAAGAGGTCTGTTGTAAAATCTTCTTACTATCGCATTAGCAAGATTCTCCAGCATACCTGATTCATTTATCGAATTCATAAATATCATAGCCGATGCAATAACCATTATTGCATCAAAGTATCCGAATGCGCCTTCAAATATCTTTGCCAAAGAAAAACCCATTCCTGAAACAGGCATGGCTACAATAGCACTTGCAGCAAGCGCAAGTCCTATCGGAACTTTTTTAAATGTCAGAAGCAGAAAAACTCCTATCATTATCAAAAAAACTAACCACTCCATCATATCACTGCTCAGTTGTAAAATCCGAAAAGATTATCGGATATTTCATCGTATGAAGGTATATTTTGAATAATTATCTCCTTTTCATAGAACATAGGAAGGTAATCGCACAAAAGCCTGAATGTCTCAACCTGTACAGCTACTCTGTGACTCAAAGGATACTGGGCATCATTTATAACATCTGCAAGACCCTGCCTTGACCAACCGTCATAATCCCCGTAATCCTGTCCGGGATTGGGAGTCTCCGACAGAAAAGCTATTGCTTCTGTTTGATCACCTATCTCTTTATGTGAAAGTCCCCTGAACTCCTTACTGGACTGCTCAAGTTTAAAACCAAGATCATGCTGCTCAAGATCAAGCATAACCATTGCTCCCATATCTATATTCTTCGGATTGCATACGAGAGTATAGGCTAGTCTTGATTTTGTACCTGCTTCATGCATATCAAGCACCATATCTATCTTTTCTTTTCTTATAAGTTCAAATATGCCGTAACTTATCTTTTCTGTAAGAGTTCCCTCAGGATTTCCTGGATGGACTCTATTCAGATTTCTTGCCTCGGCACCTTCAAATTCCAGTTCAGTTCCTGGATATCTATATTTTTCAGGATCATTTCCCTGGTGCATCGGATTGGTTCTTCTGCTTCCATAACTTACCACTCTTTTTCCGCTCTGAGTTTCAAACTCTACCCAATCAGGAGTTCCGGCAACAAGTTTTTCATGATATGTGGCATTGCTGTTGTTAGCCCTTACGATTACATAAAGCGTGCCTTTCTGAACATTGGCTCTTTCAACATACATCATGGCTGCCATTATCCCTGAAATCTCATTTCCGTGTGTTCCTCCAAGCAGCAAAGCGCTTGCTCCTGGTTCTTTTCCCTTAAGCACATATACTTTTGTATCCCCCCATGTATCCTTGAGACCAGAAAAATAATCAGAAAGCCATTTTTCTTCTGTCACACCGTAGCCTGGCCTTACGTCGCTGTAAAAAGGAACAGCAAAAATTGAAATTGACATTATTACTATGAGTGTCATTAATATAATGTTTTTCATTTATTCTCCTCCTAAAAAACATGGGGGCACTTGGCCCCCTATTCTATTTTATTATTTCTGAAAGTATAGGCTGTATGGCTGAAACCTTATCAAAAAATGCGATAGGAGTTTTCTTTGGTTCAGCAAGCTTATTGAACTTCCCGTCTTCATTTCCTGAATTCACAATTATATAGAGTGATGAGTACGGAGCTATTAACTCTGCGAGCTTGTCACTTGTAGAACCCCTTCTTGAAGCTCCTTCGATATGAGCAAGAATAACCGGAATACCCAACTCTTTTGCTTTATCAAGTATAGTCTGAACTCTTGCCATTTCCTTGTCGTTATCAAGTCCTGCGGCACCAAGCCCTTTTGTACTTGCCCCAACCACAATCATTACCGATTTGAATGATGAAAGCTTTTCTGCTTTTGCCACACCGTCATACTCAAACTTTATCTTTGCTTTGGTAGATAGGACTTTAAGCTGAACAGCCCCTGCACTCTGACCTGCAGAGGTTATGAGCAGCGGACCGGAAAAAACTGGGTAATCGCCTGCCCAAACCAAGGCTAAAGCAAAAATTACCGTAATAACTGCTATAATTTTTTTCATAAAATCACTCCTTATCTATAAGTGCTCTTTCACCACTGAGGTGCGGAAGCTCCGCCTTCCCTTCTGAATGAACCTATTCCAAGAAGGGTTCCGTCAGAGTATCTGTATACTATATTCGGACCTCCGAAATAAAGGTCAAGCGGTCCCTTTTCAATTATGTTATATCCGTAATAGTTTTTAAGTGCCTCTATTGTTGCCTTAGGATATCCGCCTTCAATGGTAAGCGAATCCTCGGTATCGTATGTAGTGAACTTGGGTGTTTTCATTGCCAAAGCCACAGGCATCTTCAGATCAACAACATTTACAATTATCTGAATAAGTGTGGAGGTTATCCTTGAAGAACCTGGTGAACCAGCTACCATGAGAACCTCGCCTTGTGGACTCTCCACTATTGTAGGAACTATTATTGTAAGCGGCCTTCTTCCGGAAATAAGTTCGTTCGGACTTCCGGAATATGTGCTGAAGTTCTGCATTTCGTTGTTCATAGCAAAACCTGTGCCGGGAATAACGTTTCCTCCTCCGAAGAAAGAACTAAGGGTTTGGGTTACCGATACAGCATTTCCTTCTTTGTCAACCACACTGTAATGAGTGGTGGAAGGAGATTCATATACCACTTCACTGGCAACAGACTTTTGATTTGCTTTTGCAAGAATATTTTCAAGGAAAGTTTCATTATTTTCATAAAGCATAGGTTCGCCCGCCATGGTCAGTACGTCGATCTTATCTTTTCTGGGAAGAGCCTTATCCAGAGGGATCTTTACAAACATGGACTTTGCATATTCCTTTGAAAGCAATCCCTTTACCGGCATATTGGGAGCATCGCCCAGATACATTCTCTTATCTACCTGGCCAAGGAATATTGAATCAGCAACAAGGTGAACAAATAACGGATCATCCCAGCTGAGCTTAGACAGATTAAAGTTTTCAAGAATGTTGAGAACTTCAATAAGAGTTACTCCGCCTACTGGTGGTGGCGCCGTAATAACCTTGTAGCCTCTGTAATTTCCTACAACAGGCTCTTTTACAATAGCTTTATATCCGGCAAGATCTTCTTTGGTTATTGCACCGCCGTTTTTTGCATAAAAATCAGCAATTTTATCTGCTATCTCTCCTTTATAAAAAGCATCTATACCGCCTTTTGCAAGAATTTCAAGCGTATCGGCAAGCACTGGATTTTTAAATATATCTCCTTCGTTATACAAAAGACCTTCGTTGGTGAAGATGTCTGTACCTTCGCCAGGATCATCAAGAAGCTTCTTATAATTATCCGATAACGTCTGTGCAAAGGTAGTGTTTATTACAAACCCTTCACGTGCCAGCTTTATTGTAGGAGCAAGAACATCTTCGAGCTTCATGGTTCCCCATTCTTCAAGTGCAGTTATTAAACCGTATGGAATTCCAGGGATACAAGCGGAAAGAGTTCCGTTTGCAGGAAGCTTGGCCCATTTGGCGGGATTCTTAGGATCCTTGTACTTGCTGAGATCCCCAGGAGCAGTTGATTTAAAATCAATTGCTATTGACTGACCGTCTTTGGTTCTTATTATCATGACACCTTCACCGCCAAGACTAGACGCATATGGTTCCACCAAACCAAGCGCAAAACCTACGGCTACTGCTGCATCAACTGCATTTCCTCCATTTGCGATTATCTGTGCTCCTATTTCGGCTGCATATGGACTCGCACAGGCTACCATACCGTCTTTACCGGCAACAACCTGCGAAGTGGTAACTGTTGCAAAGATAGATACACACAACAGTACTGTTAGAAACAGCGATATACTTCTTTTCATACTCCACCCCCTGAGAACAATTATTAAGACTTTAACAGTCTTTCCTACAATTATATCACACGATAAATTAATCCGTTTTCTGTTAACTTTGAATATGCATAATAAGTACTAAGTCTCAGAATCATTTAAAGGTCAAAATCAGCATTTTTCTATCACAGAAAACTATTTTCTTTAGTCTACCCGAAATCTTATTACCCCTTGACCGATCCGGCCAAAAGACCTTTTATAAAGTACTTTCCCAAAAAGATATATACAAGAAGGGTTGGAAGAGCTGCAATAAGCGCTCCCGCCATCTGCACATTCCATTGAACCACCTGGCTTCCGGCCAGATTTACAAGGGCTACAGTAATAGGCTGTTGTGAGGGGTTATTTGTAACTGTGACTGCAAAAAGAAATTCATTCCAGATATTAGTAAACTGCCATATGGCGACTACAACAAACCCCGGAACCGAAATTGGAAGGAGAACTCTTGCGTATGTATCCATAAAACCTGCACCGTCTATAGATGAAGCTTCTATAAGCTCATTTGGTATCTCATCGTAATAATTCCTGAAAATAAGAGTTGTTATAGGTATGCCATAAATGACATGCACCATGATAAGCGCTGTTATGCTCCCATAGATCCCAATACTTTGAAGAAATCTTATTAATGGAAATATGATGCTCTGATAAGGAATGAACATACCGAAAAGTATCAGTGCGAAAAAAACGTTTGAATACCGGAACTTCAGTTTTGAAAATGCATATCCGTTAATCGAACCAATAAAAGAAGATATGATTGTAGCCGGAACTGTCAGTACAAAACTGTTAAGAATATTTGGCGATAACTTTTTAAAGGCTTGTATAAAACCTTCAAATGAAGTTTTGGACGGAAACTCCCACATGCGCGAAACCGACACCTCTGTAAAAGGTCTAAGGCTTGCGGCAAGTGCTATATAAAAAGGCACTAAAAAAATGCCTGCTACAATAAATAGAATTAAGTATGTCAGCACCTGGGATATTTTGGATGTTTTCATCAGATATCATGCCCCTTTCTGAACGAAGAGTACAGATACGGCACAATTATAACAGCCACCATTATAAGCATGATTATAGAAACGGCAGAACCACTTGCATACCTATTAGATCTGAAGGTAAGCTCATACATATAGATGGAGGGCATATCGGTAACGTTATTTATTCCGCTTCCTGTCATTGAATAGATAAGATCAAATATCTTCAGTGAGACATGTCCGAGTATTATCATTGCACTTAGGGTTATAGGCTGCAGCAACGGCATCTTTATCTTCCAGAATATCCGATTACTTGTGGCACCGTCAACCCTTGCCGCTTCTATTATATCTTCCGATATTCCTCTCAGACCCGCAAGATACATGGCCATAACATAGCCTGACATCTGCCATACAGCTGCAATAATAACAGGAATAAGTGCAAAATTGAAGTTTCCCAGGGAGTCTTTGCTTGTGAACCATCCCCACTGTAGAGCCCCCAGTCCTATTTTTGACATAAGAAGATTTATTCCGGCCGGATCTCTGACTGTACCTGGTGCGAATATCCACCGCCAGACCGTGCCTGTAACAACAAACGAAAGAGCCATAGGGAAAAGATAAATGTTTTGGAAAATTTTTGAACCCTTCAACCCTTTATCAATAAGGCTGGCAAGAAGAATACCAAGAGAAATGCAGCCTAAAATAAAAAAGAGAGTAAAAAACAGAGTATTCCAAAGATCCTTTTGAAATCTCCAATCAGAAAAAAGTTTTATATAATTGGAAAAACCGACAAAGGTATACTCTCCCTTCATCAGTGCACTAAAACTATCCCAATTGGAAAAAGATACCTTCAATGTCCAAAATATAAAGTAATAAATAAAAACTGCAGCAAGAACGATAGAAGGCAACACTATGGCAAAACCTACCAAAGATTTCTTTTTTTGAACTGCCATAGATCTCAACCTCACTTTCAAAAAACCCGGTCCTTTCGGATCGGGTAATTTTTTAATACACTTAGTCTGCTTTGTATCCTGTTTCCTTTGCCAAAGCAATCATTTCGTTAACAGCGTTTTCAGTATTTCTCTCTGCAATAAATTTATTAACTATATCCTGGAGTTTGGTGCTGAAAGCCTCAGGAGCCGCCGAACCATGAGCTATAGAAGGACATATTGCCAATGCTGAAAAATCATTCATTGACCACTGCAGATAAGTATCGTACTTAGATTTATCAGCGTCAGTTCTCGCCGGTATTGAACCCTTTATCGGATTGAAAATATCCTGAGCTTCAACAGAAGATATAAATTCAAGCCACTTAAGAGCATTTTCTCTGTTTTTTGCTTTCTTTGGAAGACCAAATGTATCTGATATCAATGTAAAAGCGTTTTCTGTTCCAGGGACTGCAAACCATCCGAATCCTTCGTTGGGATTCATGCCTAGAGTTTTAAGATATCCTTCTGCCCAGTCACCCATTACTGTTGCAAACGCTTTCTTCTCCTGAACCATCTTCACAGCATCCTGCCATGTGAGCGCCGAATGGTCGGTGTTAAAGTAGTCAATAAGCATTCCTAAAGCGTTAAACGACTCTGCCATAGCCGGATCAGCAAATGAAACTTCATTCTTGAAAAGTTTGTTATAATTTTCTGGACCGAACTTTGCAATCATGATGTTCTCAAAAAGATGTGCTGCTTCCCATTTATTCATATCTCCGATAGCAAGAGCTGCATATCCCTTTTCAGAAGCAAGCTTAAGCATGCCAAGGAACTCTTCAAATGATGCAGGAGCTGAAACTATCCCAAGCTCTGAAGCTACTTCTTTATTGTAAAAAACCACATTTCCTCTGTGCACATTGACAGGTATTGAATAGACTTCTCCGTTGTAAGAACATATGTCCAGTACACCTGCGGGGAACTTATCGTATACACCCCAATCCTTAAGTTTTTGGGTGAGCGGTTCCATGGCATCTGCTTTCACATGACTGTCCGTAAGTTCCATTCCTGCATGTACCTGAAAAGAATCAGGAGGATTTCCACCAAGCATTCTTGTCTTAAGAACCGCCTTTGCATTTGTTCCTGCTCCGCCGGCTACCGCTGCGTTGATAATATCTACCTTTGGATACTTTTCATTAAACTTGGTAAACAGTGCCTTAAGCCCTTCTTCTTCTCCTCCTCCGGTCCACCAGCTGAATATTTCAAGTTCGGACTTTGCAGAACCTGATGAAACTTTCCAGATAACAAGACCGACAACCACTGCTAGTACGATAATAATCAACCACAAATACTTTTTCATACTACTCCTCCTCTAGTGATTTTGTCTGTGACAACCACAGACAACAGTTAACCCACAATAAAGTATATGAATAATATTTAATCAGATAATAGTATCTATAAAGGTTAAAACAGCGTTTGAACAAGCACCTACCATACTTGCTGGTTCATAGTTAAAATTTGTTAATCTTATATCCAGGTTCTCTCTATTGGCAACAAAGACATTATCGTTTATCGCATCTTTAAGTTTTATAAAAAAGTCATTCGACATGTTAGTAATTTTACCACCAATTATTACCTTTTCAAGATTCAAAATGTTTACAATATATGAAATATTCAACGCAAGATCCTCAAGAGACTCTTTCTTATCTAAGCTAGAATCAAAAAAGTTTTCGAGACTTTTTTTGAAATTATTTTTTACGATTATATTGTGACCGATCTCACCTGCACAGAAGTACCTTCCTCTGTAAAGGTTCCCATTAAGAATTAAGCCTCCTCCAATGCCGTCTTTGATCAATACATACATAGCGTTCTGAATATCTTGCATATCCTCTGAAAAAAATTTTTCTGCAAGAACACAAAGATTGGAATCATTGTCAAAAACAGCCTTATCCTCAGCCCATAAAGATTGAAGCGTCATATCCGACCATCCCAGGTTGGGAGCGGTAACTATTATATTCTTGTCAACATTTACTATCCCGGGTATGGAGAAACTTACATAATCATACTTATAATTAAAAAGCTTAATAAAATTTTTTATATTACTTTTGAACTCCTCAATATTTCTGCTAGTGGTTATGGTCTTAAGTATCTTAACGTTACCGTCAAAGCTTCCCATTCCAAGCACAGTGTTTTTGACATCTATATCAATAATAAATACTCGTAAAGAAGATGGATTAAGGGTAAGAATTTCACTTTTCCTTCCGTAAAGGGATTGGGTAACCTTATCCTTGCTTATTATAAGATGCTTTTCAATCAAATCGTTAATCAACCTGGTTACCGAACTACTGCTTAAACCTGTAACCTGAGAAAGCTCCTTCCTTGTAACATTGTTCTTTAAAAATATATACTTGAGAATCTTGCGTTTATTCAAAATTTTTAATTCTTCCATTTCTCCTCCCGCATTTACTAATCATACTAATTATAACTTTTTTGATTTTTTTTCAAAATAGAGATAAACTAAAAAAATTCACTTTATATGTTCGTTAACATAAATAAACTGTATAAAAAGCGTATTAAGAACCAAAACACGAAAAAACGGAATAAAAAAAGGAAACCCCAGT
>DJGH01000020.1:0-9977 GCA_002431635.1 Petrotoga sp. UBA5851
AGCATACTTAAAAAAACTAAAAGTAAGAAAACTATACCTTTACGCATTAAAAAAATCCTCCTTTAATTTTGTTTCTTAAAAACATTTATGAAAACTACTAAAAAAGCTTTCTATAAGCATTGTAATTTTACCATTAAAAAAATATTTAATAATTCAATTATGATTAAATTTGGTTTTCTTTTTAGTTAAAAAACAAATATTTGACAATGATTAATTCTTATCAAATATTTATATGTTTGTTACTTTAATTTAAGTATTCAACAGTCACAACTGTCAGTGCTTGTTAAAATACCTTTCTGCATATACTTCTGATCAACCATTATCTATCGCAAAATAGCATACGGAGCGGTCTGATTTTTCAGAACGCTCCGTATTATCCCTTGAATTCATTTCTCTTTTGTGGCAGCCCCACGGGGAATCGAACCCCGACTCTCGGACTGAGAATCCGATGGACTAACCATTATCCTATGAGGCCGCAAGTACAAACGTAATTATATCATTAATTGCTTTTTTAGTAAATAACATTTTTGTTAAAGTTTTTCTTCCACAAAAAAACAAAACTATATCTGATAGCTGCTGGTATTCTGTTTAAGTATCTTTGACTGTTCCTCAAGCCTTTTTGACTGGGATGATATATCTTCAATGTTCTGAGCTTCTTTTTCTATTGATGTATTGATTCCGTTTATAATCATCTCCATCTTTTCCATAGCCTGCGATATATTGTTCATGGTCTGGCATATAGTCTGGATTGACTGGGTCTGTTCCTGACTTGAAACGGTAAGATTTTTTATCTTTGAATTCATGTCATCAATATTGGTATTTATGTTTAAAAACTTATTCTCTATTTCTTTAAAATCCATATTAATTTTTTCAACCATTTCACGGGTTTTGAAAGAAACATCCTTTGCTTTCCCCGCGCCATTCTTTACGCTGCTTACAATATCAGATATCTCCTGAGTTGCCGCTTTGCTTTCTTCTGCCAGTTTTCTTATTTCATCGGCCACAACGCTGAAACCCTTTCCTGCTTCTCCTGCTCTTGCGGCTTCTATTGCAGCATTAAGTGCAAGAAGATTGGTTTGTTCTGTAATGGAGTTTATGGTTTCCAGTATTTTTACAACTTTTTCGGCGCTTTGAGCAACTTCGGAAGAAGTTTTTTCATTTTCAGCTGCCTGTATAAGTGTTTGTTCCATCATGGCAGAAGATTTTTTTACAATGCTGTTTCCCTCAATAGATATATTATTTGTTTCTTCAGATTTTTTGAAAAGATTCTGCGAGTCGTTTGATATAGTGATAGAGCTTTTTGAAATTCTGTCTATAGATGTATTTATGTCAACTATACTCTCAGTTGATTCGCTTATGCCGGCGGTAAAGTCAGAAATATCTCCCTGAAGTTTTGTAACGTGTTTTTCGGAAGTTTCACTTGCATTTTGAAGCTTTTCTGATGATTCATTGAGCTGTTCACCGATTTCTTTTATCTTTATCATATTGCCATGAAGATTTTCGGTCATACTCCTTAGTGCTCCAACCATCTGTCCCACAGAATCCTGCGTTTTTTGTCTGAACCTCACTTTTAAGTTTCCGTTTCCGAAATCAACAACCTGAGAAGATAGGTATTTCAGAGGAAGACTTACTCCTTTTATTATGACTCTGTATGTAAAAAAAACTGAAACTGCTATCCATGATGCGGCTATAACACAGGCCCATATCATAGGTTTTGTCAAAACTTGCTGAACATTTAAAGATAGATCGGAAGTCTGCCTGTTGAGAACATTTGCAAAAGTATTTCCTAGATAAAGTAAAACCGTGAAAAATGCTGCTACCTGAGTTAACGTCAGAATTAATACAATCTTTTGTCCAAGCTTCAATTTCATCTCCCCTTACCTCCAATACATTACTGTAATAATTGATCTTCTATATGATAACATATTTTTGTGGATAAGATAAACCTTATTATTGAAAAGAATTTTGATATAAATGGGTTACGCTGCAAATAAAAAAACTGCACCTGTCAATTTACAGGTGCACTAGAGGAAGAGTAGGAGTAAAGTACTTAGTACAAAAAACATGCTACATTGTGGTTTTTTTCCTTTTCTGTAAGTACTGGTGTTTCTTTAAAACATCTGTCAAAAGCCTTAGGACATCTTTTTGCAAACCTGCATCCTTCGGGCGGATCTACAGGCGAAGGAATATCTCCCGTTATCAGTATTCTTTTTCCCATTCTGCGCGTATGCGGATTAGGAATTGGAATGGCATGCAAAAGACCCTGGGTATATGGATGAAGTGAATTTTCGAAAAGTGTGTCTGTGTAGGCGCTTTCGACTACCTTGCCAAGATACATGACGGCTATCTTGTCTGAAATATGCTTTACCACTGAAAGATCATGGGCTATAAACAGATATGTCAGATCAAATTCATGCTTCAGATCTTCAAGGAGATTGATTATCTGTGCCTGGACTGAAACATCCAATGCAGAAACAGGTTCATCACAAATTACAACTTTGGGTTTCATGATCATAACTCTGGCTATGCCTATTCTTTGCCTTTGACCTCCTGAAAATTCATGGGGATAACGCTTCATATACTCTGGTCTTAACCCAACTTTTTCCATTATATCCGCTATTCTCTCGTTGGTTTCTTTTTTAGAAGAAGTGAGTTTATTTACCCTGAGACCTTCTGATATTATATCCTGTACTGTCATTCTCGGATTAAGCGAAGCATAAGGATCCTGAAAGACCATCTGGATATGGCTTCTTATTTTCTGCATCTGTCTATCCTTAAGCTTAAATATATCTACGGGCTGTCCGGTAAGCTTTTCATCATACCAAAACTCTCCGCAAGTTGGCTGATATATTCTCATCAAGGTTCTTCCAACCGTAGTTTTTCCACATCCTGATTCTCCAACTATACCAAGAGTTTCTCCGGCATTCAGTGAAAAANNCATCATCAACTGCTTTAAGAAAGGATTTTTTGTTTGAAAACATCTGTCCTTTCATCTGAAACCATTTCTTCAAATTTTTTACATTAAGTATTTCTTTTTTTTCAGACATCTGCATCACCTTGCTCAGAGTTTTCATAAAGCCAACATTTTACTGTATGGGTATCGCTTATTTTAAAGTTATGTGGCTGGTAAGAAATACATTTTTCACTTGCAAACTCGCACCTGGGGTTGAATCTGCATCCTTTTGGGAATGCCGATGGATGAGGAACATACCCTTTTATTACGTGAAGTTTTTTCTGATCTTTTTTCGCTATTTCAAGAACAGGTATAGAGTTAAGAAGCCCCTGTGTGTAAGGATGCTTGGGGTTGTCAAAAATACTGTATACATCGGCAGTTTCGACAATTTGACCTGCATACATTACGATAACTCTATCGCACATCTCGGCAATTACGCCTAGGTCATGGGTTATTATCATGGATGCTGTATTTTGAATAGTTTTCAATTCGTTTATGAGCTCAAGTATCTGGGCTTGTATTGTAACATCCAATGCTGTAGTAGGCTCGTCGGCAATCAAAAGAGAAGGCTTGCATGCGAGTGCCATTGCTATCATTACCCTTTGGCGCATTCCTCCGGACAGCATATGCGGGTAGCTTTCCATACGGTTTTTAGCTTCAGGAATCCTGACCATCTCAAGTATCTCCAAACTTTTTTGCATAGCTTGTTTCTCATTAAGAGCTTCATGGAGCATAAAAACTTCCGAAAGCTGCTGCCCTATGGTGAAAAGAGGATTAAGCGATGTCATGGGTTCCTGGAATATCATTGAGATGCTTTTGCCGCGGACTTTTTGTAGCTCCTCCTTGGAGTATTTGGAGATATCGTTTCCGTTGAACATAATACTTGTGGCAGGACCCAAAACAGCATTCTTTGGGAGAAGCCTTATTATCGAAAATGCGGTGACTGTTTTTCCGCAGCCCGACTCTCCGACAATACCAAGACTCTCCCCCTTGTTTATATGAAAGTTCACATCATCAACGGGTTTTACCAACCCAAACTGTGTTTTAAAACTTATTTCAAGATTTTTCACTTCAAGTATTTTTTCGCTCATATTGACAACCCTCTCAACTATTGCTTGTAAATTTCGGATCAAGCGCATCACGTAACCCATCGCCGAGGAAATTTACATTTAAGACAGCAAGAAATATGAAAAGTCCCGGGAAAAAAGTAAGCCACCACGGGGTTGTCCCGGATACTGTCCCGAGAATATAGTTCATGGACTTCTGGAGCATATTGCCCCAAGAAGGCATCGGAGGCTGTATCCCAAGTCCAAGATAACTGAGCGATGATTCCGAAAGAATTGCATATGAAACGTTCAGTGTTGCCGATACAATAACTATCGGAAGAACATTTGGAAAAATATGTTTAAGAATAATCTCCATATTTTTTACGCCCACCGCTTTGGCAGATATTACATATTCAGACTCCTTAAGGCTAAGAGTAAGGCCTCTAACAAGCCTGGAAATGCTCATCCATCCGAAAACCGTCAGAACCATTACGATGTTCATAAGACCTGATCCGAAAACCATGGTAAGGATAAGAAGTATAGGAAACATTGGTATTGAAAGCATTATATCGACAAACCTCATTAAAAAACGATCCACAATACCTCCGTAAAAACCTGAAAGCAATCCCACTATGGTTCCTATAACAGTAGTAAGCAGGGCTGAAAGAAATCCTACTATAAGTGAGATCCTTCCGCCGTACATTATCCTTATAAGCACATCATGTCCCAACTCGTCAGTTCCAAGAAGATGTCCGCTTGAAATAGATGGCGGAGAAAAAATTGCACTAAAATCCATATCTTCATAGCTTTTGTTTGTAAAGAGAGGACCAAAAAAGCAGAAGATTATCAGAGCCGCAAGTATAATCGAACCTATAAGTGCGAGCTTATGGCTTTTAAACTTCATCCAAACAAGCTTTCTGTATGTAAGGATATTTATCGGAGATGCTTTTTCTTCAATTTCTTTTACTTTATTTTTATAGAACAGTTTAGATAATCCCATTCATATCACCATCATGCCTTTTTGCCGACTCGAATCCTAGGGTCAATAAGGACATATATAAGATCAGCGGCAAGGTTCGAAATCAGCGTTATAACCGTAAGAAACATCAGACAGCTTATGGCAAGGTTATAATCGCTGCCTATTACCGCCTGATACATAAGCCTTCCCATGCCCGGCCATGAAAATATACTTTCAATTATGAGTGCTCCACCAAAAAAATAAGGTATATCAAGAGCAATTATGGTAACTATAGGTATCATGGCATTTTTCAGTGCATGCTTAAAAATAACCTTTTTATCCGGAACACCTTTTGCATAAGCAGTCCTGACATAATCTTGGTCAAGCACCTCAAGAAGCGAGGTTCTTATATATCTTACCCACGACGCAACCTGTACCAGTCCAAGGACACATACGGGCAGGATAAGATGCTTTAACCTATCCCAAAAAACATTCCATGTGCCTGTCATTCCATAGGTCTCCATTCCGGAAACAGGAAGCCATTTTAAGGTTACGCTGAAAAATATTATTGAAACAAGGGCAAACCAGAAGCTTGGAAGTGATATGCCTATAAAAGCCATTACGGTTGTGGAGTAATCAAAAAAAGAGTACTTCTTCACCGCAGAGTATATGCCTATAGGAAGTGCTATTATGAGTCCAAGTATCCATGCACCTATTGTGAGTATCAGAGTATTGGGAAGACGGTTGGCTATCAGATCCCACACCGGCACCTTATACATGCTCGAATATCCAAAATCTCCAGTAAGAGCACTTTTAAGCCAGATAAAGTATCTCACTATAAGAGGATCATCAAGGTGATAGTACTCTCTGAGTGCCTGCATCCTTTGAGGATCGTTCATTACAGCCCTGGGATTGTCCATCCTCATCTGAAGCAAAGGATCTCCGGGCATAAGGTTTATTAGCATAAATATTATAAATGAGATCAGAAAAAAAACAGGTATAAGCTCCAAAAATCTTTTCAGGAAGTACTGTTTCATTACTTCTCTCCTTTTTCCTGGAGTCTGTACATAGTATTAAGCCCTGCAATCATCTGCACGCATACAAGACTCTTTATGGGAATGGTCTTATACTTTAGATTTTCTTCAAGGAAATGGTTAAGCTCTTCAAATCTCTTATCAGCTTCCTGCTTTGCCTGAAGGAGCACATGATTTTCAGGATCATGCTTTAAATTTTCATTTATGAGCCTTCTGAGCATTCCCTGCATAAGTGAGTCATAAAACTTTCTGGCATAAACATTATCAAACTCTTCAGCAACGGTTGCAGGTCTTCTGAGGGTTTCATCATTTTCTATCCAGTTTTCTGTGGCTTTTATATGATCTTGTGTCACTTCAACATAATTAGATACTGCGCTGTAGAAAGCGACAGACTTATCCTTGAGCTCAGATTCTATCATGCTCAGAATCTTCTTCACATGATCGTAAGCTTGTTTAGTACTTTCAAGAGATTTTTTGAGAAACTCCTGTCTTGTCTGTGCAAGTTCTGTCTTATCATCTACTCTGGAATCATAGTAGTATGGCATTTCACATACCAAAGAGTAGGTATTTCCAACTTGCGAGGCATAGTCATCAGAGCTTGTACCTGCCTTTATTACTTTAGCGGGATCAGTTCCCTGGGGAAGATGTTTAACAAGATATTCATACTCTTCTGAGATTCCAAAAAGCTGGAATATTGCAGGAGCAAGTTGTTTTAGGTAAGGTGCTTCAGGTTCCCCGAGATTAAGGGGAAGATCAAACTTTCCCGGAAGAGCCTGGAAATCATCAAAAAGCTGGCTGCCAAGGTCACCGGAAACATAGTAATAAACACCTCCGAAACCAGAATTATGCAGTGAGTACATAAACGCCGGCTTTTTTTCTTCCATAAGCTTCATAAGGATCTTAGTCTCAGGAAGAGGTGTATCAAAGTTAAGAGTTTTATAGTGTATAGGAAATGTCCATTCAACCTGTTCGTGTCCTGGTGGCCTGTAAAAATGCTGCGCATACTTTTTTATGGACGAACTGTCTTTAAACCATCCCTCATTCAACTTGGTGCCGTCAACATCAATAACCTTTATTATATACCATGTATAGTCTAGCTTATCAAGACTTTCTTCACCTTTTGCAAGCATCTCGCTCAAGCTGTCCAGCATCATTGCTCCTATTGGTTCATTGGGATGTGGACATCCAAAAAGAAGTGCGTTTTTACTGCCTTTACCTATTTCAAGAATGTATATGGGTTCATTTTTTCTTGAGTACCCTCCCATGTGTATTTTTACCTTATCTGGATACTTCTGTGCTAGTGCAAGAGATCTTTCATTGAATTCGTCAACTGTATAAAAACTTTTATAATCTGGAACCTTTGCTATTAATTCTTCAAATAACATTAGAGTGCACCCCTTTTTTATTATAAGGGCGGGTTTCCCCGCCCGAATATTTTACTTTGAAATGTACCAGTTCTGAATTATCCAACCTAAACCGTTATCGTACCCTGCATCAAAAGATTTGACATATTTTTTGGCAAAAATAGGGGTAGGAGCGGCAACCAAAGGCAGATAGGGAAGTTCTTTTGACCATATAGCAAAATGTTTCTCGTAAAGCTCAAGTTTTTTCTTACTGTCAAGCTCATTGAATGCTTCTAAAGCTATTGCATCATTTTCTTTGTTTGACCAGCCGCCGTAATTGGTTCCACCAAATCCGTTAGCCTCAGAAGGAATCATTTCAGAAGTCCAGTAGTTAAGAGCTTCGTCTGGTATACCGTATCCCCATCCGGATAGATTGGCATCAAACTTTCCCTGAGGCTGGAGTTCCCATATGGAAACCGCAGGTTTGGTATCTATTTCCATTGATATTCCAACTTGTTTCAGCATCCCCTGAATCATCTGGGCCATCTTGAGATAATCGCTGTTTCCTGCGCCTACGATCATCTTGAATGAGAACTGCTGTCCATTTTTCTCAAGAATACCGTTTTTCCCGGCTTTCCATCCTGCCTGTGACAGAAGATCCTTAGCTTTTTTCATATCGTAATTATACTTGTTTATGCCAGGAGACTTAAGAGCCTGTCTCATAAGATGCAGATCGGTTATCCATGTATCGACAACTGTCGCTTTACTGCTGTATACAACGCTGTTAATTGCATCCCTGTTTATCGCATACATCAAAGCCTGCCTTACACGTATATCGCTGAAGAACTTATTAGGCTTGGTAACATCTGAAGAGTCCCTGAAATTTAACCATATACAGTCGGGAGCTACACTCTTGACATAGAAAACATTGAAAAGATCTCCATGCTCTTTTTCCAGCTGAACGGACTGATTAAGTGAAAGAGAGTATCGTCCGAAATCAACCTCGCCATTTTTTGCTGAAGCATATGTGACGTCAGAATCAGGAATAATCTTCATGACTATGGTATCAACATTCGGTCTTCCCATGAAGTAATCGTCGAATGCTTCCATTATTACGTACTGACCTTCTTTGTACTCTTTGAACTTGTATGGTCCTGTCATTATAGGATTTCTTGTAACCTTAAGCACAAAATCATCCCATTTTCCGGATGCCTTGGCACTTTCGAAATCTTTTCTGAAAACATGTTCTGGAAGCTGGAACCAGCCAAAATAGTATGCATAAACAGAAGATCCGAAGTATGCAGAACCAGATGCCTGGTTCAAATGAATGGTAAATGTATAGTCATCGGTTATATCGACTTTATCAACAGTCTTTTCAAAAAAGTTTGATGTAACGGGTGCTTCAGATACCATAACCTCCCACTGGAACTTTGCATCTCTGGCGGTTACAGGCTTCCCGTCGTGCCATTTCATTCCTTTCCTGAGCTCATAGGTTATGCTCATTGAACCATCGCTGTTAACTTTTATAAGACCGTTTTCAATGGTCGGTATTCTTTTTATCATTCTTGGTATATAAAAACCATCCTGATCGGTTCCCATATTTCCGTCGCCTATTATATTACAGATTGTCCAGGTAAGTCCTGCAGAAGTGAAGAGAGTATTGAAGCCTGGTGCGTCTGCACCTACGGGTGTGGTAAGCGTTCCGCCTTTCTTAGGAGGATTGAGTGCCATGAATAATGAAACAGCTGCTTCTTCCTTGATTATGGGAGCGGTTGGGTCAATAATATGCCCGTATCTGTAGTTTAGGAGCTGCCTATCGCTCCTGTATGCCAAAGTAACAGCGCCTATAGCATCTTTCGGAACTGAAAATTCATCGTTCGCCATTGCAACTACTTCTGTATATCCGCTGGCCTGTGAAGTCAGACCAAGAACCTTCACCAAAGCAACTATATAGTCACTTCTGGTTACAGCTTTATTTCCCGAGCCAATAAGATTTTCTTTTCCAGGAAATGCTTTTGCAACGGCTGCCTTATACTCATCGTAGGTAAGATTGCTCTTATCAACGTTTTTCAGAATTCCCTGTTTCAGTATCAGAGCTTTCGCTTCATCTAAAGAAACCTGTGCAAAGGAACTTACTACCAAAAGAACTACCAGAGCAAGTAAAACAAGTACCTTTTTCACTTTGACACCCCCGTTATACTTAATATGATGAACCAAACCTTTTATTAGACTGCAAATGAGGTGAACTTAGTATTTAAACCAAACTAATTAATTGGAACGATTATAACACAATTTTTTTTGATATAAAAAAACGTTTTATAGCCAAATAATACCATTTAAAGAAAAATAATTATGATTAAAGACATATTTCTTCTTTTATCTACCATATCCTCTTGCTGTAATCAAAATCACTATTTATGTAATTTTTTTTGCACTTTTGTCACATAGTACTTTTCTATGAAAGTTTTTTCATACGTGTTTATAAAAATATTCAACGAAAAAAAATACTTGAAGAGCAGAATTTTAACAGATGACGGGAAATGTTTACTTAATTAGTTTGCCGTACAAATAATTGGTGTGAAGTTTTTTTCAATAATTTTTATGAAAAGGTTATAAAATGTTTAATCACTAGATTTTTTTATA
>DJGH01000020.1:10040-37272 GCA_002431635.1 Petrotoga sp. UBA5851
AATTTAATCAATTTATCCAAAAAAGATATTTTATTTTAAATATCTTTATTTTATTAATATTTTTTTGTGTGCAAAAATTTCCTTATTAAAAACCATATATTTTTTCACTCAGAACTTTTTGAATTTTTTTTCTTAAAAAAAATCTGTGAATCTTTTTTCACAGATTTATGTATTTTTTTCGCTGAAAATAAGGCACTTGTCCCGTCCATTGTTTTTGGCTCTGTAAAGTGCTGAATCTGCCTTTTTGAAGACATCGTCATACCTTTTTTCATTCTGGGAAACAGCACATCCGATGCTTATTGTAATCTTTATTTCTTTTTCTTCAAATTTGAAAACATTACGGGATATTTTCTTTCTAATTCTTTCGCAGTATCTGTAAACTTTCATATCTCCGATCTCTTTGGCAAAAATCCCGAACTCTTCTCCACCTATCCTGCCAAATATATCGTTATCCCTTATAGCAGATTTTATAAGAGCAGAAAGATCTTTAAGAATGCTGTCCCCAGCAAGGTGGCCGTACGTATCGTTTACTTCCTTGAAGAAATCTATGTCAAGCACAAGAAAAAGAGAACGGGAGCCAAAACTTTTAGTATCCATATACTTTTGCACGTACTCTATGAATGATTCCTTGTTGAGTATTCCCGTAAGACCATCTGTTTCTGATTTTATCTTCAAGGATATTGCACTGTTTTTCTGTAGAGTAATATCTTTTATGACCGATATGCTTCCCTGAGGATTTCTAAGAGAGTCAAAAACAGGATAGGTACTTATCATAAAGTATCTATCATGGCCCAGGATACTCTCCTTTATCTCTAGTTTTTCCTTGAAACAGTTAATTATGCTGGAGTACCAATCTTTGTGGTGGGCTTTTATATATTCTGCAATATTTCTGTTGAACTCTTTTGTTTTGTACTTTTCAAGATTTCCTTGGTAAAGGTTGAACATATAGCCAATGCTCACAAGAATATTCATGGCCGTCGGATTGATATCTATAACCTCACCTTCCGCAGAAAAGATAACCATTCCCTCCTCTACTATTTCAAAGACCTTCTCACGTGCAATAGGCGAGTAAGAAAACAAGCTGTATCGAAAGTATCCCATGAGTATAAGCAGTGCAAACGGAATGAATAAAAATACAAAAGCAAAGTATACGCTGTTTTTTTCAAGCCAAATTATCTTGTTCCACCAGCCTACGGAGATAAGAAGTATACCTAAAAAAATAATCATAAGTTGTTTTTTCAGATCATCAGAACTTTTACGGTATCTTGCCAGTATCATAATCTCTGAAAAAATACTGAAAACCGAGCAGTAAACAACTGAAATTTTATTTAAAATGGTTCTTTCAAACAAGAGAACAGTAAAACTGCCGAGTTCTGCCGACTGTACATTGAGTCTCAAAAGATGATGATAGTTATCTGTAAAAAATAGCAGGATAAAAAGTCCGGAAAAGATTGCTGAAAGAACTTTAATCATTTTCAAACCTTTAAAGTCAATACCAAGAAATCTTACAGTAAAGAAAAACATCATAGGCGAACCGCCAAAAGAACCTATCTGTGTGAAATTACGCCAGAAGAGTTTGTGCTGAAGCTCCGGAGAGTAAAGTTCAAAGAAAACTCCGCTTGCCCAAAAAATCATGAAAAAAATAACTCCCAGAAAATCTTTAAGCACTGGGCTCTTCTTTTTCCTATTAGTTATAATTATTATAATCATATATATGAACATACTAAGTACATACAGCATCAAAAGCAATGCCCTATCCAAGACTCTTCCCCTCACATGACTATCAAAAGTATATTTTCAATATTTTATGCAGATTAGGTAACTTCAATAAAGTTTTACTGTTATATCTTTTTACTTCATATTTTTTAAAGAAATTATACCATAATCTTTCATTTTCTTGCACTTTTGCATACTGTTTTTTGTTTTGTGATGCACAACATTAATGTTTTAGAAATATATCTTACTAGCTTGTTTTTAGCTATAAAATATTGTAGAATAGGTATGAAAAATATTTCATAGGAGGTCACAATATGAAAAGCCTTAATGAAGTAATTGAAATGGCAAAAATGAAGGGCAGAAAAAGAGTTGCGGTTGTGGGCGCTGAAGATGTGGAATCTCTGAAAGCGGTTTATATGGCTCACGATGCAGGATTTGCCGAGCCTGTTCTTGTGGGAGATCCTCAGAAGATTAAAGAAAGTATTGCCCAAGCGGGATTACAGGACAGGGATTTCAGCATAGTATCGGCAGTCAGCTCAACTGATGCCGCAGAAAAGGGTGTTCGTCTTGTTTCATCCAAAAGTGCGGATGTTCTCATGAAAGGATACATAAAAACATCAGAACTTCTGAAAGCTGTCCTAAATAAGGAATGGGGTCTTAGAACCGGAAGTGTTCTTTCTCATGTGGCTGTGGCTGAAACACCTGCACTTTCGAAACTGATTCTTATCACTGACGGAGGAATGCTTGTACGGCCAACACTTGATGAAAAAGTAGCTATGATAAACAACAGCGTAGCTATTGCTGCAAGCCTTGAAATAAAAAATCCGAAAATCGCTGTTATTGCTGCAGTTGAGGTTGTCAATCCTGATATGCCTGAGACTCTGGATGCAGCAATCCTCACGCAGATGAACAAAAGGGGTCAGATAAAAAACTGCCTGGTGGATGGACCTTTAGGTCTTGATAATGCTTTGTCACTAATGGCGGCAAAGATTAAGCATATTGAAGGTGACGTGGCAGGACAGGCAGATATTCTTGTTGTTCCTGATATACATTCAGGAAATTTCCTCGGAAAGTCCGCCATTTATCTTGCGGGTGGAAAAATAGCAGGAATAATAGCAGGGGCAAAGGCTCCGATAGTAATAATATCACGTGCCGATGAGGCTGATTCAAAACTTTGTTCCCTGGCACTAGGAGTACTTAATAGCTAAAATAACAGGCATGTCCGGTCATTAGACCGGACATGTTTATATTTTTTTCAGATAACGGTACATAGGCTCAAGTTTTTTCATGCTTTCTGTAAGATACTGTGCAAGCTCTGGACTGAAAAGTTTTTCGTCTTTTTTCCTGTTGCAGGTTATGTAAAAGAACTTATAGTCGTACCATTGTGCTATATACTCATTTTTACCTTTATATATACTTCTCTTGTAACTCTCTCCTTCAACGGAGAAAACTTTTTCTTTCAAAAACTCTGTACACATTAAAAATTCTGCCGGTCTGCTCTCTATCTTTTCTCTGAATCTGTCCATAATATTTTTTTCAGATGTATAGTATCCCATCCCAAATCTGTACCAGTCTGGAAAAAGCTCAAAAAAGAAGGCCGGTTTATTTTTCCAGTCTGTTGTTTTGGTTTTGAAGGTTATCCATACATTTGACCTATATGGCGTTTTATCTTTGGAAAAGCGTATATCCCTGTATATTCTGGATATGGTTTTATCAACTGCAGGAGTAGTTTCAAACTCCGGATCAATATTGAGCATTTCCCAGGACATCTGAGCAACAAGACTCTGAAACGGTAAGAGGACATCTTTTTTATATCTCTCTTTATTGCTTTCATACCATACCTTATTGTTATTAACTTCAATATCAGAAAGAAAAGAAACTGTCTGAGGGGTAAAGCCTTCAAATATCTTCGTCATACCATCACTTCCTGCCAAATCCTTTTATAAGTTTTATGAATATATCGGCAGCATCGTCTATAATCTCGTCACTTGGAATAAACCTGCTGTTATGCAGTCCGAATCTTTCTTCTACGCAACGCGTCCCCAGCCAGAACATGAATGATGGATATTTTTTGGAGAAAAATCCAAAGTCCTCTCCTGTCATCTTATACCCACAGTCTATATAGGCATAGTCTTCTGAAAGAATTTCTTCGGCTTTTTCATAAAGCTTGCCGTCCACTAGAACTTCGCTGTAAACAGAACCTTTGCTTATTACTCCTTTAACTCCGGTCATAGCAGATACGTTTTCAAGTATGCGCGAAAGTTCGCGGTAGAAGTTCTCTCCGCTTTCTATACTGAAGGCACGTATACTTCCTTCAAGCTTTGCATAGTCTGGAATAATGTTCCTCACACTTCCGGCATACATCTTTCCGTTGGCGTAAAGAACCGGTTCCTTAAAACTCTTTGGCATCATATCTGTATAATCAAGATAACTTCTAAGGGCTGTAAAGGCATTTCTTCCGTCCTGAGCAAGAGCCACATGGGCGCTGCGCCCTATAAACTGGACATCGACTTCCGTGGCACTTGCAAACAAAAGGCCACGGGTACTAGCAACCGTTTTTCGCGGATACTCGTCGGTGACATGCATAGCCATGGCATAAGCTATATCATAACTGTCAAATATGCCGGTACTGAGCATCTTTTCTGCCCCTCCACCGCCTTCTTCCGCAGGCTGGAAAACAAACAAAAAGTTTTGGTCAATATTCTCTTCCAATATTTTTTTTATGGTTGCATAAAGACCTGCCATGTGTACATCATGACCACATGCGTGCATAAATCCAGTATTTAGAGATGAAAAAGGAGATGATGTCTCTTCTTTTATGGCAAGAGCATCTATATCTGCCCGTATAAGTACGTATCTGCCGCTGTTTGTCTTTCGCTCAATCACCATACCTGTCTCCAGCGGTCTTTTGATTGTAAGACTTCCCGGATACTGTCTTTCAAGATCTTCTAAAGCATTTATAAGTATTTCTGTCGTCTTTTTTTCTTTAAAAAATACTTCCGGATACCTGTGAAGCTCATGTCTGAGTTCTTTTGGGTCCATTATTGCCTCCTCGTTTCAGCCAATATAGAGTTTTTTTACTTTACTGCCACACCTAAAAACTGCTCCTTTATTAAGACAAGACGGCTAAAAAGCCGTCTTGTTTTTATTAGCTTGCGTAGGATACGCTTCTCTTTTCCCTTATTACCGTTACCTTTATTATGCCCGGATACTCCATTGTCTCTTCTATCTTGGCTGATATATCCCTGGCAAGTTTTTCGGATATGGAATCGTCAACCTTTTCAGGCTGAACAATTATTCTCAGTTCTCTTCCCGCCTGAATAGCATATGCTTTATCCACATATCTGAAGGATTTGGCTATTTCTTCAAGCTGTTCTATTCTTCTTACATAGTTTTCAAGTGTTTCTCTCCTTGCGCCAGGTCTTGCAGCAGAAAGAGCATCTGATGCTCCTACAAGAACCGCTTCAGGGGTCATGGCATCCACTTCATTGTGATGGTACTGCATTGCATTTATTACTTCTAGCTTTTCTCCATATCTCTTGGCAATTATTCCACCAACAATGGCATGCGATCCTTCAACTTCATGATCTATGGCTTTGCCAAGATCATGGAAAAGAGCAGCTCTCTTGGCGAGCTCAGCATTCAGACCCAGTTCATTGGCCATCATTCCGGCAAACATTGCTACTTCTATGGAGTGCTCAAGTACATCCTGACCGTAACTTGTTCTGAACTTAAGTCTTCCCAAAAGCTTTACTATTTCCGGATGGGGACTCTTTATTCCAACTCTCTTTACAGCTTCCTTTCCGGCTTCCTTTATTATTTCTTCAACTTCTTTTTTGGACTTTTCATAAAGTTCCTCTATTCGTGCCGGATGAATCCTTCCGTCTGCAACAAGCATGGTAAGAGTTCTCTTGGCAATTTCCCTTCTGAGGGGGTTGAAACAGGATAACGCAACAACTTCAGGTGTATCGTCGATTATAAGATCTGTTCCGGTAAGTTTTTCAAATGTTCTGATATTTCTTCCTTCCCTTCCGATGATCCTTCCCTTCATGTCGTCTGTCGGGAGAATGACGGTAGAAGTGGTTATTTCAGAAGTAACATCCGATGCGTATCTCTGTATGGCTGTCGTGATTATCCACCTTGAGTATTTTTTGGCATCGTCCTCGTACCTGTCTTTTATATCTCTGTACTTTTGGGCAAGTTCAAGCTCGTACTTTTCGGATGTTTGTTTCATAACTATTTCCCTTGCCTCTTCTGCATTTAGTGAAGCTATCTCGTAAAGTTTCTTTGATGCTTCATCCTTTATTTTCTCAGATTCAACTTTTTCTTTTTCTATTTTTTCTTTCATTTCATCAAGAGCCTGTTCTTTTCTGTCTATGTTTTCTTCTCTTCTTACAAGTCTTTCCTCAAGAGATTTAAGCTCATCCCTCTGTATTTTGCTCTCTTTCTCGAACTCATCCCTGAGCTTATGAACCTCTTCCCTAGTTTCTATTATCTCTCTTTTCTTTATGGCCGTAGCTTCTTCTATGGCTTTGCTTTTTATCTCCGCCGCATCAAGCTTTGCTTTTTTTATCTCTTCTTCAAGTCTTTCCTTTTCCTCTCTGTTTTTTGTCAAAAACTTTACATTGCCTATGTATAAACCTACAAAAAAGGTTATTGCTGCCACTATGGGGATCAGAATATATCCTAAAATTGTAGCCATTTATTCACCTCCTATATCTTTCAAAATATTTTTTATTGTAAAAGAGTCATATCCTTTTCTGTAAAGGAAATCATACACTTTTTTTGTGTCTTTTTTGAGCGCTGAAAATTTTTTTGCCTGAGAAAGGGCTATTTCGTAAAAATCAACTTCTTTCTCAAGGTCTTTTAAAGTATCCGCAATTATCTCTTCGGATATACCATACTCTTTAAGCTCATATCTTATTCCCTGCGGACCTTTTCCGTCAAGAGTAGCTTTGTCGTATGAAAAGCATTTGGCGAAAAGTCTATCATCCAGCAGCTTGTTTTCTTTTAGTTTTTGGACTGTATCGCTTATGTTATCTGTATCATAACCTTTTTCCTTAAGCTTATAAAAAAGCTCTTTTTCTGATCTGATCCTGAATCTGATAAGGTTAAGCGCACTTTTTAAGGCGTTTTCCCGATCACTTGGATCAAACGGTTTCTTCATTTTTCACTGGTTGCTCATTTTTCTTTGATTTTTTATCTGTTGGAGGTTCAAACTTCACAAGCAGATTTTCAGGTATTTTTACATTGTTTTTCTTTCTGATGCTGTATTCTATGAAATCAGAAAAATCTGGATTGTCAACCATGTAGGCAACCGAGTTCGGTTTTCCCTGCCCGAGACTGACTTCATTATTATTTTCATCAAAATATGAAAACCATGCTCCTTTTCTCTGTATTATGTTTGCTTCCAGCGCCAGGTTGAACAGATCGTTCTCCCTTGTGATTCCACGGCCGTAAACCATATCGACCGGTGCTTCCCTGAAAGGCGGCGCCATCTTATTTTTCACAACTTTTATATTGGTTTCGTTTCCTATTGCTTCCTTTCCTTCTCTTATCTGATTTCCCTTTCTTACTTCTATCCTCACACTGGAGTAAAATTTAAGTGCAACTCCTCCAGTCGTGGTTTCTGGGTTTCCGTACATAACTCCTATCTTCATTCTTATCTGGTTTATAAAAATTACAATGGTTTTCGACTTGTTTACATTACCTGCAAGCTTCCTCAGAGCCTGGGACATCAACCTTGCCTGAAGTCCAACATGCATATCACCCATGGCTCCTTCTATTTCATCTTTTGGGACAAGAGCTGCGACCGAATCAACTACGACCATATCAACCATATTTGACCTTACAAGTGAATCAACTATTTCCAGTGCCTGTTCTCCAAAGTCTGGCTGTGATACAATAAGCTTGTCAATATCGACACCAAGTTTTTTTGCATACTCAACATCAAGAGCATGTTCTGCATCTATGAATGCAGCAATTCCGTTCTTTTTCTGAGCCTGTGCCAGCGCCTGAAGAGCAAGTGTGGTCTTTCCCGATGATTCATTGCCGTATATCTCAATTATCCTTCCTCTTGGAAATCCTCCGATTCCCAGGGCAATATCCAACGAAAGACAGCCACTGGGTATCACATCTATCTTCTCTCTTTCATCCACACCTTTTCCCATAATCATTACAGAACCAGAACCATGGGTTTTTTCAAGCTCCTTAACCAATTTCTCGAGCATTTCCTCTTTTTTTTCGACTGTATTGTCATTTTTTGAATTATCTTTAGCCATTAATAATCACACCTCCTTCAAAATCAACTTTATACAGTTTCTTATATATGGGTCCGTCACTTGTCAGAGTCGACGAGTAAATTCCCACAGAACTTGCCCCAACAGAAAGTGGTTCAAAAGTAATAGTTTCAAGTACCTTTTTCCAATCCTTGGGTGAAAACTTCATTCTCCCGACAGATATATGAGGAATAAACTCCTCGTTCTTCAAATTTATTCCGGCTCCTGTTATAGCCTTGCATATCTCTTTATAAAGACCGGAAAGTGTCGGCCCGCCGTTAACTCCAAGCCAGATAACCCTAGGAAGACTATTATACTCAAAATATCCGACCTTGCTGACATTATAGATAAAAGTAGGAAATCCTGATATTCTTGAACCTATTTTGTAAGCCATCTCGGCTATTTTTTTCATACTCATATCTCCAAGAAATACCAGCGTAAGATGCGCGGCACTTGTTTTTGTCCATGTGGCTTTAAATCCTTTTTTAACAAGTTTATCGATGGTATCGTCAAGAAGATTACCAAGCTCCTTGCTTGATTCCAAAGCTATAAAAGTGCGTACAGTATTGTCGCTCATGGCAATTCCCCCTCTTAATAAATATCTTTCAGCTTAACACCTTCTTTAAAAATAAAATCATAAATGCTTAAATATGCTTCAGGTTTTTAATGATGTAATTTAAACCGGATACCACGCTTATAATCAATGTCATGTACATCAGTGTACTTTCAACTATGTTTCCGAACAATTGGGAGTATACACATATTATAAGGGCAATCTCAAGAACTGTCTTAAGTTTTCCCAGTTTATCTGCTGCAACAACTATTTTTTTCCCTGCCAGAAGCGTTCTCATTCCGTTAACAAAAGTATCCCTTGCAACAAGTATCACAACAAACCAAGCAGGCACCTTGGAAATAGCTATAAAAAGGATAAATATGCTGTTTATAAGTATTTTATCGCACACCTGATCCATAATTTTGCCAAAATCACTTACCTGATTTGACTTTCTTGCTGCCATACCATCGAACATATCTGTCATAGCCGCAATAACAAAAATTACAAGCGCCGGTATATAATAACTTTCACCGAGCAGAGTCAGAACCGTTATCGGAATTACGAAGAATATCCGCGACAACGTAAGAACGTTAGCCAGATTGAAAATCATATCACTTCTCCTTCCAAATCATATTCGTAACTCTCTTTTATAATAACTTCCACCAAACTTCCCAAAGTAATCTCTCTGGAACTTTTGAAAAAAACACTTCCGTCTATATCAGGAGCATCCATAAACGCCCTTCCAATATAAACCCCGTCCTCATACTCTTCAACTAATACTCTGAGCTTACGTCCAACATACTTTTTCATGATATCATAAGATATATCCTTCTGCAGCTCCATAAGTTCGTCAAGCCTTTCCTGTTTTTGAACCTCGTCAACCTTTCCGCCCATTTGGGCTGCGGGGGTACCTTCCTCTTCGGAATAAGCAAAAGCACCAAGCCTGTCAAACTCATTTCGGTTAAGAAATTCTTTAAGCTGTTGGAACTCCTCATCGGTTTCACCGGGAAACCCTACTATTATGGAGGTTCTTATCACCGATGGCTTCATTCTTATTTTTGCAATCATTTTTTCAAGGGCTGCGGTGCTTTTGGCACGCCCCATAAGCTTAAGCATTCTGTCCGAACCGTGCTGCATAGGTATGTCGAAGTAATTCACAACCTTTTCAAGCGACTGCATGCAGTCTATTATCTCATCCGTCAGATAATCCGGATGCAGATACATGACACGTATGATAAAATCCCCGCTGATACTGTCAATAGCTTTTAAAAGTTCGGTAAGTGCCTGTTTCTTATAAATATCCACGCCGTAAAGCGTATTATCCTGTGATACCAGTATAAGCTCTTTTTTACCGCTTTTTATAAGAAACTCTGCCTCATGACAGATATCTTCAATCTCCCTGCTCATGGGCTCGCCTTTGAAATTAGGTATGGAACAAAAGTTGCATCTTCTGCTGCAGCCATCTCCTATTTTTATATATGCGTAAGCTGTTTTTGGCACGTATCTTGATGTACAACTGTAAACATCCATAGGAGTATCCGGCTTTAAATAATACTCTCCGCTGTCTATTACCCTGAATACTTCCTGAGGCGGAACAACACCTATAAGTCCGTCAAGCTCAACAAGATCTTTTATAAAATCATCAAAGTATCGCTGTACAAGACATCCTATAGCTATGACCTTAAGATTTCTGTTATCTTTTTTGAGTTCAAGATATTCAAAAAAAGTATCTATAGACTCTGCTTTAGCCGAGTCTATAAAGCCGCATGTGTCAATTATTATGTAATCAGACTTAACAGGATCTTGTGAATACTTATATCCGTTCGACTCAAATATTCCCCTTAGAACATCCATATCTGCCTCATTTTTAGGGCAGCCAAGGGTGACTATATGAAACTTGTGCAATGGTATTTCCTCCGTAATAGAATTAATTAGATTATCACAATATTATTATAGCAAAAAACACAAGAATTTCCTATAAGTATAACAATATTTTTTCTGTTTCATTTGTGGTATAATTGTAATATCAATTTAAAGGACGGTGTTTATATGGATACTTTTTTATATGCAATTCTTGTAATATTTGCTATAACTTTCATAAGTGCATACCTTAAAAGCACTGCAAAGGACGGAACTCTTAAAAAATTTTCAAAATTTAGTATCATCGTACAAACCAATGATGGAAAAACAGTATGGGGAAAAATGAAGCTCTTTTCAAACGGAATGGAGCTAACCTATCCCAAAGAAGTGACGGTTCCCCAGGCTACAAGAAAAGGATACTATATATACAAAACCGAATACGATAAGATTGTATGTATCATGAGAATCCTTAAAAATATGTCTTATGATGATCTAAGGCTTAGAGAAAAAAGAAATATATTTTATAAAAACGGTTTTTTCGTAAGAATACGAAGATGGGTAAGAAACTTTTTTGCGGCCTCTTCCGACGCTATAAAAGAAACTCTAACACTCGTAATGGGAAAAGTGGGAGGAACTATGTCGGCAAAAGGACAGGCTAATGCAACCCGCCTTGGGAACGATCTTATAGGTTTTGTAGGCAACTCATATGAACCAATTTACGAAAAACTTGCAGGAAAAAAAGTGCTTGTGGATTATCTTCAGAAAGACGGTTCAATTAAAAAATACAAGGGTATTCTCGGAAAGTACACTAAAGAGTACATAGAAATTTTGAATATAGACTTTCCGATGGAAATAAAATACGAGATAAAAACCAGAACAAGCAATATATCAGGTTATCCGGTCTCCGTTATCCGCAAAGACAAAAAAATGACCTTGGTGAACGAGTCTGAACAGAACCTCAAATTTTCAGTTGATGGAAAAGAGTACAGTCTCACTTCAAAGATGACTCTTGACGTCAAATGTCCAGATTCAGACAGCTTTGACTTTATAGTGGGAACGTTAGAAAATGTTGACGTTATTCTTCCAAGAACTTTGGCAATTGTAAGGCATCTCAGCGATTAATGAAAAAAGCAGCCAGAGGCTGCTTTTTTTATGCGTGGATTGCCCAACCTTCGACTGCTCTTGCCGCTTCCATAACAGTTTCAGAAAGAGTCGGATGCGAATGGATCATAGTTGCTATTTCAGAAGGCTTGATCCCAGCAGTTTTTGCCAGCAGCAGCTCATGTATGAGTTCGGTAGCCTGTTCTCCGACTATATGTGCTCCAAGAATCTCCTTTGTCTGCGGGTTATAAATAATTTTTACCATTCCATCGGGTTTGTCTATGGCAACAGACTTTCCTGCACCTCTGTATGGAAAAACAGCTTTTTTAAAGCTTATGCCCTCTTTAATAGCCCTCTGCTCATTGTATCCAAAGCTTGAAATTTCCGGCTCGCAGTAAACTCCTCCCGGAATAAGCATTGGGTCTATTTTCTTTATAGTTTCATGTCCGCAGATATGCTCGACGGCAACTTCTCCTTCCTTAGATGCAACATGTGCAAGAAGCGGAGAGTTTATGACATCTCCTATGGCGTATATGCTTGGAATCTTGGTCTGATAGTAATCATACGTTGGAATAAAACCTCTTTCGGTTTCTATGCCTACCTTATCAAGACCGATGTCCCCTGTATTGGGACTTCTGCCTACGGCCACAAGAATTTTTTCAACTTGTATAACACTTTCCTTGCCTTCTTTATCCTCAATCAGAACCGTTACTCCATCTTCGTCTTTGGTCATTGATTTGGCTTTTGTGGAAGTATAGATCTCAATACCCCTCTTTTTGAATGACTTATGAAGAACCTGAACAACCTCACTGTCCTCAATTGGAAGTATCTGATCAAGCATCTCTACAATATGCACCTTTACACCGAAGGAACTGAGAATATGCGCAAACTCCACTCCGATTGCACCGCTGCCAAGAATAAGAATACTTTTGGGAAGCTTTTTCATCATTAGCACACCGGTTGATGAAAGCACCTTATCTTCATCGAACTCAAATCCTTTTATGACTCTGGGAGATGACCCGGTTGCTATTATTATATTCTCTGCGGATATGATTTTAGAATCGGAAAGTCTCACGGAGTTTGGCGATTCTATCTTACCTTGCTGCATTATAAGCTCAACTTTGTTTTTTTTCATAAGAAACTGCACCCCTTTGGAAAGGGTATCCGCAATTTTCCTTGATTTCTCAAAAACTTTTTCATATTCGAACCCGGAAAGATCTGTTTTTATCCCCATACCTTCAAGATCTTTTATACTGCTGAAAGCCTGTGCCTGATGTATAAGCGCTTTTGACGGTATACATCCTACATTGAGGCATACTCCACCTGGTTTATCCTTTTCCAGCAATGCAACTTTTTTCCCCAGCTGGGCTGCCCTTATAGCCGCAACGTATCCGCCCGGACCAGCTCCAATAATGATTATATCGTAATCGTATGCCATCTTCAGCCTCTCCTTTTTTGTTTTTATTTTCACTGCATTGTAGTGCTCAAAGTTAAATATATACAATATATGTAAAAATAAAATTACATAAATACGATTAACTTGGTTAACTAACAAAACAAATGTCAGACTCTCTGACATTTGTTTTTAAATGCAAGATATTTCAAATCATCCTACATTGATCATATTATAACTTTTCTTTCATGATTAAACAACTTATTACTGCTTTTATTTGTTTTTCAATTCTGTGAGTATGAAGCCGTCAGAATTGTTACCTGATATGTAAAGCGTTGAACCCGGATCTCCTTCAATATTCGTAAAACTTTCAGCACAAGCTTTCATATAAGAAATACTCCACAATTTTTCAGAATTTGCGTATTTAAAAGATTTTCTGCCATATTCATACTGTTTTAAAAAGTCATGGTACTCCTCAAAAGTAAGATCAAGCTTAGTAATTATTTCGGCATGCGGACAGCCGACATATCTAAAATGCCATGGCTCCCATGCTATATTGGTTATCCCCTCTTTGCCTTTAGGATAACGTTCAATAAAACCATAATGAGCGGCTTTATCTTTAAAAGCCTTACAAATACCGGAATACGTAAACGATGGCCGTATGTAATCTATATCAGATTGTCTTAATCCCAGATCAATTGCTAAACCAGATTGATGCTCGCTGTATCCTGGAAATGCCACATACTTTTGAGTGAACTCCAGACCCTTTTCTATCAGAGAACTGCTAAAAATATCATGCTGTTCGTTGATAGAACGCCAGCCACTGACTGCGGCTATTTCTTTCCAGCCGCCGATATCGCTCATAAGCATTAAAAAAGCATCTGCCGCCTCCTTCTCAAGAAACAGCTTTTTATTATCTGTATCTATTGGTTTAAGAATTTTTTTTACTGTATCATGATATGAATAACTGGCATTTATTAAAATCAGACTTCCCTCAAAAACACGGTACCTGGCCAAGCTAATTGTTTTCATGCTTCCAACCCCAATCGGATTATATCAGAAATGAGCTTTTCAAAAGTTATTCCGCAGGCTTTGAACATATTTGGAAAACGACTGCGGGAAGTAAAACCAGGAATTGTATTCACCTCGTTGAATACTATTTTTTCATCCATATCAATGAACATATCCACTCTGGCAAAACCGTGGCAACCCAAAATTCTATAGATGCATAGGGCTGTTTCTTTTATTTCCTGTGCTTTTCCATGAGAAATATCGGCAGGAACTTTTATTATTGATGATTTAGGCGTATACTTCTCTTCATAACTGAAAAAACCTTGCGGAACTCTTATTTCATCAACCTGTCCTATAACAATTTTTTCATTTCCCATTAATGCACAGCCGACTTCATACCCCTGGATATTTTCTTCTGCTACAGCCTGGTCGTCATATTCAAAAGCTTTTTTAACTGCATCAGGCAGTTCTCCGGCAGACCACACTTTGGAGATACCATATGAAGAGCCTGCCCTTAAAGGTTTTATATATAGCGGATAGTGAATTTTTTCAGCTTGTTCAAAAATTTTTTCTATATCTGTTGTTTTATCAAATAAAAACGAGGCAGGAACATTTATGCCAAAAGATTTTACAAGCATATGCGCTCGGTATTTATCCATGCACAATGCTGAACAAAGCGCTCCGCAGCCAATTATGGGAATACCTGAAAGCTCCAGCAATCCTTGAACCGTTCCATCTTCGCCGTTTTTCCCGTGCATAACCGGAAAGGCCGCGTCTATTTTAAGCTTTTCAACCCTATCGTTATTAAAAACCAATACAGCTTTTTCTGAACGGCAGGGAGAAAATAATGCCGGGGTACAATCGTTGGAGTTGCACCATGTATCGTTCAGTATTTTATCAAGACTGCCATCAAACTTAAACCAATCACCTTTTGAAGACACCCCTATGATCAATGGCATAAATCTGCTCTTATCCATGGCACTTATAACAGCATGGGCAGATTTTAGCGATATGCTATACTCTGGGGAACAACCGCCAAATATGACGGCGATATTTAATCTTTCCATACTTTTCTCTTCCTTTCTCACTTATTTTTATTTCAGGTTCAAGCGGATACCCTATTTCGCATTTATTACGGTAAAGAACTTTTGAACAGATACATTCTCCTTTATCAGCAGAGATTTTTTTTTGAATTACATCGACTTCTTCAAAAATTTTAGTATTTTCACGGTAGTAGAAACTCTTTGCGTTTGAAATACAATAGGAATAATCTAATTTGACATCTGAAAAAATACGTCCTATAATGTTTTTTTCGTCAAAATCAATAGCTATTTGAAATGATTGATCGGTTTCGTTTTTGACTTTCAGATCAAGCCACCCTTCCGCAACTGTTGCATCAACTCCTCTGGGCATATCCTCTGAAGTATCTGGAAAATCTTTCTTGCTATGTCCGTGGCGTTCTACAATCGTAAGTGGGGTATGCAAAAAAATCCAAAAAAGAAGGTTGCTCATCTGACACATTCCTCCGCCAGCCGATACTTCGAGTTTTCCGTCAACCATAACCAGTCCGTCTTTATACGGGATATTCTTGTCTGCGTACCGTACCAGCTTCCAGAAAGAAAAAGTTTCCTGCGGTCTTATTATAAGATTATTGAGAGTTTGAGCCGCCAGTTTGAGATTAAATACTTTATTTTCCTGATACTGCATATCAAATCCGGTCTGATGGTTGTATAAGAGGCTGCCTGCCTCAAAAATTTTGTACTTAAGCTTCTGCTCTGATATAAAGGATGCATAGCTGTTTCCATCAAAATACATTCCCGTATAAAAAAACAATAGACGCTGGTTTATTCTTAATGGCAGCAGCCAAGGGAACATTTGTGTAATCCTTTTTTTCTTCATATTTTTATTCCTTTCTGTATATAAAAAAGTTCCGTCTTGTAAAATAATACCAAGACAGAACTTACGATGCTTTCGTTTTATATGACAAAACCCTTGTTATTTAATTATAAAAATCATACGTTTTTCTTACAATCTAAAGGAATTTTAACCGTAAATATGACGCTTTCATCGGTACTTTCAGCCGTTATTGTTCCACCGTGTGACTGCACAATCTCTCTGGCAATTGCAAGTCCCAGACCTGCACCTCCCGTGGAGCTTGAACGAGCTTGATCTAATCTGAAAAATTGTTCAAAGATGCGGGAAAGTTTTTCCTGTGGAATTGTATATCCATGGTTTTCAATTCTTATAAGGGCATACTCGCCTGACTTCTCAACCGATAAAACAATACTGGTATCCTTATAGCTGTAACTCACTGCATTGCGGATAAGATTGTCAAAGACACGTTCCATTTTTTCAGGGTCGCATACAGCCTGTAAATCGGGAGTCAGTTTCAGATCCCATGTCAAAGATTTTTCTGCCAGCAAAGGATTAAATTCAAAAGTTATCTGTTCAAGCATGCGTGTTAAATTAACTGTTCTGGTATCAAGAATAAGCCTGGTCAAATTAAATCTTGTAATATCAAAAAACTCATTTATAAGCGATTCCAATCTTTCTGCCTTATTCAAGGCAATACCAGTATACTTTGCTCTTAATTCCTTTGAAATCTGTGGTTCATCCCTCAAAAGTGCCAGATACCCTATTACACTTGTAAGTGGTGTTTTAAGATCATGCGCAAGATATACTATAAGATCATTCTTTCTTTGTTCGGCCTCTTTTGCAGCCATAGCACTGCGCTGAGTCTGCTCTCGCACTTGGTTAAGTTCATCCTGGACATTTTTCATAGCATCAGGAAGAATAATCGGTTCACTGGCTGACTTTGCCAACTGTTCTGAAGCCATAACCAACTCATCCAGATACCTCAGTGGCTTCTGAAAAAAATAATAAGTGATAATGAGCCATCCTATAAGAAGGATTGAGCCCATCCAGAAAAGCACATAGTTATCTATGCTTTTTAAGAGTTTATAAAAGAGATTATCAGGCTGCCATGAAAAAGTACTTAAAAAGGTACGCATAACAACGACAAAAACGGCAAAAACTACCGCAAAGCCAAGAAAAGTGAGGACATACTGTACAAACAAACGTCTGGAGATCTGACTTCGGCGCACATAGCTTTTTTTTATTTTTCCGGCTGTTTCACTCAATTTTATACCCCACCCCCCATACTGTCTTTATAAATTTTGGCTTACGTGCGGGTTCGCTCATTTTTTCACGTAGCCGTGCAATATGAGCCATTACGGTATTATTATTATCCAGATACTTTTCTCCCCATACAGCTTCAAAAAGTTCTTCAGACGATACAACCTTTCCCCGTCGCTCACAAAGATACCATAAAATATTGAACTCTATCGGGGTAAGCATCAGGTCTGTACCGTATAAAGTACATTTGTGGTTTTCACGGCTGATATACAAACCTGAAAAATCATATACAGAACTTTCCTCCGCGGCTGCTCCATGTGAATTGTACCTGGTATATCTGCGTAGCTGTGTTTTCACTCTGGCAACAAGTTCAAGAGGGTTAAAAGGCTTAGTAACATAATCATCTGCTCCCAGGGTAAGTCCTGTAATTTTATCCATATCCTCTACCTTGGCCGTCAGCATGATAATAGGAAAAAGATATGATTTACGGATCTCGCGGCATAAGTTAAAACCGCTCATATCAGGCAACATAACATCCAAAACGGCAAGACTAACAGAATTATTTTCAAGGTACTCAAGCGCATCGGAGGCATTATAGAATTTTAAAACTTCATAGCCTTCATTATTCAGGTAAGCTTCAACAAGCCCAGCTATATCCTGTTCATCATCAACAACAATGATTTTGTTTTTCACATGTACTCCCTCCGGCAACAGTTTAAAAAACTGACAACAATATAATATCCATATACTATTATATTTTTTATAGATAATAAATCAAGTTCTTTCATAGTAACTTATCCTGTTTATTTTGCTTTTTGCAGACCATATATAAAAGAACAGTCAAGACTATACCGTTGACTAAGGTAAAACCAATTCTTAACAGATGGATATGCAAATAATAATAATTTCCACCTGACAATTAAAACTTCTATATTATAATTAGAAAACCAAGTCGACAAGGAGGTTTAACATGTACGCCAAATACCAGTGTCTCAACTGTATAACCAAACACTCAATGGATCTTCTCGAAAAGGCATACAGCGACCACAACCTTGATGATCCGAAAATCCAGAAAGAAATTTTTGAGAACTATATAAAGCTTATACAAACGGTTGCAGAAACCGCTGTATGGGGGAAAAAACCTGTAGAGCTGTCTTTGCCAGTTTATGACAAGCTTTATGAAATATTCGGAAAAAAGGATTTCTATATGGTAGAAAAATCCACTTCCAACCGTCTTCTTTTGGAGATGTATGATGATCTGCTCCAGCATTGTATAAATTCTCCAGATCCAATAGAAGAAGCTCTTAAGATATCAGCCTTGGGAAACTTTATAGATTACGGGGTAAAAAACTCTTTCGGTGAACTTGAGTGGGAACTTCAGAATCTTGTAAAGACCAAAACGCTTACAATAAATCATACCAAAAATTTTATTAAGGATCTAAAGGAAGCAAGATCACTGCTGGTTATTCACGATAATGCAGGTGAAATTGTTTTAGATAAGGTCTTGATAAGAATAATAAAAAAACTCTATCCCAAACTGGTGGTATACTCTGCTGTCAGAAGCGAACCTGTAATAAATGATGTCACAATGGCAGATGCGCAGGAAATAAACCTCAAGGAAGTTTCCATAGTCATAGAAAGCGGCTCAAAGTATCCGGGTACCCTGCTGGACAATGTAAATGTTGCATTTAAAAATATCTTTGATAACGCAGATATTATTCTTTCAAAGGGACAGGGTAACTTTGAAGGGCTTAATGGAGTAGAGAGAAACATTTACTTTAACTTTATGGCTAAATGTCATCCGGTAGCCAACGCTGTCGGCGTAAAAGTCGGAGATGTGGTTTTTGGGAGGATAAAAGCTCATTTTTAGTTGTTATTTTAAAATCTTAATTTTATTATAACATTATTTTGATAAAATAAACTGTTAACGATATCTCAATTTAGGGGGTGCAAGATGAAAAGATTGTTACTGGTAGTTCTGAGCCTGATGATGGTTATCATTCTCGTGGCTGCTCCTGTAAAACTGACTATTCTTCATATGAACGATACACATGGACATATGTGGACTTACGGGGATAAAAACGCTACAGGTGGTTTTGAAAGAATCCAGGCCATAATAACCATGGTTAAATCCAAAGCTGCTGAAGAAAACGGGCATGTTCTTGTTCTTCATGCAGGTGATGTAAACACCGGAATACCAGAGTCAGACCAGCTTAACGCTATTCCTGACTTTCTTGGTCTAAGCGTTATGGGAGTAGATGCTATGTGTCCGGGAAACCATGAGTTTGACAAAGAAGCTGATGTTCTTGCCCTACAGCAGATGGTAGCTTCCTTCCCTATAATAAGCAGCAACTATGTTGACGAGAAGGGAAACACTGTATTAAAACCTTACATAATAAAAGACTTTGGAAATCTCAAGGTAGGTATAATAGGCGCTACTACCGAACAGACACTTATTCTTGAACCTATACACCTTGGCACAAACACTTTCAAGAATGTTTCAGAATCGGTTGCAAAGTACCTTCCCGAAGTAAGGAAACAGGCTGATGTTGTTATTGTCCTGGGACACCTTGGATACAATGAAAAACCTGTGTTTCCTATCAAGTACACAACTTCGGATATGCTAGCACAGGAAGTTCCCGGCATAGACGCTATAGTTGATGGCCACTCCCATACAGTCATCGATAAGAAAACAGTAATCAACGGTACTCTTATCGGTCAGGCTGGAGAATGGGGAAAATATATAGGAAAGATGGATCTATGGGTGGAAAACGGAAAGGTTGTAAACTCTGAATATAGTCTTATCCCAATAGATGCACAGATACCTTCTGATCCTCTTATAGCCAGACTTGCAAAATCATATCAGGAAAAAGGCGCTGAAAAACTAAATGTGGTTATTGGAAAGACAGATATCGTCCTTGATGGCGAAAGAGCAAGTGTAAGAGCCAAGGATACCAATCTTGCCCATCTCATAACTGATTCATTCGTATGGAAAACCGGCGCTGACTTCGCATTGACCAACGGCGGTGGAATAAGAGCTTCTATTCCTGTAGGAAGCATCACTTACAAAAGTATCCTTACGGTTCTTCCTTTCGGAAATACAGTATCAATTGTCGAAATAACCGGAAAAGATGTTATTGATCTGGTAACTTATGCAGCATCTATACCTGACGGTCAGGGAGCAAGACCACAGACGGCTCTTCTTACCTTTGATATAGTGAACGGTAAACCAGAAAACATACTTATTAACAAGAAACCGGTAGATATTGGAAAAACTTATAAAGTTGCTACCAACGATTATGTTGCGGCAGGTGGTGACGGTTACACCATATTTAAGGGTAAACCTTCTTACAATACAGGTTTTGTAATGGCAGACGTTGTAAAGGACTATATAACCTTACTAGGAACCATCAAGTATTATGACGATGTTCCAAGGATAGTAAAAAAATAAGATAAAAAATTTAAGGCAGCCTTACGGCTGCCTTTGTTTTATTCTTCAGTACTCAGTGATGCCTTCAAGACTTTTCTCCACTTGCGTACCATCTTCAAGCCTGTTTCAATAACTTCATCAATATCATCGAGATTAAATGGTTTGAGTATGTAGTCATTTGCACCATATTCAATGGCTGTGAGAACCCTATCTATACTTGAGTTGCCTGTAATAACAGCTGTATAAGTCAGTGCGTTTAGTGATTTGAGATTTTTGACCAGCTCCAGACCGTCCATCTGCGGAAGAACAATATCGACAATTGCTACATGCACCGTGTTTATCTTGCCAAAATCAATGGCTTTCATAGGATCTTCAAAACAGATTACGTTAAGCTCTTCCTTTGTCTTTATATATGTCTCAAGACTCTCAAGGATAGATTCATCATCATCCACAATAACTACGTTATATCCCATTTTCAAGACTCCTTTCAGGTATATAGATATTAAAAGCTGTTCCTTTGTTGTAACTGCTTTCCACCTCTATTCTTCCATTTATGCATGCGATTACAGAGCTTACAATCATAAGACCATATCCCATGCCGCGAAGAGATTTTGTTGTAAAAAATGGTGAAAATAATCTTTTTTTGGTTTCCTCTGACATGCCTATTCCGTTGTCTTTTATTCTGATAAGAATATAGCCTTGATTATGAGGCTGACGCATCAAGTTTATTTCTATGATCCCTTTTTCTCTGTGAGCTTGCTCTATTGCTTCGGCAGCATTTTTGAGAATATTATTCACGGCAATCTTAAACATATCCACATCAAGGAATACTTCGGGATCTTCTGTATCGTCTTCAAACAGTATCGCTGTTTTTTCACTCTGGATAATACCGTTATGGTACATCATATTCACACAGTCTCTTACAATCTTTGCAAGATGCTCTGTACTTTGCTGTGGAGATTTTTTGAAAAGATTTTTCATTACTTCAATTACTTTTTGTATTCTTATTAGTGACTCGTCTATTTTTTCAAGTGCAAGACCTTCAGAAATAATCTTTCTTTTAGCCATATCCATATTAAGAAAAGCACTTGTAAGAGGATTATTTATTTCATGCATAATACCTACGGTAAGCTGCCCTGCAGTAAGAAACTTCTCGTTTTCCAGAACCATTTCTCTTATCCGGTCTGTATCCGAAAAAAGAGCCTGTATTATAAATCTTTCTCCTTCAAACGGCTTTACAACAAGTTTATAACTGGTTCCGCTTTTCACAAAAACAGGCTGCTTATCCTTCTGATCATCTGAGGTAATTTCAAATGAAGGAAATCTCCTTATGCTTTTTAGGAAAATGTCATGATAGTTTTTATTAAGTATATCAAGAAAGCTTCTGCTGCTACCTATAAGGCTAGCAGCTTTTTCGTTGCAATACAGAATCTGCAGCTCTTTGTCTGTAACTATGATGGGAAGATCCATAATGTCAAGTACCCTGAAGATTTTCTCGTCACCCATGGCTGCCTCCCCAAACGGCACTTTATCCGCTTATTCAAAATAAGACTTAAGACTGTCAAGCTGCTCCAACCTGGCTATGCTTAAGCCGTGGCATACAAGATCCCTGTACTTCTGAACATCATCAAAAAAATCCTTCAGCCCAAGAAATCTTAGTTCAGCACCTTCAAAAATTTCAGTAAACGGCTGTGTTTTTTTCATCACACATGTGAAGCTGTTTATTATTTTAGGATTTTCAAAAATGCTTAAGGTCAAAGGATACGCAGAAAAAATCTTTTTTATAAAAATATCAAACTCATCGTTAAACGCTTTATTTACCATAAAAAGANNAAGACTGTTAAAAAACGCCTCCAATGGAGAAAAACTTTTATTGAGGCTATAGAAGTGCGCATTTGCCCTTTTTTCTTTTTTTATTATACCAAGATCCTCAAGATCATTTATCGCTTTTAAAGTACTTCCAGCACCGGTTTTCAATGAGCGCATAAGCTCGTTGACATTCTGCTCACTGTTCTCAAGCAAGGAGAAAATTATCTTCATTTCCATATTTTTATACAATGGATCTATCATGAACAACCTCCTGACGGAACATTAAATTCTTTTTTTGGAATATTTTATTACTATTATAATAAAATACTATTACTCTTGTCAAGTATGACATTTTTTCCCCGAAATGTTTTTTTGTTGTATAATTAAGCTTGAAAACTGTCAATACAGGAGGTAAAAATGAAAAAATATTTATTGATCCTTATNNTTATAATTTCTTCAGTGCTTTATACAAGACAAATTGAAGTCTGGCATACTTATGGAGGCTGCAAAAAGGAGTTTTTACAAAAAACTTGTACTTTGTACGCACAAGACAACGGACAGGTCGCGATAAAGCTTGTAGGCTTTTCTGATTATGCTTCAATGATGACAGCACTTAATTTATCCATAAAAAGCAGCATTCCGCCGGATGTCCTGATATGTCCAGACAGTCTTTCTAAAATACTTATTGACAGCGGAGCAGTGCTGACCGTACAAAAATTTATAGATACCGATACAGCCTTCTCTCAAAAAAACCTGTTCCCGTTTATACTTGAAAAATTCAAGTATAAACAAACCATACAGGCTTTACCATTCAATCCTGTTATTTTGATGAGTTTTTACAATTCTTCACTTTCAAAAAAACTTGGATTGGACAGCACATCTATACCAAGTACCTTGAGTGAAATTCTTCAGAATGCTAAGAACGCTGCTATGTCAGAACTGTACATCCAGGAAGATATTTCATATGTAAGCATGCCTCTTGACAGCATTATGCTTGAAAATTTTCTGTGCATGACAAATCTGCCTTTTACCGACCATGATAATGGTAGATCGGAAAGCCCTGATTCAATTATGCCCGACAGCTCACAGATATATTCTTTCTTAGACTTCTGGCTCAGCATGCAGAACCTTGGATATGCAAAGCTATACGGCTATGATAGCTGGCAGGAAGCCATGGACTCTTTCATAAACGGGAAAACTTGTCTGACCTTTTCCTGGTCAGACAACATTAAAAGCATCCTGAATCAATCTGAAAAAAGAAAGTTTAAAACTGCTCTAGGCTTTGTACCTGTTTTTAAAAGAATGGAAGGCGGTCCTTTGGTAAGTTGTGAAGGTCTTTGGCTGGTAAGCGGCCATACCCAAGATGAGATTAAAGAGACATGGAACTTTTTGAAGTTTCTTGTTTCCGAAAAAATTCAGGCTGAATGTTTTTTATCCTGTGGAAGCATTCCTGTAAATACTTTGAGCATTGATTACCTTCTAGATAAAGACTTTACTGCCCAAACCTTTGCATACTACCTGCCTTTAATGAAACTGCTTGTTTCAAATACTTCATTCCAGAGTGCCGGTGCATTTTTTTCAGGTCATATATATGCACGAAAAACGCTAAATGATTTTTTAAAAAAATCTCTTTCGCTTAAGACGTACAGCTCGGATATTTCTTTGAACGAGCTGATCCTAAAGGCAAAAGAGAATATTGACAGTCACATATCTTTTTATAATGATCTTAACAGTTATACGAGATAACTCATTTAAGTTTCACAACCAATACCTGAAGCTCTTTTTCTGAAATGTTTTTAAATCCATGCTCTATGTTTTTGGGTGAATAAACGACTGTTCCCTGGGATGCGGATAAACTTTCACTACCTACGTAAAACTCCCCTTCACCCTGTATAACAAAAAATAAAGCATCCACAGGGGTTTTATGTTTTTTCAGCTCTGAAAATCCACTCAGTTTTATGACTATAAACTCGCTTCCATCATATTCAAATAACTTCCTTGCTTTTATATCGCTTTTGTCAATTTTAACCTGTGCATCTTCCCATCTGACAACTTCCATACTATCACCTCCGTTTCAATTATATCCATACGGAGGGGTTCTTTCCGTAACCTATGTTACATACCGTCTTTTTCCAGTATAAATTCAAGCATCTGCCTAAAAATTTCATTCTGCTGTTGTATCATTCCGATACCTGCACTGCTTTCAAAACTTTGGAGAGAACAGCTGAACTGTACACCATCGCCTTCGGGAATAAAATAATACTCTGTTTCCTTTGGAAGATACTCTTTGGCTTTTTCCACCTTCAGGGGAGGAGACATTTTGTCTTTCCCTGCATAAATAGAAAGCACCCTGATGTTCTCACCTTCGAGACTGTTCTGAGAGTCTGGATAAGCTCCCAGAAGAATCAGTCCTGATATTTTTTCAGTTCTGTCTTTTATATAAGAACATGCCAGTCTGCCTCCAGAGGAATGTCCTGCTATGTACCAGTCTTTTATGCCAGGATAATTTTCAATTATTTCAGCTGGCTTGATTACTTTAAGCGGATCATAAACAATGTAGGGAATATCTATCAAAACGCAGAATATTCCTTCTTCTGCCAGTCTTCTCATAAGTGGACCGTAGGATAAGCTTCCAAATTGTTTTTCTGGGTAAAAAATAAGACCTTTTCCCATATTCAAATGTTTGTTTGAAAAAACTGTCTTATCCTTTCTTTCAACTTCTACATCTTCTGAACTTTCAAGACTTTTAGATATACAATCTTTGTGCATTATGCCTTTTTTCAGAGAAGATGAATCCATGACAACTATTTGCCTTAAAGAAAAAAGCATAATCGGAAACATGAAAAAAGTAAAAAGTAAAATAATATTGTCGCTTCCCAACATTACTATCACCCCTGTTAAACAAATGATTGCTTACAGCTTACCAAAAAAATTACTGCTTCATTCTGATAAACTTTAAAATACTTGAAAGCAGCTCATCTTGTTGCTGCTGTCTGGATATATCGGCCTGACCATCACCATCTTGGGTAAGATACCAGCCGAACTGAGTATGATTGCCACCTTGTATGCAATAATATACAGTCTGCGGCGGAAGAAGTCTTTTTGTGCTGTCAATCTTCTGAACAGTAGCTAACCCGTCATTGGAAGCATATATGGATAAAACATCTAGATCATTAGAAGAAAGATCATCTCCCTGAGCCGGATAAGATGCAAGAAGTATCAGACCGGCTATATCCTCCGCGCTGTTTTTGACAAAGCTGCAGGCCATAGCACCGCCCAACGAATGACCGGCTATATACCAGTCTTTAATATACGGGTATCTTTTTATAACCCGTGAAGCAGACATAGGGGAAAAAACCGCAAGATTAAAAGGCATAGGAACGATTACTGTGAATGCACCTCTTTTGGCAAGTTCAAACATCAAAGGTGCATAAGCTTTAGGATCCACCCTCCCACCCGGGTAAAATATTATTCCTTTCGCATTATTAGCATTCAACCCCGAAAAAGTAATGTACTCTCCTTCATCAACTTTAACCTCCTGCGTAGTTTGCATAAAGTCTAAAGCCTGCTGCATTGGCATTGCAGGTGTGTTTACCCATCCTACAAGCCAGCCAGCACCTGCAAGAACAACAAGAAAAGCTGTCAATGCAAGTATTTTCAACACATCCAAAAAAAATCACCCCCTGTCTGAAAGGAATGAACTCAGAGTATCAACTATGAAGTTCACATCTTCCCTGTTAACCCAATAATTAGTCACAAATCTGTACACACCATTTTCAGGCGGATTTATCTTTATACCGTTTGTAAGAAAATATTCTACAACTTCCGAAGGATTCACAGAACTATTGATTTTGAAAAAAACCATATTTATGTGGACATCTTCTGAATTTACCGAAATATTTTTCAGCTCAGAGAGCCTGTCAGCCATGAATCTTGCATTTTCATGATCCTTTCTCAATTCTCCCCGCATACTGTCAATAGCCACTATTCCGGCGGCCGCAAGAAAACCTGCCTGTCTGAGCCCTCCCCCCATCAGCTTTCTCTTCTTTTTGGCAGAAGTTATAAAAGACTTGGTAGATGCGAGAATAGATCCAACCGGAGCACAAAGTCCCTTGGAAAGACAGAACATTACCGAATCGGTATATGCTGTTATTTCGGCAGGAGAAACTTTCAGATACTCCGAGGCATTAAAAAGCCTTGCCCCGTCAAGATGCACAGGAACCGATTTTTCATGTGCTGCCTCATATATTTTTTTCATGACTTCAAGAGGAATTACTCTTCCGTTGGAATGGGCATTTTCAACACATACAAGACCAGTGGAAGGATAGTGGATATCTTCTTCCCCGTTTCTTATTCTGCTTTTTACTTCACATGGATCTATGACTCCCCTTATGCTTGGAACTGTTCTGAGTTGAACCCCGGCTATAACAGAGCTTGCGCCAACTTCATGAACAACTATATGGCAGTCATCACCCAAAATTACTTCTTCTCCCCTTTTACAATGAGTAAAAAGGGCAAGCTGATTTCCAAAAGTTCCGCTAGGAACAAATAAAGCAGCCTCTTTACCGGTCAACTCTGCCGCTTTTCTTTCAAGTTCCTTGACAGTGGGATCCTCATCGTAAACATCATCTCCAACGACAGCATTAAGCATCGCATCTCTCATCGCTTGAGTAGGCTGAGTTACCGTATCGCTTCTTACATCTATGTATCTCATCTCAATCACCATCCATAAATAATATCTATTAAAATTATATCTTTTTTTTATCATTATTAGTAATAATAATAATAGAGCTTTTATAGAATTGTTTTTTCTCATTATATTTTTTATAGAACTGTCAATGGTACGGTTACTCAGATTTATAAATTTTTGTTAAAGCTGATTCTGAATAAACTTTTTTACCATCATCAGATGACTGGTACATTTCTCTCCAAGTTACCGCTTCAAA
>DJGH01000020.1:37351-37558 GCA_002431635.1 Petrotoga sp. UBA5851
TCTTTTCAATAGTTTGTTTTTTTATAATACTTACTATTAATATTTAACATAATCAAAGCATTAAACTTATTTTCTAATGGTAAAATATGCGATATGTTTGGAAGTTTTTATTTAATAGTTCTGAACTGCTTTTTTAGCATATTATACAATTATTCTTAATCAACATCTTTAAAGGAGGGTTTCTCAATGCGTAAAACCGTTGTTTTC
>DJGH01000019.1 GCA_002431635.1 Petrotoga sp. UBA5851
TTTTAGGGAGCAGTTTCTTTTGCCGTTAAGTAATCTCTTTTTTCCGGACGATATTATTAATAGCCGTTTTATACATTAAAGGATTTTGAGCAGTATATATAGAAGAAATATATGAAAAGAAGATTTTGATTGGAGGGGTTGAAGTGAAGAAAAAATATGCGGTACTTTTAATAACTTTATCTATTGTAGGACTTTTGCTCTTAAATTCATGTGCAGGGGACCTCTCCGGTGGACTTTCGGTCGAACTAACTATGTCTTCCGATTCCAAAAGTCCTGTTTTGATAACTACAGATTCATCCGTAACTTTCTATATAANNCCAGCCGATATCTTCGGTTGGTAGCGCCCAGCTTGTAATAAACCCCATAAGCATTGCCAACTCATCAGAAATTCTTCTAAGTACCTCCAGAGTTGATGCACGTACGTTCAAAGCTTCTTTCCAAACTGATGTTCCGGGCAATTACTCTTTTAGTGCCAAGTTTATACAGGACGGAAATAAAAAAATCTTTACTTCCAAAAATACAATAGAAAAGTATATAGAAGCAGGAACTGTAAACGGACCGAAAATAAAAGAAGTTGCGCTTAAAAATGTTGATGCAAGGATAATACAGGAACAGGACAGCACAAGAGTTATTACTGAGGTTGTTGCGGTAGTAGATCCAAGCCAGACACCTAAGGTTCTTTTTACTGTAGAAGCTACAGGTATGAACTTTCTTACTCTTGGAATTTTTGGGGAAAACATGAACTTTACTCAGAATATTACCAAGCCGGAGGATATGAATATTGACCTTAATATTTTCAGCAAAGAGGGAATATACAACTATACAGTAATGCTTTATGACGGTCAGATAGGTGAAACTTTGAAGATATTTGATACCAAAAAGATTAAGTTCATAGTTACAAACGACAAGATTCCTCCTACAATAGATACTGGGGACTATAAGGTCATAAATGACTCCACCATAAACATAGAGAGCTTTTCCGATACGGTACCCTTAAGATTTGGCTTCAAGGAGCCGCCTTCGGACGGAAATATAGGACTATACAAGGTAAAAATAGATGTAGATGGTAAAACTGCATATGAAAAGATCTTTCCCAACGGCGTATCTGAAGATTATCCGGTTGTAAACCTTGGTCTTTCAAAGAGTGTTTACAGTGTCAACCTATATGCCGAGGATCTTGCCAATAAAACTACCACCAAGGCTTATAACATAAATCTGAAAAAAATTGATATAAAAGCATCTCTTATTGCAAAAAAGGTTTCTCTTGACCAGGAGATTCAGACATCCGAGCAGCTGGAGTACGGAGAACGCATAAAGTTTGACTGTTCTGTGGCCAGTGATTCCGTAGACCTTACTAACGGAGCTACCTTTACATTTGTTATAAAGGATGACAGCAACGCAGGCAAAGAGATTTTTAATATGAAGCAAGTTAATCAGAGGAGCGTTACGTACTCTAACTACATGCCTCCTGAGGGTAAAAACTACTTCTCACTCCATGCGGTTGTTGAAAAGGGTGGCATAAAGTACTATGTGACAGATCAAAAAGTTCTTAATGTGCAGGATGTCGTTGCTCCAGAACTTTATAAGGCGGTTGTCACCATAGGCTCTACTCAGACCGTAATCTTTGATAAAGACACCCCAAGCAATGAGAAACCGATAAAGGAATCGGATATAGGTTTTAATCCGCCACTTCTGACTGTCTTTTTCAGAGACAGGTCAAAGATAAGTTATAAACCCACAGTAAGGGTCAGCATAGATGATGTCCCCATGTCAAACTTTTCTATAGACACTTTCGATGCTAATCTTTACAGATATGTCTCTTACAGGGGAAGCATAAGCAAGACGCTTGTTAAGCAGACCTACACTTTCAGCATAGCAGGTGATGCAATAGAAGACAGTTACGGTAACTTCCTTTGTGATGTAAACAAGAACCCCATGCCTTATAAATTCTCTCTGACCGTTGAGTAAAGAGGGTGGAAAAATGCGCAGAAGACATCTCTTTTCATTAATAATAATTTTAATGGTGGTTTTATCGGGCTGTATCTTTTTTCAGGATACAGCTTCTCCGGTTTTTTTAAATACTCCCAGTATAAAAAATTTTTCAAAGATAACTAAGGCCAACGATGACATTATCTTTGACCTGCATGTTCAGGATAATTCAGGAATAAACTATGTGTCAGTCTATGCCGACGGAATCGTCACACCTATAGCCACTCCGATAGGAGACGGTGTTCCTTACAGTAAAAAGGAGTATAAAGGTGAAATATCGGTTAAGGCTCCCTATATAAGCAACTCATATGGTCTTACGGTAAAAGTTTACGATATAAACGGCAACCCTCCAGCTGTAAAAACTTTGGACAGAAAGCTGAATACTCCTGACAGAACCAAACCTTCAGCCGGGACACCTGTTTTATTTTCCCTGCCGGCAAGAGGCAGCGGATACTTTGAACTGATATCGCAGGTAAGCGATATAGGTTCGGGAATATCGCGGGTAAGGTTTAACATTGACGATAAAATAATAAAGGATCTGAAGGTGGTCAGACAGGCAGACGGGCTTGATGACTATGTGCTTATTCAGGAGGAAACAACTTCGTGGATGCTTGCCAGCGCAAGAACAGTCCTACCTTTGGTCGTAGGTGACCATAATATAAAAATAGAGGTTTTTGATAAAGCCGGGTTTAAAAATGTAATAGAACAGGTATATACGATAAGGCCGGACGGTGTCCTCACTACTCCGGATCTTGTACATTATGCACCGGTCTTTGTTGAACCGGGTGATAGGTTTGTCATTACATTATCTGCTTCTGACAGTATAAACCGGATAAGACAGATAGAACTGAGCGATAACTTCAGTGGCAATCCGTTTGTTCAGAGTATTACTCCTTCGGAGGCATTTTATGAAAAGACTATAACCAGAATTGCCCCCACAAGGGAAGGAGAGTACTTTTTTACAGCCAAAGCGCTTAATGTAGCTGAGGTTCAGAAAGAAAGCTCTTTTAAGATAATAGTTCAGAAAAATCAGATACCAAGAGTTTCTCTTTCGGTAAGCAATGCTTCCCCGACGGTCAATGAAAAGATCAACATCACTATTGATGCATGGGATGATATTGGACTGAGTCTGGTTGAGGTATTCGATAACGGTGATAGTATAGCCAAGTACGGAACCGGTAGTTTTAAACTGGTTGAAGATCTTGGCTGGGTTTTACAGACCACACATGTCTGGTCTGCAAATAAAGGAAGACATACTTTTACTGCAAAGGTTATCGACAAGAGCGGTCTTACTTCAGAGTTCATACTTAAGCAGAAGATCCAGGTTGAGGATACTACTCCTCCTATAGTAGATAACCTTTTTATAGATGTAAGGGTAGACAGAGATCCGAATAATCTAAGGACTCTCAAGACACACCCAACTTTTAACATAAAAAAGAATGACAGGATATATCTGAGTTTCAGGGTTACAGACCCCGAAAGCGAGGTTAAATCTGTCAAATATACCTTAAAACCAGATGGTTTGCTCCCGACAAGAGAGTATACAGCGGTTTCAGATGACGGATATATTTTTAATACTGCACTGGAGCATTATTACGATCTTCCCGATATAGCTTGGCCGAACAATAAAATCTATATAACTGTGACAACTGAAAATATAGGAGGATACAAAAAAACTTACGAAAATTTTGCTACTATTTTCGTGTCAGCGGATAAAGATGTTTATAAACCTAAAATCAGTCTGAGAATTGATCCTGCAAAGGGATACATATTCAATAGCATAAACATTCTGCCCTCCTATTCTGACGAAGGATATATAAAAAATGTGTCTCTGGCCATATATAAGCTTAACCAGAGCAACGAGCCAATAAAGATTTCCGATGGACAGCAGACAGAACTGAATATGCCTGCCAATCCCGACGGTTCGCTTGATCTAACCAAATCACTTAATACAAAAGAAATTCCTGAGAATAAAGTAAAGCTCACATGGCTTGCATCTGATTACGGAAGGTTTGTTGCCGTAGCAAGGGCTGAAAATGATCTTGGAATTCAAAACTCCCAGAGCATAGTTTTCGATGTCCAGGGTGTTTCGCTTATTATAAGAAATCCTACGGAAGCAAAGGTAATAGATCTTGGCAGGAATGACCTTGAGTACCTATTCCATACAACTAAGGGAGCTACTGCTACGGTCATGCTCATATACGATAAAAACGGCGACAATAACTACGATGAACCTCCTACAGAGATTATAAATCTTGATACCTCTAAGGCTAAGGAAACACAGATTCCCGAAGTGGCCTCTACGGTATACGAGTATTCCGGTTCTATGTCTACAGCCGACCTGAAGAGATTTCCCAATACAGGAAAGTATAGGGTAAAGGTTATTTCCAAAGTCGGAAAGTTTGAGGTTCAGAGATATTCAAACATAAATGTCAGAGATACCTATGCCCCTGTGTTAAAGAAAAACGACGGGCTGCTTCTTGTATCTAAGAATATCCGTTCAGTCTATCCGAAGCTTTCGGAGGGAATGGAAAACGGAACGCTTTTTGAAAAGACTGAAAGCACAGGTTTAAGGAGATACTATTACATCCCGATAGACTTTAAAGCCGGTAAAAACAATACCGATGTCGATATAACCATAAAGGCTCTTGATTATGGAAACATAACCAAAGCAGAGTACTATATTGACAGTGTTTTACAGCCGCTTCCTGAGCTTTCGTCGGTAGAATTGGTGGATTCACAGGCCGATGCTGGAGCAAAACAGAGAATGTTTACATATAAAGCTACAATACCTAAGGATAAGTTAAGTTATCAGGTAAAAGAGCTTAAAATAAAGCTTTATGATGTTGAACATCCTGACGGAATAGAAGAAATATTTTATGTCAAGGGTGTAGAGATAGAAAAACCTGTTCTTAATGAGTTTAAGGTTAATTTTTCCGAAGGTCCTTCAGATCTCAAAGAACTTACCATAAATAAATCCGATACTGGAACATTTTCCATTTCAGCAGGCGGAGAGTACAAGGTAAGTATTACTAATATAGATTTTTCTGATAACCTGTATATTGGAGCCGTTGTACTTAAGATTTTTGATAATGACAGAAACACTGAAAAAACTCTTAAGACATGGACTGCGTCGATTGACAGTCCGCAGATAAAGACACCTATTTCCTTTGAGCCCGACGGGCTCAGTTCGGGGGCGCTGAAGATTAAGATGCCTGATCTTATCGGCAATTATACGTTGAAGGTCGAGCTCTTGGATAAAACATATCTTCAGGTGAAAGGAACCAAGTTTGAAAACGACTCTCAGAGCCTGAACAGAGATATTGCCGAATTTAAAGTAAATGTAATTGATACAAGACCTTTAGCGGTTAGTTTGAAGCTTGAGAATAAAACATATAAAAACGATATGAGAATAATTTCATCTCCCTTCAATCTTTACATAAATGCTCAGGGAAGAAGGGACATGATAGAAACTTCAAGCATAAAAGTAAATATGGTGATGCCAGACGGGACAACCAAGGTTCTGGACAAAACAGAGCTTACTCCCATAGGGGAAGAACTGCTCTACTCTGTCGGTGCAAGCACTTTACGCCCCGGCGTTGATAAGGATGGAGTATGTACTCTTTATATAAACTACGCGACAAAAAACAGACCGTCTGAGATAAAAAAATCACCTGAATACAAGGTTGTTCTTGATCTTAACCAGAATCCGTACATCGGTGATATTGTCATGGAAAGTACTTCGGGCAGGCTGGTTCTCAAATCAACAATTGCTAATACCCTTTCATACGATATAGATGATGTGGTTCTTTTTTACAAGCCTATCGGATCGGGTTACTATAAAAGCATACATGGAAGTATAAGTGCAAATGAAGTTTTCTTCGAGATAGGAGTGCTGTCTATCGGAAGATATGACTACTATGTAAGGGTTACCGATAAATCGGGAAGAACAAGATTTTCTCCGGACAAACAATTTTCGGTTGATTCTAAAACTCCTACGATAGATAACTTTCAAGCATTTGGAAATAATACAGGAAAGTTTTCCTTCAGGTCAGCCGATACCGAAAAAAGCATTACAGCCAGAGACAGTTACGGCATATCCAAAATTCTTGTGGAAGCTTACTACAAAGATGACTCCATACCCAAAGATTACAGTTATATAAAGATATTTACTGCAAGCAGTCCTTCAGAAGCAGTTTTTGACAAAGACGGTAAATCTGTAAAAATTTTAACCAAAGCATTCCAGGATAATCTTAAGCTGCAGTCTGGAAAGCCGGTAGAATCTTATACTATGACTGTAACGGTTTTTAATACTCAAAGCCTTTCAAAATCATTCAGCCTTATGATAAACGATGATGACTTAAAACCATCTGCTGCGGTCTTTTCTTTGCCTTTAACAGGCACTATAATAAGCGAAAGTAATTACGGACAGAATGAAATCAGGGCTCTTATAACTGAGAATACAGGTATTTCTCACGTTACTTTAGAGATATCCCATCCGAACTTTTTGAATGCGGACAATTCTTTTAAAACCCAGTACATGCAGGCACAGGAGAGTTACTCGGCCAACCAGTATCCTTATTCATATAAAATAACCAATCTACATAAGACAGATCTTTATGAGCCGGTTACGGAAGGTGAATTTGATGTTACTATCCATACATGGGATCTTGCTGGCAATACCCAAGATTTTAGTTTGGGTAAGATCATTGTAGACCTTAAGCCTCCGGTTATACAGAGTTTCACTCTTAATAACCCGCAGATAACTCTTGCACAGTATAACTCCTCCGATGAGATTCTTACGGCTGAGTTGAGAGATTTTACAATATCAAATTCACAAGCATATATAATCATTGATACGGTGCAGTACGATATTTCCTCGCTGATGAATTGTGTAGGTGATACTGCCCACATATCTTTTACCGCTGTGAATCTTAAAAACATTCTGGGAAACATCTCCTCCAGACGTGTGGTTACTTTTAAAATCAAAGTAATAGACGGCGCAGGGCACGAAACAGTTTACCGTGATAACCTTACTTTGGTTATTGCGCCTTAGGTGAGAGGTGAGGCATGAATAAAAAAAATATACTGATTATTATTATCTGTTCGTTTTTGGTGTTTTTGTTTTATGGCTGCATGCTATTTAGTGATGTCCAGAGTCCTGTGTTTTTAAGCGATCCTGTTCTGACGGTTATTCCTGACAGGGCTGGGGCTTTTATGGAGTTTGAGTTAAAGGTTCAGGACAATGTTGCTATAAGTAAGGTAGAACTCTTTGCTGACAACTCTTCGGTTCCTTTCACGGTTCCCCTGGGAGCCGATAGGCCATATGGACAGAAGGAGTACAGGGGATCAATAAAAGTTCCTGCGCCGGTATCCGATGCGGGAAGATTTTATGAGGTTACAGTAAAGGTTTACGATACAGCCGGAAATCCTCCCGTAACGAGAAAGCTTGATAAAAGGCTTATGACTCCGGACAGAAACGAACCTTTGATAGAGTATCCGAAAGTTAACGCACTTTCCGCCACAGCAAAAGCAGGTGATGTTTATGAGCTGAGTGCTGTAATTAACGATGTCGGAGCAGGAATAAAGTATATATCGGTTACAGTTGATGATATAAATACATTTAAGCCAAAGATACTTGAGGAAGGCTCTGTAACAGAAGGGCTTGACAACTACTTCCGTATTATAAAAAGAACCTCTTACTCCATACAGGGGGAATTGAAGGTGCTTTTCAACCTTGGAGTAGGTGTTCATACAATAAAGATCAAGGCTGTTGATAATGCAGGTAATCCAAGCAAAGAAATAACCGTTCCGTATAAAAGGGTTCCTGATATTTCAGAGTCTACCCCTCTTATTGATTATATAGTAGATCCATACATTGAACCAAATGCGGACTACAGTATCACAATTGTTGCCACGGATACCAAGGCATATATAACGGAGATCAAACTTAACGATACTACGATTCCTATTATTCCTGCCCAGCCTTATGTAAGAAAACAGATAAAGCAGGATAAGCAAAGCAAAATCCAGACTCTTTCTTACACAGCCAAAGTCAAAAATCTACTTGATACTGAAAGCAGTGTTTCCTTTAAGGTAAATATCTCAAATAATAATCCACCTTTGGTGGAAGTTCTTGCTGATAACCCCACACCAAACTTTGGGGATATTGTGAATATAACGGTTAGAGCGACCGATGATCTTGGTCTCAGTCTGGTCAGGGTTAATCTGGGATCTGAAAAGATCGCTGAGTACACCGCAAAGGATTTTATAAAGGATAAAACAAGCGGAAGTGTACTTAATAAGAGTATACAGTGGACAGCCAAGAACGGAACGTTTAATGTTGAAGCAATAGCCTTTGACATAAAAAACGCTTCCACTTCTTTTAAGAGAAATGCGTTTATAAAGGTTAACGATACCACACCTCCTGTTCTAAACGATCTTTATTTTAAGGTAAATGTTGGAGGAAGGGGCGGAGATATAAGAGACATTCTTTATAATGTAGAAGAAAGCACTTCCACAAAAAAATTCAGTCTGGCAAAAGGAGACATAGTAAGGTTCTATGCGCAGGCATGGGATAAGGAACAGCAGACTGACAAGTACTCGGGAGTATCAAAGATTGTTTTCAGAGTTTCGGGAGGTTCTTCCGATATTTCCTTTGACAGCATATACTCTTCAAACGATGACTGGTTTTACTCAAACGGACAATGGACTGTTCCGGAGGCAGGAACTTACAGTATCTCTCTTACTTTAACCAATCTGCAAGGCATGGTAAGTACATATGATAATTACGCCAGTATAGATGCTGCAGGAAGTTATGAAGATGTATACAGGCCAAAAATAAAAAATCTTTATGTAAACAGTACCAGTCCAAGTGCCGGTGTAAACGATATACGTATATCCGACACGGTTACTTCCGGAGCTATATTTGCTGATGACGGAAAACTTAAGATAGTACAGATAAAATTTTATAAATGGCAAGACTCCAATAATGATGGGATAGTTGACAGCGGTGAGATCTCAGATATACGAGAAAACCCATATCAACTCAAGTATGTGCAGTCCAACGAAAGTACCAATTACGGCAGACAGGACAATCTCTATCTTTCGTGGATTGCTTCTACTCCAGGGAAGTTTGTTGCCTCAGCTGTTGCAACTAATACTCTCAATCTTACCAATTCAGCAACGGTTACGTTTGAAGTTCCCAATCAATATCTTGACATAATCAAGCCTGAAATAACAACACCTCCTCAATCAAGGCAGATGGGGATACTGAATGATTTCTGGTCTGTGGAAGTTAATACTAACCTTGAATCTGATCTTAATGTCTATCTGTTCTCTGATGATAATGGAAACGGAATAATCGAAGAAACCTCGGAGACCTCGATGACAGTGAGAAAGTTAAAAGATCTGGTGGACTCTAAGGTTATTACCAAGATTATCAACGGCAATAAGACATCTCTTAATGAGTTTAGGTTCAATGTAAATCTTAGTGATAAAGATTTTCTGAACAATACCAAGTATCTTTTTGAAAAAACCGGAAGATACCGCTTTGTCTTTGAGGCAAGGTTTCAGGATAAACTTTCGCGCAAGAGTGTGGATGTTATGATAACAGATCCGAAACCGCCTGAACTTACCAGTATTACATGCGAACCGACAGGTACCAGTACCGTTGCCGGAAAGAGTACATATAAGGTTTACGACAGATTCTATGTGCCGATAGTATATTCGGCATCCGATCCGTTTTCAAAAAACAAAACAGATTTTGATCTTACTTTTAAAGCCATTGCGTACGGCAATATAGATAAAGCACAGATTATACTGCAGTCTGGCGAAGTGATAGAAGCACGGAGGGTTTCCGTAACGGATATTCCTGACGGAACCGGAAGAAGGGAGTACACCTTTAATAAGGAAATTGAAGGAAGCAAATTTCAGCAGCCTGTTGAAAGCAAGTTTACCATAAAACTTATAAAAAGCGATGCCGGAATAGGAGGTTCTTCTCAGAACGTTTCGACATACGATTACTATATCGTACCGGTTGAGTTTAACAGGCCTATCATAAATAATTATGAGTTTGCGCTTTCTTCTGAAATAAATGTAAAAAAATCAGAGGTTCCTAATAAAACATATATAATCTATGCTGGGCAAGGACTTAATTTCAATGTCTATAACCTTGACGTGGAGGATGATTTTGCCATAGGAGGAGTATCAATATACTTTAAAGACAAAAGTGGCAGTATCCTTTCACCTGTTCCGATAAATAAAAATACCCTTCCAGCATTCGGAAACAGGAAAAAAATAGTCCGTGAAGACATAGTGAATGCTTTTGGTGCCGATGCTTTGTCCTCAAACTACACAGCCCCCAGCAAAGCTGACGAATACCAACTTATAATAAGGATAAAAGACAGATCATATACCTATCTAGAGGATGCCAACATACTGGATAAGTTCCTGTTGTCGGGAGATGTAAACTATACCGAGGAAATTATAAACGTCAAGGTGGTTGACAGGACTCCTCCTGCAGTAAGCATGAGTATTCAGGGCAATACAAGGGATATAATAGAAACCCAGAACTTCTACACGATAGTCAATATAGATGATAAGTTTGATATCGTCAAACCAGAGACTATAAACCTTTTTCTTATAATGCCGAACGGACAGAAGGTCGGGCCTCTTTCTCCTGTCACCGCCGATAAGCCTTATGACGGAACCGGACCATATACATTGGGACGGAAGATACCTGAAGAATATATAGGGATGGAAGGTCCTGCAAAGTTATACGTTACCTTTGATACCATAATCGCCACAAATGTTTCTTACGAAAAAAATCCACAGGATGTGATAATAGATATAGATAAGGACACGGAGTTTATATTTGATAAGCCCTTAAGGAAGATAAGCATGGTTCCAGACGGACATGTTATTGAGAGCAAGGTAAGTGTATCAGGCAGAAAAGAAAATTATATCTATGATCTTAAGGATTCTGTAGTTTATATAGGTTACAAAAAAAGACCTGCTACTGCATGGACAGTTGCTAAAGCCACAAAGTATCAGGATAAAGTTGTGAAGGAACTCGGAGATCTGGGAGCTGGGATATACGATGTATACGTTTACGCTTATGATTATGCCGGCAATCTTTTCAAGAGCAGTACAACAACATTTGAGGTTGAAACTGTTCCACCTGCAGTTTCAAAGCTTATAGCCTCTGATCAGGATAGGAACAGCTTTGTGTTTGCATTTAAAACCAATCAGTTTTTTGATGAGGATATCGAAAAACCATATATTTCTATTACAGATAACTACGGTCTTTTCAAAGTGATTGCGGAATTTGCGGTTAAGGCAGGAGGATACGGACTTTTGGAAGTGCCGTCATACTCTGCTAATCCAAGAGTATATAATGTTTATGAGCCGGAAAATCCGGAAAGTATAAAGACAGAGGAACGCCTTTACATAAGAGATTTTTTAAAGGGCGCTATTGCAGGTGCAGATGCTTTGATCAATGAGGGAAACTGTATAGGACTGCGAATAATTGCAACAGATCTGAACAACAATAATGCGGTATTTCCATACAAGATAAAAGACAGCGTTTACAACGATATTAAAATATTCAGAGACAACACAGCTCCTGCAGATTTTTCAGGCAACAGCAACTTTAATTCAACCAACTATATGACCAAAACCAACAACAAAGTATATCTTACGGTTGATGATAATGTAAGTGTTGAGAAGCTTGAGATTCTCACCTTCAGCCGTGACAGCGGAGGCGGAACGTTGCTGCCCGTAGGAACTAAGTTCCTGCAAAATACCATAATATTCGGTGCAAATGACTGGAAGTATGAAGCCTTTACTCCCCCGGACAATACGGAAGGAATCTATGATCTGGTTCTTAAGGCTACTGATTTAGCAGGAAATTACAGAAATTCAACCATAAAAATAAACCTTGATACAAAGGTTCCTGTTCTTGATACTGCTTCATTCAAAGTTGGAACAGTAACTCCAATTTCCGGTACTTACTATATTTCGGACGATGCTACCTCAGGGAACATAAGTTTCAATGTCCAGGATAGGTTCATTTCTTCTTCTGTGGGCAGCGTAAATGCCATAATAGACGGTGTAACAGTCAGATCTCTTGTAATAGGCTCTACTGACTCTACATTTAAATCCGGTGCATCAATAAAGATTTCTGATGTACTGATATCTGGTGAAAAGGATTATACGCTGAGTTTTGAAATAACTGACGGAGCAGGCAATAAAAGCGTATGGCCAGCCAGTGTAAGAATAAAGTACGATAAGTCAGCTCCTGTTCTTACGGCTGTTTCCGGTACTACAACATTGAGCGAGTCATCTGTATACACATCCGGAACTGATGCTATAAACGTTAACTTTACTACAAACGAAACTATAAGGTACTACAGTGTTGCCTATACCAGATCTGACGGCAATCCTGAGACTATAACCAAAGAGAACGTGAGCGTAAATACCTTCTCTGTCAGCAACATCCTCACTGATGCTTCTGAAAGGGTTGTAAGTGTTTTGGTAACAGATCTTGCAGGAAATTCAAAAAGCTACTCGTACAAAGTAAAAAAATAACCTTTTCCTAAAAATAAACTCCCCATAAAATAATGAAGTGAACCCCTTTAGTTAGATTCTGTCTAACTAAAGGGGTTCACTTCAAAACTTCTCAGGGGAGCTTTTTAAAACCATTTTTTCTTTTTGAAATAAAAAAACATTCCAAGACCTATCAAAAGCATGGTTGAAGTAACCAGCACAACAGAGAGCTTTGAATCCAAACCGGGAAGATATTTGAAGTTCATGCCGAAAAAACCCGTTAAAAAAGACAGAGGCATAAATATAGTGGATATCATCGTAAGAACTTTCATTATCTGGTTCATCCTATTGCTTACATTGGAAAGATAAACATCAATCATCCCGGAAAAAATATCCCTGTAGGTTTCTATTGAATCGATAACCTGCACAGTATGGTCGTATACGTCTCTAAAATAAAGAATAGTGGATTTTTTAATAAGCTCATTGTCAGCATGAGTCAAGAGAGACATGACTTCCCGCAGTGGCCATACGGCTTTACGCAGATACAACATATCGCGCCTTGACCTGTCTATTATTTTTAATGTTTCTCCAGTGGCGTTGTCTGTGAGAAGCTCTTCCAGAAATTCAATGTTGTCCTCAATTTTTTCCAGTATATTGAAGTAATTGTCTACTATTGCATCTATAATAAGGTATACAAGATAGTCAGTCTGCATCTTTCTTGCTTTAGACTTTCCAGAAGATATTTTTTGTCTGATATTTTCGAAAACATCTCCTTTTTTTCCTTCCTGAAAGGTAATGACAAAATCCTTTCCCAGAATAATGCTCACCTGTTCTATGCAGGGAGTGCTTGTTTGTTCGTCAAAGCTGAGCATTTTCATAACCAGATATATATAGTTGTCATACTCTTCAAGCTTTGAACGCTGGTCAGTGTTTGAAATATCCTCCAAAGTGAGGGGATGTATTGAAAACATTTCCCCTATGGCTGATATAGCCTCATTATCGGTTACTTCTTCAACATTTACCCATTTTATGGTCTGTTCGTGCATAGAGCTTTTGATTTGATCGATGCTGTCCGCGCGAACAGAACTGTAGAAATGTTCAGAATATTCTATCAGCTCAACAGTACTGTTTTTCTCATTGTGATAACTCAAGACTGATACCTCCGGCATTTTGATATGAATATATTTATAAAAAGTTAATCATGAAGAAAAATTAATTATGTCTAATTATATCGGATTATTTTTATTGATTTATATAAAGGAGGAAAGATGATCTATAAAGATATTGAGCTATCAGACAAACCACTTTTTGAAGGTTATTGCAACGTTGTTCCGAACGAGCTTTCCGATTATGTTTTTACAACTTTGTTTATGTGGAAGGATACCTACAATATAAAGTATACCATTTTTAAAGATTGGCTGGTCATGAGAATGGCTCTTCCCGGCGAAAAAGAAATTTTCCTTATGCCAAAGGGAAAAGGCGATATTAAAGAAGTAATGACTTTTATTGAACAGCAGTCTAAAGCTTTGGACATACCGTTCAGAATTTTTGCGGTTTCGGCAGCCGAAAAACAGGCCATAGAAGAATCTATGCCTCAAAGATACAGCATAAACGGATGCAGGGATTACTTTGATTATGTCTATTTGGTAAAGGATCTTATATCTCTTTCAGGAAAGAAGTACCATGGCAAGAAGAATCATCTGAATACTTTCATGGCTAACGAGGGGATTTCATATGAAAGTATTTCCCCTGAAAATCTAGGTCAGGTGGCTCAGGCAGAAGAAGAGTGGTGTAGGAAACATGACTGCGGGGAAACTGATCTAAAGAGTGAAAAGATAGCTATATTCCGAGCTCTGGAAAACTTTGACAAGCTTGGACTTACAGGGGGCATACTCAAAGTTTCAGGAAAAATAGCCGGATTTACTTTTGGTGAACCAATCTCCGAAGATACAGTTTTAATACATATCGAAAAGGCCGATCCTGATACTAAAGGAGCATATACGGCGATAAACCAGGTTTTTCTTGAAAATCAGTGGCAGCATATGAGTTTTGTCAACCGTGAAGAAGATCTTGGGCTGGAAGGCCTCAGGAAGGCCAAAGAGTCGTATCATCCTGTCAGATTAATTGAAAAATTCGGCTGTGAGCTTAAGGATAAAATATAGCGGCATCAAGAAAAAATATCGTGATATAATGATATTATGGAAGTTTTTAATGTAATGGGAGGATGATTACTATGAAAGGAATGGTTGTCGGTTCTTGGATAGAAACCTGGAAAAAGCTTTACGGTGAAAAAGCTGTAGATTCAGCAATGCAGCGTGTTGGAATCGAAAAAGACAGGGTGTTTACACCTCTTGAAGATGTTGCTGATAATGATGTCTATAACATGCTTGAGGTATTTCTTAAGTCCAGCGGAAAAACTCGCGACGAAGTACTTAAAGAAACCGGAAAGGAAAACATATATCAATTTTACAGATACTATCCTAATTTTTTTAAGAAAACAGGACTTCTTTCATTCATGTCATCGATGAACGACGTACATGCTTCACTTACACGCAGAATGAAAAATGCAAGACCTCCGTTGCTTGATTTTGAAATAACCGGCGATAATGAGGCAACCATAAGGTACAGTTCTTTCAGAGACATGCGTGCATACTTTTTGGGACTGTTGGAAGGATCATCCAAGTACTTCAACGATCCCATTGTGTACGAAATTGTCGAACAGAGTTCCGATTCAAAAGGTTCATTTATAAAAGTAAAGGTGAAAGCCTCCAAACCTTATGCAAGGATAAAAAAGATGACTTTTTTCAGTATATTGAGCCTGGGTATATTTAAATCCATGCTATCTTCATCTGCTTTTCATATAACCATTCTTACCTTCATTTTTTCTTTGGTATTTGGCATGCTTACTGACAATACCATGATTTCCGCAGCGCTTACCGCAGTAAGTGCCGGATTGGTGCTTTTTGTAGCAGGAAAGTACTTTGAAAAAGGTCTTTTGAACATAAAGCAGGCAATGAGAAATATGCGTGAAAAGGATTTTGAAAAGCCTGTTTTGATAAAAGGAGAAAGGGAGCTGAAAGAGCAGAGTGATGAGCTTAACGGTCTGAGACAGGATATGACAAAGATGTTCATCGACGTTATGGGTGATGTTGAAGAGGTTGATGTATTCAGCTCAAAAGTAGCTCAGAAAGCCAGAGATATGCAAAATCTTGCCGATACTATGGGAGAGCTTGTATCGCAGGTAGCTGACAGCTCGGTTCAGATAACCAGTGATGCTGAATCGATATCCAACATAGTGGATTCAAACGTAGGTTCGATAAGAAATATAATTTCCCAGCAGGGAATAATGGTTAAGTCACTCGATGAGGCTGTAAAGAAAATTACAGGTTCCTCCGAAAAGGTAGAAGAGTCATCTCAGGATATATTCCAGATGAGCAATAGGTTTAATGAGCTTGTGGGAGTCGGAAGAGTACTTGAAGGAGATGCTCAGAAGATAATGGGTGTAGTTGATACTGTTACCAGCATTGCCGAAGAAACCAATCTTTTGGCGCTTAATGCAGCTATAGAAGCTGCCAGAGCTGGAGAAGCCGGAAAAGGTTTTGCTGTGGTTGCCGCTTCAATAAGGAAGCTTGCTGAAGGAAGCAAGGGTGCAGCGGAACAGATAGCTCAGATTCTATCAAAGATTTCTTCAGGAATAAATAAACTTACGGAAAACATGTACAATGAGTTTGAAAAAATGGGAGTACACGCAGGAAAGCTGAAAGAGAGCTCTGACAACAACCAGATTGCATCGCAGAATATACGTAAGATATCGGATGATCTGGAAAGTATACTAAAAGAGCTTGACAGCGAGGGAGAAAAGCTGCAGGGAATAACCACAAGTGTGCAGAGTCTTCTTGCAATATCTGAAGAAGGATCGGCAACCGCAGAGGAAATATCCGCTTCTGTCAGAGACTTCCTGAACAATATAAAAGGAATATTAGAAGATCTGGATAAGACCAATGGATTTATTAAATCGTTTAAGGATAATTTTGAAAAGATAAAGTTCTAAACGGTAACTTTTAAGAAATGTTAATTTAAAAAATGAATTTTATAATTTAAGTGCTGATGGAAAAATAAAGGGGGTAAGAAATATGGTTAAAAGACCTATGGTAAGACAGTTTCTTGAAGATGCTTTCTGCGGAGAATCAAAAGCTCATATGAAGTACAGCATATTTGCAGAAAAGGCCGAAAAAGAGGGACTCCATAATCTTGCCAAAATGTACAGAGCCATTGCATATGCTGAGTTTGTACATGCAAAGAATCATTTTATAGCTTTGGGACATCTTTCGGATATTAACGAAAACCTTAAATCAAGTATTGAAGGAGAAACCTTCGAAGTAGACAACATGTATCCGGTATATCTTAATGCCTCGGAGTTTGAAAAGGAAAAAGAAGCAGAAAGATCTAATCATTTTGCTTTAGAGGCAGAAAAAGGCCATATAGTGATGTATAAGGATGCTCTGGAAAAAGCAGAAAAAAATCAGGATGTAAAGTCCGACACTTTTTATGTATGTCCGATATGCGGATATACTACCGATGAACCAGTACAGGATAAATGTCCTGTATGCGGAGCAAAAAAAGAGTTCTTTGTAAAATTTTAAAAGGGGGTATTATGATGAAGTTAGGAGATGTTGTGAGAACAGCAGATTTCAAGGCAGAAAAACACGTTCCGGTCATTGAATGCCCTGACAAGGCAACAATGAATGTTCCGTTTAATGTAACTGTCAGTGTAGGAAAGGAGATAAATCATCCCAATACTACAGAGCACCACATTAAATGGATTGATCTTTACGTGCATTATGAAAATGATCCGAATACTGTTCATCTTGGCAGATATGACTTCGGACCTGTTGTTTCGGATCCTATAGTGACAGCGAAGGTAAAACTTCAGAAAAAGGGAACCCTTATAGCTCTTTCGTACTGTAACCTTCACGGACTATGGGAAAGCAAAAAAGAAATTAACCTAGAATAAAAGGGGATGAGACTATGAAAAAGTATAGATGTTTAATTTGTGGATATATATATGATCCCGAACAGGGAGACACTGACAACGGAATTAAGGCCGGAACAGCTTTTGAAAAACTTCCCAGTGATTGGGTATGTCCACTGTGCGGAGCAGGCAAAGACGATTTTGAACCCATAGACTAAAATAAAAAAAGGGGGATTCTATCCCTCTTTTTTATGTATTATAAAATAACCGGAGGTGTATTTTATGTCTTGTGAAAGAACAATAGAAATAACTGACGGAGTATACTGGACAGGTACTCTTAATCCTCTGTTGAGAGTTTTTGACATAATAATGAAAACGGAGTACGGAACGAGCTATAATTCATATATAGTAAAAGGGAACAGTAAAATTGCATTAATTGACGGTGGTCACGAGAAGTTCACCGATCTGTTTCTTGAAAAAGTATCCGGAATAATTGAAGGGGATTTCACTAAAATAGATTACGTTATAGTAAATCACACGGAACCGGATCACGCCGGGAATCTCTTTAAACTTATGGAATTGAATCCGGAGATAAAGATTGTATGTACCGTTCCGGCAAAGAAATTTTTGGAACAGATATCCAATAGAAGTTTTAACTTTATTCAGGCCAACGATGATCTTCAGATTGATTTGGGAGGAAAAACTCTGGGATTTTTGATCAGTCCTTTCTGGCATTGGCCGGATACTATGTTTACATATCTTAAAGAAGACAAGATACTGTTTCCCTGTGATGGTTTCGGGGCTCATTTTTCTGATGAGAGAATGTTTGTTGAGCTTTTGGATGAAGATGCATATAAAAAGTACCTTCAGGCGATGCAGTATTACTATATCCATATAATGGGACCATTTAAGGAACACACCAGGAATACTCTTGAAAAGCTAGATAAGTTTGATATAAATACCATTGCACCGAGCCACGGTCCTATACATACCGGCGTGTTTGTCAACAAACATATTGATCTTTACCGTCAGTGGGCAAAGAAGGATGTTCATAAGAAAAACAGAGTTCTTGTGCTTTATGTCTCAGCATATGGCTATACAAGAAAAGTGGCGTTGTCAGTTGCAAAAGGTATAGAGAATGCAGGTGGAGAGGTTCAGCTCTTTGACCTTGTTCATGACGTTACTGCTGAAAATAAGCTTGATGTACTTGTAAGCAAGCAGGAGTGGGCAGACGGCATACTCTATGGATCTCCCACGATAAACGGGGATGCTCTTTTGAATATATGGGAAGCTATCGGGTTGCTTGCGCTTGTTGATGGTAAGAAGGAAAAAACATATTCTGCATTCGGATCATATGGCTGGAGCGGAGAAGCTGTTCCATTTATAATAAACAGACTTTCGACAATGAAGTTTGATGTATTTTCATCTGAAGATCCTTTAAAAGTAAGATTCAAGCCGACGGCAAATGATCTTGAGAAAGCAGAACAGTTTGGCCGCAGTTTTCTTGAGCACATACGCAGTATGGAAAAGTGATAAAAATGTCGATAATAGAAAAGCTTGATAAAAGCAGATTTAAAAAAGCCAGAAAAGCTTTTGAAGAGAAAGATGTTCAACAGCACATACTTTCACACAGTCACGAAAATATTGCGGTTGAACCATGGCATAAAACCTCTCAAGGAAGGTATATTGCACCGGCGGTTTACGGTGCAAGCGACGGAATAGTTACTACTTTTGCAGTAGTTGCTGGTGCCCAGGGTGCTGGACTTTCACCGCTTGTCGTGCTTGTTCTTGGATTTGCCAACTTATTTGCAGACGGATTTTCAATGGCTGTAGGTGATTATATATCAGATAAGTCGGAAAGAGAGTACATAAAAACGGAAAAGGCCAGAGAAGAGTGGGAAGTAAAGGTTAATCCAGAGGGTGAGAGGGATGAGCTGAGAGAGATTTACAGAAGAAAGGGAGTAAAGGAAGAAGAACTTGAAAGCTTTCTTGATACTATAACCTCGAATCATGATCTTTGGATAGATACGATGATGCATGAGGAACTTGGACTTATGGAGGATAATGAAGGATCTCCTTTGAAAAGTGCCATGGTGACTTTTTTTTCATTCGTAATAGCAGGTTTTATGCCTCTGATGGCATTTGTGTTTTCGTCGTTTATAAGCGTTTTTGCTGATAACATGTTTCTATCGGCAAGTATAATAACCGCACTTACTCTGTTTACAGTGGGGGCTCTTAGGTACTTTGTCACCGGGAAGAAATGGATTGTAAGCGGTCTGGAAATGATGGTGACAGGTGGTCTTTCCGCAGCTGTTGCTTATCTGGTGGGCTTTATATTTAAAGCAGTTTTTAACGTCCAGGTATAGATAAGGTGTAAACATGAAAAACATTATTTTGACTTTTATAATATTTATGTTATCGGTTTTAGGCATTTCAGCAGCAACTCTTACCAAAGAACAGAAAATTGAAGATTTTGAGTATCTTTACAATATGGTTTCACAAAACTATCCATACCTATGGGTTAAGGAAAGACAGTTCGGATACAGCTGGACATCTATGAAAGATAAGTTTATGCAGGAAGTAGAGAGTTCTGAAGATGACCAAGCCTTTATAAAGAGTATATCCCGTATGGTTAATCTTCTTCAGAACGATCACACTAAGGTTTTGACGTATGAAGAAGTAAATAAGTACTCGAAAAAATATAACAGCGGTTTTTATGCCGCTGTGTTTTCATCTATGACCCTTTCTTCATATCAAAAATACGAAAATCTAAAGCCATCGTCAGACAAAAAGCAGGTTCCATTTTTTGAAGCCTTCTACATTGATGGGTTCTATAAGGTTGTATCGTCAGCAGATGAAAAGTTTATACCTATAGGAGCTATCATCACCCGTATTGACGGGATTGACACAGACAGTTATGTCCTTGGATTAGGCTACGCTGTAAAACTGAAAAAGGATTTTGAAGATAAAGGTAAGCTCTTTTGTTATCAGCTGCCTCTGGAAAGGAAAGAAAAGGTAAGTATAGAGTATTTGTTTAATGGCAAATATATCCAAACAGATATAAATCCTTACACTGAAGACTACAAAACAGTCTTTGAAGACTACAAGCCAGCTACTGCTGACAGTGATGGAAATATTTTATCCGAAATTTCTTCAGATGGAAGGCAGGCATACTTAAAGATCAATTCCTTCGATTACAGCAACATAAAAGCCGATAAGGATAAGTTATTTTCCTTTTATTCCGGCATTAAGAACTGTAAAACTCTCATAATTGACATACGCGGAAACAGTGGCGGAGCGGATTCATACTGGACAGACCTCATTGTTTCGCCTTTAGCCAATCATCCGTATGCCGTCAACAGTTATATTTTTATAAGGTCCGGTACTTATGCCCAGCAGGCTGCGGCGGAGAGATTTAACCTTGCATATAACTTTTTTCAGGCGAGCAGAAATGAGGTGCTTGGAATGAAAAATCTTCCGCCCGAGTTGTTAAGTGAGGAGTTTGGTCCTCCGGTGAAGATACAACGTTTGGTACTTCCTGGAATGGATGGTTTTGACGGAAAGATAGTTGTTGTTACAGATAAGTATGTATACTCTTCATCCGAAACTTTTGCATATTTCTGTAAAAAAACCGGTTTTGCAGCAGTTGTAGGCGAACGTACAGGGGGGGATGGAATCGGATTTGATCCTCTCTTTTTTGTTCTTCCTAATAGCAGACTGGTAGTCAGGATGACTTATACTTATGGCATCAATCCTGATGGTACTTCAAATGAGGAGTATAGAACAGCGCCTGATTTTTTTATTAGGATTGCCAATAACGAAACCATTTTTAGCCAAATAAGTAATATTCCCAAAATGCCCACACAAGATTGGACTCGAGAGGTATTTACGGGGTATATGCCAAACAATCCGTTATCGTTCAGAGCTCTTTCGGCCGGGGAAAGTAAGCTTGCAGATCCGGTAATTATAGACAACGTAAAAATAAAAGGAGCTTACAGGACTGATATAAATCTTCTTGAGAAAAAAGTGGGTTTTAAAAGCGGTGATCTTATAGATTCAACCCTGCTCAAAGAGCTTAATAACAATCTAAAGCTTATGAACAGTTTTTCGGAAGTGTATGCGTTCGTTAAAGAAAATGATCTTGGAAAGTATGATCTTATAATCTATGTAAATGAGAGCTCAGGGCTTTTTAAGAGTTCCTATGATATGTTTTCAACACTTCTTTCAGATATAGTAGGAAAAAGTCTGACGCTTAAAAGCTATAATCTTTTCGGAAAGATGATAAATCTTTCCGCACGGTATTCTTTCAACAAATATAAAAGCACATATCTTACAACAACATATCCCAGTATTTTTTTCAAAGAGATGAAGTATGATATCTCTGTGGGGTTTCAGAGTGTAAAACTTCAGCCTACCCTGGGAGAGCTTGCAGAAAGCAACGCAGGTCTGAACATAAACTTTTTGTCTTATCAGGGCTCACGATACTATTGCGATAACCTTTTTGCTTTCCAGGCCAACTTGATGGATGAAAGCATAACATCTCAAAATAATCTTTCCTTAAAAGACTCATTATATCTTGAGAATACATTAAGAACAGCAGGTTATTTTTCATCTCAGACTTATGATTTCTCCTATTGGCTAAGAGCAGGCTCTCTTACTGATATATCAAATATCGACTCTTTTAAAGATATGGGCGAGATATGCAAAAAAACCGATTATCTGGCAGAAGGGCTTATAGACATGAAGTTATCACATGGGCTTTTCTTTTCGCATCTGACTATGGCAGGAGGATACAGAACAGAAGGTACGCCTTTTGAGCATTTGTTCAGAGTTGATAGCGAGTCCTGGTTTAAAGGATACAAAGGTTACTTTATGTCCGCGGGTTATGCGGCAGCAACATTAAGAACAGGTGTGATAATTTTTGATGTTTTGGGACTTTACGGTCTGATTGACGGGGGAAAGGTATTCAGCAAATGGGATCAGGCATTTTCATTAAACGGAATAATGCTTGATACAGGATTTTCAATTATACTGTATAATCCTTTTGTTGATTTGGAGTTTTATCTAGCTAAAGATATTTTTAGTGATGAACCTTTAAAAATAGCTATGAGTATTTCTACAGAATATTAGTAAAAACCCGTCCTTACGGACGGGTTCATTTTTCTACAGTCAAGCGGAACGATGTATCAACATAGTCAGTGCCGTCATTTGCTCTTATTATTACCAATCTTTCGCCGATATCTTTTTCTGTTGCTGCGAAAGAATATATGGAACCGTTCACAACACCAACTCCGTTTTCGACGGTATAAACTATCATGTCACCGTCAGGATCTCTGGAATAGTTTAAAAGATCAAGGGTAAGTGTTTCTCCCGCCTTGATGATTATATCGCTGAGAGTTATGGCAGGGGGTCTGTTTACATCTGTGACATATATTACAATTACCCCACCGACCGTCACTGAACCATCGCTTATTAAGATCTGGCAGTGCTGTTGACCTGCTTCTTCATAAGAGGGAGTATATATAAACATTCCGGATTCAACTTTGCCAACTCCGTTTTCAAAGGTAAAAGCAAGAGTATCGCCATCAGGATCTTTTGTATAGTCTTTTAGCTCTACGCTAACTGTCTTTCCTTCCTGTATGAATATATCCGGTATTGAGAAAACAGGAGGTTTGTTGACGTTGCTTACATATATTTTGAAGGTGGTTTCAACACCGGAAATTCCATCGCTGACTTTTATTTTTACTGTTTTCTCACCTGCTTCATTGTATGCCGGGGAGTAGGTGTAGATTCTTCCTTTTATCTCTCCAACACCGCTTTCCAATGAATACGTAAGTCTTTCCCCATCAGGATCGCTTGAAAGCTTTGAAAGATCAAGAACTAATGTCTGACCTTCATTCACAGTCTGATTAGGAATTGAAATAATAGGTGTCCGGTTTCCTTTTTTGACGTTTATCTTAAATTTGGCGGCTGTTCTGTCGATACCATCAAAAGCTATTACCTCAACATTTTTGATTCCTGCGTCGCTGAAAGCCGGAGAGTAGGTATAGTTATTCCCGTTGATGCTCCCTGTTCCGTTTCCTATGAAATATTTCAAAGTATCTCCGTCAAGATCCGAGGAAAGTTCAAAAAGATCAATATTTAAGGTCTTTCCCTCATCAATCTCCTGGTCAGGTATAAAAATTGATGGTGCCCTATTTACATTATTCACAGTTATCTTAAAGGTTGAATACCCATAAAGCTTTCCGTCAAAAGCTGCGATCTGAACTACTTTTTCTCCCGCATCAAAGTATGACGGAGTGTATATGAAAGAATTACCTTCTATTTTACCTGTCTGGTTCAGCACAGAGTATGAAAGCTTATCGTTATCAGGATCGCTTGAGTACTTTGAAAGATCCAGCGTAAGTTTGCTGTTCTCAAAGGCTGTTTGATCCGGTATGCTGATCTGCGGTGCCCTGTTCACATTTTTGACAATTATTTTAAAATACGTTTCGTAGCTGAGCTCGCCATCGCTTACACCGACTCTGGCAAGCTTTTCTCCGGCATCATCATAGGTAGGGGTATATGTAAAGATAGAACCGTTGATTAATCCCACATTGTTTACAGAGTAATAACTAAGAGCATCCTTATCTGGATCGCTTGAAAGTTTTGAAAGGTCCAATGTAAGGGTCTGAGCCTCATCAACTGTTTCATCCGGCACTGCCATGGACGGTGCCCTGTTTACATTTTTAACGTTTATATTGAAAGAGCTTACAGCGGAAAGAGTTCCGTCACTGGCTCTTACAGTAACTTTTTTTGTGCCTGCATCAAAGTAGCCCGGAGTATATATGAACTGACTGCCGTTTATACTTCCAACGCCCTCCTGTACATAGTAGGTAAGAGTATCTGTATCCGGATCATCTGAATATCTTGAAAGGTCAAATATAAGTGTTTGCCCTTCATTTACCTGCTGGTCTGATATCTGCACTGAAGGAGCTCTGTTCACATTGTTTACAACAATTTTTATTAGTGTTTCAACATTTGAATTGCCATCATTTGCTCTTATTTTGACTGTTTTTTCTCCGGCATCAAAAAAGTCTGGGCTATACTCGTATATGCTGCCTTTTAACTTCCCTATACTGCTTTCGAGAGTATAAGTTATCTTATCGTTGTCAGGGTCATAAGTATGTGCGGATAGATCAACCAAAAGTGTTTTTCCTTCATTTACGCTTTGGTCGGGAACCTTTATGACAGGTACTCTGTTCATATTTTTGACGTTTATACTGAACGTGGTATAAACTGTTGCTGTTCCGTCGCTTACACGGAGCTTAACTGTCTTTTTTCCGGCATCAAAATAAGTAGGAAGGTATGTGTACATACTTCCAGTAATTTCGCCCACTCCTTCTTCTATCTCGAAGCTGAGGGTATCTCCGTCCGGATCAAAAACAATCTTTCCAAGATCAAGCAAAAGAGTCTGCCCTTCATCAACTTCCTGTTCCTGAACCAACATATAAGGAGGCCTGTTTATATTGTTTACAAGTACCTTAAAAGAGGTTTCGGCTCTTGCTATACCATCACTGACAGATATTCTTATGTTTTTTTCACCGTGGTCTTTATAAGTAGGCGAGTAAGAGTACACTTTATTTGAAATACTGCCTGGACCTTCTTCAAGCTTGAAGGTAAGCGAATCGCCGTCAGGATCAGCGGCAATCCTTGCCAGATCAAGAGTTATGGTCTGAAGTTCGTCCATAGTCTGATTGGTTATAAATATGGTTGGAGGTCTGTTTACATTTATAATGTTAAGTCTGAAGGTCTGGTCTATATACCCGTCGTAGTTGGCTATTCTTATTTTTACAGCTTTCTGCCCGGCATCAAGATATGAGGGCTGAAAAAAATAGCTGGAGCCATTTAAGCTTCCCACACCATTTATAAGCGAATATGAAAGCTTATCCTTAAGAGGATTTGATGAGTATTTGCTCAGATCTATTTCTATACTTTTTCCTTCTTCGACCGAAAAATCTGGAAACTCTGCCGTTGGAAGCTTTAAAACCTTTTCCACAGAAATTTTGAATGATGCTTGTGTGGATGATGCACCATCTGTAGCAGATATTATGATGCTTTTTTCTCCGGCTTCTCCTCTCTTGGGCGAATAGAAGTAAGCCTCACTCTTAATAGTACCCACACCTGAAACAAGCGAATAAGTAAGTGATGAAGCTTCAGGATCGGAGCTGAACTTTGAAAGATCCAGTGTAAGACTGTCTTCTTCTTTTATAAACTGATCCGGAATGCTTATGACCGGAGCTTTATTTATTTTTACCGGTTCGGGCTTCACAACTGTTTTATTTTCATTGGTCTGGACAGAACAGCTTATTAACAAAAATGAAAGTAAAAAGAATAAGGCAAAGACCAGTGAGTATTTTTTACGTTCCATGGTATACCTCCGAAAAAGATTAAGTATTTTTGAAAAATCGATTCCTTTCAATTATACTACATTTTTAAGGCTTATGATAAAAAGTGCCAGGTTTATAAGACTGTAAAATATACTTTTTAATGCAAAAACATATCTATAAGTACTGAATCATATCTCTTTTTTTGATTATTAAATTTCAGTGTATTTTGAGTAACGAAGAAAATTTGTAAGCTATAATTCCCAATTATAAAGGGTTATTGCACCATTTAAAAAACAGTTTTATTTGTACGTGTTCTAAACCATTGATGATATAATTGAAGATAGAACAAAAGAAAGAAATCTATAGGCTAATTCCGATGTCTAGGAGGGGAATCTATGATTGGGAATATGAAGATACGTACCAAGCTCTTACTTCTTCTTTTTATACCGTTGGTAGGAATAGTATGTATCATATCGCTTATGGCGATTAACTTCCAGAATGTGGTTACAGATCTTGAGCTGTCGCTCAAGAATGAGAATTCCAAGGTGATATCTGTAGTATTTGAGGTTGACAAGTCGCTTTCGAATACTTTGTCGGCATTTCAGAATATACTGTCAAAAGGCATGTCAGATCCGAGTTTCAAGGCACAGTATGACGAGTACAAAAAAGGAGTTGCAAATGCCAAGGAAAAGATTGCTGCAGCTGAGGAGATAATAAGAAACAACAAAGACGGCTGGCTTTTGTATACAAACGATATAAGCCAGAAAACGGTTGAGGAGAACTTTAAAAACTTTCACAGCAACATAGATATGTGGCTGGAAATGACTGAGGTTGAAATTCAGGCCGAGCTTACCGAATCATTTTCCTCTCAGTACTTTTACGATGCCAGAGCCAATATATCAGAGATAGGTCAATCCGCAGATAAGTTCCTTGCGTATAAGATACAAAAAAACAGAGAAAGAACAAACAATCTTATTCTTATAGCTATAATTGTTGGAATAGGAGTTTTTGCTGTAGCATTTCTAATAGGGTTTATGATAATAATCGATATTTCGTCTAAGGTAAAGAAGATAATGACTGTGACTCAGCTAGGAGAGGGTAATCTCAGAATAAAGTTTGATATAAAAGGGAAGGATGAATTTTCCAATATAGGCAAAACCCTGAACAAGGTGGTGGAATCTCTCAGAGAGTCAATGAGTAATATTGAAACGGCATCGGATGAAATAAGGAGCTCTTCCAAGGAACTTGGTGATGTATCACAGGATACTATCAAAAACTCTGAACTGCTCTCCGGTGATGCGGAAAAAATCCAGCAGAATGTTGAAAACACATCAGCTTCAATACAGGAAGTTACTTCAAGTGTAGAAGAAGTTGCCGCTGCCGCTCAGTCAGTATCAAAAAATTCAGTCGATCTTTCGGCCAGAACCAATGATGTTGCCGCAGCTGCTGAAAAAGGTGAAAAGTCTATAGAGGCTATAGTGAATGTAGTTGAAACAGCTGTGAAGAGCACTGATGAAACAGCAAATACCGTAATGAAGCTTACGGAACATGTGGGAAATATACAGCAGATAATAAACACTATAAACTCAATAACCGAACAGACGAATCTACTAGCTCTCAATGCAGCTATAGAAGCTGCAAGAGCCGGGGATGCCGGAAGAGGTTTTGCGGTTGTGGCGGATGAAATAAGGAAGCTTGCCGAGCAAAGCAAACAGGCAACAGTGAACATAGTCTCCATCATAGGCCAGATTCAGGAAAGATCAAGAAAAGCTGACGAAATGACCAAAAAAACAGTATCTGATGTTCGTAATGTAAGCTCTTTGGCTGGGGAAATAAGTTTACAGTTCAAAGACATACTAGGACAGGTCGAAAAAATACATGATATGGTTCAGGTGATGTCGGCCAATGCTCAGGAGCAGAGTGCTGCTGCCGAAGAGGTATCAGGAACAATGGATGCTTCTGCCAGGATGGTTGTAAATATATCAGAAAAGATAAAAGATATGGTTGAGGCCATAAATAAACAGGCTGTTTCCGCTCAGATAATAAGCACTTCAGGTGAAAAGATGGACGGTCTTTCTGAAAATCTCAAATCCCTTGTATCCAAGTTTAAAGTATAATCTATCATAAACGAAAGGCTCCGTAAAGGAGCCTTTTTTTGATATAATAACTGCGGAGGTGGTTTCATGAAAAAGAGAGTTGTGTTTATGATACTTCTTTTGATGGCGGTTACTGTACTTAATGCAAGAAAAAATATAAAATTCTTCTGGTCATGCGGACCTCAAGTGCCTCAGACAATAAGGCAGAATATACTCAATGACATAAAGTCCAGCGTAATATCATCGGAGAGGTTTCTGATTTCAAACGAGGAGGAGATTCAGGAGATAGCTTTTGAAAAAAAGGTTGAGAGTTTCTTTACTTCGTCAGATAGTATAATGAGCAGTATTAAAGACTCAGATTATATAATTGCCGTGAAGATATTCGATTACTACAGTAACAATAAAATTGAAAGAGGAAGCTATATGCGTGACGATCTGAGCGGAGACTATGTTTTTTACAGCAACGCTTTTATTCCTGTTTTTAAAGGATACTTTTACAGTTATGATGCATTTACCGGAAGATATGTTGTTGATAAGAACGGTGATTTTGTTGCAGGAAAAAATGGAGGATACTATCCTGCCGGAAATGGTTTTTATGTAAGCAGCAAGTATGAAGATGTTTTTACTGAAAGTGGAGTGAGCGTACAGTATATCCTTATCAATGCCCAGGATGGGAAAAAGATCTTTGAAGATACTTTTTCAGGGAGGTTTTCCGGCTATACCGTCAAGTATACCTATGACAGTCAGACAGGAAAAACCTTCATAAAACAGGTACCTGAGAGTTCGGTATGGACAGCGGTGTCCTCAGGATACGGAGAGCACGTTTACTCAAGACTCCGAGATGATTTTATGATAAAAGCCAGGATAATGGATTTTTCAGACGATACGGTCTATATAGATGCCGGTGCAAACGAAGGTATCAAGAAAGGATATCTTTTTATTTCACAGGATACTTTAGGAAAGATGGTAATGAAAGTAGAGAATGTAAATCCTCAGACTGCGGAAGGAAAAATACTTTATATAAAAAGAGGCAAAGAGCTCAAAATTTCAGAGACTGTTTCTGAAATCAAAGATTTTCATGATGCGTGGATTTTAGGAGCCGGACTGTTTGCCGGTACTGAACTGGGCGCATCTTTAGAGTTCAAAAACTACGATATATACAATGAAGTAACTTCCTGCAGCGGAATAGATTTTGTACTCAATCAAAACAAAGTACAGGTTTCGGGAGTTTCTTTCGGGTTTTCGGTATATAAAAATGAACAGATTAATGTTTTTTTAAGAACAGGTGTCTACAACACAGCTCCTTTTATCGGCGCACAGGCAAAGTATCTTTTTTTCGGTATGCTGATGGATTGCAGTATTTCTGGAAAGTTCCGTGCAGGCGTTACTTTTTCTTTTTAGGGGGTGAAGGCATATATGAAAAATTTTTTTCTGCTTCTTTTTTTACTTTTTGGGTTAATGGTTCAGGCGTCGACAGTTGCGCCCTATATTTTTATAAACAACAGGCTTAACATCGATTATGCATCTGTTTACAACATACTTAGAGAAAAGCTTTCCGGATACGATATACTTGAGCGAGAGAAATACTATGAAACCTTTGAAAGCACTTCCAAAAATGCTGGTGATTCATACATTATAAAACTTATGCAGGACAACAGGTCTGCTGATTACGGCGTCGTAGTGCGTATAGACGATTGCTATACAGAAAGAAAAACAGAGAAGAATGTCAGGTTTGTCAAAAACTCTTCAGGATCTTATATATCATACGCAGGTACGTTCTATCAGGTAAGTCAGAAAAAACTTTTTTCCTATAATAAGAACGATGATAAGTTTTATCAGGATAGCAGCGGAAATTATGTATATCTTGCAGACTATCCGTGGGCAAGAACCGAACGTGAGAAGTTTATAAAGATAGATGGGTTCTATACACGGTACTCTGAGGATACTGTTTGGTATAAGTACTCTATAAAAGGTTCCTATGCTGTTATTGATTATAAAAGCTCCGTAATAATAGATAGCGGCAGTATCGACAGCACCATGACCAGTAAAAGCAGTTCTGAAATGCAAAGCTTTGTTAACTCAAGCATCAGGGCGATAAAGCTGAGGCAGAGTACTTTCTATGAAGAAAAACCCAAGATAGCGCTATATGCTCTTAAAAACAAGGAATACTCAGGATACACAGACCAGATATACGGACAGGTTCAGGAAGGGTTCATAGATGACGGAAGGTATGGAATCCTTGATAGGGCGAATATAGATAAGATAATGGAAGAGCTCAAGCTTGACTATCTTGGCATAGTAAGTGGCCAGGCAGCGTCTAACATGAAAACGGCGGCTTACATGGTATCTTTTGTTATAAATTCTTTAAAGTATGAAGAGTACACGGTTACTGAGAAAAAAAGCTACCTTAACCCAATCAACGGCAGTTATACCGGTGGTGAAGAGGTTGAAGTCGGAAAGTACTACTACAGGAAGAAGGACGGGTCATTTACTGCCGATGCAACAGGTACATATGTGAAAAAAATCAGGAAGCCTTGGGAGAGAACAGACTCGTATGTTCAAGCATCGGGTTTTTACGATGTTTTTACACAAGATACTGTTTATGCAAAGGGATATATGAACTGCACATTCCACGTGATCGATCTTAAGACCGGGCTTTATCTGGGACATATGACAAAGGAACTTTGGGTTAATAAACCGCTTACAGAGCTGAAAGACCGTTTTCAGAGCACTGAAAGTATTTTCAGATCTGATATAAACGATCTTTTAGTCAGGCAGGCAAGCGGCTGGATAAGTCTGGAAACCAAAAAACTTTTTCCTCTTAATACACTTATCGCGGTCAGTGACGGAGATAAACAGATAATACAGGCGGGGAAGAATTATGGAGTCAAAAACTCAATGTTATTCAGGGTAGTTGACGATTATATAACCAGAGGATATATAAAAGTGGAGCAAACCGGTGAAAGAACTTCCAATACCAGGACTGTAAGACTCATAAGACAGACCGACGATATAAAATATAATGATCTTGCATATGAAGATTTTGACTACTATGACCCTTTTGGTATGCAGGTATACTTCGGAGGGGGAACAGGAGGTCTTTTAACAGGTCTGGGATATATGTTCACAGATATATACAAAAATTTATTGGGAGATATAAGAACAGGGATAATGTTTCAGGGTGAAAACAGCTACTTTTTGGGACAGGCTGGAATAAAGGTGTATCCGCTTAACCAGGAAACAGACTTATCACTGGCTCTGGCGGTTAAAACAGATTTCAAGCATGATATAAGTGTATATCCTGTTCTGGAAGTTTCATCCCGAATCTTTTACGATCTTTTGAGGTATAGTGCCGGTTTCTATTTTGGAAAGGAAAGCCTTGGTTTTTTAAGTTTAAACGTGTGTTTCTGATTATTTTTCTTTTGTAAAGGCAACAGATTTTTTAATATTTAATATTTCCAAGACCCCGGTCAGATCACTTACCGTATGATCGGGGCTTATAGCTCCGTTCCACTGGCGGGCGTTCCTGTTAAGCCAACAGGCGGTTATTTTTTCTCTTTTTGCCCCCTGGATATCAGACGGCGAGTCTCCTATATGAATTATTTTTTCCGGAGCTATCCCGTAAAATTTTATAACATTTTTGAAAAGTCTATTGGAGAGATCGTTTTTATAAGATCCGCATTTTTCCGAAAAGAATGCGCTGTCAAAATTGAATACTTTTAAAAGCGGCTCTATGGAAAGAGTATCGGCATCACTCACAAGACAGACAGGAATCTTGTTTTTAAGATGGCTCAGAAAAGTTAAAGCATCCGGATAAGGTTTTGAAAAACCATGCTGTACTATGAAAATTTCAGATGCTTTATCAGGATCGAAACTTAGGTTTTCTTCAGCTCGTACCTCTTCAAAAAAAGGTTTCACTATCTCCCTGACTGTTCTGAAAGATTCGGCATTTGAGGTGAAAAGATGAAATCTGGTGTATACTTTCTTTTTGAAGGAATAAGCACATACTGCTTTTAACTGAGGTGTATAATTTTCTTCAAGAACTCCTTTCCAGATATTTTCTTCAACAGTGTCCAAATTCACAAGTGTCTGAAACATATCCACGCATACCAGTTCAAATTCAGCCATAAGTACCTCCGGATTTTCTGCAAAGACGAACACAAGCTAGTTAGAAAATTTCGTTTACAGTATATATGTTCAGTACAATTATACTATTTTTTTTCACAAAGAGCATAAACCTTTTTAAGAAGATCCATAAAAATAAAAAAACGGAGAGTAAAGCTCTCCGGAAAGATGTTTCATTTTGACTTTCTTATTGGAAAGAGGTTTTCTAGCCTGAGCTTGTGCTGATCAGGATGAAAAATACCGTCTTTTGAATACTTTACGTCTTCGACTGAAATAAAGGCTTTGGAATCAAACATGTTGGTCGCTTCGTTGAAAGCCTTATATTTTGAACGGTGCATTATACTGTAGATTATATGAGCTTGTCCTGTGGAACCGCTGGCCTGTATGTTTGTTACCCCGTAGCCCATAGACCGCAGGGATTTTATAAACTCTACCGGGTCTTTTACAGTTATTATACGTACAGCTATCTTTCCTATGGCTAACTTGTCTTCCAGAACTATTCCTATATAGCTTCCTGCTGCGAATCCTCCTGCATAAGCAATTACATAAACTATATTATCCACACTCTGTATAACTTTACTGGCAACCAAAAGCCATATGGTTACTTCAAAGAAGCCTATAAAAGCAGCTATGGCTTTCTTTCCCTTTGAAACCATAATTATTCTTGTGGTTCCGAGTGAGACATCCAGGATTCTTGCAATGAAGATTACAATAGGCATAACTACCCATTTGAAAATGTCTGATGACAGTAGATCATTCAAAACACTTCCCTCCAATCAGTTCAGATAAGTAGATTATACCATAAAAATCATTTGGCCAGACGTCTTGCCATTTCCTGGGCTATAAATGCACCTACATCCTCTGCAAAGGAGTTGGGACCAAAGCCCGCATCAAAACCGATCTCTTTGGCCAGCTCATGAGTTATTCTGGCACCTCCGGCAACAAGAACCACTTTGCTCCTTATACCTTCGGCTTCAAGCATTTCTACAAGTTCGGTCATGTTTTTTATATGCACGTTTTTCTGGGTTACGGTCTGAGATACAAGCAGGGCATCTGCTTTAAGCTCTATCGCCTTTGCAATAAAATCTTCGTTTAAAACCTGACTCCCAAGATTATATGCTTCAAACATCTCGTATCTTTCAAGTCCGTAATGTCCGGCGAAGCCTTTCATATTCATTATAGCATCTATTCCGACTGTGTGTGCGTCAGTGCCTGTACTTGCACCTACCACCACGATTTTTCTGTTTAAAGTCTGTTTTATGTACTCATCAATATCCTTCATGCCCATCTTCTTCACATCAGCTTTTGCAACATGAATTGAAGTGAAGTCTATCGTTTTGGTGCATTCACCATAGGCATTGAAAAAGGTGAAGCCCGGTGCCAGTTCCTTAAAATATACAATCTGAGGGTTCTCAAGCCCCATGCTTCTGATTACATCCTTTGCAGCCTGCAGAGCCTCGTCACCGCACGGTACGGGAAGGGTAAAACTTAACTGTACCTTACCGTCGTTCATGGTGTCTCCGTAAGGTCTTACGGACTTAAGATCAAGATTTTTGTCAAAATCCTTGTGATCAAGGGAGTATAGTCCACCGCTCATCACAATCCCTCCTTAAGCATCTTTTCAATGAATGGATTAAAGTAATACTTGCCTTTTTCAAATACTCCGTCTCCGCCTTTACCGCCATTTATAGGCCTTTTTACATTTGCAAAAACACCTTTTTCAAGAGAGTTAAAGAGACCTTCTTTTTCTATTTTTTCAAGCAGTTCGACTGACCTGTCAAGTACAGCTCCGGCTCTTGTCTGAATTATACCTCCGTCTTTAAAGGTAACCTCATCACCTATATTTTTGAGGTTGTTGAATATATACTGTGCATTTTCAATGGCCAGATATCTGTCAGACATAAAAGGAGTATGTATGGCTTCGGTCAGCATTCCTAGAAGCTGTATGCCCTGCTTGGTCCATATGGATATGATATTGAAGAGAGTGTCCTGTATATATCCATTGAAAATATTTCCGGTCATAAACTTGGTCGGGGGCATATACTTAAGCGGTGCATCCGGAAATATTTCCCTTGCCATCTGTGCCTGTGCGAGTTCGTACAAAAAGCCGTTTTCAATAGTAGGATCCATTTCAAAAGCATGTCCTAGGCCCATCTGTTCCGGTTTTATCCCTGCCGCCAGAGCAAGCTGTTCATTTATGAACTGGGAGGTCAGAACAGTATGCGCTTCTTCATATGCGTCCGCTGTTGTCAGATAGTTATCCTCACCAGTATTTATAATTACACCTGCGAATCCGTTTATAACTCTTGAAAAAAACTGGTCTATTATAGTTCTTTTCATATTAATATCCCTGAAAAGGATTCCGTAAAGCGCATCATTAAGCATCACATCAAGTCTTTCAAGTGCTCCCATGGCAGCAATTTCAGGCATGCACAGCCCGGAGCAGTAGTTGCACAGGCGCACATACTTTCCGGTTTCATGTGCAACCTCATCCAGAGCTTTACGCATTATTTTGAAGTTTTCCTGTGTTGCAAAGGTTCCTCCGAAGCCTTCAGTTGTAGCACCATAAGGGACATAGTCCAGAAGGCTCTGACCTGTTGATCTTATAACGGCTATTACATCCGCTCCTTGTCTTGCGGCCGCCTGTGCCTGCACGACGTCTTCATAGATATTTCCTGTAGCTACTATAACATAAAGATAAGGTTTTTTTCCTTCACCGATCTCTTTTATAAAATTACTTCTTGTCTGTCTGTTATTCTTGATTCTTTCAACGGTTGTATCAACTGTGGAAGAAAGTTTTTCACGGATATCTTCAGGGCTGTTGAGCTTAAGCCTTGCTATATTAATACTTCCCTGCGATACTGAAACAGCTATTTCCTGAGGGCTCATACCAGTTTCTATCATGGCATTGCCTATATAATAAGCTGTACCCTGTGAAAGAGCGTTATTTTCCTTCAGGTGATCAACCAGAACATTTGGAAGAGGTATACCTTCATTATTAATTCCATCTATGCCCAGAAGTCTGCATATGGTCCTTTCCGTAGAAGTTGTCGCATGTTCTTTAACAAAATTCTGGACATCCAAAGCAATTTTTTTTGCATAGGTTCTGGCCTTTCCAACTTTTGTAAAATCAATTCCAAGCTTACTTTCCATCTGCGCAACCTCCCTTTTGTGCTTCATTAAGAAACATTTCAGCGCGAGTTATCAGTTCATTATCGACATCCAAAAGTCTGGCAATGGTCAGTGCCTCTTTGGGAACCGAAGTCCAGCCATCTTCTGAAATGAGTGAATAGTCTATGTAATCTGTAATATTTTCCCGTTTTATTTTAGAATCTCCTATCTTGTCCTTTCGTATTCCTGAAACTCTGTAATGTTTGGCATTTTTTGACAGTACACCGTCATAGTGAGTTGTTATAACCGCATATACGTCATGTTCGGCCAGAATGCTCATAACCGACCGTACAATAGCCCTTCCCTCCTGCGGATTGGTAGTTCTTGCCAGCTCATCAATAAGAATCAGGCACTTTTCACCGTTTTGCGAATGGTTTATGCACTCGCTGACCTTAAGTATCTCAAAGGCGTAGGAAGAAAGCCCTTCATCTATTGACTGTGCGTCTTTTGTAATAAGAAAAATAGATTCTACAGGTGTGATACGGGCAGTTTTGGCACAGATAAAAAATCCTGTTTGAAACATCAGTTGATTAAGAGCCAGGCTTTTAAGAACCACTGTTTTGCCACTCATATTTGCTCCTGTTATTACGGTAACCGGATGGTTCAGATCAATATCAACAGGCTGAAATCTCTTCTGATTTTTTGAAAGAATACTGTTCAGTTCAATATTGAATAACTGTTCATAATATATTCCGCGCTCTGAAAGCTCAGGACTGCATAGTCCGTAATTCATTATAAAAAGGGCTTTTGCGGTTGAAAAATCTGCATAAGCCAGTGAAGAAAGGTTATGAATCATCGACGGAGCATAATCAGAAAGCTTTTGAGAAAGCTCTTTGCGCACGGTATTCTCAATAGAATTTTCAAGAGCTGCGGTATTTATAAGCTCCTGCTCGTCTACCGGGAAAGTGCCGGCAATCTTCTGCTTTTTTTTCCGAACCTGTGCCAGCTCTTCGGAGTACTCGTCATATATATAAAACGACGGCATACAGAGATTCACAGGATCAAGCAGTGAAAATGCCTCTTTAAGATCTTTCATTTCTAGGAAGTCCATATATTCAGGGATATACTCTTTAAGCCTGCAGCAGAGCATAGAGAAAATTTTTATTTCAAACAACTGTATATCGTCCAGTGTTTCTTTAAGCTCAAGCTTATGGCAGGTCTGAGATATATCCTTGATATGACCTATTATTTTAGAAAACTCTTCCTGCATGGAGCGATTCTGAGACGCAAAACGTATGAATGCCTTGGTTTTATGGATTTCCACGGATATTTCATCATAGTCAGTCATAAACGGAAGGTTTTTGATATACTTTCTGCCAAGCGGACTTTGAACTTCCAGTAGAGAGAGGATATAATCAAAGCCGCAGCTTTCAATCAAGTCCCGGGATAAGAGCATCAATATCACCATCTTTCAGAACATCTATTACAGGAACAGACAGTACAGTTCTGAGCCTGTTTTTCAGCTTATCGGAGCTGAAGGAGTAACCACTTGGAGATGTCGGGTTTATAGTAACTGCCACAAGGTTTGAAGCATTAAGAACCTTTAATCCTCCTGCCTTTTTAATAAAAATTTCATAAGTGAGACAGTCGGCAAAGATTTTTGTAAAATCGGTAACCACGATCTGAAGATCCTTTAAAAAGTCCAGTGAACATAAAGTTTTAAGAACTTTTGAAGAAACAACACCGTTTATATAAACAATACCTGCAGATCTTTTAATATCAGCAACACAAAAACCCACAGACGGCGACTCCGCAAGCTTTCTGACACACATGCTTTCCCTTTCAACAGCCCACACACCCTGACCAAGTGTGGCCAGAACCATTGAAGTAATTTTATCGACAGGCTTTAGTAAGGCGAGATCCACTTTATACTTGGTCTGCCTGACAAGCTCATTCATATCCAGAGTTAATGCCGCTCCTGTTGAAAGGATCATTGCATCTGTAACCTCAGGGGAAGAAGAACTCAGCCTTGATATGGCTCCGTCCACAAGAACCTTTTCACATCCCAGCTGCAGCATACGGTCAATATTTTTTTTCATCCATGACATTATGGACGGGCCGCTCAGAATAATCATTCCGTCTTCCTTTGCTCTTGCGGTTACCGTCCTGCCCAAAGCAGACATATCTTCGCCCACATCGAGAATTTCAGAGACAAAATCCTTCTCCCTGTAAAACTTCTCACAGGTTGAAAAGAGCATATCCTTATAAATGTGTATTCTGGGTTTTTGAGTTAAAGTAACCTGGTCGGTGCTTTCTCCATCGATACCAATTGAGGTTATCCCCAGGTTGACATTTTTTCGCCGGAGGTAATCGATGAAAAAGTTAAGAGCCTGTGTTTTTCCGGTATTTTTTTCAAGCCCTACAATAGAGATGCTTTTAATGCTGTTCATTCTTGTGATGCTCTTTCCACTCCCTCACTCTCTTGCTTCTGTCCAGATCTGCAGGTTCCATGCTTATCTTTCCGCTTCCGAAAAGTGAAGCCACGCCTGTGTACTGGTACTTTTCTCTGTATATTGAGTCATCCACGTCGGTGGAAGTATCGTCCGGTTCATGATAAGAGGTTATTACTCCTTCGTAGTTTCTAAGGATAACCGTTCCGTCTGTTTCGGATACACCGTACTGAGGCATGAGACGGATTTTTCCTCCTCCGCCAGGTGCATCGACTACAAATGTAGGAACACAAAATCCGGAAGTATGGCCAACCAGTCTTTCTATTATACCAATGCCTTTTCGTACAGAGGTTCTGAAGTGACCTATACCCTGTGAAAGATCACACTGGTATATATAATAAGGTCTTACTCTTATCTTAACGAGCTGGTGAACCAGTTCCATCATTATATAAGCGCTGTCATTGACACCTCTTAGCAGAACGCTCTGGTTGCCCAAGGGGATTCCTGCATCAGCAAGCATCTCACATGCTCTTGAAGACTGTGGGGTAATTTCGTTTGGATGATTGAAATGAGTATTGATCCAAAGAGGATGGTATTTTTTCAGCATATCTACCAGATCCTGGGTTATAAGCTGAGGAATAACTACCGGAACCCTTGTGCCTATTCTTATTATTTCGACGTGCGGTATTTTTCTGAGTTCTTTTAAGATATACTCAAGCATTTCTTTTCCTGCCAGCAGTGCATCTCCGCCTGAAAGCAGAACATCTCTAACCACTGGGGTCTGTCTTATATACTCAATTGCGGCATCAATCTCCTCGCGGGTTCTTGCTCTGTCATTCTGTCCGGCAAACCTTCTTCTGGTACAGTGCCGGCAGTACATTGAACACATGTCGGTTATGAGGAATAAAACTCTGTCAGGATACCTGTGGGTAAGGCCCGGTACTGGCGAGTCAGAATCTTCGTGAAGGGGATCAAGCATATCCCATTTATCAATATTCAGTTCTTTTACTGTTGGAACAGCCTGCCTCCTTATAGGATCTTTGGGGTTGTCCGGATCAATAAGAGAAGCATAGTAAGGAGTTATAGCCATTCTTAATGTTTTAAGACAGTTGTGAATACCCTCTTCTTCATCGGGAGTAATAGGTATTACTTTCTTTAAGGTATCAACGTCAGTTATCCTGTTTCTGAGCTGCCACCTGTAATCGTTCCACTCTTCATCGGTTACGTCTTTCCATATAGGAATATCTCTGAATGTTCTTTTCATATATATCTCCCCTCAACTTCCGGCATAAATTTTTTCAAACAGCGAACGTATCTGCGGCGATTCCCTTAGAATATTAAGGCTCAGCTGTGCATGACCTTTTGTATATCCGTTTCCTATCATCATATTGACGTCTTTACCAACACCTTCGGCACCAAGAGCTGCCTTGGTAAAAGAAGTAGCCATACTGAAGAAGTAAACGATACCGTCTTCTTTGGTTGAAAGAATACTTGCCATCTCTGTGCCTGGAACGTTAACATTGTTTATAGTAACATCGCAAAGCTGTCCTTCGGTAAGATCATAGATTTTTTGGTAAACATCTATTGGTTTTGTGGCATCAGCTATAATCACGTCAGTTGCCAGATTCATTTCTTTTATTTTTTTTGCATTCTGTTCAGAGTACTCTATTACAATGACCTTTCCTTTTGAACCCGCGTTTTTCATGGCCTGGTAAGAACACAGAACGCCTGATTTTCCACCTCCGCCTATTATACAGACGTTCATTCCGGGTTTTACCAGCTTGTCAACCTGTGCCGGGGCACCCGCAACGTCCAGAACAGCCAAAGCGAGCTTCTGCGGTAGATCGTGCGGAAGAACTGCGTAAATACCACTTTCAAAAAGTATAGCCGATCCTTTTATATCTACCTGATCGTTTTCCATGTTTATACTCAGTATTTCATCAATCTTAAGCGGTGTAAGAGAAAGAGAAACCAACGTTGCAATGCTGTCTCCTTCTTTTAGAGTTTTATCTTTAATATCTTTTCCTATACTTCTGACTTTTCCGATAAGCATTCCGCCCGATCCGGTAACCGGATTCTGCATCTTCCCGCGTTCATGTACAATATCAAGAATCATCTGTCTGACTTTTTCCGGATCATTTCCGCATGCCTGCTTTATCTGTGTGAAGCTTGCCGAATCTATATTCAACGTACTTACATCTATAAGTATTTCATTTGAAAATATACTCATTGTATTGTCTATCTTTTTAGCGCCCTGAGGAAGTGAACCTTTTGGGTCTATTACTCTGTGAGTTCCGAAAGGACAGCCTTTTTCCATATCTTCTACCTCCTGATTCCAAGTATCTGTCTGGTTTCGTCCGGTGTGGCAACGGGTCTTTCCAACTCTTTGGCCAATCGGACAACTCTTTCTACGAGCTCTGCGTTTGACTTTGCAAGAACTCCCTTTGAATAGTATATATTGTCTTCAAATCCTACCCTGACATGACCACCCATAGCTATGGCATGTGCGGCGAGCGGCAGTTCAGTTCTGCCTATTCCAGCAACAGTCCAGGTACAGGATTGAGGTATTGCCATTCTAAGGTGGACAAGATCTTCTATTGTACCCGGAACCGCTCCCGGTACGTTCATTACAAAGTCAAAATGAATAGGAAGATCCAAAAGACCTTTTTTAACGAGACGCATAGCATTTTCAATCATTCCGCGTTCAAAGATTTCAATCTCCGGTTTTATATTTCTGTCCTTCATCTCTTTTGCGAACTTTTCTATATACTCATTGGTATTTACAAAAAGATCATCCCCGAAGTTACAGCTCCCGCAGGAAAGGCTTGCCATTTCGGGATTAAGAAACAAAGGCTGCATGCGTTCTTCAAAGCTGTGCCACACTGCGCCCCCCGTAGAAGGCTGAAATATTATATTGCATTTTTCAGCGGTTTTTTCTTTTATCTGACGATAAATTTCAAGTGACTGAGTAGCACTGCCGTCAAGGTTTCTTGCATGCACATGGACTATGGAGGCTCCGGCCTGAAAACATTCATAAGCATCCCGGGCTATTTCATCCGGAGTTATGGCCAGTGCCGGCTGTTGTTGCCTTGTTACTTCTGCACCTGTAATACAGGCTGTTATGATTAATTTTTCCATATTTACGACTTCCTTTGCTTTTCAACAGGAACCACGCAGGTTCCGCTTGCTTTACATACAATCACGGGCTCATCAAGAACTTCGGCTGCCGAATCGGAAATATCAGGTCTTGCAGTAATAACTTTGCGTGCTGTAAAAATCATCTTTCTGGATGATTTTCCGCAGTTCACAATCTCTCCGGATGCTTCAATATAATCACCGGCATATACCGGAGCCAGAAATTCAACACTGTCATATGCTCTGAAAAGACCTTCATCTCCGTCATTTCTTATTAAAAGTTCAGTGGCGACATCACCAAAAAGAGCAAGCATTCGTGCTCCATCAACAAGATTTCCTCCGTAATGGGCATCCGCCTGACTCATTCTTAATCTCAAAGTAACCGGCTGCATAGTTTTCCCTCCTGATCTGTATATTATAAAACCTTCATTGCCGGGACTGTCTGCGGTACAATAAGTTTGGCCTGGGTTGCCTTTATTACTTCTTCTACAGTTATGTTAGGTGCAACCTCTCTCAGAACAAGTCCTTCATCTGTTGGTTCTATTACTGCCAACTCTGTAACTATAAGGTCGACTCTGCGAATAGAAGTTAAAGGCAGAGTACATTCCGGTATTATTTTGAACTCACCTTTTGAAGTATGTGTCATGGCAACTATAACCTTTTTTGCTCCGGTGACTAAATCCATTGCCCCTCCCATTCCTGGAATCATCTTTCCCGGAACCATCCAGTTGGCAAGTCTTCCCTTTTCATCTACCTGAAGACCTCCCAGAACAGTAACATCAAGATGGCCTCCGCGTATTATGGCAAAAGAAAAAGCCGTATCAAAAGTCATTGCACCGGCAACAGAGCTTACAGGTGCCGCACCGGCATTTGTAAGATCCGGGTTTTCCATTCCCTGGGGAGGAACAGGCCCCATGCCGATAAGACCATTTTCAGACTGGAACATTACCTTTATATTTGACGGAACATAATCTGCAACAAGTGTTGGAAGACCAATTCCGAGATTTACAAGATCTCCGTCTTTTAACTCCATAGCAACTCTTTTTGCAATAAGAACCTTGCTATCCATTTTTCTTCCCTCCTACTACCACATAGTCGACAAGAATACCAGGGGTATGTATCTCTTCGGGGCTCATGCTTCCTACTGGAACAATCTCTTCCACTTCAGCAATTACAATGTCTGCAGCTAATGCAATTAAAGGATTGAAGTTCTTTGCGGTAAGCGAATAAAAAAGATTTCCCATATAATCGGCTTTTTTTGCTTTTATTAATGCGAATTTTGCTTTTATAGGAAGTTCGAGGATATATTTTTTGCCTTCGGATTCTATTATTTGTTTTGACTCTTCAACAACAGTTCCTACACCGGTAGGAGTAAGGATGCCGCCCAGTCCGACTCCGCCTGCTCGTATTTTTTCAATGAGGCTTCCCTGAGGTACAAGCTCTACCTCCAGAGATTTTTCTATCATCTGCTTCTGAGTGACCGGATTGGTTCCTATATGAGATACGATAAGTTTTTTTACAAGCTGTTCAGATATCAGCCTGCCTATACCTTTGTCTGGAAATGCAGAGTCGTTTCCAATTACAGTTAAACCGTTTTTTTTCTGAGCTATCAGTTCGGTAATAATGGATTCCGGAGTCCCTACCCCAAGAAATCCCCCGATCATCAGAGACGTATCATCACCAATAAGCCCTACCGCTCCGTGGGCAGTCAATACTTCCATCTCATCACTCCTTTTATAAAATTTTCTTCCTCATATGAAAAAAATTTCATAGTAATTTTCAAATTTATTATATCATAAAGCAGTTGAAATAAAAATACATCAAAAGTAACCTCTAAAAGCGGTTATATTAGATTTATGACTTAAAACCCCTGTTATCCTTTAGAAGATCAAAAAATTATAACTTTGACTGAGAGAGAATTTAAGACGCTTAACGTACTTTTTTACACAGTTTTTGTAATGTATAAGTAAAACAAAAGAGCTATAATATTAATGTAAAAAATGTAACTCAAAAAAAATACAATAAGTTCCTTATTAATGGAGGGAGTCATATGTTAAAAATCGGCATCCTCGTATATGACGGAGTAGAAGAACTTGACTTTGCAGGACCGTGGGAAAGCATGGCTTACGTCAATAAAATAGTAGAAAAATCCGTTAAGATGTACAGCATAGGAACCAAAAAAGAAATAAGAGCATATAACGGCTTGAAGATAACCGCCGATGAAACTATATACACGGCACCACAAATGGATATTCTTGTGATACCAGGCGGAAGGGGAAGAAAAACAGAGATGAAGAATGAAGACACTTTAAGATTCATAAGACATCAATATCTTGGACTGAAGTATCTACTCTCGGTATGTACAGGAGCATTTATGATAGCGGCCACAGGACTTTTGGACGGTCGGAGTGCCACCACTCACAGATATGCCATTCAAGAACTGCGGACATATCCGCGTATAAAAGTTGTAGAAAAAAGAATTGTCAAAAGTGAAAATATTGTCACCGCAGCCGGTATTACAGCTGGAATAGATCTTGGATTGTATATGATAGACACCATTTTTGGGCGCGATATAGCACTTAAGATCTCCGAACATCTGGAATACGAATCGAAAGAACTCGGAGATAAACCATTTTGAGATGAAGGATATCCATAGTATAATAAGATTAAATACTAAAAACAAACAGAGGTCGATTACTTTGAAAGCCGGAGTAAAAAAAGTTGCTGCGATACATGATCTTTCTGGATACGGAAGATGTTCCCTTTCTGTGATAATTCCTGTTCTTTCCACGCTGGGAATACAGGTATGCCCAGTGCCCACTGCAATTCTTTCCACACATACCGACGGATTCAAGGACTTTTCCTTTTTAGATCTCACAGATAACATGCCAGGGTACATAGAACACTGGAAGAAGATAGGCCTTGTTTTTGACTGCATATATACTGGATTTCTCGGTTCTTCAAGGCAGATAGAAATTGTTGAGGATTTTATAGGCAGTTTTAAAACACCGCATAATTTTGTACTCATTGATCCTGTTATGGCCGATAACGGTAAACTTTATAAAACTATGGACAAAAGTATGGTCTGCAAGATGCGAAATCTTATAGGCATGGCCGACATAATAACGCCCAACTTTACAGAGGCCTGCTTCCTTTTGGATAAAAAGTATGATGAGAGCATAAGCGTGGCTGAATTAAAGTTATGGATGAAAGAACTGTCTGATATGGGGCCAGGAACAGTTATAATAACAAGTGTTCCTGTTGATTTCAAAAAAAGTATGAATACTGTCTTGGCATATGAAAAAAATGAAAATAAGTTCTGGAAGGTATCTACTGAAAATGTGCCTGTCTTTTATCCCGGTACCGGAGATACTTTTTCTAGTATTATTATAGGAAGGCTTTTGTGCGGAGACAGCCTTCCGGTTGCAATTGACCGAGCCGTGATTTTTATAAAAAACGGAATAAAAGAAAGCTTTGGGTTCAGTTATCCGACGAATGAAGGCATATTGCTTGAAAAAGTATTAGGAAATCTTAATCTGCCGTATATCACTAGTACGTATGAGATAATATAGAGCTGATCGGGGGAAAACAATGCAGAAAAACAGATATGTGAACAGCCTTAGGCTGTGTTCGCAAATTTTTTTTGTGGTAGTAAGCACTATTATTTCATTTACACAGTATTTGGCTCAGGTCAAGCTTATAAAGCTGCCTTTTCTCATTTCGCTTTATCCGATGACCCCTTTCGGAACTGCTGCAGATATCTTTCAGCTTATAAAGAACAGAAGTATGCAGGCATTATCGCAGCCATGGGGTATTATGGCCATTGCGGTCATAATAACTTTTGTTTTGAGCGGTTCAGTATTCTGTGGTTGGATATGTCCTTTTGGAACATTGCAGGAATGGATGGGAAGACTGGGTAAAAAAATATTTCCATGGTATAACAAGGGATCGAAAAAAACAGATAAGTATCTCAGATATCTAAGATATATAGTACTTTTGTTTGTAGCCTTTCAGACCTTGCGTTCCTCATCGGCATTTTTTAACAGATACGATCCTGCAAATGCCATTTTTAATATATGGTCGGACTCTATTTCCATGACAGGGTATGGACTTATGGTACTGTTCTTTTTGCTGAGTTTTTTTATTGAAAGACCTTTCTGCCGGTATTTGTGTCCATTGGGTGCATTAGGCGGTATTTTTAACCTGTTCAGCCTTATACGCATAAAAAGAAACCCTTCTTCCTGTATAGACTGTAAGGTATGTAACAACTCCTGTGCAATGAATATCAGAGTATCAAATGAAAGCTATGTCAAAGACACTCTTTGCAACAGATGTATGAAGTGTGTCAGAAACTGTCCTGTCAACGAGGATGCAGTGCTTGTACCGCAATTTTTATTTTCTGAAGCTATCAACCGCAAAGAGATAAAGAAAAGAGTTTTTATAGGTCTGCCTGTGGCTGTTATTATAGTATTTATGATTATTTCGGTTTTTATACCTACACTTAGTCATAAAAAAGAAAAGACATATAAGGATGTTTCTGAAATTACCGCTAATACATATCTATATGACCTGTTCAAAGATTATCCGATTAACGAGGATACTCTTTACAGAGCTTTCGGTATTGCGTATGACATATCCAAGAACACAATGATAAAAGATATTCCTCTAGGTGAAGGTGTAAGCCATGCATTTCTTACAGAAAAAGAGGTAAAAAATATTATAACGTATCTTAATAAAGATATTGCACAGTTTGTTTCAATTGTAGGAAGAAATCTTGAAACCCTCAGCAGATTCACCGGAATAACCGATTTCTCGGGTATGACACTTTCTGAAGTTATCAGAAGATCAGAATCAGGAGCTATAGCCAGATTTATATACAACAGAGATATAGCATTAAACCCAAAAGACAATCAGGCTGAAAATACATCTTCTCAAGACACACAAGGACAATCAAAGTTTATGGACAACGGAGAAGGTTTACAGCAAAATACTGTGCCGCTTGAAAATGAAACGCCACTTTCGCAAGATGGAAAAGATGTTTACGAACCTGGGCAGATGCCTGAACCTACTTATGAAAGCCCGACCCAATCGTCTACACAGACTCAGCAGGATCTACCGCGCAATGGAGATTCATCCCAGCCTTCGGAAACAAAGAATCCGACTGATTTGACTTATCTGGATACTCCATCAGAGCAAAGTAAGGATACTGCAGGGGCAACTGTCCTAAATAATGTAGAAAAGAATCTTTTTCCACAATATACGTTTACTGAAATACCCACACATTAGACCATGATCCTCAGACTCCATAGCCATAAGGCAGTGGGGTCTTTTTTAAAAGAAAAAGACAGCAATTCAAGTCAAGAAAAAAAGTATACAAAATAGTATCCTTATTCCGGAGGTGAAAAAGTGGAAAGCTGGGAAAAAATCAGGGCGGTACAAAAGATGCAGGACTATATACTTCAGAACATATCCGGGCCTATTACACTGCTTCAGCTTTCAAGAGCTGCTGATTACTCTCCTTGGCACAGTGCGCGCATATTCAAAGAACTTACCGGTAAAACGCCTTTTGAGTATATCAGAGAGGTTAGGCTTTCACAAGCAGCTCTGGCTCTGAGAAATGAACAAACCAAAATAATAGACGTTGCCTTTGATTTTGTTTTTGATTCCCATGAAGGATTCACAAGAGCATTCTCCAAACAGTTCGGACTTACTCCTCGTGAATACCGCCGGGATTTCCCGCCAATTAGCCTTTTTATGCCTTACCGAGTTACCGATTATTATAAAATTATGCAGAAGGGAGAAGATACTATGAAAGAAAACCAGAATACCAGTACCGTTTTTGTTCAGGTAGTGGAACGTCCTCACAGGAAAGCGATTATAAAAAGAGGTATAAAGGCATCACATTATTTTGAGTACTGCGAAGAGGTCGGATGTGATATATGGGGCATACTGACCAGCATAAAAGATGCTCTTTATGAACCTATAGGGATGTGGCTCCCCCCATCGATGATAAGGCCTGGTACTTCATCGTATGTGCAGGGAGTAGAAGTTCCGGATGACTATAAAGGAAGTGTACCAGAAGGATTTGAAGTAATAATAATGGAACCGTGTAAAATGATGGTTTTTCAGGGTCAGCCATATAAAGAGGGCGATTTTCAGCAGGCTATAGAAGAACTGTGGCAAGCAATGAAAAACTATGATCCCAAGATATACGGTTTTGAATGGGCAGATGATGATGCACCAAGATTCCAGCTTGCGCCTATGGCATACAGAGGATATATAGAGGCCCGCCCGGTAAAACAAGTAAACTTGAAATGATAAGAATTAAGTAAGAACAAGATTCTGACGGAAGTATTTTTTGTCAGAATCTTGTTTTTATGTTTAGCGCATTTTTTACATGGTAAATTCAGAAAAATGCCTCATCTTCTTTAGGGTAATATTAAGTAAAAACACAAAAAATCATATTTATGTGAGTATAATCAATTTAAAGCATTGACAAAGTAAAAAAATGCATTTTTATTTTTATAACAAAAAGACTAAAAGTTTATTAAATATAAAATAATCATTATTTTTAAATAAATAGCAAAACAAAAAATATATTAGGTAATAAAATTTTCAGCGATACTAAANNAAATAAGAAGTTCCATTAAAAGCAAAACACAAAATCATTCATATGTTTTGCTCTGTAAAGCTTTAAAAAACTGGGGGATGCCTTAATGGACAAGAAAAAAAGGGGTTATGTAAAAAGTATTCTTATGCCTTTTAGGTTTAAGATTATTACGATACTTGTCATACTCATTTTATCTTTCTGTCTTTCACTTTATATGCCGATTGCACTTAAAAGTCTTATAGACAGCGGAGTTATGAACAAAGAGCTTAAAATTGTGTTTAAATTTTCCCTTATTCTTTTTAGTATATATACGGCAGATTCAATTATACGTTACTTCAACAGCCTTATGGCCAATGCGCTTTTTTTCAGTATTGCCAATTATGTAAAATACTCTGTGGCAGCTTTTATAACAACTCTTCCTCTTTCTTATCTAAACGATAAAAAACCTGGAGAGCTGGCTTCTCTTTTGAACAGCGATTCGCAATCTGTAGCTTTGGCAGTAAATCAGATAAATGCTTTTATATTTGATATAGTTAGCGCGGTGGGAGTTTTTATCATCCTTTGCTTTTATAACGTATATCTTACACTCATAGTTGCGGGGGCGCTTATCGTATATGCCATAATAAACAGATATGTGTCAAAAAGAACGAAAAAACTGATGTCAGACAACCTTATGGGACAGGAAAAAATGAACGGTGTTCTTATTGAGATGATAAACGGCATAAGTACCATAAAACTTTTTGCTTCTTCAAAAAAGCATTTGCAAGTGTATAAAAAGCATATGGACAGTGTATACGCAGACACTATAAAAATGGGAAAGGTAGGAATAATTGGAGTTCAGCTCACATCCTTCATTACTAAAATCATTCCTGTCATAATACTTGGAATAGGGAGCTACATGACAGTAAAAAGCAGTATGAGCCTGGGACAGCTTATATCTTTCTACGCATTTGCGGGTATGCTTTTCGGACCGATAAACAATATAATGCAAAGATCAGTTTTTATTTCCCAAGGAAGCGCAGCACTAGACCGCCTGTGGAACTTTATGCAGCTGCAATGTGAAAACAACAGCAGCAAAGTAAAAAAAGATATTGAAGGATCTGTTGAGTTTAAAGATGTGACTCTATTGTATAATAAAGGCTCCAGAGGAATAAAGAATGTATCCTTTAAAGCTTTAAAAAATAGTACTCTTGGAATAGTTGGTCCGTCCGGTTCCGGGAAAAGTACAGTTATTTCTCTGTTATGCGGGCTGTATACATGCACAGAGGGAAAAGTTCTTTTGGATTCAACAGATATAAAGGAGCTTGACCTTGATTATTATCGTCATCAGATAGGCGTTTTGGGACAGAATGTCTTTCTTTTTAACGATTCGCTCAAAAATAATATAACCTATGGTTCCGAAGATGTTACCGAGCATGAGATTATGAATGTAATAAAGGTGTGTGAGCTTGAAGAGTTTATAAAAAGACTTGAGTATGGAATTAATACCAATATCGGAAATATGGGCTCTACGATATCCGGAGGTGAAAAACAGAGGATAGCGCTTGCCAGAGCCATTCTACGCAAACCTAAGCTGCTTGTTCTTGATGAACCATCGACTGGTCTGGATAAAATAACAAGGGATACAATAATAAAAAATATAGAAAAGATGAAAGGCTCAGTGACAATGGTGATTGTTTCTCATAATCCTGATGAAATAAAACTCTGTGACAATGTAATAGTCATGGATTATGAGAAAATACAAGACTGTGGAACAGTCCGGGAGCTTTCCGTGCGTAATGATTTTTTTAAGAAAACCATTGACAGTTCTATCGAACAGGAAACGGCTGATAGGTCATAACAAGTTTAATTATTAAAAGGGGGAAGATTTTATGAATCAGGTTATTGAATGTCTAAAAAGTAGAGCTTCCGTGAGAGCTTTTTCAGAAGAAAAGATACCGCGGCACATAAAAGAAGTTATTCTTAATATGGCAATGGCAGCGCCTACAGCAGGAAATCAGCAGCTTTATACCATAATTGAAGTAAATGATCAGGAGAAAAAAGATATTCTAGCTGAAAGCTGTGATCATCAGCCTTTTATTGCACAGGCTCCGTGGGTTTTGCTCTTTTGTGCTGACCAGTTCAAATGGTATGAAGCATATAAGCTTGCAAACCTTTGTCCGCGAGAACCCGGGCCAGGAGATTTTCTTCTTGCCGTAGAGGATACCATGATAGCCGCACAAAATGCGGTAATAGCCGCCCAAAGCCTTGGAATAGGGTCATGCTATATAGGAGATATTCTTGAACACAAGGAAGTACATCAAAAAATGTTCAATCTTCCGAAGATAGTTGTTCCCGTGAGCCTGCTTGTATTTGGGTATCCAAAAAGTAGAGCTGAAGCTCCAAAAAACAGATTTCCCCTGAACTGTGTTGTATATGAGGATAATTACAGGAGTCTAAGCAGGAAAGAATGGGAGAACATGACTGAGTTCAGGCGCAGGGGACGCGATTTTGACAGTTGGATGAAAGCTTTTTTTGAACGTAAGTACCAATCGGATTTTTCTGAAGAAATGAACAGATCTGTCAATGAGTATTTGAAAGGTTTTATGGATAAGCTGTAAAAAAGAGTTTTAGTAAGCTATAATCTTTCGAACTGTATGAACCTGGTGCCTTGAAACTTTAGTTTTCCACTATCACCTTCGATAAGAAGTCCGAACTCATCATGCGGTACTTTAAGCTCTATCCTGTCACCGGTATCAAACTGAAAGGTAACATGATAGGTTGTAAATGAACTGTAAGTATTAAAAGAAGATGATGACCTGTTTCTTGAGTGGATGGAGGTGTGATCTCTCTTGGCAACAACTTTTGCCTGTACTTCTATAAGAGGACTCCTCTGATTTTTAAACCAACCGACAACAATACTTATAAGGATAACGGCAAACATTCCTATTATCAGGAAAAACACTCCGTAGAAGATGAAGTTAAACATACCGAAAGAACCGAAAGGATCTGATCCACCAAACATTTTTTCACCTCACAGAAAGTTATAAGTATATTATATCACACTTATTGAAGTAATATTTTCTGATACGGTTCTAAGGCAATTATGGCTGATTATGTTCTGCTAATTGCGGTTAATGCTATAATAAGTGGCGTATCTACTTTTAATACTTTGTTTTTAATTGCACAAAGTATTGACAAAAATATTCTGCCGCGTTATAATAAATCTGACATTTGAATAAAGATTTGTCTTCAGGGCAGGGTGAGATTCCCGATCGGCGGTAAAGTCCGCGAGCGCTTTAGAGCGCAGGAGCGTAAGCTCAGGATTTGGTGAAATTCCAAAACCGACAGTAAAGTCTGGATGAAAGAAGATGTGTTAAAAGCTCAAGCTTGGGCAGTGATCGTTAGCGTTCAGTGCGTGGGCGGCGGCAGATAAGACGGGTTCTTATAATTTTAACACCTGAAAGACAATCAATCTTTCAGGTGTTAATTTATTTTAGGAGGTACTGAAATGAATGAAAAAGCAAGGTGGACGACTGCGGCAGCCATGTTGTGCGCACTCTCATATGCATCTGTTTTTATTGCACGGGTGCCTGTTGTTTTGTTTTTAAAGTATGAACCCAAGGATGTAATTATTACCATAGGTGGTTTTATCTTTGGGCCTATGACTGCCCTTTTTGTATCAGTGGTGGTTTCTCTCCTGGAAATGATTACCATAAGCAGTACAGGAGTGATAGGGTTTATAATGAACGTTATATCCACATGTGCTTTTGCCTGTACAGCAGCTTATATATATAAAAAACACCAGACTGTCAGAGGTGCAATAGCAGGTCTTGTAACCGCAAGTCTTGCAATGACTATTGTTATGCTTTTATGGAATTATCTTATAACCCCAATATATATGAACTATCCGCGGGAAGCGGTTGCCAAGCTTCTGCTGCCTGCTTTTCTGCCGTTCAATCTTTTAAAAAGCGGGATCAATACAGCCTTAGTCCTTATTCTTTACAAACCTGTGGTAGCGGCTCTAAGGCAGACTAAGATGATTTCTGAAGGACAGGTGAAAACAGAAAAAAAGATAAACACAGGAGTTGCCTTTTTTTCGGTCTTTGTACTTATTACATGTGTGCTTATAGTTATGGTTCTGAACAAAACGATATAAAAAACTTCCTCTTAAGAGGAAGTTTTTTGATGAATTGGAGGAAAAAAGTTATAATATACTATATATCTTGAAAAACTCAGATAAAGGAGAAACCATGAATATACTTGTAAGCGCATGTCTGCTGGGTATTAACTGCCGATATGATGGAAAAGGTCAACCTAACTCAAAAGTCCTGGATTTGACGGAAAAGCTTAATGTTATTCCGGTCTGTCCGGAAGTCTATGGAGGCTTAAAAACTCCCAGAAATCCTGCTGAAATAAAAGAAGGAAAAGTTGTTACGGTTTTTGGGGAAGACGTCACGGAAAACTTTTTAAGAGGTGCACAGGAAACACTAAAAGTTGCCAGGATTTTTAAATGTCCGTATGCCGTGCTTAAAGAAAGAAGTCCTTCATGTGGGTTTGGCAAAGTATATGATGGTACCTTCAGCGGGAAAATAATTTTCGGAAACGGTGTAACTGCAGGACTTTTGGATAAAAACGGGATAAAGATCTTCAATGAAAACAATTTTGAAAATCATATAAAAGAGGTAAAAGCGTTAAGATGAGCTATCAAACTATGCCGGGGGGATATCTATGAGTAAAGTACAGGAATGGTACGATAACTGTTACGATGAGTGGGAAAGACTTTCCAGACACAGGATAGAGTTTGATATTACAAAAAAATATATGGACGATTATATCAAAGGCACCGATCTGAAGATCTTTGATATCGGCGGCGGTCCAGGAAGGTATTCGATATATCTTGCAGAAAAGGGACATAATGTTTCACTGCTAGATATATCAGCCAAAAATATCAGGACTGCAATGGAAAAATGCTCAGAGCAAGGAGTTAAGCTTATGGAGTTCATTCATGCAGATGCAAAAGATTTGAGCGGATACAGTTATGACTTTGATGTAATACTTCTTATGGGACCTTTGTATCATATTATAGATGAGAATGAAAGAAGGAATGTTCTTAATCAGGCAGTTAGTCATCTCAAACCTGGAGGAATGATGTTCGCATCATTTATATCAAAATATGCGCCGATTCAAGATTATTTGAAGGGAGTTCATCATATTGACAACACGTATCAGCTCATGAAGTATTTGAAGGATGGTGCCAACACGCCCGAAGAAGGTTTTACTACGGCTTATTTTTGGGCACCAGATGAAGCAAGAAAATTTATGGCTGCTGCCGGTCTTAAAGAGCTTGCATTTGTCGGAGTCGAAAATATACTCTGCTCAAAAGAAAACGAAGTGAATGTCCTTGACAAGGAAAATTATCAGAAATGGCTGGAGATATGCTATGAACTTGGTCAGGACAGCAATCTTTTCGGAACTAGTGAACATTTCCTTTATGTAGGGCACAAATGCATATAGGAAGGTGTATAGGCACAGGCAGAACAGCTGATATTTATGAGTATGGGAAAGAATGTGTAATAAAAATATTCAAATCTGATTTTCATATTGGCAGTGAGGGAAAAAACAGTAAGATTATCAACGGACTTGAAGGTATCAGAAGTCCCAAGCTTATTGATATTATTGACATAAAAGGAAGTAAAGCCATAGTATATGAAAGAATTACCGGACCTACAATGATGGAAAAAATAGCATGTGAACCTGAAAAACAAAGCTACTATGCTGATATGCTTGCTCAGATACAATATCAGATGCATACGGCAGTTTCATCGCTGAAACCAAATCTGAAAGAAGAGATAAAAAATAAAATAAGTTCAAGTGAAAAGCTTAATGACAGAGTAAGGGAGTACGCGCTGGAAAAAACAGAAATAATAAATGATTCATGTGCAATATGCCATTATGATTTTCATCCTGGAAATATAATAATTTCTGAAAACGGGCCTTTTATAGTAGATTGGGCAAATGCTCTGATTGGTGACGTACGTGCGGATGTATCAAGAACATCTTTTATGCTGCGTGCCTATCTGAGCCGGCTGGGTATAGATTTTTACAGTATAACGCAAATAATGAAACACAATGATTTTCACAGCTGTTATCTTAAGGCCTATATTAAGAAAAACAGTATGGATATTGAACAACTGCTAGAGTTTGAAGTAATAACGGCAGCAGTAAGGCTGACTGAGGAAATAAAAGAAGAAAATGATTTTCTTCAGGAAATAATAAAAAATTCTATCTGTGAACGGAGAGATAAAAGTGAGTGAACCCGAGAGATCGTTCGGATCTGTTATATATAGAATAACAAATGGAAAAACCGAGTATCTTGCAGTAAAAAGCCAAACTACAAAAAAGCATTGGGGATTCCCAAAAGGGCATGCCACGAAAGGTGAAACAGGTATTCAGACTGCTATCAGAGAGGTTTTTGAAGAAACAAGCATTAAGATAAGCATAAGGGACGATCTCACTGCATATGAAAGATATATACTCTGCGGAAATATCCACAAGGAAGTAACTTTTTACATAGCCAATGCCGGCGGGCAACAGGTTACAGTTCAGCCAAGCGAGATAGCCGATTTCAGATGGGGAGGCTTTGAAGAAATATATAATCTGCTTACTTATAGCAATTCACGTAATGTGCTTTGTCGCGCCGAACTGTATCTAAACGGTGGCAAGGGAATAGAGTACAGAGAGATCTCTTATGATGAGATCACAGAAGATTTTCTCAGCGGCTTTGACCGGTACGAAGAGATAGAAAAAGCATGGCGTGAAGAACAAGGCAGAGTTATCCTTAAAGATATAAAATATACCGAGTACTGGGATGATAACGAACTAAAAAAAGTATCCGAAGAGTTGAAGGGAATACTGCTGCAAGGAGGATCAGTTTTTGCAGCATACTTTAAAAATACTATTATTGGCATTGCAGCTTTGGATAACCATTTTTTCGGAAGCTCCAGCCAGTATATTCAGCTTTCTATGCTTCACATTTCAAGGAATTTCAGAGGTATAGGCATCGGAAAAGAGCTTTTCAAATTATCTCAACGCAAGGCAAAACATATGGGAGCGCAGAAGATGTATATCTCGGCCAGTTCATGTGAAAACGCACAAATTTTTTACAGCAGGCTAGGATGTTTGCCTGCACGGGAGATAAACCCGGTACTTTATAAACTTGAACCGTTTGACAGGCATTTAGAGTATGTTCTTTAAATTTATAGGGGATGAAGGATGAAGCTTACAACAACCGAACTTAATGAAAAAGAGTTAAAACAACTTTCAGGCTGTAGATTCTTAGTGGGAGAATTTGACAATATTTTATCTTTTGATATCAAAAAGAACCGTTTTTTTTCTGTGTCTGATGAGTATGGCGGTTTATGCGCTATTATAAGACTGACAGATAACGGTGATTATATAATGGCAGATTTGGGGGTTGCTCCGAATATTTATAGCAAAGATCATGAAAAATATATTGTCAGAAAATTCAAAGAAGAGTGTGTACTCCATTATCCACTGAAAAAAATTATTATCCAGATAAAATTACCAGAGGAAAGAATATTGAGGTTTCTTGAAGAAGAAGGATTCATACGTATGAAGAAATATATTCGCCAGACTATGACTGAAAATCTTGAGTATATTGTACTTGAGTATTGTTAAAAGGAGGATGGAATATGGAAAAATGGGAGTATAAAACATTGAAGATTGAACTCAGCGGATTTATGGGCGGAGTACTCAGAACAGATGTGTTTGACGAAACTCTTAATGAAGCAGGCCAAGAAGGCTGGGAACTGGTATCCTGTTTTGCCACAACAGGTGGACAGGGATACGGTAGAGAAGCAGTAGCAGTCTTTAAAAGGAAGAAATAGATAAGGAGCATACATGCAGATAATCTATGGAACAAATAACGCCGCAAAAATAGAGTTTATGAAAAAAGTGCTTTTAGGTCTTGATATAGATATTCTTTCTTTTAAAGACATTAATTTTTCAGGACACATAGAAGAAAATGGCATAGATCCAATGGAAAATGCAAAAATTAAAGCCATAGGGTATCACAAAAAAATAAAAAGACCAGTATTCTCATGTGATTCAGGTCTCTTTATAAAAGGTCTTAACGAACAAGAGCAACCCGGAGTTCATGTAAGACGAATAGATAATCAGGAGCTTACAGATGAGCAGATGATAGAGTATTACTCATCAATTGCCAAACGCATGGGAGGACGTGCTTTTGCCCAGTATAGAAACGCTATTTGCCTTGTCGTGAACGAAGAAAAAGTATACGAATATGACAGTCGGGAAATCTGGTCGCAGGAGTTTATGATAGCTGACAAACCACATAAAACAAGAATATCGGGATTTCCACTTGACTCAATATCCGTAAATATACAAACCGGACGCTACTACTTGGATGAATCTGATGATAAGAGATATCAGCAGGAGATAATCTATGCAAAAGGATTCAGACTCTTTTTTGAAAGAGTGCTTAAGGATCTGTAAATAATGATGAAAGGCGGTGGAATATGGAGAAATATCCAAATAGTGAAGCAGAAAGAATAATCATGGAATACGAAGAAATAATATCGACAGATCCGGACGATGATACCGAAATGTCTGTAATAGATGTTTACAGAGATGATGCAGTAAACGAAGCCATAAAAGCGAAAAAGTCAGGGGATACTGACAAAGCCAGATATCTGATGGGATTAATCAAGAAAGCCGATGAAAAGTTCATGAGTATGAAAGATAAAATAAAAAAAGTATTTGCAGACGAATCTGATGTTATGGATGCCGTGGAAAGTATCGAAGAAGATATATTAGATACTGATTATGATGTTTAAAAAAACTTATTTTTTATTGACCTGTTCTACCCGCCATCTTACAATATCGCTGATTAAATCATAATCTATGGGCTTATCAAGCGGAAACTGAATTGCTCCTTTGGAGGTTTTGTAGCCTATAAGGCGGTCTGAGAAAACAGAAGTGGCCTCACCACCAGGATATAATCCGATATGATTTTTAAAAGCTGCAAAATGTATAAGATTTTCTTTCTGCCAGAATGTTGGCATTTGCCAGGAGATTTTTTCTACTGCATGCGGAGCATTAGCGTGGATTGTATTGCGTATAGCCTGTAGCAGCTGACGAATTTCTTGGGCTTGATCTGCTATATAGTCATCAATTGAAATGATTTGTCCACAGAAATGACTCTGCTGAATATTTTTAAATTCACGCAAACATTTTGGACATTTCCACATAACTCTCCCCCTCTCAACAATACCATTTTATCTTTGCAGGATTGGGTTCATTCTTAACTGAAACAGTCTGCAATGATTCTGTAAGATCGGTACACATTTGGACAGCAAATGCCCTGTACTCATCCTCTGTTGCATCCAGTCCGAGTCTGTCATAGGCAAGTGCAGCTGCTCCGTAAAAGTAAAGCCCAAGACAGTGCGAAAGAGTATGCACAACAGCAGCAGCTTGGCCACAGGTACGGGCTGCTGCCTGTGCGGAAGGATTGCCGTCAAGTTCACGGGCGGCAGCATGACATTCATTAAGAATTATATTCTTTACATCGGGAAACTTTACTTTGCCTTCAAGATAGCCACGTGCAGCTTTCAGAGCTTTCCGTGGACGTGCGTCATCAGGATAGTTCTTTTCAAACACAGGAAGAATATGCTGCTGTGCATAATCAATACACCAATTGCAGATAGTTAGCCTGCTTTGTGTATCAATCAGCCGCATAAGTGCTATAGTTTCCGGTGCGTTTAGATCACCAAGCATTTTTCGGATTTTTTTTGCCATAGTAAGTACCTCCTAATAAGTAATACATAATGAAACAAACAGAACAAAAAGAAAGTATAAAAAAGGAGAAGTGAAAATGGCAGGCAATTACTATAACGATAAACTTAATTCAGAAAAACTATTTATGGTATATGACACGAAAATCAGCCGCATAAAGCAATATTTAAAGGCAGAGATCGACTATATCTGCAGTTCTATAAACGGAAATGAAACGATACTTGAGCTTGGTGCAGGATATGGGCGAATTATAAAAGAAATTGCACCATACTGTAATTCAGTTGTTGGAATTGATATATCTGAAAACAATGTAGTACTTGCAAAAGAGTATTTAAAAATTCTTCCGAATGCAGATGTTATAAAAATGGATGTACATAATATTACAGTGAAAAGTACATTTGATATTGTATTATGTTTACAGAACGGGATTTCTTCAATGAGAATCACACCAGAAGATATAAAAAATATAATGAATTTACTAAACTCCGGAGGACATGCCTTCTTCAGCACTTATAGCTCTAAATTTTGGGACTGCCGTCTCGAATGGTTTCAAGAACAAGCATCTAAAGGGTTGTTGGGAGAGATTGATATGGAAAACACTGGTGATGGTGTTATTGTTTGTAAAGATGGCTTTAGAGCTACTACAAGATCTCCCGAAGAGTTTGAAAAGATCGGAAGGATGACCGGTTATCCATTTAAGATTGTAGAAGTTGATGATTCCAGTCTTTTCCTAGTTATCATTAAAGAATAATAATATAGACTGAGCGATACTAAAGATCCCATGAATATAAGCGAAGTCGTTTCTCAGTAGCTATCTAACCCCATTTTATCTTTTTTTCGTTTTTACTTTACAGACAGCTTGTGGTTATTTTCTATGATATTATTATACCTTAATTTTAGTATAAAACATGTCATTGACTTTTTAATACAGAAAAAGCAGGTGAGCTGATCACCTGCGCATTTTAACGTTAAGAGTACGAGGAGTATATAGGTCAGTATTGTGTAAGTTTTAGAAGGCTTTTTGCCTGGAGCAGATACTTCAGGCAAAAACCCAGAAAGTCTATGCCGCCAGCAAAACTTTGAAATCCTATGCTTTCTGATATTTTTCTTTCCAAGTAGGATACTTTTTCTTCCACTTCTTGTATATCTGTTTTTGAAGGGAACTCACACTGTATGTCAGAGCTTAATCTTATCAGTTCAAAGGTTTCAAGTATAATGCGAAGCTTTGTGTTCAGTTCTTCTACCCATGGTAATATATCTTTCCGAAGTTTTTCATCTATTTTTTCAAGACAGGTTAAGTTTTGGATATGTCTTTTTATAATGCTTATATACTTTTCAACTGTTTGATCGGATCTGAGGTTGTACTCGTTTTCAAAGGCAAGTACAAGCTCTTTTAATTTTTCATAGCCTTCTGGATGCAGCGGACTTTTAAGATTAAAGTGAACTAGCGTCATGAGTCCGTTGTAGGCATCCGGATAAAGCTCTTTGAGCGAAAGTTCCTTTGAGTTTACAGGATCATAGGAGCCGGGTGAATGCATATAATTTATGGCATCGGCCATTACAAGCATGCTTGCATAGGCTTGGTTCATAGGGTTAAGTACTATTCCCTTTGAGTAGAGATAAAGATCTTTTTCCCTTGATTCATACGGTCCTATATGAAGTTCTCCGCACATTAGGGAGTCGTTTACAGGGAAGTTATCCCAGTAGAGTACTTTCCTCCTGAAAGCGTGAGATATTTTTTTTGTGTTTTCTGTCTGCAGTTTTTGTGAGCAGACTTCTTCTCCGGTCCACATAAGGTCTATCCGCAGATCAAGATTTTCTCCGAGAAGGTTATGGTACTGTACAGGATTGGCTCCATGGTATAAAGTAGGACATATAATTAACTTTGCATCTTTGTCTTTTTTAAGCAGCTTGCTGTATAGTCTGTTTGAAAAATCAGACTGGGCGTGTGCAAGTGAACTGTACTTCTCCTTATCCACCCTATGGTTCAGGGAAAGAGGAATATCATCGAAAAAGAGAGAGAATGTTCTTACTCCCAGGTCGGAAAAGAAAGTATACTTTTCAAAAAGCTTTTCCAGATCTTCATCATGTGAGTATACCAGAGAAAGCCCCGGGCTTACGGCAGCTGAAAACTCGACATGATTTTTTGCGGCAAGATTTATCAGTTCTGAAAACTCTTTATCGTATCCTCTGGGATAAGGGTCTTTCCAGCGCAATCTGTGGAAAGGGTCGGTTTTTGGGGCATAGATGTAAAGGTTATATCCTTTTTTGCCCATGAACTGTATAATATCTTTGCGTTCAATGTGGCTCCATTCACGGCCATAAAAGCCTTCAACTATGCCCTTATATTCAAAATAATTTTCCATAGTTCACCTCTGTCAGTATTTAACGGCTCCTTCCACCATGCCTGATATAATTTTTTTCTGAAAGATTAAAAATATTATTATGATAGGTATTCCTGCCACAGATGATGCGGCCATAAGCTCGGGCCATGCGACCTGATGCATTCTGTTGAAGGTTGCCAGTCCTACCTGAACTGTTCTCATGTTGTTTGAAGAAGTGAGTATAAGAGGCATATAAAGGTCATTCCAGCTTGCCACGAAAGTATTTATAGCTAATACAGCAAGCGCAGGTGTTGAAAGAGGCATAATGATTTTTGTAAATATTTTGAAGTCATTTGCTCCGTCAACGTATGCCGATTGGTCCAGTTCAAAAGGTATCTGTTCTATATACTGGCGCATGAAAAATATACCAAAGGAAGTCACGACTCCCGGTGCTATGAGTGCGTAGAGAGTGTCAATCCAGCCTAGGAACTGCATAAGCTTGAATATGGGTATGATTTTTACCTGCAGAGGTATCATCATAGAACTCAGAACAATTGCGAAAAGTACTTCCTTTCCGCGGAATTTTTTCCGTGCGAAAACGTAGGCGACCATGGAACAGAAAATAAGATTTCCCAGCACATGACAGACCGATACGATTGCAGAGTTGAGCATATATCTGGCAAAATCATTCTGCTGAAGGACATTTTTATAGTTCCAGAGAGTCGGAAACCGGTATCTTAGAGTAACGTTATCGATAAAAAGCTTTTCATTATTTTCAAATTCAAACTTCAATCCGACAAAGTTTATATGTTCTGTATCGGGCATACTGTATCTGTCCGGTTTTACATGAACTACTGCGGTACTCCATTCTCCGGGAACATACGTTATCTCTGTGGGTATGAACTCCTGTGTGCCTTCAACGTCTTTAAAGCCAAGGTAAAAGACTTTGATCTTTTGACCGGTGTTTATGTCAAAAGTAAAATCTTTTATCTTTTTAATATCAACATCGCCCACATTTAGCATTATTCCTGTAATACCGTCTTTTATGTCCAACTGTAGAACCTTTCCTGAGTTATTGTCCCCGTCGACTGTATCAAACTTTTCAGATCCGATAGGGAAGAGCTTTTTTGTCAGGAAGAACGACGGCAGTTCAAAATCAGACAGTTCAACTTCTTTGGTAATGTTGAAAAGATCCCCTTCCGGGATAAATGAAGTGATTACGGTCATGACAAGAGGTATGAGTGAAAGAATCAGAAGAACCGTAAGAATAAAGATATTAAGTTTGGCAATAAAAGTTTTTTTTGTTTTCACAAATAATCACTCCTGAGAGCGCGTTTTTGTATAAGAGTAATCGTCATGATTATTGCAAGCAGAATGTACGCAATGGCTGAACCGTAACCCATCTCATAGTTTCGGAACGATACCCTGTAAAGATAGTGTACTATAGTCTCGGTAGAGTTTCTTGGACCTCCGTTGGTCATGGTGAAAACTTCGGTAAAGATCTGAAAAGATCTTATTGTGTTCAGGGCAATGACAAAAAATAAAGTAGGCCGTATCATGGGAATAGTTATTTTAAAGGCGATCTGTATGGGTTTTGCACCGTCAATCCTTGCGGCCTCGTATACTGAGTAAGGAATGTTCTGAAGTCCGGCATATATAAGTATCATGTAGTAGCCGAACGATGCCCAGACATCCATAATCATTATTGCTCCAAGAGCTGTATTCTGGTTGGCCAACCAGCTTCTTTCCTCGACGGCAAAGCCGAAAAAATGAAGTACCGTGTTAAAAAGTCCTGTTCCGGAGTACATGTATATCCACATCATGGATATGACGACCATGGAGATCATAGACGGCAAAAAAAAGCCTGCCTTGAAAAGTCCGCTGAACTTAAGGTTGAGATGATTAAGTAAAATAGCGATGAGTATAGCAATGGCTATTGTGAAAGGCAACGTTCCGGCTACGAAGATGAGGGTATTCAGAACACTTTTTATAAACACCTCATCATGAAATGCCCTGGCATAGTTTTCCAAGCCGATAAAGGTTGCCTGCGGATTGAGTCCTGAGTATTTTGTAAAGCTGACAAAAAAAGAGTATAAAAGTGGGTAAAGTTCAAAAGCAAAGAATGTGATTATCCATGGTGAAAGAAATATCAGAACTGTAAGTCGTTTTTTGGTTTTGGGCTTCATGGTAATCCTCCTAAAGAATATTCCCGGATAAACCGGGAATATTCGATAATAAACTTATTTATATCTGTCAAGAATCCCCTGTATTTTATCGTTATACTTTTTAAGAGTCTTGTCCACATCGCTGTAATCAAGAATAATCTCTTCTATCATGCTTGTAAGCTCAATTTCAACATCTTCCCATCGTGTATAAAGAGGTGCTGCAACTGCATATGTGTTTTGTTTTACAAACATCTGGTAAAGCGGATTCTCGTTCCACCATGGATCAAGTATGGCAAGCCTGTTGGACGGATATATCTGCGGTACTCTTTTTGTTATAAGCATTGCAACATCGTCTCTGAGAAGGTACTCTACAAGTTTCATGGCGGCATCTTTGTTTTTTGTGACTTTTGATACCGTAAGTATTTCTCCTCCTGCAAAAGATGCGTGTGTTCCTTTGTCTTTAGATGGCTTTGGAACAAAACCAAGATAGAAGTTTAGTTTTGGATATGTTGTCTGCAAAGTGCTTATAGACCATGCACCTGCTACATACATTCCAACACGTCCTTCACCAAAAGCCTGCTCTACGCCTGTCTGCTTATCTTTGATTGAGTATCTGGCAAGCTCTTGATAAAACTTTGCGGCATCTGATACTTCTTTTGTGTTAAGTGTAGCTTTGGTATAGTCTGAATTAAGAACATTTCCGCCATTTCCCCATACTGCAGGCAAGAACCACTGCTGAGCTGGTGAGTAGAGTTCACCTGAGCACAGACCGAAGCCATAGAGATTCTTTCCTAGAGCACTTATTTTTTTGGCAGCTGCCAGAGCGTCTTCCCATGTTTTGGGAGGATTTACAGGATCTAATCCTGCTTTTATAAAAAGATCAACGTTGTAGTAAAGAACCCTTGTGCCTAAAAGCCACGGAAATCCATAGTACTGGTTTTTGTATTCGGTTTGGTACCATCCGGTGATATTCGGATACTTTTTCATTTCGGATGTGATGTTCATAAGAACGCCTTCCGATGAGAACTGTGGCATCCATGTATTTCCCAGTTCAATTACGTCAGGCGGGTTTCCGGCAGCAAATGCAGTGGTTATTTTATCCTTGCCGTTTCCCCACGATAACTGTACAACTTCCAACTGAATATCTGGATTTTCCTTTCTAAACTGTTCAAGTACGGCATCAGATGTAGGCTGATCCATCATAAACTGCCAGAAAGTAAGTTTTGTTGCTGCCATGCCTAAACTTACCATAAGAACCAATAATAAAAGAACTGAAAGTCTTTTTAACACCTAATCCACCTCCTAAGTATAAATATCCCTTTTATAAACCAAACTTCAATATTTTTTTTGCCATTGAAAAATCACTCATAAAAGCATTCATAAAAGATATAGTTCCACCTGCAGCTATGGAGACCAAGCCTTGTGAATCTACCAGAATAAATCTGTTGTTTTCGGTTATTCCGAACTTATGGAATATCTTTGCCATCAGATAGTTTTTAACTTCTTCGGAAAACTGGTTGATGTCTCCGCCCAAAATTATATGATCCGGATCAAGAAAGTTTGTGAGATAATAAATTCTGTTTGAAAGCATATCGGTAATTCTGTTAAGAACGTCCATAATTTCATGGTTCTGTCTGAAACCTGTGTTTATATCTTTTATGGAGTAAAGTTTTTCTTGATCAAACCGGAGTTCCTGTTCAAACTTTATTTCACCGGCTGCGGAGTTGCTGCCGCGGTATATTCTTTTGTCAATTACAATTCCGGCTCCCAGTCCTCCAAATTTGAAGATCTTGTCCGGGAAGAAAAACATAAAGTATATTAAGTTGGAGTACTTAAGGCGAAAGTGCGAAAGATAAGAAGCAACTCCTGAATTGGCATCATTTTCTATAAAAGTGAAGATCTTATATTTATTCTCAACATACTTTTTAAGATTCAGATCCTTAAGCTCCAAATCTTCTGAAAATATTACATATCCTTTGGCAGAGTCAATTATTCCGGGCATTGATATACATATGGCAAGAATATTTCCGTAGTTCTTCAGCGCCTGTTCTATAACCGAATCGAGTCCCCTGAAAAATTCGCCGTCTTTTTTTTCGAACCTGATACTGTCTTTGAATAATACATTTCCCTGCATATCGTTAATGGTATAAAGAGCTCTTCCGTTTACAACAGCTATTCCGAGGATGTTGAAACAATCTTTATTAAAGTTTAGTATCTGAGTTTTTCTTCCTCCTGCCTCGCCGGGATTTTTTTCGCCTGCCTCCAAAACTAATCCCTGAGAAATAAGCGATTCAAGGTTACGAGAAACTGTAGACTTGTCTATATTAAGATCTTCGCTAAGCTCCTGCCTCGCAAAGTGCTCTTTCAGCCATACGGACTTAAGAATCTCATGTTGTGTAGGATTTATCTGAATTGTGTCCATAGTAGACCTCCTGTTTCAAAGTGTTAGTTGCTTGCATCATGCAACTAACATGATATTACATGATTTCTTACATTTAAAAAAATCTATTTTTTGGTTATAAACACCCAAAAAACCATAATAAACTTAAATAAATAAAAAAATTGAGTTTTTATATTTCACAATAATAAAAATCGCATTTTTTCTACGTACAATCAATAATATGGTATTATTATAAAGGAAAGAAAGATCATTACTTTAAAATTGGGGGGCATTGATTTGTCGTATAAAGAGATTAACGGTATAAAGTTTTTTTATGAGTTGAGAGGAAACACCGAAAGTACGGAAACTGTAGCTTTTTTCAATGGAGTTATGGCGTCGGCAGACAGTTGGAAAAATCAGGTTCATCTTTTTGAAAAGATGGGTTACAGAATTTTGCTTCATGACTTCAAGGGGCAGTTAAGATCGGATAAGCCCAAGGGACCTTATACATTTTCACAGCATGCGCTTGAGGCAAAGCTTCTCATGGAAAGTCTTGGAATAGGCAGAGTTCATATTGTTGGCACTTCATATGGAGGTGAAGCGGCTCTGCGCTTTGCTTTGGACTTTCCGCAGACTGTGAAAAGCATATCGGTAATAGATTCAGTAAGTGAACTGGATGAAACGCTCAAATTTTTTGTTTTAGGCTGGAAGGAGCTTGCAAAACAAAAAGAAGGGGAAAAATTTTTCTTTGGGATGATGCCAAGCATTTATGGGAGTTCTTTTGTGAAGAAGAATATGGAGATGCTTAAAAGCAGGGCTAAGGCGTTTAAGGAAATATCTGACAGTTATTTTGACGGTCAGATTGAGCTTTACGATACTTTTTTAAATGATGTGTATATTACTGATCAGCTTTCAAGAATAGACTGTCCTGTGCTTGTGGTGTGTGGAGAAGATGACATACTCAAACCACCGAAATTTTCAAAACTGATTGCTGATTCTGTAAAAAATTCGGAGTATGTTATTATACCGAATTGTGGTCATGTGGCTATTTTTGAAAAGCCTAACGAACTTAATTCGATGCTTCTGGGATTTATTTCCAAGCATATCTGATTTTATGGTAGGAGGTGTACAGTGTCGCATTTAACGTTGGAAGAAGTGAATATGGATAATCTTTTTAAAGTCTGCAAGCTCAGTGATACTTTATCGCCCGGGCAGCAGAGATGTGTTGCACCGAATGTTTATTCTATAGCCCAGGCTCATTTCTATGAGCATGCATGGTTTCGGGCAGTCTATCTGGATGGGGTTCCTATAGGGTTTGTAATGGTTGATATTCAGCCTTCGGATCTTCCGCCCGAGGAAGCTCCAAGTGTTTTTCTTTGGAGGTTTATGATTGCCAGGGATTTTCAACATAAGGGCTATGGAAGACAGGTTCTTGACATTATTACTGACAAGTACAGGAAAGAAGGAAAAAAGTATCTCTATGTTTCATGTGAGATGGATGAGGAAGAAGGGCCTTATCAGTTTTACTTGAACTATGGATTTAAGGATACCGGAGTTATGGAGGATGATGAAGAAGTTCTGAAAATGAAGTTATAGTAGAAAACTCCCGCAGTAATGCGGGAGTTTTATTTAAAAGCTGCCTATCAGCATAGTTATATCTTTTTCGAGCTTCTGTGGTGTCTGGAAAAGAATACCGTGTACTCCAATGGTTCTTGCTCCGAGTACATTGACAAACAAATCATCAATAAATACTGTCTCTGATGGGGATACGCCTTCGTGAGAAAGGATGTGGGTATAAAAATCCCTGTCAGGTTTTATGGCATGCATCAGATGTGAGGCATAAACTTTGTCAAAGCATCCGTAATCGTTGTTTTTCATATGCAGATCGTAGTGTGGCTGCATGGTATTGGTTCCGCATACCACACGGTACTTCTTCTTCAGGCGGTTAATTATCTCAACAGTTTGTGGTATTATGGAGGGGCTAAAGGTTTCACCCCAAAGAAGTCCTTTGAAAGAAGTAGTTTTTTTGTTATTGAACCAGCTCCAAAAATCTGTTTCTGTTATTTCTCCGCTCATCAATCGGTCTGTCATAGGCATAAATTCACTGTTTCGTAATTCTTCTTCGGATGTGCCGTAAACTTGAGCTATATGGGGAACTACGTTGCAATTTCTTACCACAACACCGCCCATGTCAAAAATAAAAAGTTTCAGTTTAATCCTCTCCTTAAAGCTTGTGCAGCTACCGTCAAGAAGTCTGGTTACTTTCTTGATGCGTGTAAACTTGCGCCGCTTACAAAATATTTTGATAAAGCAAAGAAAAGTATGATCATAGGTATGCTTGCAATTGCGGCGACTGCCATCATTGCACCTTCATTGGTATGTTTTTCGGCCGTGAACTTGACGATGTAAAGCGGTATAGTTTTCATCTCTTCGCTTTGGACTACCAGTAGCGGCCATAACATGTTATCCCACTCGCTGCGGAAAGTCAAAATTCCGAGAGTTGCGACAACCGGCAGGCTGTTGGGCATAATAATCTTCCAGAAGATCTTAAGTTCGCTGGCACCATCAATTCTTGCCGCATCTAAAAGTTCATCCGGAAAGGTTATAAGGTACTGGCGCATCATAAATACTCCAAAGGCATTTGTGAGAAATGGCAGTATAAGTCCGGTATATGAGTCTTGAAGGCCAAGCTTGGTTATTACTAGGTATAGTGGTACCATTATAGCTTCAAAAGGTATCATCATTGTTGCCATAATAAGCATAAAAACAAAGTTCCTTCCCTTGAACTTGAACTTTGCCAGTCCGTATCCGGTTATGGCTGAAAGCAGTATAGTGGTTACGGTGACTATTGAAGCAACGATGAAGGAGTTAAGTATGTTCCGTATGTAGATATAAGTTCCGTCGTTGCCGGAAAAAGCATGTATATAGTTCTGATAGTAAAAGCTTTTTGGTATCCATGAAAACGGCATCTTCAGGATTTCGTTGGAAGTCATGAATGATGCGCAGAACATAAAAATGATCGGGGCAATTATTATTATTGCAAAGACGCCCAGAAAAATCCAGATAAGGGTGTCAGCAAGATTGAATTTGAGTTTGTGTTTTTCCATTTCAGGCCTCCTTTAATTATAATCCACTTCATCAGTTTTGGATACTTTAAACTGGAACCATGTAAGCAGAAGCATAATTAAAAAGAGTACAATGCTCATTGCCGAGGCTCTTCCTATTGAGTGGTCCCTTATAGCGGTGTTATAGATATTCAGAGTAATGACGTTTATGGGCTGTGTCGGAGCGCCGGACTGTGTGAAAAGGTATTGAGTGCTGAATGTTTTAAGACACTGGAGCATAGACATTATTGAGACCAAAACGGTTGTCGGCTTAAGTAGCGGTAAGGTTATGTGGACAAAGTCCTGCCATGAGTTTGCCCCGTCTATTCTGCTTGCTTCATGAATACTCTGGGGTATGCTTGCCAGTCCTGATATGAATATTATGGTAAAGTATCCCACATACTTCCAAAAGTAAACTATAATTGTTGAAAGCTGTACCATAGCAGATGATGACAGCCAGTGCCTGTCTATTCCGGGAGAGTTGGTAAGAAAGTCCAGAAGCTGGTTTGCAAGTCCACGCGGATCGAATATCATAAGCCATATTACTGCTGCTGTGACCGAAGAAAGAACGGCCGGAGAGTAGAAAAGCATCTGAAAAAACTTCTGAAATCTTCTGCGGGACATTATAAATGTAGCAAATATAAGACTGAATACAACGATAGGAACAAAAGTTCCTAAGGTGAATGTTATGGTTGATCTGAAGGAGTTCCAGAAATCTTCTGATGTGAAGATGTAGGTATAATTTTCAAAGCCTATAAACTTCGGAGGTCTCAGCGACAAAAGATTTTTTTTGAAAAAACTTGTGTATGCCGCATTTATAATGGGATAAAAGCTGAAAATTGCAAAAAATACTATTGACGGAACAACAAAAATCCAGCCCCACTTTGCTTTTTTCCGCTCTATGCCTCCTGTATGCTTCATTTCTTTTATTCTGTGCATTATCGACACGCTCCCCGAAAGTAAATTTAAAGATATGGACCACTTTGAAAGTGGTCCATATGTAATTGCTTTTTTACATGTCTCTTCCTTCGTCAAGAGATTCCTGGGCTTTTTGCTTAAGTGTCTTTAAAGCTTCTTCAGGAGTCTTGTTTCCGAACATTACAGACTGTACGGCTTCTTCTATATGTTTCTGTATTTTGGCTGAGTTGGCCTGGTAGAAAACAACCTCTGCCTTCTGAAGGTCGGACAGGAATACGTCGGAGTAAGGATAGCTTTTGAAAAGCTTTGAGTTGATGAGTGAAAGCTTGGGCTGTATTATGGCAACTTTCTCAAGATACTCTTCTGCATGGCTGAGCATGTATCCTATGAACTTCCATGCCATTTCCTGTGTTTCCTTAGGTTTTTGTGCATTAACCATGTAGTAGTGGCCGTAATACTTTCCAGGAACATTTCTTACAGCATCTTTAAACTGTGGGAACGGGATGACCATCCATTCTTTACTGTCAAAGAACTTCTGATTGTCGGCTTTTATTCTTGCGATCTGATATAATCCGGTTGAACACATTGCAATATCATTGTTGTCGTTATTGAAAAGCTTTCTTGCTGCCTGGTACGTCGGTGAACCGAGGTTTTTGCCTTTAGGACCGAAATCTCCCATGAATTTGAGGAATTTTATCCATGCTTCATCATTTATTATTGCAGTTTTACCATCATCACTCACAAGTTTTCCGCCAAGCTGTTCGACAAGCGGAACCATCTCGACCAGATAGTAAGGGTATCTGAAGTCAAATCCTCTTCTCTGTACTATGTCTCCTTTTCGGATGGCAATCTTTTCTGACAATGCAACAACGTCTTCCCAAGTTTTGGGATAGTCTTTTTCTGGGTTTAAGCCTGCGTCTCTGAAAACTTTCTTGTTTAGGAATATACACCAGTTGGTTATCTCAAGAGGAAGACCGTAAAGATTCCCTTCAAATGTCACAGGATCGAGCATACCCTGCATGTACTCGGCATAAATAGCTTTTTGGCTAGTATATCCTGCGGCCTTGGGATTAACGGGAGCTACTCTTCCGTTAACAATATATGCATACTCATCTTCGATAGACATATTGAAAATATCTGGTCCTTCATTAGCTGCGAAAGCGGTAAGAACAAGCTCCTGAATCTTGGTTGATGAGTACTCTACTCTCTTTATGACAACATCAGGATACATTTTCTGAAATTCCTGGATGTAACGTGTTTCGATCTCTTTTCTGTTAGGATCTTCATGCGTCCAGAACTTAAGTTCTATGGTCTTTGCACTAAGAATTGAGACGCATACCAAAGTAATAAGTAGTAAAAAAATAATGCTGCGTTTTTTCATGTAAGTACCTCCCGTAATAGAATATTTTCAAGATAACAATAAATAAGCAATCCAATTATAACTCAAAGATATCTCTGACATTAAGTTCATTCTGCGGTGTATATTTAAGATTAAAGAGTACGCCATGCAGTAATCCCTTAATTTTCTTAAAAAAACTTAAAATATCTTAAAATAAGCGTCAATGCTTGAATATGAAAATTATGTTATAATTATACATATAAAAAAGTATTGAGGTGTTTGTTTTGAAAAATTTGTATAAAATAAAGGTGAAAGACGACAGCTCTGTTTCAGAAAAAACCTTATGTATACTTTGTGCAGATGTTCAGGAGATATTCAGACTGATTCCGGCAAACATGAAAGTCTCATCAGTATCGCTTGAGGGTATCTATCCACAAAATAAGAGGATCCCGCTTAAGTCTATGAAAAAGATAGTTCAGAGCATATATCTGATGATGAACAGTGGTATAAATCTTTATGACTGTCTTTTTATGATAGCTGTAGGGGATGAGTACGATAAGTTTACCCGCGGGGTGGTATGCAGAAGTTACTTTCATATAGTACGTGGTGATGATTACAAAAAGTGCTTTGAATTGGCTGAGTATGACGGTTATTTTTCCCTTGGGATGGGGATATGCGAAACAAGGGACATGTTTGTATCCAACCTTGGAAGTTTTTTATCATACTATACTGAAAAAGAGAAAGTACAGTCGGAACTAAAAAAATCACTTCTGTATCCTTTTACTGTTCTTTTATCGCTTACGGTTCTGCTTTTTTTTCTGAGGTTTTATATCATACCTTCATTTTCTTCCTTGCTTAATATAGAAATAAACTTTACGGTATCTTCAGTCCTCTTTGTATGCTTTTTTCTTTTGCTTATTCTGATATCTGTTTCATATGTTTTTGCACGGAAAAATGATTCATACCTTTGCAAAATCCCTTTCTTGGGAGAGTTTTATAAGACAATAGTCTTATATCGTTTCGTAAGGGATATAAATCTTCTTATTTCGAGTGGACTTACTCTTTATGAGGCTATGGATAAAACTGTTGAAAGTATTGATTCGGTTCTGGCAAAAAAAGCATTTTTAAGCCCCGGTCTGGATATACGTAGCGGGCTTGATGTAAAAGAAGCTTTCTGTAAGGTAAAAGATTTTAAAGAGATTTCGCTCGCATTTGCCCTGTCGGGAAAAGTAGGCGGTTACAGACAGGTTCTTGATTTTCTTCAAAAGGACTGTCAGAGCAGAATTAAGGAAAGCAGCGAAAAAATTCTTAAAATGATTGAGCCCGTTCTCATAATACTTATTTCCGTACTTATTATGAGTATTGCCTACGAGGTTTACAGCAAGGTATTTATTGGAAACATAAACTTTTCGGTCGGAGAGTAGGTGAAATATGAAGTCCGTTGAGTTCAGAAAAGGTTTTTTAATGCTGGAACTGAGTATATATCTTATTGCAGAAGTGATAATGTTCTCATCTCTTTGTGCCGTAAGCATTCTTCCTCTGTATAGGTACTTTGAAAGACTTTCTGACCAGGTACTGGCCGTAAAAACGATAAACCGCATGAGGACTGTATCTTTTATTTCCCGCAAAGCAGATATTTATGCAAGCAAAACATCGGTTATTGCCGGATTCAGAAATAATTACTTTACGTTCAAAATTAATCAGTACTCCTATAGAGAGCTGACGTTTGATGACGGATACATAAAAAGTCCCGGAGGGATTATAGTTGACAGGAAGAATCAAACCGTGCTGAAAGTGGTTCCTGTAACCGCGGCGGTGACGTTACCGTGAAAAAAACAATATTTTTGAAGTACAATGGAAAGAAGATAGGAGTAGGTCATATGGACTGTTACATACAGTCATACCAGACAGAGCAGCACCTTTTGAAGGATCTTTTCAAAAAGGGTATCAGTAAAAGAGTCGGGTTCTTTGAAATGGGAAGCTGGGATGAAAAGTACTATTTAATCTATGACAAGTCGCATTGGCTTAAAAAGAGATTATCGCCTATTCAGGATATATTCATCCCGCAGCAACTGTTGGCAGTAGATACCTTGCTTAAAATGCCGTCTGGAGAGTATGTTATAAAATTTCCTTGCTGCTCATACTTTTTTGAAAGGAATAAATATTACATTAAGAACGGAATCGTTTGTGATAGGCATGAGTATGATGTTTCATTTTCTGTTCAGGATATTAATAAAGCAGTGTTGGAATATGCTAAAAAGGGCGGGCTATGATTTTTTCTGTAAAGAGTTTATCAAGGAAACCGTTTTTACTGCTTCTTGATTTATTGATAATCGTTCTGGCGGTTATGACTGCATACTCTTTTTTTGGCGGAGTATCCAGCCATAAAAAAGTCGCCGATGAAAAAAAATATGAAAAGAGCAAGTATGAGAAGTATCTCAAAAGCATCAGGGAAGAGAAGAATGAGATATCTGAGTTTTTCAGAGTTCTTGAAAAATATGATGCAAGACTGATAGAGTTTACATTTGTGGGTGGAAGGATAGAGAGTACGGTTATGCTTGAGCTCTCAGAAGGTCAGGAGATAATCACGAAGTATGCGGTAAAAAAGATTTCTGAGTTGAAAACAGGAGAAAAGAGCATAGTCTTTCTCAGTATATTTACTGAATAAGGAGAGTTTATGAGAATAAGGGCTTTGGTTGCCTTAGTACTGCTGGCTTTCTTTTTGATACTTTCAATGCTGTCCAAGGAGGAATCTTATGAGGAGCAGATCTTTATACTGTACAGCATCGGAAGCGGTTCGATAGACAGAAAATTTTCAAATAAAGAGCTTAAAAAATTTATGAGTGCTGTTTTGGCTGACGACTCAAAGGTTGACAGTATAAAACTGCTCAGAGAAAACAGCAGCGTGAATAATATCTCTACTGACTTTACCCTACAGGTTAAGCAAAGTCTGCCATCTGAGGGCGAGTTTGCTTATAAAACACTTATCTGTGCTGAAAGTGCCGAAATAGCAGAGAGCATATTTGACGGAAAGGTCTTTTCTCTTGAGTATCTGTGGTCGATGAAAGATTCATTCAAAAGTTTTATGCCAGACTGTATAAGATTTGCCGGAGTAAGGGTGAAAAACGGAGTAAAAAGTGCATACATCTACTTTAATGATGAACTCCTAAATGTATGTGAAGGAGAGGTTATCGGAGACAGACAGATCATGGGAATATTCGATGACGGAATACTTGTTCTCACTTGTGGAAAAGAGATTGAGGTAATCTTATGAAAAAAATTTTTCTAGTCATAGGCTTATTGCTTTTAATAGGGCTTTCTTTTACAATGAGCATAGATTATGATAAAAAAACAAACGCCAACGTAATCCTGTTTGATTTTCAAAAGGAGTTTACAGTGGTTTCAAACAGTGAGCTGACGGTTCATAAGATACTTTTCGGAGAAGAACTGTTTATCCCACAGTCATACAAAATTGAAAAAGGTCCTTTGAGATCTGTCGAAATACTTTCCAATATGTTGGAGATAAGAACTCTTATGCCAGTAAAGCCTTTAGTTGACGGCAAAAACCGTCTGATATTCAACGGAAGAGGTGCATTGAACTTTGAAAAGCTTTTTTTAAAAGAAATAAAGCTGGGAGATCTTCTTAATCTTTTTTCACAGGAGCTGAAATTAAACTGGATAAGAATGGAGCCATTTCCTCAGGAAAAATTGAGTTTGTGGTCAGATGAGATTTTTTTTGAAGATTTTATAAGGCTTATGGAAAAAACATATGCCGTTCAAGTGGTTTTTATAAACCAAGATACCTTTGTTGCCGGAAAGAATGCAGCAGATTTTGAAAATAAGCTTCCCTATTTCATAAAAGAAGGTCTTGTAGAACAACCTGTCTTTGATGTTCAAAGTACTATCGCCGGAACTCTTACGCAGATATCCACAGATACAGTATATCTTAAATCAACTCTTTCTGAAATTTTGTCCGATGCGATCATTAGTTCCAGAGGAGAAAAAATATCTGCTCAGGCTTGTGTTATGGCCACAGATAAAGATGAAACGGGAATACCTGGAGATATTATAGAATACCGCAGCCAGGTACTTCAGGAGTTTTTAAGGCAGAAAGTTTTGGACATGCCTGGGCATGATTTTGAAAAGTATGAACTTTTATCTACAGAAGAAACTTGTGTGCAGACAGATTCTGCCCAAGAAAAGGAAAGTACGGAAAATTTGAATTTGCCTTTGTTACAGGAAGATAAGCCTGAAGCGTTTATACTGAGCAAAAAAGATACGGAAAAAACTGAGGAAAAGTTTTTTTATTTTTTTAATAGCAGATACGATCTTGGGCAACTGGAGAAATTTTTTGACTGTAGATTTCAGAGATTTGATGATTATTTTCTTACGTATACTTCTGCATGGAACATAGCGCAGATAATAAAAATTCAGGATTTTTTAAACGGCGTTTACATCTCTAAAAACAGAGAAAAGGATAGGCAGGATCAAGAGATACAAAAGATACATGAAAGCTATGCCGCAAGCATTACCTATCTGCAGGAACAGGAAAAAAAGTTAAAAGAAATTATTCAGCAGGCTCCTTGCAACGAGCTTTCAGGTGATGCTACTACTGTTAAAGAGCAACAGCCCTTTCATGTAAAAGAGCAGGTTTCTGAAAAATCCTGTGCTGATGTGCCTACTCAGCCAGATAATGATGAAATTTTGGTACAGCCTCAGAAGGTATCGCACGAAATAAAAGACGATGATGGAAAAAATATAACCAAAAGGTTAAACAAAGTGATAAAAGTGCCTCTTAAAGTTAAAGATATATTTGATAGAATAATTATAAAGCAGGGGGTGAAGCTTACTGAAATTTCGAGAACTGATTCCGATATTTTTTATCTGATCGAATATGACGAAAGTTGTGAGGAGTTTGTACTTGAATATATTCAGTCTGTGCTGTCAGATAATTCTGGAGTATCGCAATCTTCAGATATTAAGGAGCTTATCGTCTCCGTATGCCGGCGCAATGGACTTAATTGCGTATGTGATCTTTCCAAGGAAATAAAAATTCATGTCAACCATGATGCTTTTACTATGGAATCACTGTTTCGGCTATGTTTTGCAAAAGGTATAAGTTATAATTATTTGGATAACCAAACTATCCGTTTTTTTAATAAACAAAAAATGCTTAAATATGAGATAATAGTAATGAACGGAAGTGACTTGGGGTCAATAACTCTTGAGAACCTTTATGAGATATCCCGGTTGAATATAACCAGCTCAAGGTATATTGATGAGAAGCTTAATATACTTGCAAGACAAAGTTTTTATGTTATGCAGGGGGAAGAGGCTCAGATAAATTCAAATGTATCCATACCTGTACTGGTGGATGAAAAGGACGGAAAGAAAGTTTACTCCAAAGTTCAGTCTAGTTTCAAATCCAGGGTAAAGGGAAGTTATGACGAGATGACAGGAAGTATAACAACAACCTTCTATGTTGAATTGACCGAAGCGAAAGAACAAAAAGAAAGCGCTCTTGACAGCAAGACCATAGAAACTTCCTTCATGACCGGAAACGGCGGTCTTATTAAGATTGGCGGACTTAATTTTTCCAAAACCTACAGGATGAAAAAAGGAGTTCCACTTTTGAAAAACATCCCATTAATAGGAGATTTTTTCTCATACTATAAAAATGAAGTTTCAAGTTTTGAACTCGTTTTTCTTATAAGGGCGGAGGTTCTTACCAAACCGGTTGCACAGGATTATAAATGATTGAAATGACAGGGGGGTGCAGCATGTATTCAAAAAAAAGAATGCCTGCAGCAAGCGGAAAGTTTTACCCGCAGGATTCATCAGAACTTTCAGCGAAGATAAAAGGATACTTCCCCGAGGGTTTTCATGCCGGTGAAAAGCTCATAAGATGCAGTGGTGCCATAGTGCCTCACGCCGGGTATGTTTTTTGCGCACAGACAGCTGCACAAGCTTATGAAAAGATTTTTAGGAACGGAACGGTAGATACAGTTGTTATTATAGGACCTAACCATAGCGGGTTGGGAGAAAGTATTTCGGTTTATCCGCAAGGAAGCTGGGTTACTCCTTTGGGAGAAGTCGAAGTAAACAGCACTCTTGCATCTGATGTACTTTCAAAACTGGGTAGGAACGGAGATTATCTTGCGCATATCTATGAGCATTCGCTCGAAGTGCAACTGCCCTTTATACAGTATCTGATTGGAAATTGTTTCAAAATACTCCCCATCTGTATGAAGGATCAGAGCATGCAGACGGCATCAGAACTATCCATGATTCTTAAGGAGTATAAGCATGACGGCGTTCTTTTTATCGCATCGACTGATCTTAATCACTATGAAAGCCAGGAGATTACTTTAAAAAAAGACACATTGGTTATGGATGCTGTAATAAAGATGGATACGCAGGAGCTTTACAGTTCGATAAAGCAGTATGATATCAGCATGTGTGGATATGGACCGGTTGCCGTGCTGATGGGACTTGAATTTGAAAGATCGGTTCTTACGGGGCACAACACAAGCGGTGATGTCCTGGAAGAATATACTAGTGTCGTAGGTTATCTGTCAGCGGTATTAACATGAAATAAAAATTCTGCCAGGAGGTGTATTATATGACATTAAAAACCGAATATGGCACTCTCGTTATAAAACCTGAGGTTATAAGGGATATAGTTTATAAAGCAGTTTCTGAATCATACGGTACCGTAGATACTGGAAAACAGGGTTTTTTCAATAAGATAGCCAATCTTCTGGCCAAAGAAGAAGCTAAGGGAATAAACGTAGAGGAAAGTGACAGAGGCATATTTGTGTCTGTAGACCTTGTTCTTGAATACGGGCTTCCTATAAAAAAAGTTGCAGAAAATGCCCAGGAAAATATACACCACAGAGTAACTTCCATGCTGAACTTTCAGAATGTAGTGGTGAATGTTCATATAGCAGGTTTGAAATCATAGGCACATAATTTATTCAGCGACTTGTAGAGGTGAGAAGATTGAAGAAAAAGCTTTATCTTGACGGTAAAGATATATATATAGGCATAAAAAAAGGTACCGAAGTGCTTATAAAGAATAAAGACGAGATCAATGCATTGAATGTTTTTCCGGTTCCTGACGGAGATACAGGTTCGAACATGAGTGCAGCTATGCTGGAGGCGTGCCAGTGGCTGGACAAGGTAAAAGATCCTATGGTCACCAAGGATATTTTAAAGGCTCTAAAAGACGGACTGCTCATGGGTGCAAGAGGAAATTCAGGAGTTATACTTTCCCAGATATTTAGGGGATTTACCGAAGCCATAGAGACCAAGAAGAAAGTAAATACAAAGGACTTCATTCTTGCACTTAAAAGAGCCAAAGAAGTTTCTTACAATGCCGTAATAAGACCTGTGGAAGGAACGCTTCTCACTCTTATAAGAAGACTTTCGGAGCGTTCGGAAAAAGAGCTTTCCGAAATTGAAGATTTTGTTGAATTCATGGATAAGCTTTGTATAATGTCAGAAGAAATTGTGAGAGAAACTCCGAAATACTTAAAAAAGTTACGGGATGCAAACGTGGTAGATGCTGGAGCAAAAGGTTTTTCATATGTGCTCAAAGGTTTCAGCGACTCTCTTAAGGGAGATACACAGGTAAACCTTCTTAAGATAGAAACAGCTTCTGCTCAGGAGATTGCATCCTTTGCTTATGAAGATATAAAGTATCAGTACTGTACAGAAGTTATACTAAACCTTAAAGATGCTAAGATATCAAAAACCGATCTTGAAAAATTAAGAGCGTTTCTTGAAGAAAACGGCGATTCCATAGTACTTGTTCACCAGAATGAATTCCTTAAATGCCATGTGCATTCAAACCATCCCGGCATAGTTTTTGAGAAGTTCCTTGAGTTTGGCGAACTGATGAAGGTTAAAGTTGAAAATATGAAAGTACAGCACGAGCATCTCATTGATGATAAAGCTAAAACAGAAGAGATAGAAGTTCAACAGCAGGAAGAAGAAACAGAAGTATTCCCTCAGAGAAATTGGGGTATCGTTTCGGTTTCGCCCGGAAAAGGACTCAGTGAAATCTTCAAGAGCCTGGGGGTAAACAAAATCATATTCGGCGGACAGACTATGAATCCAAGTGTTAAGGATATAGCCGACGCTCTAAACGCAATGCCCTACTCGAAAGCAATAGTTCTTCCAAATAATCCCAATATAATAATGACCGCACAGAAAGCCGCGGAAATGAGTGATAAGGAAGTATTGGTACTTCCAACCAAGTATGTTCAGGAGGGTGTGGCAGCTCTGCTGGGTTTTCAGGACGAGATGCAAAGACAGGAGCTTGAACAATCCATGCAGGGGTATATCGATTCGATCGTTCCAATACAGGTTACCTATGCTGTAAGAGATTCTGAGATAGGCAGCGAAAAGATTAAGAAGAATGAAAACCTGATTTTTGTTGGTAAGGATCTCAAGGCACACGGGAAAGATATGTATAAAGAAACGTTAAAAGCACTTACAGAGGTAATTGACCAGGGATATGAAATAGTAACTATCTTCTACGGAGAAGGTGTAGAAGAAAAACATATAAACCAATTTGTGAAGAGGTTGACCGATAAGTACAGCAAGATAGAAGTTGAGGTTCATTACGGTGGCCAGCAGCATTATCCTATGCTGATATCGGTCGAATAATCGGACAAATAATTACAATCTTTTTTGATCTGGAGGGAATAATTTGAACATACAGCAGCTTATTATGGCGCTTGACAAGTTTTGGAGCGACAATGGTTGTGTTATTGATCAGCCCTATGATATAGAAATGGGTGCAGGAACATATCATCCGTCAACATTTTTCAGATCGCTTGATCCTTTTGAATGGAAAGTGGCATATATACAGCCAAGCCGCAGGCCGAAAGACGGAAGATACGGAGAAAATCCCAACAGGATGCAGCGGTTTTATCAGTATCAGGTTCTTATAAAGCCGTCACCCGAAAATATACAGGAACTTTATCTCCAGTCTCTAAAAACATTAGGAATAGACCCGATGGAGCATGATATAAGATTTGTTGAGGATAACTGGGAGTCACCTACTCTGGGAGCCTGGGGGGTAGGATGGGAAGTATGGCTTGATGGCATGGAAATAACTCAGTTTACATACTTTCAGCAGATGGGTGGAATTGATGTAAAGCCTGTTTCTGTCGAGATAACTTATGGAATCGAAAGAATTTCAATGTATCTTCAGGGAATAGAAAATGTATATAATACCAAATGGAACGATACCGTTGATTATGGGTATCTCTATAAAGAAAATGAGAGGCAGTTTTCGGTGTTCAACTTTGAACAGTCTGATACCGGTCTTTTAAATAAACTGTACGTGCTATATAAGAATGAGTTTGAAAGGCTTATAGAAAAGGGACTTTATCTTCCGGCTTATGATTTTCTTGCAAAAACGGCTCATTCATTCAATCTTTTGGATGCCGCTGGTGCGATAAGCGTAAATGAAAGACAAAAGTATATTCTGGATATAAGATCGATGTCCAGGAAGTGTGCTAGCACATATGTAAAAGCAGTTAACGGAGGAAATTCAAATGAATAAATTACTTTTTGAGATAGGGGTCGAAGAACTTCCGTCTTCTGAGTATTCAAACATAGAGCTTCAGCTTGAAGAAATTATAAAATCAGAGTTAAAGGCGAGAAATATTGAGTTTTCGGATATAGAAACAGTAGTGGCGCCAAGGAGATTCGGAGCGGTTGTATGTGGACTTTCAGACAAAGAACCGGACACATTCACTGAAAAAAAAGGACCTGCGCGTAATCTTTGCTTTGCTGAAGACGGCAGTCCCTCCAGAGCCTTTGAGGGATTCCTTAAATCATCAGGAGTATCGGCTGATCAGGTTATCTTTAAAGAGATAAACGGTATTGAATATGCCCATGTGAAGATTGAGAAAAAAGGCCGGAATACCAAAGAACTTTTTGAGCAGATACTTGGTCCTGCAATAACTAAGATGAACTTTAAAAAACCTATGCGCTGGGGTGAAGGCGAGTATTCTTTTGTAAGACCTGTTCATTGGGTTTTAGCTATGTATAATGATGAGATAATGAATATAGAGATTTTCGGCAAAAAATCATCGGACAAGACATATGGACATCGTTTTTTTGGCAAGGAAGAGGTCATTAACAGTGCGGACGAGTATTTTTCAAAGTTACGTGGCTCTTTTGTCATTGCCAGACTTTCAGAGAGAGTTGAAAAGATAAGTGCTGAACTTTCAAGAATCGAAAAAGAAAGCGGTTATACGTGTGACCGCGATAAAGAGCTTATAGATGAAATTGCAAAGCTTACAGAGTATCCCACAGCGGTTGTAGGAAGTTTTGATGAGAAGTATTCATATCTTCCGTCAGAAATAAGCACTGTCACCATTAAACACCATCAGAGAAGTTTTCTTGCGCTGAAAGACGGCAAGGCCACAAATAAGTATATATCCTTTCAGGATGGCTATTCCAGGGAAAAGAATGTAGTAACAGGATATTCAAGAGTTATAAATGCACGTCTTGATGACGCAGCATTTTACTACAACGATGATCTTAAAGCACTTGTGCAGGAGAGATTTGAGCAGTTGTCGGGAGTTACCTATCAGCAGGGACTTGGAACCTACAAGGACAAAGCCGAAAGAATATCTGCCATATGCGGAATAATAGCCGAAAAAATGGGTTTTAAAGGTTATGAAACTGAGAAAATAAAGAGAGCCGGGCTGTTATGCAAGATAGATATAACTTCAAATGTTGTTTTTGAGTTTCCAGAGGTTGTAGGCTCTATGGGAAGAATATTCCTTAAAGCAAAAAATGAAGACGAGGATATATGTATCGCTGCCCAGGAGCATTACCAGCCAAAGGACGAATCAGATAAAACTTCATCTAATATCACCGCCAGTATTGTTTCAATAGCGGATAAGGCTGATGATATTGCCGGATATTTTGCCATAAATAAAATTCCAAGCGGGTCTAAAGATCCTTTTGCTCTGCGAAGAAAGGCTTTCGGAATTATCAGAATACTTATAGATAATGAATGGGATTATGATATAAAGGATATTCTTAAGATTGCTTCTGATAATCTAAATATGAAGTATGACAGCGAAAAGATGGATGAGTTTTTTAAGAGCCGCTTTGAAACTATTCTTTTAAAAGAAGAGATGCCGCGCGATGTTATAAATACAGTGATTGTCAACTGGAACCGGCCTTTGCGTGCATATCTGGCAGCAAAGTCCATAAAAGAGTACTTGAATCTTGATAAGTTCAAAGATTTTATTACCGCTTTCCAGAGAATATATAATATTTCCAAGAGTCATAGCTCACTGCAGTATCAGGGAAGACTTTTCATTATCGAACAGGAAAAGGAGCTTTTCAAAAAGTATCTTGAAGTTAGGCCCGGATATGAGAGCTGTGTTAAAGAAATGAACTTTAAAGGTGTAATTGATATTCTCATAGAGATGAAACCACAGATAGACAGCTATTTTGAAGGCGTATTCGTAATGGATAGGGATGAAAGCATCAGGCTCAATAGGCTTGGATTCTTGAAAACCCTTTCTGGTATGTTCAGTGAAATAGGTGATGTATCAAGGCTTTATCAATAAAAGAGAGGAGGCTAGGATATGCCTCTGGCGGACATATTTGAAAATATTAATATTCCTGACTCAATAGTTTCTTTTGTCTATGGGGAGGATACGAAACTTTTTTCGTATCCTTCTATTGTGTTTTTTAAGGGTCTGTCCAGGGAAAACGGAAAAGGATACGCGATACTTATAGATTTTAACGATGTTATGAGAATATGGGAAGGCGACAATGAATCAGGGCATGATGAGAGAATAGATATGCTCAGAAAAAGTGTATGTAGGTTCACAGGCTTTGAGTATGTTCCCAAAAAGATTGATCTTGAAATGGAATGGGAGGATTTTTGCAACCATATCGATTTTTTCCTTCAGGGACAGGAAATAAAAATTCTTTTTGAAAAGTTTGAAAGATCCATAAAAATAAACGAAAAAGAGCTTTTTTCCTTTAATGATTCTCTGGAAAACATAAGGATAATAAGTGAGAATCTTATGGATTACATGTCGTGCAAAAACAATCTTTTCAGGATAGATATAATGAACTCTGCCAAGACTTTGCTTGTTTCGGCAGACCTGTCTCTTTATGCTGATAAGGTAAAGAACTTTGAGACCGAATCTGAAAAAAAGATAATGTGGTTGGCAATAGACTGCCTTCTTAAAAAAAATGTGCTTGTAATATTTGACTATCTCAATCCCAGACTTGTAAGTAAAGGAGTAATGGCAATAAGTATAGAAAACGTAGATCCCGACAGATTCAAAGATTCAATAGCAAGGATAAAGGAAAACCTTATCCATGCCAGTTCTGATATAGACAGGGTGTATAATGAACTTAAGGAGTTTATGCCTTATTTTAACCAGATGTTTGAATTACAAAAAAGAGTTTTTACTGATAAAAACTTTAATGTTATGGATTTTGCCGAGACGGTTATAATCTACTACTTGTTCAACAATTCTAATGCCATATGTTCAAATGTGGCACAGGTAAAGAGGATTTTCGGAGAATTATAAAAAGAAAAGGGTGTTATTATGGATATTCTGTACTATGAAAGCCTTGAAAACTGCCCGTTTTTTACGCCCAGTTATACCAGGCCAGGAAGTTATTTTACCATAAATATTGAGGGAGTTGAGTTTGAGGCTAACTATGAATATTACAGGGACGGTACCGTCTGTATAATAAGAGCAGGAAAAAGTGTGAGGATATCTCATTGGATTCATGCTTACTTGGTTTACAGATACTTTGAAGAAAAAGGGAACAGGGTTAATGATGTTCTTGTAGAACTTGAAAACAGAAAGTTTACCATAAAACGTATAGAACTCATGAATAAAGAAAATTGGATAAAGAAAGCGCTTGCAAGGTTGAATACACGGCCTAAGTCTGCGGGTGCGCACTGCAAGTTCTGTACCCTCAAGACTGCATGTCACAGGGAACTGCTTTCGCAGGGCGATCTCAATGTTGTGCCCGCTATGACGGAAGGACTTATAGAACATTTTAAGAACATAGAGACTGATCCGCTTGAAGTGGTAAAAAGCAATCAGATAGAAAAGTTCAATCCTTCGTGCCGAAAAGCTTTGTATAATCTCAAATCCATAATTGAAGATAAAATAATAAAAATAAACGATATATCGCTGCCTGAAAAATATATAATATTTGATGTTGAAACATATGCTGAAAGAGACTTCCTTTTTGGCTATCTCCTTGAGGACAGATACATACCTTATGTTTTCAACGGTGCAGATTCTAAAAAAACAGAAGATATGGTTGATTTTCTGTATAATCTCAAACTGCCTCTGGTGCATTACGATGTTCATGATGTACAGTCTCTGGAAAATATTGGCAGAAACTATCCTGCATTGAGAACAAAGATTTCACGGATACTTGAAAACTCTCTTGATGTATTTGAAGTTATAATCAAGAATGTATCTTTCCCCGTGACTTCGTATTCACTGAAAGATATAAGCAAGTACCTTGGCTTTAAATGGCGCACCAATCTTAATGGACACGCCGTTATTATAGAATATAATATGATGCTTAAAGGAAATAAAGAGATACTGCAGAAAATACTTAGTTATAACGAAGACGACTGCAGAGCTACAAAAGTCCTTATGGAAAAGCTCCGCGAGCTGTAGGAGGGAAAAATGGAAAATCCTTTGTTTAAAAGTGGTTTTATTGCAGTATGCGGAAAACCAAATGTTGGTAAGTCAAGTATAATAAACGCCATAATAGGCCAGAAAATTGTAATTACCTCAGATAAGCCTCAGACTACAAGAAACAAGATTAACTGCATATATACTCAACCTCACTGTCAGATGGTATTTGTGGATACACCAGGCATTCACAAGCCTTTGCACAAGTTTGGGGAGTATCTTGTAAAGATAGCTGTGAATGCTGTTAAGGGAACAGATGCCATACTCTTTGTTGTTGATGCCTGTGAAGGTATAAGGGCTTCGGATGAGATAGTGGCGGATATAGTGAAACAGTCTGGTGTAAAAGCAGTTCTTGCAATCAATAAGATGGATATAGCCAAAACTGAGAATGTTGCTCAGGAAATGGAAAATAAAATAAGATCCATCTGCCCTAACATAACAGATACGGTAAATGTTTCCGCGAAAAGCGGAAAAAATGTAGGTACTCTTGTACAGAAACTTGAAAACATGATGCCGCAGGGGCCTATGTACTATCCGCAGGATGAAGTAACAGATAAACCTTCACGTTTTATAGTTTCAGAACTTATAAGAGAAAAGATACTTTATCTTACGCAGCAGGAAGTGCCACATTCAAGTGCTGTAGTTGTTGAAGATTTTGAACAGAGGGAAAACGGCACACTCTATATAAGAGCTAACATATATCTGGAAAGGGATTCGCAGAAAGGTATAGTCATAGGCAAGGACGGAGCCATGATAAAACAGATAGGTCAGCTTGCCCGAAAAGACATAGAAAGAATGTTTGAAGAAAAAGTTTTTCTTGACCTGTTTGTAAAGGTTAAGGACAAATGGCGTGAAAATGATTTTCTGATAATGAACACAATGGGATTTAAAGATGAGTTCAAAAAAGGAGAAAAGTAGGTGGTTGAGTGATACTTGTATGCGGCGGAGCCGGATATATAGGCTCTCATCTTGTAAAGATCCTAAAAGAAAGTAAAAAAGAAGTTTTAGTTTTCGATAACTTTGAAACTGGTCATGAATGGGCAGTAAAAGGTATAAAAACATTTATAGGAGATTTGCGTGAACTTAAGGATATACAGAGAGTTTTCGAAGAAAACAGTATAGATGAGGTTTACCACTTTGCTGCTTACTCCCTTGTAGGAGTATCAATGCAAAAACCCTATGAATACTTTGACAATAACATCAAAGGAACTCTGAACCTGCTTAAAGCGATGACTGAACACAATGTCAGGAACATAGTTTTCTCATCTACCGCAGCCGTATACGGAGATCCTAAAATGCTTCCAATAACCGAGGAGCAGGAAAAAATTCCTACTAACGTTTATGGACAGAGCAAGCTTATGATCGAACAGATCATGAACTGGTATTCAAAACTCGGAATGATAAATTATGCGGCACTGAGATACTTTAATGCCGCCGGGGCAAGTCTGGATGCACAGATAGGCGAAGACCATACGCCTGAAACACATCTTATACCTCTGATACTTCAGACGGTACTAGGAAAAAGAGAGAAGATAACTGTTTTCGGAAAAGATTATCCTACTCCTGACGGAAGTGCGGTCAGAGATTACGTACATGTCCTTGATCTTGCGGATGCTCATATAAAAGCTATGCAATGGATAAAGGAGAATAACTGTTCAGATGTCTTCAATCTGGGGAACGGAGAGGGATTTTCTGTAATGCAGGTTATTCAAAAAACACAAGAAGTAACCGGATGTACCGTAAAGTATGAGACAGGTGCGCGAAGAAGTGGGGATCCGGCCATACTTATTGCCTCGTCTGAAAAAGCGCGTACTGTTCTGAGATGGGCTCCGAAGTACAGTAAAATTGAGGATATAATTCAAACTGCCTACAACTGGCATAAAAAATAACTTTGTTGGGACATGGGTTTAAAGCACTATCAATGCATAGCGGAATGCTTAAAGTTTTTAAGGATTTTTTAAGTATAGCATTATAGAATTATGATGCAAGTGAGAAAGATACCCTAAACCTCCTTAAGAGAAGTAAGAACTCCCAGAACCCCCCAATAGAGAACGAAAAACCTTTATCGCCCTTAAACAGGGCGGTTTTTTTATATGAAAAAACCTCCCTTACGGGAGGCTTTTTAGTATACGATACTTCCGTTAGCTACAAAATAAATAGATATAATACTTAATATCAGCATTACCAGATAAGTTGCTATTTCAGCCACTGTAAATTTCTGCTTTTTTTCTTTTTTCGCAATAAAACGTACTATAATGCCTGATGTATATATTATTACTGCAGCCGTTGCATACTTCCACATTGCCGTGAAAACCCATATGCAGAAGATGATTCCAAGTACTGAGAAGATTATATTTGAATACTTTTTTTCTTTATAGGCTGTCTTTATTCCAAGAAAAGCTGATGAAACATATGGAATAAGTATGCAGATTACGGCAAGACTTATAACTGCAAAGTAAATGTTTTGAAGTATAGCATTTTCACTATTGTCAATTCTTCCGGTTTCAGACATTGTGAACAAAAGTATAAGCACGGCCTGTGTAATTAGATTTGTTATCAGAAGGGAGAATACCGGAGTGACTTTTTTATTCTGCTTTGCAAAGCTTTTGGGAAAAACCTGATCTCTTGATGCAGCGATATATGGAATCTCTGCCGCAAGGAGAAGCCAGCTCAAAAGGGCTCCCATCACCGAAAATAAGAAACCGAAGTCCAGAAGGTACTGTCCGGATTTTCCTATGACATTGTTAAGAACGGTTCCCAACGGGGAGTTGGATGTAAGTATTTCTTCCACCGGCACTACACCCATTGTAAGAGTAGATACAAGTACATAGATACTTATAGTTATCAGAAAACCCAAAAGAGTAACTTTTGCAACATCTTTCTGGGATTTAGCTTTATTGGAAAGAACCACGGCACCCTCTATACCTATAAAAGTCCAGAGCATAGTATTGAAACTTGAGTTTATCTGATTCCATATAGAAGACTCCCGTGCGACAACCTGTCCGTCTTCAAGAGTTTTTATAGTAGTAGAGAACATGTTTGAAAACAGGTCTGGTTTAAAGTACGTTATTGCGACTATAAGAACGACAAACAACGGAAGAACTTTGATGATTGTAATTACGGCGTTAGTTATTCCTGCCGTTCTTACTCCGGATACAATGAGCATATGGTAAGACCAGAGAATAAGACTTGCAATACCTAATGCCAGAAGCTTATTTTCTTCTATTACGGGGAAGTATATGCTCAGAATCTTGACGATTGCGACATAGTAGGCAAGATTTCCAAAAAGCGCACTCCACCAGTAACCATATCCTGAATTGAAACCTACGAAATCCCCGAATGCTTCCTTGGCATAACTGTACATCCCCCCCTCAAGCTCAGGTCTTGAGTTTGAAAGATACTGAAAAACCTTTACAAGAGAAAAAACACCGATACCCGTAATGAGCCATCCTAAAAGTATAGGACCGGGATTGGCAATGTTACCCAGGTCTCTGGGCGAGTTAAAAATACCTGCCCCGACGACTGAACCTACCACGACAGCTAAAAGCGGAAAAAAACCAAGAACCTTGTTGTTCGTTTTTTCCATATGGTGCCCCCTTAAAAAATATGTAATTTGCATACTTTACGGTATTACATACCAAGGTATGCTTTTTTAATTTTTTCATCAGAAATGAGCTTTTTGCTGGGGCCTTCAAGAACCTTTTCGCCGTTCTCCAACACATATGCATAGTCAGATATAGCCAGCGCATTCAAAGCATTCTGTTCTACAAGTAAAATGCTTAGACCTCTTTTATTAAGAGTTTTTATTATTTCAAAAAGCTCTTTGACGATAAGCGGGGCCAAGCCTAGAGAAGGTTCATCAAGCATAAGAAGCTTAGGATCTGACATAAGACCTCGGGCGATTGCAAGCATCTGCTGCTCGCCACCGGATAATGTTCCGCCAAGCTGCTTCTGCCTTTCTCTGAGCCTTGGAAACAGATCGTACATTTTATGAATATCCTGAGTATAGTTTTTTTGGTGATATGCACCAAGTATAAGGTTTTCTTTAACTGTAAGGTTGGGGAATATTTTTCTTCCTTCAGGTACCAAGACGATACCTTTCTGGTTTATTTTGTAAGAAGATGTTCCGTTTATGTTACTGTTTTCAAAGAAAATAGTACCTTGTGATTTTATTGCACCGGAGATAGCATTAAGAGTAGAGGATTTTCCTGCACCATTTGAACCTATTATGGTTACTATACTTGCGACAGGTATATGCAGGGTAAGATTTTTTACTGCATGAATTATACCATAAGATATATTAAGATTTTCTGTTGATAGTATTTCAATCAATGTGATCACATCCAAGATAAGCGTTGATAACGGTTACATCGTTTTTAATTTCCTCTGGTGTACCTTCGGATATGATTTTTCCGTAGTTTAGAACAGAAATGTTTTCACAAAGATTCATAACAACTTTCATGTCATGTTCGATTAATATTATTGTAAGATTAAACTCATCCCTTATATCTTTGATAGTACTTACAAGATCAAAAGATTCAGTCGGATTCATACCTGCAGCAGGTTCATCAAGGAGCAGTATTTCTGGCTGAGCGGCCAGCGCTCTGGCTATTTCAACTTTTCGCTGTTGACCATAACTCAGACAAGAGGCCTTTACAAAAGCCAGTTCTGATATTCCGAGTTTTTTGAGGAGAGATGATGCTTTTATGAACATATCGTTTTCGACTGCCTGATACTGGATTTTTGAAACCGCACGCAAAAGCCATATGAAGGAGTTTTCAGAACATGAAAGCTGATGATGCATGCCTGTCATAACATTTTCAATTACCGTCATTTCGGTAAAAAGTCTTATATTCTGAAATGTCCTTACAATACCAGCATGAGCCGTTTCAAATGGTCTGAAAGATGAAATATCAGATCCCTTAAAAACGATACATCCGCGCATGGGCTTATAAATTCCGGTTATAATATTGAAAAGAGTTGTCTTTCCTGCACCATTTGGGCCGATAACTCCTTTTATCTGATGTGCAGGAATCTTCATGCTTACGTTCTCAAGTGCTTTAATTCCTCCAAAAGTCATAGAGATACGATCAAGCTTTAGTATTTCAGACATTACTGTTCACCTTCTTTTTCAACATAGGCAGTCTAAGCTTTAATTCCTTATTTCCCATTATTCCTGAAGGCCATAAGACCATTACCAATATAAATATGACCGAAAATACAAGAGTACGCATTCCTGATATACCCGGTATTCTTAAAGAACCTAGTACAATATCGCTTTCAATAAAACGAAGGAATTCAGAGAGAAAAGAGAAAATTACCGCACCGATAACAGCACCGGATATGCTGCCCAACCCTCCCAGAACGATCATTATAAGGATGTTGAATGTCAGAGGAACACCAATAGTAGATGTTCTGGGATCTATTGTAGTCAGCCAGTGGGCATAAAGTGAGCCGGAGACACCTGCAAAAAAACCACCGATGACAAAAGATACAAGCTGATGCTTAAAGACATCTATTCCCATGGATTTGGCTGCTACGGGATCCTGTTTGACTGCTTTTAAAGCCCTTCCAAAAGAGCTATTTAGAAGATTTTTTATAAAAAGCACCGTTACAACAAGCCATGCAAAACCCCACCATATATTGGTGTATGAAGGAATTCCTTTAAGACCCAGTGCGCCGTTTGTCAGACCTGGCCAGTTCAGTGCTGCTATACGTATGATCTCGCTGAAGCCAAGGGTTGTAATCCCTAGATAATCGCCTGAAAGTCTAAGACTTGCCCAGCCTATGATAAATGCAAAAAGTCCCGATACTAAAGCGGCAATTATCGTTGCCCATATAAAACCGTATCCAGAAAAAGCTTCCATGTTAAAAGGAACAACAATATCGTCCATAATAAAGTTGAACTGTTTTTGCTCCAGAGGCATTGTGAGAAGTGCCGACACATATGCACCAATTGCAATAAATCCTGAATGTCCCAGTGAAAATATTCCGGTTACTCCGTTTATAAGAGTCAAACTTACAGCCATCACTGCATATACCTCGGTTATGGAAACCAATCTTTTTATGTATGAGTCACAGAATAACTCTATTAGAAAAAGAATAACTGCAAAGAAAGCCATTGACAAAAGAAACGAATAATTTTTATGTAATTTTTCCATATAAGTATCACACCTTTACAATTTCTTTTCTGCCAAAAAGTCCGGCAGGTTTGAAAGAAAGAATCAGTATTAATATCAGAAAAGCAAAAGCATCCTTAAATCCGGAGATCCAAGGAAAAAATCCAACGATAAGAACTTCAATCAGACCTAAAAGAAGACCTCCTACAGCCGCTCCTGTAACAGAACCTATTCCTCCAAGCACAGCCGCTGTAAAAGCCTTAATTCCAGGAGTAAAACCCATATAAGGATTTATCTGAGGATATCTGCTTGCCCAAAGGAAAGCTCCAATACAAGCAAGAGCAGAGCCTATGAAAAAAGTTGTCCCTATAATCCGATCAACATTTATTCCCATAAGACTGACGGTTGATATATCTGTTGAAACAGCTCTCATTGCTATACCAAAACGGGTTTTATAAACCAACAGCCATACCGAAAAAAATATTATACAAACCGATACTAATGTAATTACAGAAACCATATTAACCCTGATTTTTCCGATAAATAGAATTTTTTCAAAAAATAAAGGATAAACTTCCCTATAAGATTTAGGGATTCCTGAAAAAACTACTGTTCCGAAGCTTTCAATAAAAAAAGAGACGCCTATAGCGGTAATAAGCGAAGAAACTCTTGGAGCATTCCGTAAAGGCCTGTAGGCGATACGGTCAATCATTACACCTACAATACCACATCCGACAATCCCCATAACTATGGAAATGAAAACATTTAATTTAAGGACAGCTGTAAAGTAGAAAATAAAGTATGCTCCCAGCATGAAGATGTCTCCGTGTGCAAAATTTATTAACCGGAGTATACCATACACCATGGTATACCCGACCGCAATAAGAGCGTATAATGAACCGAGACTTAAACCGTTTATGATATTCTGAAAAAAAAGTTCAGTTTTCAAGATTTTTCCTCCTACGGATTTATCATGCTGTCGTAAACAAACTTTCCGTTTTCAATTCTTACCATAGTAACGGATTTTATTGTATCTCCGTTTTTGTCAATTGTTATGAAACCGGTAGCTCCGGGGAAGTTTGCTGTCTTTCTTATCTGTTCGTTAATTTTGTCCTTGTTAAAAGAGTTAGCTCGTGAAATGGAATCAAGCAGAATCATATAGGCATCAAAACCCAGCGCACTAAGAGAGGAAGGCTTACTTTTGCTGAAAAGCTGTGAGAACTTTTGAAGGAACATTTCTGCGTTTTTGTTGGCTGCCGGGCTGTCCTGATGATAATGTGCGGTAAGATAGAGTCCGTTCACAGCGTCTTTACCAATTTCTATAGTTTCTGCTGCATCTGCTCCGTCTCCTGTTACCAAGGCACCTTCAAACCCTGCCTGTTTTGCCTGGATAGCTATCAAGGCTATCTCCTGGTAGTATCCAGGTATGAAAAAAGCCTGTGCGCCTTTTGACATGGCATCGGAGATCTGAGCCGTAAAATCCTGATCTCCGGATTTATAAAGCTCTCTGATTATCTTTCCGCCTTTTGAGACAAAGGTTTTTTCAAAATACTTTGCAAGGCCAACTGCATAATCCTGTTCAACATCCATAAACATTGCGACTTTAGTCAGTTTTAATGAGTCGGCTGTAAATTTTGCTGCGACTTCTCCCTGAAATGGATCAGCAAAGCATACCCTGGATACATACTTTTTTTGTGCTGTTACCAGCGGACTGCTTGCTGAAGGCGTTAACTGAGGAGTTTTAAGCTCTTCGGATACTGCGGCTCCGGCAATAGCCTGTGAACTTGTCAGATCGCCCAACACGGCGATAACCTTTTCTTTTTCGATAAGTCTTCTGAAAGCATTGGCACTTTCTACCTTATCGCTTTTGTTATCCAGAAGGATAAGCTCCACATCATAACCAAGAACCTTGGGCTGTAGTTCTTTGGCTGTTTTTATACCTTCCCACAGCATCTGTCCGAAAGAAGAAACTCCGCCGGTCATAGGCAGAACCACACCTATTTTGATACTTGAACCGATAAGTACAGAAGAAACCAATAGAACAAGGATAATAACCCGAAAAACTTTTTTCATAGTAACCTCCTTTTTAAAATAAAAAAAACCGACGTCTTTCGACGTCGGCTATTGTTGTATGTCAAAATATACAGCGCTCATAGCCGACGCCGTATATATAAAAGTATTCACTTGCGAAACAAATTTCGTTGACAGTGCCTATAAATGAAGAAAATGACAAATTATGCATAGTAACCATCCTTAAGTGGGAGTATCCAAGTATTGTTTGAAATTATACCATGTTTTTTTCATTTTGTCAAACATGAAATTGAGTTTTTTATCCTGTCCGCCGATATACAACGTTAAAAATAATATGCTATAATTCCACTGTAAAAAATAGTATAGGAGGTAATATCATGTCTTATGTCAATACGAAGGTAATATTGGACAGAGCTAACAGAGAGTATTACGGAGTAGGAGCATTCAATATAAACAATCTTGAGTTTGCCCAATCGATACTCGAAGCCTGCGACGAGAAAAAATCTCCTTGTATTCTACAGACCAGTGAAGGTGCAGTAAAATATGCAGGAAACGGTGATGCACTCAGAGGAGCAAGATTTTTTGTAGGAATGGTGGAACTTTATGCGCAGACACTGGACATTCCGGTCGCCCTTCATCTTGACCATGGAACGGATCTAAAATATATAATGGCATGTATAAAAGCCGGATACTCTTCGGTCATGATCGATGCCTCACATTTTAAGTTTCAGGAGAATCTTGAAAAAACAAAAGAAATTGTAAAAATAGCCCATGCAGCAGGTGTATCTGTTGAAGCAGAACTCGGTCAGTTGGCAGGAATAGAGGATAACATACAGGCTGCCGAATCGGTTCTTGTAAATCCCAACGAGGCTAAGGTTTTTGTTGAAGAAACCGAAGTTGATTTTCTGGCTCCTGCCATAGGCACATCACACGGAGCTTTTAAATTTAAAGGTGATGCCAAACTGGATTATGAAAGACTGGCAAAAGTAAAAGAGATAACAGGTATGCCTTTAGTTCTTCACGGTGCCTCAAGTGTTGTCCAGGAAATGGTTGCAATAGCACAGAAGTACGGGGCAGACTTTGGCGGATCAAAAGGCGTTCCGTCCAATGTTTTGAAAGAAACAGTTAAGTTTGGAATTAATAAAGTGAATACAGATACAGATCTTAGAATGTCTTTTGTAGCTGGATTGAGAGAATTCCTTGCTAACAATCCAAAAGAGTTTGATCCCAGAAAGTACCAGAAAACAGCCAAAGAGTATGTAAAAAAAGTAGTCATGGATAGGATAGACGTACTTGGTTCTTTTGGAAAAGCATAAAATCATCCCCCTGCTGAGGGGGATTTTTGTAGAATGGAGAGAGTATGACAATCGGACAGTTTCTTTTTGGAACGGGTGTTCTGCACTCAGTGGAAAAACCGTCAAGATATATCGGCGGAGAGTTGAATCAGATAAAAAAAGATAATCCGCAGGTCAGGTTTGCCCTGTGTTTTCCTGATCTTTACGATGTAGGAATGTCTCATACAGGTTTTCATATTCTTTACAGCCTTTTCAATCAGGACGAAAAGGTGGTATGTGAAAGGGTATTCCTCCCGTGGATGGATATGATAGAAAAGCTCGAAAAAAACAATATACCACTTTATACACTCGAAAGTCTCACTCCGGTAAAAGATGTAGATATGCTTGGTATAACCCTTCAGTATGAGCTGGTATACACGAACGTTATAAAGGTTCTTCAGCTTTCAAAAATACCTGTTCTAAGTTCGGACAGAACACAGAACGATCCTATTGTAATAGGCGGTGGACCTTGTGTATCTAATCCTTTGCCGGTAAAAGATTTTTTTGACGCATTTTTTATAGGTGACGGAGAAACCGTATATGAAAGGATTGCCGAAATTTTCAGAAGTACTTCCTGTAGGGAAGAAAGACTTCAGCTTCTGTCAAAAACTCCAGGAATATATGTACCAAAACTTTCTTCAAAAAACAAGATAACCGCACAAAAGGTTATCGACCTGGATAAGTATTCCGATCTTACCAGACAGGTAATACCGCATTTTGAAGTGGTTCATGACAGGGCAATTGTTGAAGTAATGAGAGGCTGTAACCGTGGCTGTAGGTTCTGTCATGCAGGTATGTTCTACAGGCCTGTCAGAGAAAGAGATCCGAAAAATATTATAGACAATGCCATGAAATCATTAAAAAATACAGGGTATGAAGAGATATCCTTTCTTTCGTTAAGCACACTTGATTATTCCGAACTGTCTGTGGTTCTGGACACATTGATGCCATACTTCAGAGAAAACAGGATAAGCGTTTCCCTTCCTTCAAGCAGAGTAGATAAGTTCGGAATAGAAATAACTGATAAACTTGGTGGTGGAAGGCGTGCAGGCCTTACTTTTGCACCTGAAGCAGGTTCCCAAAAGATGAGAGATGTTATAAACAAGGGAATTGACGAAGCCGAAATTTTTGAAGTTGTTCAGACTGCCAAACAGAGAGGCTGGAATAAACTAAAGCTTTATTTCATGATAGGTCTTCCCGGTGAGACTCAAGAGGATGTAAAAGCCATAGCAGAGTTATGCACAAGAGTTAAAAACAGATCCAAGATAAGAGATCTGACCATAAATGTTTCGATATTTGTGCCCAAGCCGCATACTCCATTTCAGTATGCACGTTTTGAAGATATGCAGTCAATATCACAAAAAATAAAAATTCTTTCTGAGGTAAGAAAGCGTGGTATGACTCTTAAAGTACACGATTCACGCATGAGTACCCTTGAGGCTGTTATGGCAAGAGGCGATGAGAAACTGGGAAGGATAATTATGAAGGCAGCGCTTGAGCATAATGCCATCTTTCAACAGTGGGATGAGAACTTTGACTACGATAAATGGATGCATGTTTTTGAAGAAGAACGGATTGATTATACCGGGTATCTTAGGGAGAGAAGTACAGAAGAAGAACTGGAGTGGGAGTTTATGAGCTGTGGAGTTTCAAGGGAGTTTTTAGTTTCAGAATGGAAAAAATCCCAGGAGCCCTCACTTACACCTGACTGCAGATGGTCAAAGTGCAGTTTTTGCGGAGTATGCTTTGATACTGACGGAAAAATAAAGGTTATAAAAAAATAAAACAAGAAGAGTTTTCACTCTTCTTGTTTTATTTACGTTCAGAAAGAAGTTATAGGATCTGACATATTCAAGCTCTTTATTCCAAAAGAGTCAAGAATAATTATACGGAATCCAGCTTTTTCTTTTTCAAGGCAGTTCTGAGTTGTCACGGCTGTTATGTTTGCGTAAAAGTCAACCGTATCAGAGTGTCTGTGACCGAATGCTGCTAAAAGAACGTTTGAATTACTGAGCATTCTTACCAAAGTACTTCTGACTTCTTCTTTTTCAAAGAAGTTCCATCGTGTGTCAAACATATTGTGATGAGCAAAAAGAGCGATTTTCATATTTGCATCTTTGGCTGTTTTTAACTCCTGCGCAAGCCAGCTTATCTGTTCGTTGCTTACATCGCCGTTTACCAGTCCGTAAGGGTTATCGCCGGTATCCATGCCGATGAAGTACCAGTCTGCGTACGTAAAAGACCATTTTACCGGTCCGATGACTTTCTTCCATATTTCTTTGCCGACTACTTTTCCCGCACTCTGACTGTCATGATTGCCCGGAACTATAAATGCTGGAATATTGCATAGTTCATCCATAGTATTGACAAGATAAGGATAGTCCTGCTCGTAGTACTGTGCTGAATCTGTTATGTCTCCTGTTATTACTATAAAGTCTGCATTTTCATTGTTTGCCTTTTCTATTAAAACTTTCAGCCCATCTTTATTTTCTGCTTTCTTAGATAAACCCATATGAGTATCTGTTATCTGGAGTATTTTTATCTCGCTTTTTTCCTTTGTAAGAAAAACACTGTTGGGTTCTCTTGATTCATAAAAAACTCCGTCCTTCTCACTTATGGTATTAAGATCATAAAGGCCATCCGGGACATAAGAAGGAATAACAGCTCTTCCGTCTGAAATAACAGGCACATTGTAACTTCCGGATTTGCCGCTTATGGATACCTGCTTAAGTGTGTTCTGGGCAAGCTGAACTTTCAAGATTCTTTCATTATTGAGTATTATAGAAGGACAACCGAATCTGGGGCTATCTATTAAACCTTCTGCCTTTTTTATGACTCCTGAAACAGGAACTGATGTTGGTACCTCTTTTGCGGCTAGGTTATATATGCTTTCGGTTTTTATAGTTGCTCCTACCATATCTTTTTCTGCCCAGAAAGGTTTGTCAGGGGAGTATGCAGCTTCAATAGCCTTCACGATGCTCTTTCTTGATGAACTGTATACATATACTTCGCTGACGGAATCATAATCTGCCATAAAAAGCAGATCGCCATTTTTTGAGACGGCAGGATAAAACTCGTTGAACTTTGAATTAAGAACAAACGATATTTTTGATGACATACTATCATACTCAGCAATATCCCAGTTGGAACCATTATAAACCTGAAAAACTATGCTTGCACCTTTCCAGCTGGCCTTTCTTGCATTTTCACATACAACTTTCTCTTTTCCGGACTTAAGATCCTTGATGATGAGCGTGTATCTGCCGTTTACTATCCTTGTAAAGGCTGCGGCTGTAGAGTCGCTGTTTATGGCAGGCTCAATATCATCGGACATTGAATCTGAAACTATGCTTACTTTATTGGTTGCGATGTTCATTAAATATATATCCCTAGAACTTTTAGGATTTTCAGGGGTTACCCTTATTGAAAAAATAAGATTTTCCTTGTTGGCATCAATATAGTCGACTTCTCCGCTCATGTTGATTCTTGAGATTACATTCTTTGAACTGTCGACCGTATAAAGCCATGGTGCCATATCAGAGACTCTAGTTCCTTCTAATTTGTGCATAGCAAGAAAGTATTTCTCACCGTTAAAAACTCCCTGCATGTCTTGAGCAATATTAGTGCCCTTTAAAACTTTCAGGCCAGTAATGGCCTGAAAGTCCTTTGGGAAAGAGTATTCAATATAGTTTGAAACGGGTTTTTGCTCTATTGCAACCAGATCAGCCTTTGCAACCGTGGTAAGGAAATCTATCATCTTTTTGGGCTGTTTTTTGACACTGTATATATCTGTCAGCCTTATATAAAAGTTTTTATCCTTATCCTGCACAAGAATACCGTTTACGGTAACAAAATCTCCGTTTGAAAGATTTGTTATATCAACATCTGCGTAAGAATAAAACTTTATCTTTATCCCGCCTGCCTGATCATCGAAGTTTTTGTCGCTGCTTCCGTCAACATAAAAACCTCTTGCGATACCGTCATTATCGTACTGGTGAAGTTTTCCGAATATAGTTACAGGCATAGATTCAAAAGCCTTAAAATTTTCTTTTGACGTATCTGTGAAAAGAATAGTTGATTCAACAAGCTTGTTGTCTGCAGAGAGAATCGTAATATCCTCAGGGGACTGTGGAAGTACAAAAAGACTGTTTACATCAGAGGTATAACCTGCAATTGAAACCTTTCCCCTTACGCGGACCATATCTCCCTTTTTAACTTTAGGTTCTGCAAAGCCGTTAGCATAAATTAAAACTGCACTTGTTCCGTCCGTGATACTGAAATAATTAGCCTTATCATGCCACTGACCGGTTGAAACACAAGCTGTTCCCTCCACTTCAACGGTCTGTCCATCGTAAACATAACTGTCTCCAACCTTACTTCTTAGATTAGTTATGGTCATTATTTTTACGTCCCCGTCTTGCTTTATGGACTCTGTTTTTTCTGGTAAGCTCTGCTGTTCTTTAGGCAGGGTTGCAATATAAATATCGTATCCGCCCGCATTCCCTTTTCTGTCTGCTGAACTAAAAATAAGTATCTTTCCGTCGGTCCAGGGGCTTCTCTCATTGTACATTGTGTTTATATCTTCCGCAGGATGATCAATGCTTTTTTTAGCAGGATCATAACAGTATAGATCATATCCTCCGGTTGAATCACTTCTACTGGAATCAAACCATATCTTTCCATCAGGTGCTACAGCTACAGACCATTCATCTGAAGAAGAGTTTACCTCGGCGACATTAACCGGAACACTCCATTTGCCGTTCGTTTTTTTGCTCATCCATATATCTCTTCCACCAACAGACTTCTGATCTCCGAAGGTTCCTTTTGTGGTTACATAAGCGGTGCTTTCTGTACTATCAACCCATATATCCCAATCCTGAAGTGTAGTACTCAGTTCCGGGACAAGAGTAATATTTTCCCATACCTGCTTGCTTTCGTTGTATTCAGCTCTGAAAAAATCATAATCCCTTTCCGCGGAGATATACCTTCCGAAGTACATGACAACTTTCCCGCCGTTTCTCAGAACAAAAGGACTTATCTCATTTTCAGCGGTATTTATATCACCCGGCACCTTCTGCGGTGCTGTCCACTGATTTGATTCAAGCCTGGAATAAAATATGTCATAGTTTGGACCGGCATAATAGATCACATTTTCAAAAAAACACGGCATCCTTTCCATTCCGCTTGAGTTAAAAGACGGCATCAGTACATCAATACCAAAAAAAAGTACTGCCTGGGCTATAACCATAAGTACCATAAAAAATTTTCTCATATTCAACCTCCCCAAAAAATTATCTACAATAAAGATAGTAATAAAAATTACATATAAAAACAAACGGATTTTACTTAATGGAGAAAGATATAAACAAAGAATCGGGTATAAAAACTCTTTTTTAATGTGAAAGGTCATTAATCATTTTGTTTCATCCACAAACAAAATAGCGGCATGCTTACGCATGCCGCTAAAAACAATTGTTAAAACGTTATATTAGTTGGTCCAATAATGTGTAAAAGCAGTACGAAGATATTTATCATCAGATGAGTAAGTATAGAGTATAAAAGATTCTTTTCTTTTAAATAAACAATACAGAAAAGGATTCCCGTGATAAAAAAGTGGGTAAGTCCGTAGATACTGTCACTCATATGCATGAAAGAAAACAAAGCTGAAACGATTATCACAGAGTAAACTGTACTGATTTTAAATTTTTTATTCAAAAATTCAAAAAATAAACCTCTAAAAAGTACCTCTTCATAGATCACTATCATTGGAAAGAACAACCATGAAAGCAGAATATTTAAAAAATTATTTCTGCCTTCAAAATCGAATAAACCTAAGTTTTCAATATTAAAGGTTGTTATTGATTTGATGAAAGAATTTTCACTATGGAAAAATTCTTTTACTGAAGGATTTATTGAAAGAATACCCTGATAAACAAAAGAAACCGCAATTATTATTGCCCCATAAAAAAGAGACATAATTAAAATCCGTAAAAGACGCTTATCCTTATAAAAATCAAAACGTATCATCTTAAGATACTGCCTATTTTTATACATGATAACGGATGCAATAACCATTAAAATAATAGTTACTATTTTGACAGGTATCAAAAGGTTAATTATTTTGAAAAATAAACCATATAGCAACATGATTATGAAAAAGATATTTTCTGTCATAACTTCTCCTTTTATATTAGTTGTTTAATATTGCATATAGCAGTGAATTAAGACCAAAGTAAATAATCAATAAACATTCTGATCTGTTGCTCTTAGAACACATAGTAATTTTTTTAAATATATACTTCTAAAAATTACTTGTAAGTATAATAAAACTTATTTAGCTAAACAATATAGATTTTAAATATTTTATATTACAATAAAATAAAGAAGAAGTTGCATTTAAACGAAATATAAAAGCAAAAAAAAATATAAAAAATTTATCTTAAAATTATAACAGAATTTCTTTTAAAGAATAAAAT
>DJGH01000065.1:0-1148 GCA_002431635.1 Petrotoga sp. UBA5851
AAAAGGAAACCCCAGTCTTTTTCAGACTGGGGAAAAGTGAAGGGGCGATACCTACTCTCGCACGAAGTTGCCAACGTACTACCATGGGCCCGTGACGGCTTAACGGCCAGGTTCGGGATGGAACTGGGTGTATCCCGACACGGTATCCTCACCCCTAAAAGTTCACTCAATACTACATAGGAGAAAACAAGTCCAAAGCCTCGGGCTATTAGTATCGCTCGGCTCAATGCATCGCTGCACTTACACCTGCGACCTATCAACGTCCTAGTCTCGAACAACCCTTACTTCTTACGAATGGGAAGCTCCATCTTAGGGTCAGTTTCCCGCTTAGATGCTTTCAGCGGTTATCTGTTACGTACTTAGCTACCCAGCTCCTGCCATTGGCCTGACAGCTGGTTCACCAGAGGTACACTCACTTCGGTCCTCTCGTACTAGAAGCGACTCCCTTCAAGCTTCCTTCACCCACAGCAGATAGGGACCGAACTGTCTTACGACGTTCTGAACCCAGCTCACGTACCGCTTTAATGTGCGAACAGCACAACCCTTGGGACCTGCTTCAGCCCCAGGATGCGATGAGCCGACATCGAGGTGCCAATCCACGCCGTCGATGTGAACTCTCGGGCGTGATTAGCCTGTTATCCCCAGGGTAACTTTTATCCGTTGATCGACCGCCCTTCCACTCGGATCGGCCGGGTCACTAGGACCAGCTTTCGCTTCTGCTCGACCTGTCAGTCTCGCAGTCAGGCAGGCTTTTGCCCTTGCACTCAACGGTTGATTTCCAACCAACCTGAGCCTACCTTCGCACGCATCCGATACTCTTTAGGATGCGACCGCCCCAGTCAAACTGCCCACCTAACACTGTCCTATCTGTACTCTTCATACACAATAGTTAGTAATCCATTATCATGAGGGTGGTATCCCACCGTCGGCTCCTCAAAATCTGACGACCTTGATTCTCCGCCTCCCACCTATCCTGTACACATAACAACAAATTACAATATCAAGTTACAGTAAAACTCCATGGGGTCTTTCCGTCTAACTGCGGGTCCTGGGCATCTTCACCCAGTCTGGAATTTCACCGGATCCTCCGTTGAGACAGCGCCCAACTCGTTACGCCATTCATGCAGGTCGGAACTTACCCGACAAGG
>DJGH01000065.1:1183-3105 GCA_002431635.1 Petrotoga sp. UBA5851
CCGTTTACTGGGGCTTCGGTTCGTAGCTTGCACCACTCCCCTTAACCTTCCAGCACTGGGCAGGCGTCAGTCCATATACTTCTTCTTTCCGAATTCGCATAGACCTGTGTTTTTGGTAAACAGTCGGCAGGGCCTTGTCACTGCAACTCCTTCCGGTTTTGACACCTTTAGGAGCACCTCTTTTCCCGAAGTTACGAGGTCATTTTGCCTAGTTCCTTAACGGAGGTTCTTCCGCTCCCTTTAGCCTTCTCAGCTTGCCCACCTGTGTCGGTTTTCAGAACGGTCTGTATATTATTCAAGCACTGTACGCGGCTTTTCTTGGCAGCGTGACTACTACGCCTTGACCTTGCGGTCTTGTATTCGCAGCTCCTCCTCTGTCTGTGGACTTCCCTGCAGACTTCTTCGGTATTACTGCTTAAAAGTTCATGCCACTAGAACTCGCGTATCCGCCTTCTGCGTCACCGCTTACAATTCATAATATACAGGCACGGGATTATTAACCCGTTTTCCATCGGTTATCCCTTTCGGGTTCTCCTTAGGTACCGGCTTACCCTGGGTGGACGACCCTTCCCCAGGTACCCTTGGGCTTCAAGGGTATAAGATTCTCACTTATATCTCGTTACTCATGCCTACATCCGCTCTTGTGCTTCGTCCAATAAACCTTACAGTTTATCTTCTCCCTACTGCACATTGCTCCCCTACCAATCAGTTCCCTGATTCCGCAGCTTCGGTTAATAGCTTTAGCTCCGTTACATTTTCGGCGCATTCTTTCTCTACCGGTGAGCTGTTACGCACTCTTTAAAGGATGGCTGCTTCTAAGTCAACCTCCCGGCTGTCTCTAAAAAATCACTGCCTTTCACACTTAGCTATTTATTCGGAACCTTAGCTGGCGGTCTGGGCTGTTTCCCTTTTGACCATGCAGCTTATCCCACACAGTCTGTCTCCCGTTCATCCAGTAAAGTCATTCGGAGTTTGACTGGTTTCATAGGTCGCCCCACTACGCCAATCAGTGCTCTACCTTCTTTACTTTCTTTTAACGAGGCCGTGCCTACACACGTTTCGGGGAGAACCAGCTATCACCAAGTTCGGTTAGCTTTTCACTCCTACCCACATCTCATCCGAGAATTTTTCACTATCCACCGGTTCGGACCTCCAGTATGTTTTACCATACTTTCATCCTGGACATGCGTAGCTCACCTGGCTTCGGGTCTATACTTATTGACTTGCGCACTATTCATACTCGGTTTCCCTTCGGCTCCGCCTTTACCGGCTTTACCTCGCCAATAACCATAACTCGCAGGCACATTACTCAAAAGGCACGCGGTCACTTTCGCTCCCGCTTCCTGTAGGCATACGGTTTCAGGTACTCTTTCACTCCCCTTCCGGGGTCCTTTTCACCTTTCCCTCACGGTACTTCTTCACTATCGGTCGGCTGGTAGTATTTAGCCTTGGAGTGTGGTCACCCCTGATTCAAGCCAGATTTCTCGTGTCTGACTCTACTTGGGATAAGCATATCCGTTACGTGCATTTCAGCTACAGGGCTTTCACCTTTTTCAGCGTATCTTCCCAGATACTTCGCCTATACACTTTACCGGATCGGATATCTCACGGTTCTCCGAACGCTTTCCCGCTACCCTCATGCACAATCGCCCGTGTGCTGTATCTGTGCATAAGTTTTGGCTCCTCCGCTTTCGCTCGCCACTACTAACGGAATCTCGTTGATTTCTTTTCCTCCGGGTACTAAGATGTTTCCCTTCCCCGGGTTCGCCTACCTTTCGGCATTATTGGGTTTCCCCATTCGGATATCTGCGGATCTATGATCGCTTGCATCTCCCCGCAGCTTTTCGCAGCTTGCTACGTCCTTCTTCGCCTCCAGCCGCCAAGGCATTCCCCGTATGCCCTTCTTCCTTTGGACTTACTTT
>DJGH01000065.1:3164-36804 GCA_002431635.1 Petrotoga sp. UBA5851
GTGTCTCCCTAGAAAGGAGGTGATCCAGGCGCACCTTCCGGTACACCTACCTTGTTACGACTTCGCCCCCCTCACTAGCTCCACCCTCGATAGTTTGTCTCCTTGCGGTTAACGGCACCATCTTCGGGCGTCTCCAACTCGGGTGGCGTGACGGGCGGTGTGTACAAGGCCCGGGAACGTATTCACCGCAGTTTGGCTGACCTGCGATTACTAGCGATTCCAGTTTCATGTAGTCGGGTTTCAGACTACAATCCGAATTGAGGTATGGTTTCTCGGATTCGCTTGACCTCTCGGTTTTGCTGCCGTCTGTCCATACCATTGTAGCACGTGTGTCGCCCAGAGCATAAGGGGCACGATTATCTGACGTCATCCTCTCCTTCCTCCGTCTCGTCGACGGCTGTCCCGTTAGAGTTCCCACCTTTACGTGCTGGCAACTAACGGCAAGGGTTGCGCTCGTTGCGGGACTTAACCCAACACCTCACGGCACGAGCTGACGACGACCGTGCACCACCTGATTGTAACTCTCCTGCATTCGCAGAAGTCGCTGATATCTCTACCAACTACCATCACAATGTCCAACCCTGGTAAGGTTCTTCGGTTAGCATCGAATTAAACCACATGCTCCACCGCTTGTGCGGGCCCCCGTCAATTCCTTTGAGTTTCATCCTTGCGGACGTACTCCCCAGGCGGCTCACTTATCGCGTTAGCTTCAGCACAGATCTTTTCGACCCACACCCAGTGAGCATCGTTTACGGCTAGGACTACCCGGGTATCTAATCCGGTTTGCTCCCCTAGCTTTCGAACCTCAGTGTCAGAGTCAACCCAGGAGATCGGCTTCCCCACCGGCCTTCTTACCTATATCTGCGGATTTCACCCCTACACAGGTAATTCCATCTCCCTCTATTGCCCTCAAGCCCTTTAGTTTCAAGCGCATTAACCTGTTAAGCTTCGTTATTTTCACACCTGACTTTAAGAGCCACCTACGTTCCCTTTACGCCCAGTAATTCCGGGCAACGCTCGCCCCCTACGTATTACCGCGGCTGCTGGCACGTAGTTAGCCGGGGCTTTTCACTAATTACCTTCTCCCGGAAGGTTCCCCTTCCGTCTTATTCGTTAGCTTCATGAGTTTACATCCCGAAGGACTTCTTCCTCCACGCGGCGTCGCTGGATCAGACTTTCGTCCATTGTCCAATATTCCCCACTGCTGCCTCCCGTAGGAGTAGGGCCCGTCTCTCAGTGCCCTTGTGACCGTACACGCTCTCACGTCGGTTTCCCGTCTTTGACTTGGTAAGCCTTTACCTCACCAACTATCTGATGGGGCGCAGTTCCGTCCTTTAGCGCTTCTCTGCCTTTCCTCTCTCGAGCTTATCCGGTATTACCCACCGTTTCCAGTGGCTATCCCAGTCTAAAGGGTTGGTTACTACGTTTTCCTCACCCGTTCGCCTCTAAGCATTGCTGCTCCGATCGACTTGCATGTGTTAGGCACGCCGCCAGCGTTCACCCTGAGCCAGGATCAAACCCTTCATCCAATCCTGTCTTTCAGTTTCTTTCTTCTTCCTTTTGGTCTTTCTCTTCTTCCTCTATCCACTTTTCAATGAACTGCTTTTTTTCGTTTCGTGCTTTTTTCGCGGCACGGTTATATATCTTACCATCTCTCCCTTCCTTTGTCAATTGCTTTTTAGTTAACTTAATCCTACTTGTAAGTGAATTAAGATGGTTTTTTTGAGTCTTTTTTTGCGGAAAATCTTTTCTGAAAAAGGGTTTTCTTTTTTTCAATGAAAAAGGTTTTTCTTTTTTTTCAATTTGGTTTAAAAAGATCCCATACTTTTATGTATGGGATCTGATAAGTTCTATTACTTCCTGGTCAGTCGGTATTGAACTCTGTGCACCTTTTCTTGTAACTGAAATTGCAGATGCAGCAGATGCATAAACAAGACTTTCTTCTATGTTTTTACTTAATCCATACTTCACTGCGAAGGCTGCGTTAAAGATATCCCCAGCAGCCGTACTGTCAACTGCATTGACTTTAAAAGCAGGAGTAACTATTATCTTTCTGTCTTCTCCTATAAAAAGAGAGCCTTTGTTTCCCTGTTTAAGTATAAGATTTTTGACTTGGGTATGTTCTTTGAACCACAAAGCTTTTTTTTCAATACTGCTTTCCACTGTTCCTCCGCAAAGATTATATAGATAATCAAATTCTGTTTCATTAGGTGTGAGAAAATCAATTCCATACAAACTATCTACTGCTGTACCTTCTTTGGGAGCAGGATCGTATACTATGGTTTTTCTATTCTTGCGGGCTTGTTCTATTGCTTTTTTTATTGATTCTTTTGGAATTTCATTTTGCACAAGCATAATTTCTATATTTTGACCATAACTATCCATAAATTTTTCTATTTTATCCGGGGTGAGTTCTTCATTGGCTCCGGGAAATATTACTATTCGGTTCTCTCCTCCGGACTGTACCTCTATGAATGCTCTTCCTGTAAATCTTTCCGGCACAGTCTCGGGGCCTTTTATGTTTAGAAGATCAAATCGTGTTTTTAAGTTTTCTGCATACTCATCTTCGCCCAAGCATGTGCAGAAATATACTTCTTTTTTAAGAAGAATTGCCGCAGCAACTGCTTGGTTTGCTCCTTTTCCGCCATCAAAATACTCAAGGGAAAGAGCACGCTGGGTTTCACCTGCTTGTGTAAAGTGTCTCACATTATAGGTCACATCTATATTCGTACTTCCTATTATCCCTATCATTTTTTTCACTCCTTGACTGCTCCGACAGTAACGTTATTAAAGTATTTTAAAAGCAACGGATACAATAAAAGGATAGGAATAACCGTTATTATTATTATTCCTGCCTGTAGTGATCTGAATGGAATGGCTGTGGCACCGGAAGAGTAATTAAGCAAAGTCTGTGTTCCGAAAAGCGCTCCTTTATCAGAATCTACTATGAACTGTCTCAAAAGCACCTGCAAAGGCCATTTATCAGGGTTGTTAATGTATATCAGCGGCTTGAAGTACTCATTCCATCTCAGTATCGCATAGAACAGTCCTATGGTTATTATTCCCGGTTTGGCAAGGGGAACGGCGATCTTCCATATCATAGTGAAATGGCCCGCACCGTCTATTTCTGCTGCTTCATATATTGATTGGGGAACCGACTGGAAAACATTTTTTAAAAGCATAAGATAGTAAACATTGATTGTTCCGGGCAGAATGACTGACCAATAAGAGTCTATGAGTCCGAGATTTTTTATAAGCATATAGTTAGGTATTAGTCCACCGTCAAAAAGCATTGGTATTATAAGAAATATCATGTAAAGTTTTTTGCCGTAAAAATTTTTCCGTGAAAGCGCATATGCTGTAATTATAGTCAATACCATATTAAGAACTGTGCCCATAACAGTTATATATATGCTACTGAAAAAAGCTTTATAAACCTGAGGGCTTGTAAAAAGAGCTTTATAAACATCAAAACTGAGTTTTTTGGGAATAATATCAAGCCCTGTCATATAAGCTATTTCTTTAGCATCGGTCAGGGAAACGGCCAGCAGGTTTACAAATGGATATATGGTTGTAATGGTGAGAAGAAGGAGTAGTACTGCATTAATTAGCTGAAAAATACTTTTTTTTGTCATCTTTTTCATCCCTCCTCAGTAAAGTCCGCCGGCATCGTTTTTCTTGGCTATCTTGTTTACAGTAATGATGAGTATCATTCCTATTACTCCTTTAAAAAGTCCTACTGCTGTTGCGTAGCTGTAGTTCATGTTAAGAAGCCCTATCCTGTATGCATAGATATCTATTATGTCAGCAACGCTTATAACAGAGTCATTCATCATATTAAATACTTGATCAAATCCTGCATTTAGGAAAAATCCGAGGTTAAGTATAAAAACTACTATCATTGTTTTAAGTAGCTCAGGCAGAGTTATATATATATTGCGCTGCCAACGGTTTGCTCCGTCAATTTTGGCTGCTTCATAAAGAGTAGGATCAATATTTGAAAGCGCGGCAGTGTATAAAATAGAATCCCACCCGGCACTTCGCCAAAGCTCAGATACAACAAGTACTCCCCTGAAATGTTTGGTGGATGTCATAAAGGAAACCGAAGAACCACCAAAAGCTTTTATTATTTCATTTACCATTCCGTTTACCGGAGATAAAATCATAGTAAATATTCCGGCAATGACTACCCATGAAAGAAAATGTGGAATATAAACTACACTTTGAACATACTTTTTAAAGTATTTATTGTTTACTTCATTTATCAGTATCGCAAGGATCAGCGGCACGGGCATTCCTATAAGCAGTTTTAACCCGGAGATTATAATAGTATTCATAAGCGCTTTATAAAACGCCGGGGATGTAAACAGCTCTTCAAAGTACGCAAGTCCTACCCACTGGTTCCCACCAAATATCCTATACTTTTCAAAAGCAAGCTTGACGCCATATATGGGAATGTAGTGGAATATTATAAAGTATGCGGTCGCCGGGATAAGAAGGTAGTAGTAGTACCTGTCCTTATAAATACGCTTGAGAATTTTATTGTTTGTATTGATCATCGCATATCACACCTTCTTATATATATAATCCTGCACCTTTCCATCCGGAGTCTGTACTATTGCTGCAACTTTATCCGTAAACCGGACTGTACATGGTTCCGAAGTAAAAGAAATACATTTTTTATATAGATCTTCTATCTTGAGAACTTTTATTCCGTTGTCTGTAAGGTTTTTTATAATGTCCTGCCTGCTTTCTTTTACTGCGATTCCAAAATCTGTGACAAGGATATCTATATTTTCTCCCGGAGTAACCACTGTGGTTACTTTTTTTCTGATAACTCCGATCCTGTTTCTGAAAAGAGGTGCAGCAATTATGGTTATTTTGCTTGCCGCTGCCACATCCTGATGGCCTCCTATGGCGCCTATTATACTTCCGTTAGATCCTGTCAGTACATTAACGTTCCAGTCTGTATCAATCTCTGTGGCACTGAGGACTGCAATATCAAGAAAGTTAACCGCTGAACTTCTGTTGAGTGGGTTAGCATATGTATTTACATCAATTTCGTGATGATTTTTATTGTTTCTTATAGAGTTACAGGCTTTCGGATCAAAGCTCTGTACATCCAGCAAAGACTCAAAAGTTCCATTATTGAGCATATCTATAAGATCCTGAGTTATACCTCCCAACCCAAATTTGAATTTTTTATCTCTTTCCTTCATATACCCGCTAAGATATCTGCCAACCTGTAAGGAGACCGAACCACTGCCCATTTGAATTCCTGATTGATCAAGCTCTATACCGCAGTTTATAATTGTTTTTGCAACGTCAGCGGCTATAACAGAATCTCTGGGATTGCTTCTTTCCTTGAGTGACCCTTCCTTTACTCCTGCTGTATTTCCTATGGCAGGAACAATCATCACGGCATCAACATAAGATTGACTTATACTTATATCTCTTAGAATCCCCCGGGAAAGATAATCGGTTACTATAACTGTCTTTTTTGCATTCTGAGCCTCCCATACTCCATATCCCAACGATCCGAAAGCATTTGGTCCGTCAATTGCATTGGCATTTCCAAACATATCCGCAGCGGAGGCAGCAATAAATGCAATGTCAACCTTCAGTTCCCCATCGCTTACAGCACGGGCCCTGGAACCATGAGACCTGAATATTACAGGTTCCTGCATGCCTCCGTTTAAAGCCATAGCAGCAAGCTTTCCTTTTAAACCTGATGTCTGAATTCTGCTGACTGTTCCTTCACTTATCATATCAGCAATGAAATCGTGTGTATTCATAAGCGAAGTACATGCAAGAGTAATTCCTTTCACTCCGGTTTTCTGTATACTCTTAAGCACCTGAAACATAACTGCATCTCCTTCACGGAGATGATGGTGGAAAGAGATCGTCATACCATCATTAACCGGTATTTCCCTGAAAAGTTCTTCAAACGAATTAAAAACTTTATTCAACTTTATCACGTCCGTAAAGTCCATATATTCGCTGATATTTTTTCAGTACCGGAAGGTCAACCATGTTTCCTTCAAAACTGAATACTCCGGGACATCCAAGCTTTTTATATAATTCAATTACTCTGCGTGCCTGCCCAATCTCCTGATCAGAAGGCGAGAATGATTTATTTACAACTTCAATCTGGCCGGGATGAATCACTGATTTTCCGGTCATTCCAAATGACCTTGCAATTTCACAGTCTTTTCTTAAACCTTCAGGGTCTTTGGTATCGGAAAAAACGCAATCAATGGCTATCTTCCCGTATGCCCTAGCTGTCAATGCCAGTGTTGACCTGGCAAATGCCAGTTCATTTCCTTCTTTGGTTCGTTTAACTCCCATATCGTAAGTAAAGTCTTCGGCTCCGAACGCTACTCCTATAAGTCTTGTTGAAGCCTGGCAGATTTCTTTTATATTTATCACACCCAAAGCAGACTCTATGCTTACCATGAACTTTATTATGCCGCCAGGCAGACTCAGTTCGTTTTCTATTTCTGTAATGCTTTGATCTATATATACTATCTCTTGGGCTTTCTGAACCTTAGGAACCCTTATGCCGTAAATACATGTACCTGCAACAGCCCGAAGATCTCTCTGAAAGTGTTTGCTGTCAACGGAGTTTGTTCTAACAAAGACATCGGTTCCTGAAAAATCAAGCATTTTCAAGGCACATGATACTAAATTTCTGGCGCTATCTTTTTCACTTTCTTCAACAGAATCTTCAAGATCAAGAACTATAGCATCGGCACCGTATATCATGGAGCTTTGGATCATAGAAGGAGTATTTCCGGGCACATACATTATGCTACGCCAGAACATTTTTATCATCTCCCGTTTCTTCCAGTCTTTGCAGTGCTGTTATTAACCTTGCTTTTATGGCAAAGTCCAAAGCGCCGTAATCATCAACTGTTATTTCCATGCTTGTTTTCCCTGCCCTTGAAAGTTCTTCACGTACGGTTCTTTCTATTTCACGTGCATAAAGTTCTTTAACAGTACTTTTTATATTTATCACAACCTCTTCAGTTTCAATCCTTGAAACAGTTATCAGCACATCACCTTTCTTTGTTCTTCCGCAGGAAGCAGATTTCATCTCTATTCCTCCTTAAAAGAAAAATCCAAAATTTCAATTCTTGAGCCACAGTTTATACTGTACCCTACATGACCGTTAAGAATAGGATCTGAATCTAAGGTTTCAAATATCTGTTCGCCGTCAAGGAAAACTGTAATTTTATTAGCTTTTGCCCATACCTTAAACTCATAAGGCTTATGAATCTGTACAGCAAATGGCTTTTTACACAGAATTTCTTTTGTCTTATTCTTTTTGAAAAGAACCAGCATATTATCCTCAAATCCAAAACCATAATGTATAAGATTACCGTTTACTCTGAAAAGAAGTTTAAAATCATTTCCGTATAAAAGTTTTACTTTGGTATTCAGTGTATAATCTTTCCAAAAATAATTACCTGTAAACATCTCTCCATGATCGGAACATATCCCCTGAACATAAGCTCCATCAGTACTCCAGTAGCCACAATCCCATGTAAACTGAGTTATGGCTCCCCATTCATCACTTAATTTTGAGAAGTCTATAGCATATGCCGCTTTTCCGCTTACTTTAAAATCATCTACATAAAAAATCCCATGATACTGATTACCACTTACATTGGACAGCTTAAAACCTATTTCCTCCACTGCTGTGTGGTTAATGTCGGGAATATCCAGTTCCATCCTTTCCCATTCTCCCTGTCTCAGAGTATACTTCTGTGTAGAGACATACTCTGTATTCCCGTCATACTTTATGTACATACAGGCTTTTATCATTACATCCTGTGGTATCTCCTTTATTTTTAAGACACAAGATACCTTCTGACCAGGATACACTTTGGGAGAGAGTTGTGGTTTGTATCTCTCATCACTGAAATCGGATCTTCTGTAGAAAGGTTTTATAAAAAATTTCTGGGTAACGTTTTTCTCCATTGTAACGAGTACTGCTTTCAGCGATCTATTACCACTGTAAGCCTCTTCGTCTGTATTTATAAATGTAACTATGTTTTCGTTGTCAGATCTGAACCCGTGTGTAGATCCTGGTATTTCAAAGTCACAGCAGATCTCACCGTCGTATCCGGACATTTCATCTGGCTCTTTATTTGCTTTTGCTCCCAAAGCGGCGATATACTTTGCTGCACAGGGTATATCCCATATATTGAGGCTTCCTATTACGCTTGAGGTTATGAAAAAGTCTTTTATAGGTTTTTTCCATTTTTCTTCTATACCTTGGATACCGTTCATTACTCCAAGTATAGTTCCTACATTTCCGGCATTGCAGTCTGTATCCCATCCGCACATTGTTGCAACAAGTACTCCTTTTGAAAAATTCCCTTTACTGTAAAGCAGTGAAAGGACTATTACCGCAGAATTAGGTATCACATGGACTACACCGGGATACTTCTTCTTATCGGAATATAGCGATTTTACATATAAGAAACACTTTCTCCAATCATCTGGATTATTTTTATAAAAATCAAGGACTTTTTCTATCATATCCCTGTACTCTGATCCTTTATCAAGAACATCAGAAACATCTTTTACAAGTTTTAGTATATCAGTTTCGTTGAAAGCATGACTTATACAGCCTGCAACAAACTGTGCACCGTCAAGCGCACTTGCATCATGGGAAACACTTGCCGAAATTCTCGCCATTTCACCGGCTTTTTTGTAGTCTGAAGGAAAAACTAACCCCCATGTGTCAACAAAAATTTGCCCGCCAATTTGCTGAGCGACTGTACTTCCATTTTTTTCGACGCTTCCGCTCTGTGGCGCAGAAATACCTTTTTTCAAATTATCAAAAGCTGTATGTTCCGTCGATATACCGTATCCTCCCCACCAGAACATTCCATGTCCTTCGGAGGTAACGTTAAGCCATGTATCAGCGCAGTCCTGCGCTGTCATGCGATCATTTTTTATGTAGCTCTCAACTGCCTGGATAAAAAACATCGGTCCGTTGATATCATCGTCAGCTGCAAAGTTCTTATAGCTTTTTACATAGTCTGTTATTTCTCCATATGACTCCAGTATTCTCTCATACGTCCAAACAGATGGTTCAACCGGCGCTCCAAGCCTTACACCGATAATTTTCCCCAAAAGCCCGGCATATACTTTTTCAAGATACTTCTGGTCGAATTTCATTTTCTCTCCCTCCAAACGGTTATTATCATTTCCTCATATCAATAATATTAATATACCTCTTTCTGTCTTTTTCGTGTATCGCTCTGACAGTTTCATAAAATTTATCCGCTATCTCCATAAAATCATACCTGTTTGCTTCTTTCAACTGGTTTATGAGCTCTTTTCTTATTGACTGAACACCCAGTTTTGCTCCAAGTATGGCTCCTATCATCACTCCAATTGAATCGGTATCTCTTCCAGAGTTAACACCTTCGGTCATTGCTCTCATAAGGTCGTCTTCATAAAGCATGCAGTAACCTATGGCAATGGGAAGCTCCTCTATGCTCTTGAGACGGCTTGGGGTATAATTTTCAGTCGGGAGTCCGACCTGATCTTCAAATCTTTCAACATTATCTCCCATAGGGCTGTATTTTTTTATGATTTCATGGAACTTATCTGCATTATCTTCATTTTTATCCATTAATACTGTTTCTTTTACGATATCTTTTATTGCAAGCTGTGTTCCGTCTTTTGCCAGATCTATTGCTAACGAGGCAACTTCGGACATTTTTATTCCGGGTATCATGGCAGCCGCCACACATGCCGCAAAAACACCTGCGGCTTCAAGACCATAGCTGTGCTGATGAGACAAACCAAAATTTATGGCTTCTTCATATGCCTTAAAAGGATCACATGCATTTACCAGTCCCACTGGCGCCATATACATTGCTGCTCCACAGTTCACCATATTTCCGGTTCCGCCCGACCTTGGATCGCGTGATGCAAGATAGTTGCTGAGAAAAATATATTTCTCCGGGTAAAAAAGTCTTTCTATAAGAGGAATCTCTTTTTGATACTCGGGTACCCACATCTTTTGGAAGAAAATTTTTTTGATAAGTGTGAACACATCGTACGTATCAATATGATCAATTTTTTCATTATACATCTCGCATAGCCTGATACTCAACAATGTATCGTCTGTTATTCTTCCGTAACCCTTTCCGTGAGTCTTTGATTTTGACTTGTAGCTTTCAACATTCAGATCTGTTACTTTGCCGTACATTTCTTTTATTTTTGAATGGCTAAGCTTCTCAATGGGCGCCCCGAGAGCATCTCCCAGGGCAGCACCGATTATTGAACCTCTTATCTTCTCTTTCATTATTCTTTCCTACTTACCGGATTTTTTAAAAAATTCATTAGCAAGCTTTATATATGTATCTCCACCTGCTTTTCTCCATTTGGTAACAAACTCGTCAAATTTCTCTATTGCATACTCCCCGGTAACAATCTTTATGGAGTACTCTTTATAAAGATTGTTCATTTCATCCCAGCTAGTCGAATACTTTGCAGGCATTTCAAAATAATTATCTTCTACATAATATTTATTAACTATTTCAAGAGATTTTTTGCCAACTTCGCCATAAAGCTCTATTGGTGAGTTCCAGTTAGGATTTTCATAGAATCGAGGATACCATACAAGACCTTTTTCTGTTTTTTCAATCTTTCCGTTAACTACCTTGTACTCTCTGCCTTCAACTCCCAGCCTGTCTATAAACTGACCCCTTTCAGTAGCCATGAATTCAAGAAGTTTAAACGCAACATCTTTTACCTTTGAGACGGTTGTTATTGCAAAACCTCTTGACTGCCTGTTAACGTTCACAGCCGGGAAACCTGCCTTGCCGGAGATTCCGACCGGAGGTTCCAAGGCTATAAGCTTTGTATTATTTCCCGAATCGTACATTCTCTGCTGATACATATCCACAACTATTCCCGATCCTCCTACAACCATCGCTACTTTTGAAGAATAGAGTTTATCTTCCATACTCTGCCAGTTAACGGTGATAAATTCCGGATCAAGTAGTCCTTCCTTAAAAAGCTTGTTATAAAAAGCCAGTTTTTCTTTTTCACCCTGAGTTATTCTCGAATACGTGAATGTTCCGTCTTTTTGCTTAATAAAGGTCTGATCGGTTCCAAATGCAGCATTAAAAATTGAGTCAAGTCTTTCAAGATTTCCTGTTATAGTGATTGCATTAGGTGCTTTAGTTTTAAGTTTTTTCATCATATCATAATAATCTTCTACTGTCTTAGGAGCAGAAATTCCAAGTTCTTTCATCCAATCTTCCCTTACAACGGCGATCTTTGGGTTTATAGGAGTTATCCATAGCAGATACGGGTATGAATTTAATCTTGCCATATCCCATGAAGGCATTGCTTTTTTCAGAGTTTCGGATTTTGATACCAGTGCTCTGAGATCCATAAGAAGACCCTGATCAGCATATGGTATATCAACATTGTCCCTGAACCATATTACATCCGGAAAATCACCGCTTGCAAGCAGAACGTTGACTTTGTCGGCATACTTACCACTTGGAATCGGAACCAGCTGTATATCAATCTCTATACCGGTTGCTTTTAAAAATTCCGTTTCTATAAGCTTTACATACTGCTCATCATCAGGATTGGAGGGAAGAAAATCCTGCTCCAGAAGCCTTATGACTGTCGGTTTTGCAAAAACCACAACTGCTGAAATGATCATACACAGCACCAATAACGCTTTTAACTTCATACATCCACCTCCGAAATAGAATTTTATTTTGTACTTCCGTTTCTTCTTTTATTTCCTCTGAACATCGGCCATAAAGACTCCTGAAAAGACGCATCTGTAAATCTTATAGCATAAAGCTGTGAATCTGCAGATCCTATGTAAAGCGTCCCGTCTTCTGCCATTACAGGTGATGAATTTACTTCTCCCCCCGTTTTGAGTTCATAGATCATATTCCCAAAAGAATCTACACAGTAAAAAGACTTGTCCCGTGAACCGAACATTATCAACCCACCGGAAACTGTCAGTGGAGTTGAATAAACTCTTGCTCCTGTTGCAAAATCCCAGATTTTTTCAAAATTCTTATTAAATGCATATAATTTTTTATCTTCACGGGTTCCAATATATATGTTACCGTTTTTATCAGTTACCGCCGAGGATCTTCCGCCACTGACCGCAATCTGCTTGATGACTTTGCCCGTGCTCTTTTCAAAGACATATAATGAACTTCCTGATACTGCCATAACAATATTTTCATCATAAAATGAAGGCGATGAAGTAATCCAACTGTCAAGCTCTGCTTGCCATATCTTTTGTCCATCCAAGGAAAATGCAAAAAATTTGTTGTCTTCACTTGCCACAAATATCATGCGTGTGTCTGTAATCGGAGAAGAAGTAACTATCGATCCAAGCTGCACCTGCCACTTGATTGTGGAGTTTTTATCTATACATATAAGTTTTCCGTCAGAACTGCCTATATATATGCTTCCGTCCACTCCGATACAAGGCGAGGAATCTCCGCATCCGGTATTATTTTTCCATTTAAGCGTACCATCCGGATTCATGGCATACAAAAATCCGTCCCAGCAGGCAAAATAGACTGTCCCGTCATTATCTATGGCCGGTGTTGCATATACAGCATCATCCGTTGCATACTCCCATTTTTTGTTTCCGTCTGGAGTCAGGGCATATATTTTCTTGCCGTCGCATCCAAAGTATATGGTTCCGTCATTTCCTACCGCTGGAGAACTGTTTATAGCGCCTGCGGCTTTAAAACTCCATACCTTGTCTATTTTTACTTCTGTTTTTATGGTCGGAGAAGAAGAAAGCTTTTTAATTTCTTTTGAAACAATACTTCCCAGATACTTTAACCCTTCTGAAAATGCAGGCTTCCATACTCCGCTGTCATGTCCTCCATTAAGGATTCTCAACTCACCTGGTATTTTGTTTTCCTTGCATAAAATGCCGTATGCCCTTACTGCCTGTTGTTCGATGTTAAATTCAAAGCCTTCAGGATTATGCCAGTCATCATCGCCTGCGGCTATAAAAAGACTGACGGTGCTACTTTGCTGTCTGTACTTCTTAAGAGCCTGCGGATAGTTGAGAGTGTTCCACTTAACAATATCAAAAGGCATGCCGAAGTTGCCTGTTTCCCTGGCACTTGAATCTATTGGCGGTAAAGTGTCATAAAGTGCTGGACTTAAAAGGATGGCACCGCTGAAAAGTTCCGGATATACCAGAGCGTATCTCAAAGCACCATAGCCCCCCATGGAAAAGCCTGATATTATCCTTGTTTCTCTATACTGTGAAAAGTTATACTTTTTTTCTACCAAAGGCATAAGTTCATTTATAAACGCACTTTCATACTTTTCTCTTCCGTCAATCCACCAGCTATAGCCGCTGCATGGAACAACAGCTGCAAACGGAGGAATTTCTCCGCAAGAAATAAGCGTGTCTAGTGTACCTAAAAGTTCATCCCAGCTATTTTCGTTTCCATTGCTTCCGTGAAGAAGATAAATTACAGGAAATTGTTTTTGAGAGGTATACTCAGCCGGAAGATATACTTTATACTTAAATGCATGTCCGAGAATTTTGGAATCTATGCTTGAACTTTCTGTGGTTCCCTTCAGATCAAGTGCATAGCTCAATGTAAAAACAGAAAACAGAACTGCAATAACAGCTATAAATCTCTTTAAAAACATGTTTGCCCCTCCTTTATTGATAGAAAACGTTTTCATAAGTGATTAAAATAAATCTTTTAAAATGCAAGTTATACAGGTAACGATTGATATTTTTAAAAAAATGATTACTAATCTTTTTGTCTGCTGCAGTCACTTCTAATCATCGTGCTTTCACGTATTACTAGTTCATTTTTCAGGATTATACCGTTTTTAATCTTTTTATTGTTTTCGATTATTTTCAACAGTTTTTCTGCCGATTTACTTCCTATATCGTAGATAGGCTGCCTTACCGTTGTAAGGGAAGGAGAAAACATTCTGCTGAACATGATGTCATCATATCCCGTGACACTTATATTGTATGGCACGTTCACGCCACTGTTTTTAAGTGCCTCTATTACGCCATAGGCTATAAGGTCATTTCCGCATATAACTGCATCATATCCTTTACCGCAGTCCATTGCTTTTATAGCTTTATAACCGCTTTCATAATCATACTGAGCCTGGTATATGCGGTACTTTTCTATCTTTTTTTCTTTTACAAAGTCAGAAAAGGCTTTGGTTCTCTCCCCGGCACTCAGAGTATCTTTGTTGCCGCTTATGTATATGTATGAACGGTGATTTGCTCCATACATATAGTTCAAGAGGTCAAGCATGCCATTGTAACTGTCAGAAAGAACATAAGATCCGTTTGTTTTCACAAAAGCCCTATCCATAAATACAACAGGAAGCATGTCAATTACTTTTTCCTGTAGAAACTTATTGTGATTGGCACTTCCGGTAAACAAAAGGCCATCAATTTTTTTTGAAAGCAAAATATTTATGAGTCTTGTTTCTTCTTTCATATCCTGATTTGAATTACAGATAATAAGTGAGTAACCTTTTTTGCTGAGATACGACTCGGCACCTTTTACAAGAGAAGCAAAAAAAGGGTTTGATATATCCGGTATTATAAGCCCGATTGTTGATGTCTTACCTGTTTTGAGACTTTTTGCCATGAGATCTGGAGTATAGTTAAGCTCCTGTATGGTCTGCTGAACTTTTTCAGCCACTTCTTTCCTTACCGGATACGTTTTGTTTATAACTCTTGAAACCGTAGATATTGATACTCCTGATTTTTTTGCGATGTCTTTGATTGTAATTTTGTCCGACATGTCTCCACCTTTCTGAAAACGTTTGCGAAAACGTTTTCTAAATTATTGTAATCATTTTTACAAATTAAAGCAATCCTGATTTTCATGGTATTAACAAAGAATATTCTTTTTTATGTGTAATTTTCTCTTGTTTTCTTGAAAAACCGAAAATAAATACGGCCGCAGATTCGGCCGTATTTATTGAATTATGCACACATTTTCTTTTCCGTATATTTCAACAGATTCATTATAAAATTCCGGATTGTTCTTTTGGGAGAGAACAAACATAACCCGCCTTTTTATCACAGGTACGTCCACATATCCATCGGTAAATACTACTATTCCTTCGGGTCTTATCACGCTTTGGACATAGTCGACCGCAGGTTGCATATCTGTAGAACCTTTCCCCTTAAGAACTATATCTTTCCAGCTTCCTCTGCTGTACTGGATAACCGAACGCACATCCTGATCAGACTGTATCAAAAAAACCTTCCCTCCGGTTATTTTGGCTATAGAATCAATTTCCGAAAAGAAGCTGTTGTACTCTTCTTCAATTATAGAACCGCTTGTATCAAGTATTACAGCTATTTTCGGACCATATTCCGACTGCCATCCAGGCTGATCTTCATACCGTCTGTTGGGTTTTAATATGCTTCTGTATCTGTCCACCACGGTAGAGCTTCCGAAAAATCTGCGTAAAACATTTGCCCACGATACTTTGGGTTTTTTTATCATAAGCTGCACCGCAAACTCTATTCCGCTGGGAATATCGCCGGCTGATTTATCGTATGCCTGGGATATTACTTCGCTTACTATATCAACAGCCATTTCCTGAGAAATCTCCGAGTTAAAGTCGTGTGAATCTGTCTCGCTCCGTTTATCCTCCACCTCTTCCAAATCGGCCATCTTTTCATCTTCCATAAAATTTACTGCCCATTTAAAATACTCTTCTGCAGTCTTGTTGATATAATTCATAGGCGGTGCTACAAAAAGATTTTCATTATCTGATGCACAACCTTCTTTTAATAATGCATCCATAGGCATGGAAAGTGCATCCAGCTCGGGTATATACTGATTAACAGCTGCATCCATACAGATATTCCATAAGCCTTTCTCCCGTTTGTTTTTTATTTTTATAAAAAAATGTCCGAATATAATGTGGTATATTTCGTGTTTTAACAGTGCTTTTGTAAAAGCAAGCCCTTTGTTTTGGAGTTTATAGGGATTATAGGTTATTCTGAAATTACCGTTTGGCGTTATGCTTACCTTTATGGTTCTGACAGCATCAGTAGCAAGACTGTCAAAATACATCTTAAGGTACGAGTAAAAAACACTCTCTTTTGAAAGCTCTATCCATGCTTTCTGTAATATATCGTCCATTTTCCCACCGCTTTATTTATAAGTTCTGAAACCAGCTTTCGTCGTTGAGCTCAATGGCTACAGCCTCAAAAAGTTTATCGTAAAATGCTCTTTTTAAACCGGAACTTTTTTGAATAAGGTTTTCAAGGTTTCTTAAAATAGCAAAAATAGAATCTTTGGGAACATATTCCGAAAGAAGCTTGATATTTTTGGCATATGTCTGATGTTCAGAAATATCAATTATTTTTATCATATCAGTCTCGCTTATATTTTCAATGTACTTATTTATTCTGAGAACAAGGGTGATTTTTTCGTCCTGATTCAATGACGAAAGCCTTTGTATGAACTTTCCTTCTTTAAGTATATCCTGCGCAGTAGGAAGGTTCTTTTTGTTGTTAAGGTGGTTGGTAAATGCTCTGGCCGCTTCTGACCCGATTATCGAAGCAGAAATAATATATCCGTAATCTTTAATTTCCTGATCAGAAAGGTTTTCAAAAACCTTTGCAAGTTTGTACCAGCTTCTGGGACTAGGTCTCAAATTTAGTCTCATTGATACGTTAAGATCTGACGATAGGTATTCAGGATAATCGTTCACAAAATTAATAACCGGATCAGCAAGTTTATTTTCTTTGGCCCATTGCGTCCAGTCGCTTATGTCCGGTGAGATGTCAAAATGAAAGAATCGTGACATAAAAGCCGGGTCTGTTATAAGGTCAACCTGGTCATACTCTTCATCCGGAGGATTAGCCGCCGCCATTATCCATGTACCAGGTGGCAGTATGTGATTATGGATACGCCTGTCAAGCAAAAGCTGCATTACTGCATTTCTTATCGAACGATGAGCTCTGTTGACCTCGTCTATCATTATTATTGTGTTCTCGTTATCAGGCCACCAGTCAGGCTTCAGAAAAACCGTCCTATCCGAATCCATTCCAGATGATTTGTATCTGCTTGGCATACCTATAAGATCGCCAGGTTCCATCTGCGAAATGACCAGAATTATCAGTTCCCGTCCTGTCTGCTGGGCAATTTCTTTGGCTATATCAGTTTTTCCTACTCCGAAATGTCCCCATAAAAGGGGTATTTCGCCGCTGCTCATTACTTTTTCTGAAAGATATTTTATATCTTTTGGTCTCATTTCTGCCTCCTGATACTTTTTCTTATTTTGGATATTATCTTTATTTTAAGTCTTAAACACTGTTGCATTTTCATTATATTATACTACCTGAAGATATTTTTTTCTAACCGTATATTTTTTTCACCAAAATGATATAATTTTATAAAAATATTATTTTGAGGTGTCATATGAAAAAATCCTTATTGTTGATCTGTTTTTTGGTTTTTCCACTCATCCTAAGTCTTGGATACAAGACGGATATCTATCTTTCAAAAGGAGATTATATAAATATAAGCGATATGGACACTCCTTCATATATGCCTCCGGGCTCAATCTACGCAGATCGGAACTTCTTTTTCCGTGCGTCAAGCTCGCAGGCAACCTACACTCTTTTTACCGCACAGGACAGTTGGAATATCTTTATAAATGATCCTTCACTGGATGCAACTGTTCTTTTCTATGATTTTGACACTCAGCAAAAGAATCTTTCAAATATAAAGTACCTTGAATCTCTGATTGACGATGCTAAAAGGTATATTTACATCAGCATCTATGATATAAACCACAGTACGATTGCAGATGCCTTAAAACGAGCTGCACAGAAGGGAATAGAAGTCAAAATGGTTACAGAGACTCAAAATCAGAATACTTTTACCTCTCTGTCTCTGCCGCGTAATAACGTTAAGGTGCTTTTTGACACAAACAGCGCACTTATGCACGATAAGTTCATTGTAATAGATGGGTATTGTCTTGTCACAGGAAGTACCAATCTAACCAATAACTGTCTTGAATATAACTCTAATAATATGATCTTTATTTTCAATAATGAGATTGCTGAAAATTATGTACAGGAGTTTAAAGAACAGTTTGAGCAAAAAATCTTCGGCAAAAAAGCAGGCACTGAAAAACCATTTCCTTCAGTTCTTACAGATGTCGGAACCATAAGCACATACTTTACGCCTGAGGACAATCTTAAACAGGAAATTCTTAAAAACATCAAAGAATGTACCAAAAATATTTATATGATGATCTTTACCTTCACCGATCCTGATATTGCCCAAGAACTTATCTGTGCCTCTGAACGGGGAGTCGAAGTAAAAGTTATAACAGAAGAGTTTCAGTCCAAAGCTTCTTACGCTGCATATAATATTTTAAAGGGAAAGATAGATATCATTCTTGATAAAAACAGTAAAACCTTTCACCATAAGGTCATTATATTCGACGATAATAAAGTTCTTACAGGATCTTTCAACTTTACCGGTGCAGCTCAGGATAAGAACGATGAAAACTCCTTAATTATCGAAAGCAATTATATCAATAATGTCTATACAGACGAATTCATGAGACTATGGGATAGTTACACCAAATAGGTGAGTTGATATGAAAAAAATTTTTTATGTGTTCCTTGCTGCAATGATCTTTTTAGTATCCGGATGTCAGAATGACTCATACTACAAGACTTTGTACGAAAAAACCATAAAGGATTTTGGCTCTTTCAACAAAGATAAAATCTATAAAGTGCTTATTTTAAACTCTTACAGCATAGAGCATGTTTTTACTGTAAATGAAGTCAGGGGAATTCTGGATTCACTAAGGTCAAATCCGAATATAAACATAGAAATATCTTATCTGTATATGGATACCAAGACAAATTTTGAAAGCACCTATCTGCAGGAGCTTCATAATCTTCTTATGGCAAAGTATGCCGATACTGTTTTTGATTTTATAGTGGTAACCGATAATGAAGCTCTGGAATTCGCGAAACTTCATAAAGACGGGTTCTTTAAAAGCCAGAATCTTATATTCTGCGGTATAAGCAACTTTAGTCCATCCCTTATTGAAGGTCTTGAGAATATTTCAGGTGTCATAGAGGCCAATAACCTTGAAAGAACTCTGGATATAATACCGAAAATACGTCCGATGACAGAAAATATTTTTGTCGTTACCGATCAGACAATCACTGGAAGTATGTACAGAAAACTTTTGGAGGATTATATTTCAAAACAGGAAAATGGGCCGAAGATTATGCTGTTGGATATGGGAGAGTTGAAAATGGCCGAGCTGCTTGCCAGAATCTGCCTTATTCCAAACAATGATTCTTTAATAATTCTTCAAAATTTTGTAGATAAAGACGGAGTAGTATACTCTGTAAATCAAGCAATGAAACTTTTTCTTGAATGCTCAAGAGTACCGATTTTTGTCTCAAGCGAAACCAGACTTGGAATGGGCGGCGTCGGTGGGAATGTTGCCAGCGGTTTCAAACAGGGACAGATCGCCGGACAGATAGGAATGAGGCTTTTAAACGGAGAGTCACTAAAAAATATCCCTGTCGTGACAGAAGACACCAATATTTTTTCGTTCGATCATAACGTACTCAAAAAATGGAATATTGATGAGAAAATTTTACCCAAGGATTCGGTAATAACCAATAAAATTACTATTAATTCAAAAGACTTTCTTATATTCATTATTGCAGCATTTGCAGTATTTCTTGCAATATACTCAATTATACTGACTTTAAAACTCAGAAAATTCAGAAGAAAATCTAACTGATCTCTTTTTTTACTTTCTGGCTGTATAGATGTGCATATCTTGTCGGTTCAGGAAGTCGGTACTTTGTAATGGACATCTGTGAAAGTTTTATTGCCTCTTCCAAAGAGATTAGATTTCCACAGGATATATAGATAGGCTTGGTTTTCTCCTTTGAGCACATACTCATTCCTATTATACTGTCATTCGGATGTTTTGTATATACGTTATCGTAAATCGGATTTTGCGAAAACTTTTCTTTTGCAGGTTCAACGGTTATCCCGTAAAGGAGGGACTTTCCTATTCCTATAGTAGGTCTTTCAATAAAAAAAGAAGCATGGCTTGCAATTCCCAATCTTCTTGGATGGGCTACACCATGACCATCGAACATCACTACATCTGGCACATTTTTTATTTTCTCCCATGCTTTTAGAAATGCAGGAAGCTCTCTAAATGCAAGGTATCCCGGAATATAAGGCATAGAGACCTCAACAGATGAATAACTGTACTCAATAAGTTCCAACGAAGGAAATGCAAGACAAACAACTATTCCAACTGCTTTTTCTCCCATAAAAGAGACATCTACCCCTCCGATTATGGAGGGGATTTTTATTTTTCCACCAATCTCCACTTTTGAAGCCAGTTCATACTGAATTTTCTTCATCTGGCTAATCTGCAGGTCAAAGGAATGGACTTGTTTATATTCAGCCATAATTTTATAGGAACAGCTCTTGCCCGAGCATTATCCCATGAGATGTTGCATACGTTATCGACCGTGTCCAGCCGGAGCAGTCGCCTATGAACTTTATATTTCTATACTTACTGTTATCAAGCTTATTTCCATAAAACTTTACTTCAACTCCGTACAGAAGATTATCTTCATAAGTTATACCCGGTATTACTTTATTTAATTCTTCAAGAAAGTAAATTATAGACTCGACGGTTTTTCTTGGGAAAACCAAGTTGAGATCCCCAAGTATATAATTGTCGCTTTTAAGCGTGGGAAGCACCCTTCCTAGTTTTTTTGTTCTTTTGGCCTGTTTAAAATCACCATAAGCCTGAAGTATAATCTTGTTATTGCCTGCAAGAATATTCGAAAGCTTCGCAATATATGAGCCATATCCTACAGGATCATTGAAAGGCGAGGTAAAGGAGTGTGTAACCAACACAGCAAAGTTGGTATTGGTTGTTTTTTCCTTCATTCTGGCATGACCGTTCACGGTAACAAAATCATCATATTTTTCAAGAACAACCTCACCGGAAGGGTTATTGCAAAAAGTTCTGACCATATATCCAGTTTTGGTCTTAAGCTTTACTTTGAACTCGTACATTTCTTCGTTCAGTTCCTGTACTATATGGTCTGGAAGTTCATATCTTACACCAAGATCTACCGTGGTATTGGAAAGGACAACCTCCGGATGTTCCTGTATAAACTTCGAAGTGAGCTTGTGTCCGCTGCGCCCTGCGGCAACCACAGCCAGATCAAAAAGGATTTTTTCTCCGTTTACCTGTATTTGTGCTCCATACTCCGCCGGCTCTACACTTTCAACCCTGTTCCCAAAATAAAAATGCATATTATTGAACGTCCTAAATTCCGAGTATATAGCTGTAAGAATATCTCCGAGTTTATCCGTTCCTATATGGTAAAAGTCTGACTTCACAGGATCAAACCCGTAATCATAGAATTTCTTATACAGTTCGGCATTTGAAAACGAATAACCGTACTCTATTTCATTTTTTCCCAGTGCTGAATGGTTTATATAGAAGTCTACAACTTCTTTTTGAAGTTTTATATCTACCGGCAGGTCTCCTCCCATACTTCCAGAGACAAAAAGCTTTCCGTCAGACCTGATACCGCTCAGACTTGATGAATATATATCCTTGGAACTTTCAAAGATATGAACTTCATGTCCAGTATTCTTAACCGTGTTCAAAAAACCTATAGATGCCGCACCAAAGCCTATTACTGCTATTTTCATACTCTTTCCTCCTTAAAAAACAGGTGTAACAAACACTGTGGAGTAGCTTTCGTATAAAACCATTCCCGGTTTTGAGCCTTTAGGTTTATAAACATTAGATTTTTTGGTATAATCAACTCCTACATTTGAGGAAAATTTGGCCCTGGAATATTTTGCCGCAACTGTGGCAGCATAAAGTATGACATCGTACGGAACTTCTTTTCCGGCACATTTTATTATGACATGTGATCCGGGAATTCCTCTTGTATGGAGCCATATGTCATCTGCCCGCGCATTTTTGGTTATCTCATCATTCTGCACATTGTTTTTCCCAACCAGTATATCGAAACCGTTATAGCTGAATTTCCTGTACGGATTGTTTTTTTCGCTTTTCTTGACTGTTTTGTTTTTGGCATCAATCAACCCCTGCTGAATCATCTCTACTTTTATTTCTTCAAGAGTCTGTATATCCTCTGCCTCGTCAAGCATTGCCATAAGCTGATAATAATACTCAAGTTCTTTTTCTATATGCACTATCTTTTCAAGTGCATATCCGACTCTGTTTTTTATTTTTTTAAGCTTTCTGAAGTAATCCTGGAGATTCTGTGATGGTGTTTTTATAGGATCAAGCTTTATCAGGATATCTTCTCCGGTTAACCAATCTTTGGTTAAAATACTGTCATCACCCTTGCTTACTTTATAAACAAAGCTTTGTAGAAGCTCTGCTTTTTTCGATAGTTCAGGAATTTTTGACTGTTCGGAAATATCCTTTTTTAGATTATCTTTTATCTTTTCGTCTTTATCTACTTCCCTCTCCAATTTCTTTAAAAGTTCCTTACGTATGGCAAGAAATCTGGACTGGTTGGCTTTGAACTCAAAAATATCAATAATGGCAGCAGATGGCGTAAGTTTTTTTATATCCGAACCGACAGGCTTTAATGCCAAAAGATCTCTGTTCCCCTTTTCATCTGTATAAACATACAGATATGGACTTATTATCTCCTGTCTCAATTCCTGCAAAGTGTTGTAAAACATTAGTGAGCCCTGTGAAGTTTTACAAAATCCCTGAAGGTTTGAAGCAGCTTTTATATCTGATATATCCTCTTTCATTATATTTACTTTAGAATCATCAAAAAAGGGTATATACTTTATTCCGTGTATAAGTAGACGTGTTTCTGCAGTACCTCTTTTCATAGCATCTTGGATAACATTATCCTCGTTAACAAGAATAATATTTGAATTTCTCCCCATGAGTTCAAAGTAGAGTCTGTACTTTCTCAGATCTCCTATCTCATCATAACCCTGAATATCCATATAGCCTATCCTGTCTGTTCCTAACTGTTCAACCGAAAGAATCTTTCCTCCTTTTATTCTTTTCCTCAGAAACATTGAGAAATTATAAGGATTTTCCGGTATATCAGGTTTTTTTTCAATTACCAGAAGATACGATGGATTCTGCACGGAAAAAAGCAGAAAATCACCGCTGGTCTGTATAAGAAGCTGATCTTCCACAGGCTGGTATATATTTTTAATACTTTTATTCACAACACGCTCTCTTGCTTCATTGATAAGTTTACGAATAGCAAGTCCATCAATAGGCATAAATTATCACCTCACATTTTAATTTTATCATAGTAAGATATCTATATTGAAATTATTTTACAAAAAAACAGAAGTATAATTATTATGAGAAAAGTGTTCCGGCGTTTCATAACGTATATATATGATATAATGGAATATAATAAGCATAATTTTATCAAATCAGGAGGGATAAACGTGAATCTTTCTAAAGAAAGATACCTTGAGATTTTAAACATTGCACTTTCTCAAGGCGGAGATTATTCGGAAATATTTTTTGAAGATTACTATGCAACATCTATACTATACGATAACGGAAAGTTTGAGGGTTCAAGCTATTCAAAAAGAAATGGAGCCAGCTTAAGAGTAGTTATAGGCGAAGAAACACTTTTTGCCCATACAAGCAGCCCTGATTATGCTTCTCTCAAAAAAATTGCTGAAAACTTGAGCAGTATAGCTAAAACAAGATCCTCATCAGCAGAAATAAAAAAAGTACTTGATTTAAAAGAACTTCCAAAAAGAAATCTGATAAAAATAGATAAGGAGTTCGATAAAATCCCTGTTGAGAAAAAAATGGAAAAGATAAATATGGCTGTCAAAGTAGCCAAAGAGTATGATCCACGGATAATCCAGATAACCGTAAGATATGGAGATTCCAAAAGAACTGTAAGAATAGTTAACTCAGACGGCACTATTGCCGACGATGTAAGAAGCTATCCGCTTTTTTACGTTTCAATTGTTGCTAAAAGCGAAGATGGACAGATTTTTACAGGTATGTCAGGAAACTCTGAAAACAAAGGTTTTGAATTCTTTGACGACAACATGATAATACAGGCTGCCAAAGATGCATGCGGACAAGCCATAGCACAGGTTGAAGGCGAGGATGCTCCGGCAGGTGAATTTACAGTTGTAATGTCCAGTCAAGCCGGAGGAACTATGGTTCATGAAGCCTGTGGACACGGAATGGAAGCAGATCTTGTTCTCAGTGGTTCTGTATACAGGGATAAAGCTGGTCAGAAGATTGCTTCAGAAAAAGTGACAGTAGTGGATGACGGTACTATTCCTGGTAAACGAGGAACTCTGAACTATGACGATGAAGGTTCACAGACACAGAGAACCGTTCTGATAGAAAACGGAATTCTTAAGGGCTATATGCACACCAAAATAACCGCTAAAATGTTTGGAAAAGAACCTACAGGAAACGGAAGACGTGAAACATATATGAACCTGCCGATAGTCAGAATGAGAAATACTCTTATCCTCCCTGGAAATGATAATCCGGATGATATTATAAAATCTGTAGAAAAAGGAGTATTTGTAAAAAAGATGGGAGGCGGTCAGGTAGATGTAATCAGCGGCGATTTCCAGTTTAAAATAACCGAGGGATACAACATAGAAAACGGAAAAACAACTACTTCCCTGCGTGGCGCAAGCATAGTCGGAAACGGGCTTAAAGTACTTCAAAGCATAGATATGGTTGGAAACGACTTAGGATATGCAGTGGGAACATGCGGCAAAGATGGTCAGGGCGCTCCGGTATCAGATGCCCAGCCAACTATAAGAGTACCAAAAATGATTGTGGGAGGAGTCGTAAAGGGGGGTAAAGGCAAATGAAAGAAATAATAAATAAGGTTCTTGACTATATAAGTTCAAATAACCTCAAAGGACAGATTAATATCGGAACTGCCGTATCGAAAAAAGCTTCTTTCTCAAACGGAAAGCTTGAAGAACTTTCTCAGGGTGAAAGATCAGCAGCCGGAATATTACTTATGGATAATGACGGGAGAATAGCGGCCGCTAATACCAATCAGCTTGATCAAGACTCTCTGCTTGAGGCTGTAAAAAATGCAGCAGCTTTGGTTAAGTATTCGCAGCCGGATAACGGAAACATGATATCTTCAGACAAGGCATTTACTTTTCTCGACTGGTGTTTTGATATCGATACCAAAAATCTGACTCTCGACGAAATAACAGAAAATGCAAAAAATATGGAAAACAGTGCTAAAAATATGGACAAGAGAATCCAGTTTGTAAGAGGCTCATCGTTTGAAACAGAGGTTACAAAAAGAGTTTTTGCCAATACCAACGGTGTTTATAAGGAATCAGTTTCTTCGAATGCTGCTGCCGAAATTATGCTGGCCGCTGTTCAGGGCGAAAGCTCATCTATGGGATATGAGTTTGACATAAGACAGAGCTCGAGACTTATCAGATCTGAAGACATAATAAAAAATTCAGTGGAGCTTGCCGTAGCAGGATTGAATGCAGAAGTTCTGCAGAGCGGAAGATACGATGTAATATTTAGTCCTACAGTTTCAGGCATGCTTTTAGGTGTTCTTTCCTCTCCGCTGTCAGGAGAAAATGTGTTTAAGGGAAAATCTTTCCTTAAAGATAAGGTAGGGTCGGTTGTCGCAAATAAAAAAGTAAGTCTGGTACATGATCCGATGAACGGTTCTGCTCCTTATGTTTCGTCTTTTGATGCCGAAGGAACCAATACAAAGAAGTTTGATTTCATACGCAATGGTGTGCTGATGACCTATGCCCACAATCTATACTCAGCCGAAAAGATGGACTGTAATCCTACCGGAAACGCTTTTGCTTCTCTGGGCGGAAATCCTTCGATAGGAACTATAAATATGCATCTTTTATCGACCAATACACGTAATGATATACTGAGCGGATACAAAAGTGAAAAGGCTTTATATATAACCCAGGTTATGGGACTGCATACTGCCGACCCGATTTCCGGAAGGTTCTCTATACAGATAAGCGGCCAGGTTGTAGAAAACGGTCAGTTCACAAAAAGCTTCAGAGGAATGACCATGGCAGGAACTCTTCAGGAAATGCTGGAAAACATAGTCATGGTTGGTTCAGACTTTAAGTACATGGGTTCGGTAGCAGGTTCAACAACTTTAATAAAGAATATGAGCATAGGCGGAAAATAAAGGCGGTTTTCCGCCTTTATTGCTTTAACGGAGGCTCATATGGCAAAAAAAACAGTTATATGCGGGACAATACAGGGTCACTCCTGTAGAAAACCAGGCTACATAGTATTTGACAAAGAAACCGGCATAATAGAGACTGTAGGTTCTGGCTCTTACACAACAGCAGCAAGTGAAGAGGTTGTGTATTTCAATGATGAATACACTATACTGCCGGCGGATATAAACGGTCATTCCCACCCGGAACAATCTATTTATACAGATGTTGTAAAGCCAGAATGGGATTTGCCGCTATGGTGCAGAAATACTATCTACAAGTATTCGCCATACCTTACCACACAAGCTGTATATTACAGCTGTCTCAGGGCTTTTTCAAGGATGCTTACATACGGTATCGGTACAGTTTTTGTTTCTTTTTACTGCCATAACAAACTTGGAAATGCAATGGACCTACAGGTAATTAAGGCTGCAAAGGATATAGGGATACGATTATACTTTGGACGTATGAATTATGATATAATTTCAGAAAACGCGTATTATGAAAAAAAGCTTTCTCAGACATACTTTTTTGAAGATTATGAAACTGCAGCAAGAAACTACATGAGTCTTCTTAGCGAATCAACAGATCATGTAATAGTAGCGCCTTCAGTCCATAGTCTTCATGCAAGCACTCCGGCGGCTGTAAAAAAAGCTTACGAACTTGCCGCTATAACAGATACATACATACAGTTTCATCTCTCTGAAGATAAAAATGATGTTGATATATCTCTATCCAATTTTGGTGAGCGTCCTGTTGCTTTTTTCAAAAAAAATTTTGCAGATCACAGGATTCAAGCTCTTAAGAAATTCATTTTCTCTGATTGCATTTGGCTTGATGAAGAGGAGATTTCCGTGTTGAAAGAGGCCGGGTGCACAGTGGTATTTAACCCCAGAATGAATTATAGGATGAGGGTGGGACGGGCTCCTTATGAAAGTTTTATAGAAAAAAGTATTCCTTTCCTCTTAGGAACAGACGGGGAGTCCAGCAATCACGATTTATCCATCGAAAATGAAAAAGGATTTTTTGTTTCACAGCTTAATCTACCTGTAAAACACTATCACCAAAAATTCCCTTTCGGCTGTGCCTATGTAGGTTCAATCGAACCAGGATGTTTTTGTGATCTTAAAGTCAAAAAAGATGGAAAGGTCACAGACGTTTTTGTCGGGGGAAAGAGAGTATTTTCAGAAGAAACTTTTGTGTCAGCTGACAGTAAAAAAGTTGAGACTCTTGAAAAAGAGGCTTCTTCAGAAATTAAAAATTTTTTTCTTTATGCTGACAAAAAAATACAGGAGGGAAATTAATGCAGAAGGAATTTTTTATAAAAAAACGTGAACAGTTATTCGAAAAATTAGCTGATGATTCTATTGCTGTAATGTTTTCATCAAATGCTCCTCTGAAAACTGCTGATGAACACTATGCCTTCACTCCGAACAGAAATTTTTATTATCTGACAGGTCTGGATAGAGAAAACTTTATCCTGGTCATGAAAAAGAAGCAGGGAACAACCTCTTCTTCGATATACATAGAAAAGCATGATCCTATACTTGCTAAATGGGTAGGAGACAGGATGCTCGCCGATGAAGTGCAGTCTATAAGCGGTATTTCTGATATCCGTTATGTAGATGACATAAGTAAAGATATAGGTTCTCTGCTTGGTGGGTACGATTTCGAAAATGTTTACTTTGATTTTGAATACAGAGGATGGGATCGGACCTACAACGAACAGAGAGTATTTGCAAATGAGCTTAAATCAAGATTTCCTTCTGTAAGTTTAAAAAATTTGTATCATATCTTATCATCTATGAGACTTATAAAAGAACCCGAAGAGATTCAGAAAATGAAACAGGCTATAAGCATCACTCAAAAAGGAATCCTGAACATTCTTGACAACATCCGGCCTGGTATAATGGAGTACGAGCTTGAAGCATACTTTGATTTTACCTTAAAAAGCAGCGGCGTAAAAGATTTCGCTTTCAAGACCATAGCCGCCAGCGGCAAGAATGCAACAGTTCTTCATTACTCACAGAATAATTCTATGATGAACGAAAACGACCTTATACTCTTTGACCTCGGTGCACAGTTTGAATATTATAATGCAGATATATCCAGAACATTTCCTATAAGCGGAAAGTACTCTCAAAGACAAAAAGATGTTTACGATGTTGTTCTTCAGGCACAGCAAGCAGTAACTCAGGCTGCAAAACCAGGAGTTCCTTTTTCTATACTGAATGATACGGCAAAAAAAGTTTTGACAGAAGGCTGCAGAAAGCTCGGACTGATAAAAGAGGATAATGAGCTTTCGGAGTATTATTATCACGGAGTATCTCACTACCTTGGCCTTGACACACATGATGTCGGTACACGCGATACTGTCTTGAAAGAAGGCATGGTTATTACCAACGAGCCCGGACTTTATATAGCCTCCGAAGGTATTGGGATACGTATCGAGGATGATCTCCTTATATCTCATGACGGAGCAGAGGTTCTTTCAAAAGACATTCTAAAAGATACTTTTGATGTAGAGGCGTATATAAAGAACAGATAGATAAGGGGGACATATGAGAAAAACTCTGTTTATTTCTCTTATCCTTTTTTTGTCGGTTTTTATCTATGCACAGAAGGTACTTATAGGCGTATATGAAAACTATCCGATAGTTTACAAAACTTCTGGTAACGAGCTACAGGGAATTCTGATAGACTGTTTTAAAATAATTTCCGAGAAGTCTGATTATGATTTTGATTTTGTATATAAAACATGGCCTGAACTTCTCGGAGATTTTGAAAACGGCACCTTGGACATCATAACAGGTATTGCCTACACTTCTCAAAGAGAAGAGGGTTATTTTTTTTCTTCAGAGTACATATCTTCAGAATGGGGTCAGATTTATACAAACTCCGACTCTCCCATAACTTCTTATCTTGATCTTCAGAACAAAAAAATTGTATATATAAAAGACAGTTACTTTTTTGATTCGCCTGCAGGTATTCTAAATATTCTCAAAAGTTTTAGGATTGATGCAATATTTCTTTCCGTTGATACTTTTCAGCAGGCTTTTGATCTTGTAAGCAATAACTTGGCTGATGCTGCGGTAGCTACACGTTATCAGGGATATTTTTTCCGAAACACTTATAAAATAAAAGAAACAGCAATGATGTTCAGTCCAATAGAGCTTAGATATGCTGCAAAAAAGAATGACAGTTATGCCATAAAAGTTATTAATTACATCGATTCGCAGATGCACCTACTAAAAAGTTCTCCCGATTCGCCATATTACGCCTCAATAAAAAAACATTTGCCGAAAGAAATTGCTGCTTCGGATCTTCCTTTGTGGGTAGTTATCATAATTACTTTAAGTATACTGGCCATAGCGGTTTTATTCTTATTCTGGATTATCCTTAAAAAACAGGTTAAGGTTAAAACAAGAGAGCTGGAACAAAGCAATGAAAAACTTTATCAAAACTACCAGGAACTGGAGTCTTTGAATGAAGAACTTTCAAGCACTGAGGAAGAACTGCTGATATCCCATAATAGAGTAATTGCAAGTGAAAAACGCTACCGGAGCATTTTCAATCAGGCACCTGTGGCCATGATGACTTTGGACAAAACTCTTCATGTAACTGATTATAATATGGGAGCAGAAAAAATTTTCGGATGGAAGAAGGAAGAAATTATAGGAGTGGTTTTTTATAAATATATTTTTACCGAACATGATATCACTTTTTTTGACAATTTCCTTGCAGATAAGTCTGTTAAAATACCTGAATACTTTGTCACAGAAAACATGAACAAATCAGGAGATGTCATAATATGCGAATGGATAAACTCTGTCATTGAAGATCAGAAGGGAAACATAGTTGAAATAGTTTCTATTTCAAGAAACATCACTGAAAACAAAAAATTGGAAGAATCGCTAAGAAAAGCAAAGGACTCTGCGGAAAAAGCAAGCAAAGCCAAAAGTGAGTTCCTTGCCAATATGAGCCACGAAATACGTACTCCTATAAACGGAGTCATAGGAATAAGCGATCTCATTCTAGAAACAGAGCTTGATGAAGAACAAAAAAACTACATGCAGATGATAAAAACTTCATCCAGAAATCTTTTGAGAATAGTAAACGATATACTTGATATTTCAAAGATTGAAGCTGGAAAAATAGAACTTAACAATGTTTCATTTCATGTTCTTGAGTTAAAGGAAAATATTATGAACTCATTTTTCCATCTTATGAAGGAAAAAGGACTTGATTTTAAATTTTTTATACAGGACAATATTCCTACCAACCTCAACGGAGATCTTTACAAGATAAACCAGATACTTTCAAATCTTGTAGGCAATGCTTATAAGTTCACTGACAAAGGATACGTTCATGTGAAAACGGAAAAAGTACACGAAGACAGTTCTTCGGTCGAACTTTTGTTTAACGTAACTGATACCGGTATAGGCATAAAACCGGAAAAGATAAATATTATATTTGATATCTTTACGCAGGGCGACTCTTCAGCCACAAAAAAATATCAGGGAACAGGCTTAGGACTTACAATAGCTAAAAGTTATGTTGAAAAGATGGGCGGAAAGATATTTGTTGTGAGCACACCGGGCGAAGGCAGTTCTTTCTCCTTCATTATTCCCATAAAAAAAGATATTAGCTTTGCTGCTGAAAAACCTCCGGAAGATGAAGACACATATCTCCATGACTATAAAGACAAAAAAATTCTTGTCGCTGAAGATAATCAGATAAACCTTTATCTGACAAAGAAAATTCTTTCAAAAAAAGCAATGGAAGTGCTTACGGCAGAAAATGGAGCCAAAGCGGTTGAAATTTTTGAAAAAGAGCGTCCGGATCTAATATTTATGGATCTTCAGATGCCGGAACTTGACGGATTGGGAGCAACTTTAAAAATTCGCCAGATCGAAAAAAAACATAACACTTACACCCCAATAATTGCACTTACAGCATACGCTACCAAGGAAGACAAGGAACGTTGCCTTGCTCAAGGCATGGATGGTTTTATTGCAAAACCTTTTACCCAGAAGGATATACTAGGAGCATTGAGAACTTTCCTTGCTTAATTTCATACATATAAAAATAGATACTTTACTATCTTTATACTCTGCCCATATTTTCCCTTCGTGCAGATGTATAATGCTTTTGGCTATTGAAAGCCCAAGCCCTGAACCTCCAAGGCTGCCTGAACGTGATTTATCTATTCTGTAAAACCTTTCAAATATATTTTTAAGATCTTCATCATTAATGCTATCTGATGGATTAGAAATTTCAAGAATAACCTCACAGTCCCGCTTGAAACTTACAACATCAATTCTGCTGCCGCTACCAGAATACTTTATTGCGTTAGATATTATATTTTCAACTACTCGTGCCATCTTTCCGGCATCGGCATTAATAAAAAATTTCTGGTCTTTGAGATTGGTTTCAAACTTTATATTTTTTTCAAGGGCAACAGGCATAATTTCCTGAATAACCTGCCTTGCCAATCTGTTGATATCAAAAACTTCCATATCAAGCTTTATATCAAAATTATTCAGCTTGGTATATTCAAACAAATCGTCTATAAGCTCTTTAAGACTAATAGATTTCTTGTATGCAATATCTATATATTCCTGTGCCTGTTCGGCAGAATCATACTTTTTTTCTGTATAAAGCCTAAGATATCCCATGACAGAGGTAAGCGGCGTTCTTAAATCATGCGATACATTTGTTATAAGCTCGTTCTTTAGCTTTTCAGATCTTCTCTCTTCATATATTGACTTCTTTAATTCATCAGCCATGCTGTTAATATTTTTTGCCAGCAGGCCTATTTCATCGTCACCCTTCTGAGGTACTCTATATTCAAAATCACCTTTGGATATTGCCTGAAGTCCTTTGGAGATATCCTGTATGTACTTGAGCTTTCCCTGAGTAAGATAGATAAAAGAGACTATAAATCCGAATATAAAAAAGCCCAACTGTATTAAAGGACTAAGCACCGAAAGAAATCCAAAAGGATTTTCGACTTTAATATTGGTAACAAGTATGTACCTTTCTCCCATTAAAATAATATCTGCGGAATTATATATTCCTTTGCCCGAAACAGAGGTTACCACCTTAGGCAAAGCTCCATCCTTCGGAAATTCGGTATCTTCTTCATCCGTACTTTCCTTTTCATTGTAATAGGCGTCGGTAAGCTTTATCATTCCATTCTGGCTGAACTTAAGAAAGTACGTATCGTAAGTATAGTGACCGCTGTTCTGTACAATACTGAAAAGACCAGGAGGGAACGTATCTTCAAGTTCGCCTGAAGGATCGTATCTGTATACTATATTATTCTCATAATTAAGAATATATACTTTAAGAAAGTACGATTCCCATTTTTCAGATACTTCTTTTATTTCTTCCTGTATTTCATTAACGCCTGTTTTTTCATCAATTTCTTCTATCTGTGAAGCCACTTCCGAGGTTATTTTTTCTGAAATTTCATATCCATAGTTAAAGTTTCCGGAGAGTATATACTCACAAAAAACAGCAAGTATGCCTCCAATGGCTATACTTACTGCAAAAACTATTATTATTTGGATTCTTATATTCCTTTTTACGCCTGCCGACAGTTTTTTTAAAAAATTATTTTTCAATTTTATAACCTACTCCCCATACTGTTTTTATATACTGGGGATTTCTGGGATTAACCTCAATTTTTTCACGTATCTTTCTGATATGAACCATAACGGTATTTTCCGAATCAAAGCTTTCTTCCTGCCACAAACTTTCGTATATTTTTTCTGCACTAAAAACCATCCCTCTATTCTTTGCTAGAAAAAAAAGTATTTCAAACTCTGTTTTAGTAAGTCTGATCTCTTTATCACCAACAAAAGCAGTGTGCATGCCTTCATCTATTGCAAGTTCGCCTATTTCTATGCGCTGATTATCTTTTTTTTGATAAGCTTTAGAAAATCCCCTGTACCGTCTTATCTGAGATTTTACTCTTGCAAGGAGTTCAAGAGGATTAAAAGGCTTAGTCATATAATCATCTGCTCCCATGCTTAGTCCTGTTATCTTATCCATATCCTGATTCTTAGCAGTAAGCATAATAACAGGCATATCGTGCTTCTGCCTTATGCGCATACAACATTGTATGCCATCCATTCCAGGCATCATAAGATCAAGTATGATAAGATCATACTTTTCTTTTTCTATCATCCGAAGAGCCTGCAGCCCATCGGCTGCTTTACAGACTATGAAGCCGTCGTTTTTCAAGTAAATCTCTACAAGACTTCTTATTTCATCATCATCATCAACTACAAGAATACGATCTTCCGAAATAA
>DJGH01000065.1:36825-40073 GCA_002431635.1 Petrotoga sp. UBA5851
TATCTCTTCAAGCACTAGTTTTTTTTCAAGACTGTATTTCGTATTTTCAATTTCGATATAAGAGATTCTCTTCTTTTCTATAAACTTATTTTCGTTTTTTTTATCAAATATAAGTATGTCTTTCCATGAACCGGTATTGGCATAAAACTTTCCATTATAATCTTTAAGGGCAGGAAGATGATTATGACCCATTATAATGCCTTGTACCTGGGATGTATTAAACTTTACTGCTTTATTTCCATAACCGAAAACATACTTTTCATCAATCAAAAATTCTTTGCATAGAAGACTTTCGGATTTTTTCATCAGATAGTTGGAGTTTTTGATTCTTTTTATCGCCAGAATCATTCTTGCAAGAAGATTTGAAACAGCTGTTCCTCCATATTTATTAACGGCTATCTTTAGTAATGTCCTTGAATCAGGGTAATTAATATCAAGCCACTGCTTAAGTTCCTGAGAATTACAGAAATCTACAAATGTGTTTACGAAAATTTTTTTCATCTTTATATTACACCTATATACTTTGGATAGATATGAAAACCATTTTGGAACATCAATTGAAGGATAAACATCTACATAATCTCTGAGAATCTCTTCTGGCACAACCTGACTCATCTCGCTTATAAAACCATGCGCAATATAATTGATAAGTCTTTCACCGACAGGATTAACAAGTTTTCCACTTTCATCCAATGAAAAACGGTTGAAAACATCAAACTGATTTCCGTGAATAGCAAATACTTTTGTCTTTTCATCATAATGATAAGGCAGAATATTTATATTTCCCATCATCTGCCTGATTTTTGAAGATACCTCCGGACACAGTCCTACCATGTAATCATGGTTCCCATAAACATAGCTTATCTCAATCTTTTCAGAAAGATTTTTAATTCTGTTAAAAAGTTCTGAATGTACTGAATATATCTTATCAAGGAGCTTTATATGCTCCTGTACGTCCCAGCTGTCAGCTTCAATACAAGTGCTGTCTATGAGTTCAAGGAAATCACCGACTATCACAACTTCCTGCAACCTATCATCAGTTTTCTTAAAAAGCTCAAGCAGCTTTTCATCGTATATCCTGTCTGAGTTTTCACCAATATGAGTATCAGAAATATAAAGCTTCATATCCTTTCTCCTTAATTCCTCTTTTCCTTTTTAATAATTTTTTTGGCTACAAATAAAAGCACCATCACCACAAGTATGCCTATGAAAAATATATTATATATTGAGATAAATTTGGTAATGTAAAGCTTATTGCTTCCTATTACACATCCAATGAAAAAAAATACCGTTTCATGCAGAAATGAAGAAAACGCAATAAGAGAGAGAGCAACTGATTTGTTAAAACCTATTACACCTCCCATAATAACAGTAACAAGACTTAGACCTGGAATAAACCTTCCCATAAAAAACATCAACCATCCATGTTTTTTAAAGTTCTTACGCGACTTCTCTTTTACCTCTTCATTTATTACAGATCCTACAATCTTGTTTTTATAAATCTGATCTTTATTCTTATAACTTACCAGAAAGAAGAAAAAACTTATTGAAAGGATTCCCATAAAATAACTTATAAAGATCGGTAAAAACCCACCGACCTTACCCTGAGAACCAAGATATCCTCCGAAAATAAATATTTCATCTCCCGGATATGGTGGAAAGATCATCTGTAGGACACCTGAAAGATAAAAAAATGTATATGCAACTATTACAGGCAAAGAGTCAAGCTGATTGACAAGTGAGTCTATGAGTTCGTTCATATATTACCTCCTCTTCAAAAAGAATTCTACGATGGCTTGCTTAATAAATCCCTGAGATAATTCTTAATTATTTCTTAATTACTCAAAAGTGCTATGATATAATATAAAGTAGAATTATTCTGCAGGAGGTGTATCTATGCCTTTTGTAATAGTTGAAAATGAAGTGATAGACTACTTTCTTGTCAAAAAGGATAAAAAAAACATTGGAATAATAATAAAACCAGATGGCACAGTTGTGGTAACTGCGCCTAGATATCTTTCAGAAAAACAGATAAACGATGTAGTTCAAAAGAAAGCAGTTATTATACGGAATAGGCTTTACCAGATAAAAGAAAATCTTGAGAAGAGTGTTAAGAAAAAGATAGAAGACGGAGAAAGTATTCTGTTTATGGGAAAAACATACAGAATACGAATAAAAGAAGATGAGTTTATACCAAGTTTACGAATAAATCTGATTGAAGATTTTATGGACATATTCCTTAACCCAAATATTCCGCTTGAACTTAAAAGCTCTCTCAAAAGGGAAAAAACAATTGACTGGTATAAACAACAGGCAAAAAACACCCTGACGGAAAGGACTTCTTCTTATGCAAGGCTTATGAAGCTTTCTTTCAGCAGTATACGAATAAAAGAACAAAATTCAAGATGGGCAAGCTGTTCAAACATCGGAAACCTTAACTATAACTGGAAGATAATTATGGCACCTGTTCCTGTTATAGATTACATTATAGTCCATGAACTGAGTCATCTTGTAGAGATGAATCACTCGTCTAATTTCTGGAACATTGTAAGCTCTGTGCTTCCAGACTACAAAGAACGGAAAGACTGGCTCAAAACGTTTGGACCTGTTCTTGAAATATAGATTCTCAACCATATAAAAAATATGAGAACACTTAATAGGAGAAAAAATGGGAGCTCTACTAAATATATTCAGAAAAAAGAAAAAAAGACCTTCTGATCAGTTTAACCGCAGTACAGACTACAGAAGGGAGTATCTCAAACATCATAGAGGGTTCTTCGGCATCTACATTTGCTCATACTGCGGGAAAGTACTAACCCGTTCACAGATGCAGGTCGACCATGTTTATCCTGTGAATAGAGCAACAACTCAATCAAGCGGAAGATTTTTTATTTTATTAAGAAATTTAATTACTTTCCGTCAAAGGAAAAAAGGAGTTAATGCTTTGTGGAACTTAACTTCTTCCTGTAAACGCTGTAATCATATTAAAAATGATTCCGCTGGTCTGTGGACAGTCAGAGGCTATATCGGCAGAATACTTTTTCCTCTAATGAATTTGGGATTACTAGGAATTCTGGTTTACGGTACGTATATGAGCATTACATCACAAAACCCGACAAAATTATACTATGCCCTTGCAGTAACGTTATGTATAAAGTTTTTATGCAGGATACTTCTCAGCCGCAAACCTCAAAAAAAGCAACGTTCCTGATAAGCTTAACACTAATAAAAAATCGGTCATTAATGAA
>DJGH01000021.1:0-158 GCA_002431635.1 Petrotoga sp. UBA5851
AATCCTTTCCTTTGTTGCTTTCATAAATAAAATCTTTAAGAGGTTTGCTGGTATATCTAGAATAATCTCCCACTACTGCGAGTTTTATCTTATAATTGCTGTATTTTTGAAGTATTTCTCCTGCAAGGCACGAACTCAAAATAAAAAAATCAGGTGGC
>DJGH01000021.1:179-43787 GCA_002431635.1 Petrotoga sp. UBA5851
ACCAACTCTTTTCTAATAATTATCCTGGTACAGTCTGATTCATACATAATACTTACCGCAAGCTCCAGAGCGGACTGAGCATCTTTTATTAAGACATCTTCGTTTTCAACCATTGCTATATTGATTCCATCTGAATTTATAATACTGATTTTCATTAATTGCTCCCATGGTTTATAGATTAAATATAAGATCATTTTATAATAATATTGATGTTTTTCATATTGAAAAGAAACTTTTTGGATTACTTGCTGTTTCTAGACTTTTCTTTATAAAGCTCCTGGTCTGCAGCGATAAGTATTTGAGAGACATTTTCATATAAAGCCAATTCTATAATGCTCGCACTTATTCCGGTTGTTTTCTCATAAAAAGATACATAATCTTTAAACTCTTTTTTGAGATGCGTGAGTTTTTCCATCAAAGTTATTCTGTTTCCGAAGTATATTATAGCAAATTCGTCTCCGCCCCACCTGCTCACAATGTTTCTGTCTTGCCCTAGAAATTTACGTAAATAATCCCCAAGCTTTTTAAGTACCTCATCACCGATAATATGTCCACATCTGTCGTTTACTTTTTTGAAATTATCAAGATCCAGCAGAACAAGAAATATTTCTTCCTTCCTGTTTCTCAAGGCTTCTTCTATCTCTACATTAAACATTCGTCTGTTATAAAGTCCCGTAAGTTCGTCGAATTTGGCGTAGTCATCCAGTTTTATGTTTACAGCTTCATACTCCCATGCAAACTTCAAAATTATCATAAATGAAGCAAACAGCAATAAAGGTATCTGAATCATTCTGTCTGTGAACTGTGTATGGGCGGGGTAAACCGTAATCAACTGAGGGAAATAAAATTCAACGGCGTGTAATATCATAAAGATGCCAATAAGAGAAAATACAAGGAAAAAACGTTTCCATCCGCTGAAAAGGTAAGTTACTGTTATGAGAAGAAGAAAAGCATATCCAATAGCATTATTATTACTTCCGCCAGAATCCAAGAAAGCAAATGGGAAAAAGATCCATATGAGAAAGAAAAAAAAGCCAAACATGAAAGCTTTAATGTAGTTTTCCTTTTTTGAAAACCAATAAGAAACACTGGTAGTCAGAAATAATGCTATCCATTTAAGATTGGGCCAAAAAGGAAAGGATGAAAGATAGTTGCCTATAATACATATTACAGATAAAAGTGCACCAACAAATAAAATTGACCGATAAAGACGCATTTTAATATCATATTGGTTCATACTCACCCCAAAAGAATAATTTATGGATATGGTCCTGCTGTAAACGAGACCGTAAATAATAAAGACGCAGGCAATGAATATGCAACTGCGTCCTAATGGTGGAGGCGGCGGGAGTTGAACCCGCGTCCGAAGAGTGATTAAGACAAGCTTCTCCGAGCACAGCCTGTATTTTGATTTCGGATTACGAACTCCTGCAGGCAGGATCTCTCATCCTATCTTTCTTTGATTTCCCAATCAGTCCGAAAGAAAAAACTGACAGGTAAGGGCCTTTTTAGACACGCCCTAGCAGTTAATCAAGCCCAAGGTTAATCTGCAGGACGGCTGTTAGATTAAACTAAGCAGCAAATGCGTAATTTTCTTCTGCGTTTCTTCTTTGTCATTTTGTTAACGGGCTAATGACTTCCCCGGCTCGCTACTTGTAATAGCCAAACCCCGTCGAATCCGGTACGCCCCCCTTTTCAAGGGCATCATATTTTATCATATAATGATTCAAAAAGTCAAGCTACGCATTTCCTGAGGAAAACTCTCTAACTCTTTTTTTATACTTTCTATAAATTCTATGTAAGGCATATCCTCATACTCATAAAGTTTCTTAATATATTTTGTCCTTTTGAGTCTGATCTCTTCGAGGGATCTGTTCATATCTTCCGTGTTCTTCTTACGGATAACAATAGTTTTACTGATTTTTGTCCAGATCCAAAAAACCGGCACCAACAGTACAAGAAAACTTAGATTAATAAAAAAAATCACCACAGTAGCTACAACAATTGAAAAAAAACCTAAAAGTATGATATTATTGATAGCCACTTTTTTTTCAATACATCCATTTAGACTTTCTATCATCTTAGGATAAATAGTAGTAAAAAACTCTACTTCAGTAAAGTCTTCCCACTTTTTTTTAGGGGGATTATTTGTTTTCTTCATAAAATCTATAACCTCTTTTTCCCGTTTTTTTAACAGAGTACATGGCAGTATCGGCTTTTCGGATAAGTTCTTCGCTGTTTTCGCCATCTTTGGGAAAGATAGATATTCCTAAAGAAATACCTATAGTACTTTCAATATCGCCTATATAGAAAGGCTTTGAGAAAATATCAATAATTTTAGCCGCAACATTGGAAGCACTTTCTATGCTTGATATATTTCTGAGAATAATGGTGAATTCATCTCCTCCCATTCTGGCAACTATATCCGATTTGCGTACACTACTGAGAAGACGCTGTGCGGTAATGACAAGAATTCTATCTCCGGCTTCATGACCGTAAGAATCATTATAGTATTTAAAGTTATCAAGATCTATAAAGAAGAGTGCAAAGATCTTTTTATCACGCCTGTGTTGTACAATACTCTGAGAAAACCTTTCGAAGAAAAGTTCTCTGTTTGGAAGCCCTGTCAGTTTATCGTAATGAGCCATTTTAAACATTTTTTCCTCAAGCTCTTTTCTTTTGGTTATATTAATATGAGTTCCGCACATTCTCATAGGTTTTTCTAAAAGATCCCTTTCTACTATCTTACCTTTGCTCTGAATCCAAGTCCATTTTCCTGAGCTGTTAAGGACTCTGTACTCACATTCAAAAAAGTCAGATTGTCCCTGTACGTGAGAATTCAAACGTTCATTAAAACTTTTAAGATCATCAAAATGGATTGACTTTTCCCATTCGGTTATAGTACTTTTAGCTTGTTTATGTTCTTCTATTCCTACTATCTTATGCCATCTTTCATTTACTATTATCTTTCCGGAAGGAATGTCCCAGTCCCATATTGCCATTTCTGAACCGTAAAGAACCATTTCAAGCCTTTGTTTGCTGTCCATTATTATACGTTCTGATTCTTTCCGCTCTGTTATGTCAAGGGCAACAGTGAATATAGTGCTGTTATACCTTGTAGATCTAAACTCCAGATACTTTAAGCTTTGATCTTTGCAACGGTAGTTGGTCTCAAAGATGATTACTTTATCAGAAGCTAATGCTTCATTAATTTTTTCTTTAATGACAGGTATATTTTTCTCATAAGCAAAATCCCATAAATGCATATTTTTAAGATCTTTTTGTTCATAACCCAAAACAACTTTCCATTGGATATTGTTTTTTACGAAAACGCCGTTCTTATCTGTTATACAAAAAAGATCTGGGGATAGATTAAAGAAATTTTCTACCTCTATGGCTTTTTCTTCTACTTCCTTCTGAATACTTTTATAATGGGTAATATCTTTTATTGAAGCAAGAATAACGTCTTTTTTTGAAAAACTTAATTTGGTCAGAAATACTTCGACCGGGAATATAAAACCGTCTTCCGGTCTTTTGGCAGTCCATTCAAAAGTTTTAGGATTACCGATGATTACATCAGCCCAAATTCCATCCAGCAGATCCAAGCTGTTGGTAGAAGAAGAAAGATCGTCTTTAATCGAAAGCGTAAATGCCCTTTCTTCATCTGTTTTAAACATTGAAAGGAACTGCTTATTGACTGCAAGTATTTTTCCATGAAGATTGTGTATAATCATAGCTTCCTGAACGTTGTTAAAAAGTTCAAGAAAACTTTTCGAATTAATTAATTTGTTTTTTAGTTTGGGATCGTTAATATTTTTTTTGGGAGGCTCCTTGATTTTTTTTGGCTTCATAAGTTTCTCCCTTTTAGCTGGAAGAATTACCCACCAACTACGGTAACTTTATTCCTTCCATCATTTTTTGATACATATAAAGCATTATCGGCCTTTTCAATAAGGTGGTTTATGTCTTGCGGAACTGTAATCCTTGAAAAAGCTACTCCGAGAGAGACAGTAACATATTTGCCTATCGGAGAGTATTGATGAACAATACCAAGATCATATACTGCCTGTTTGATTCTATCTGCGGTTTTAATAAAATTCTGTCTGTCAGTATTGTAAGAAATGATCAGGAACTCTTCTCCACCGAATCGGACAGTAAAATCCGAATTATTTTCGACTATAGTTTTAATAACTCCGGCAATCTTTTTTAATACCTCGTCACCTTTAAGATGTCCATAGTTGTCGTTGTATAGTTTAAAAAAGTCTATATCAATCATTATGGCTGAAAGATCAATGCTTTTACCAGTGTTGGTTTTTAATAAATTATCCAAAAATTCATTTAAGCCACGTCTGTTGTCAAGACCTGTAAGTTCATCCTTTATAGAAAGATCTGCAAGTTTTTTATTAAGCTCATAAAGTTTCTTGTTTATCATAGCATTAAGCTCATACTGAGTTTGAAGAACGATGTTGGTTTTTTCAAGTTCTCTGTTAACGGTAAAGTTTTTGTGAAAATTTACATATAACATTCTGCATACAATCCATGCAAGAAAACAAAAAACGCTTATGTTAACATAATGACCTATGAGGATATCGGTATTGGACTGAAAGAACGGAAGACCTGTTACAAGGACAATAAGTGCACCAATATAAATAAAAAAAGATTTTATGCCGGACATATAAAAAGTTATAGCGCATACTGCCACATTTACCACAAATGTAGTTATTTGTCCGTAAAGTCTCTGGTCAAGCATAGTTATTGCCATTCCCCAGCCTATCATGAAAAAGACATAACCAAGCTGAAAGCCACTCATCATTTTCATAGATGATTCGGTCCATTTGATTTTTAAAAAAACTTTTTTAGTCATAACTACAAAAAGCATATTAACCGTGAACATACTTATGTACATTAACAGATAGGTAATAAAATCGTATGATGTGTCAACATGTCCAAAATAGGATATAAGATTTATAGTTATCAGAATACTTTCAAAAAGCATTACAGCATATCCTAGAAGTATACTTCTATGAAAATTTTCTTTAAGCAGCTGAGCAGTAAACGCACTTTTTGTGTCATCGGGGAATATCGTTTTCTTAAATAGATCTTTTAGCATAAAGCAACTCCAAAATAAATAAATGTAAGGTTACTCATTTATGTGTAAGCTTACTCATTCATATTATACATTAGAGAATGTAACTTTTAGCAGTTTCAAAGTTGCTTGTATGAAAGCAGTTTTTCTCCTCCTGTTTTAATTGCTATTGCACCAAGCGGAGCAGTAATCATGATAGCCAGCACGGCAACAGCCAGTATCAGATCGCCGTTTTCTACTCCTGCGGAAAGAGGAATGGCACCTATTGCTGCCTGAACCGTCGCTTTTGGAGTATAAGACAGAATACAGAATAACTTTTCTTTAAAATTAAGGTTAGTTCCCATAACAGAGAAGTAAACACCTAGACTTCTTGCTAGAAGACCTGCAAGGATTATGACCAGGCCTTTTAACCCAGAGTTGAAAGCAAGACTGATGTTAACCTGTGCTCCGACAAGAACAAACAGTAGTATTTCAGCGAAAACCCATATTTTATTGAATTTCTGGGAAAGTCTGACTGCAGCAGCAGGAAGTCTATTAAGAATAACATAACCAATAGTCATTACACCAAGGAGACTGGCGATCTCAACTTTACTCTTTAAGAAACTCTCTATGCCATTAATCAGAATAGAAAGACCTAATATATATATGACTTTTCTGGTATCACGCATGTGATACTTTGAAAACACCTTTACAAGAATTAATCCTGCCACAGCGCCGGTTACTATTCCTAAAAATATTGAAATAGGAATGTTGAGAAGTATTTTAAAAACATTGGTTCCACTATTGGTATAAGATGCCAAAAAAGCTGAAAATATTGTTATTGCAAAAACATCATCAATAGAAGCTCCAGCCATTATCATTGTAGGGATAGACTTGTCAGTGCCTTTTTTCTGTTCTGAGAATTTAAGCATCAACGGTACAACAACTGCCGGAGAAACAGCTGCAAGAATGAAACCAAGCATTCCCCCTTGAGCAAAAGAAAAACCAAACACTAAAATAGAGATCAAGGCTATGGTAAAACCTTCGAAAATACCTGGGATGCAGCTTAAGCGTAATGCAGGTGCGCCAATTTTTTTAAGTTCTTTTCTGCTGATACCCAGTCCGGCTCTTAGAAGTATAACGATAAGAGCAAACATTCTGAAATCAGCTGAAAAATTCAGCAGCTCATGACTTATCAAGTCTATACCGTAAGGACCGATGACTATTCCCAGTACAAGCATTCCCAAAAGCCCGGGAAGTCCGATTTTTTCGAAAAAAAAGTTTGCAGCGAGACCTAAAACCATTATGATTCCAACAGTTAAAAGCATTGGTTCCTCCTAAAAAAATAGTGACTCCTGCCGGAGTTCCGACAGGAGTCATCAGCATTTTATTTTATGCGCTTAAGGGTGAACTCCATTACCACCGCGGTAATTTTATCATATGCCTTAAATGATGTCAAGTCATACTGCTTGATCTTTTGATTTTGAATTAGTAAACTGACTGAAGTACATCTGGGCATAAAAGCCTTTTCTTTCAAGAAGTTCTGTATGTGTACCTTTTTCGATAATAGAACCATTATTCATAACAAGTATAAGATCTGCTCCCTGAATAGTTGAAAGCCTGTGGGCGATAACAAAATTTGTTCTTCCTTTCATAAGTTCTGTCATAGCTTTTTGAATAAGTCTTTCAGTTCTTGTATCTACACTGCTGGTTGCTTCGTCTAATATAAGAATCTTCGGATCGGCAAGAATAGCCCTGGCTATAGTAAGCAGCTGTTTTTGACCCTGTGAAATGTTATTAGCCTGTTCGTTAATTAGTGTATCATAGCCTTGCGGGAGAGTTCTTATAAAATGATCTGCATAGGCAGTTTGAGCAGCTTTTACTATTTGCTCAAATGTGGCATCCTTGTTCGAGTAAGCAATATTTTCTTTTATGGTACCGCTGAAAAGCCATGTATCTTGGAGTACCATTCCAAATATGCTTCTGAGAGAGTTACGTTTCATAGTCATTATGTCTTGTTCGTCTATGGTTATTTTTCCATCGCTGATATCGTAAAATCTCATGAGAAGGTTTACGAGCGTAGTTTTTCCGGCGCCTGTAGGGCCTACTATGGCTACCGTCTGACCTTTTTCCACCTGTATATTCATGTCTTTGATAAGAATAGAATCCTTTGAATATCCAAAAGTCACGTTGTTGAACTCTACCTTTCCCTGTACTTTAATAGCAAAATCATCAGCTTTTGCGTCTGGTTCTTCCTCATCTTCATCAAGTATTTCAAAAACCCTTTCAGCAGAAGCGACAGTTGATTGTAGAATATTTGCAATATTTGCCGTTTGGGTTATTGGCTGATTAAACTGCCTTGAGTACTGTATAAAGGCCTGAATATCTCCAATTTCAAGTTTTTTTGCAGATGCTAGAACTCCGCCAACGACGCATATTAAAACATATCCTATGTTGCTTACAAAAGAAAGAAGAGGCATTATTATGCCAGATATAAACTGTGCTTTCCAACCGCTGTTGTAAAGCTCTTCATTAATAAGATCAAACTCTTTAAGTGATTTTTCTTCTCTGGAATAAGCTTTTATAATTTTATGACCTGAAAACATTTCCTCGACATGTGCATTAAGTTGTCCTAAAGATTTTTGCTGTGCTGTAAAGTATTTTTGAGATTTTTTGGCTACAGCAACAGTTATTATAAAGCTCAAAGGAAGAGTAATAAAAACAATTAGAGTCATTATAGGGCTTATAGTCAGCATCATTACTATAACTCCTATGAGAGTCACTATGGAAGATATGAGCTGGGTTATGCTCTGTTGAAGGGTATTACTTATGTTGTCCACATCATTGGTTATTCTGCTCAGAATCTCACCGTGAGCATGAGAATCATAAAATCGCAGAGGAAGTCTTGCCAACTTTTCAGATATATCTTTTCTCATTGTATAAACTGTTTTCTGTGCCACGTTTGCCATAATGTACTGCTGAACATAACTGAAAAATGAACTTACAATATAGAGAACCGAAAGAAATGCAAGAACCTTTAAAATGTAAGAAAAATCTATTTCTGCACCAGGAACTCCCTGAACTTTCAGTATGAATCCTTCAAAAAGTTTTGTGGTGGCTTTTCCCATAATTTTTGGTGAGAGAATTGAAAATACCGTACTCAGTACAGCCATAGAAAAAATAATTATAAGATTGATTTTGTATGGGCTAAGATATTTTATCAGTCTATTAAGTGTCTTTCTGAAATTTTTAGGTTTTTCTGCAGGCATTCCTAAAGGTCCTCTCGGTCCGAATCCTCCTGGTTTTTTCATCTGCATATCCGGTGTCTGGCTGCGGCTCATTTTAATTCCTCCTCGGAAAGCTGAGAAGCTACGATTTCTCTATATTGAGAACAGCCTTCCATTAAATCTTTATGGGTTCCCTTTCCTGCAATCTTTCCATCTTCCAAAACGATTATCTGTTCTACGTTTATTACAGCACTCACTCTTTGAGATACAATAATGACTGTTGAATTCATGGTTTCTGAGGTCAGCTCTTTTCTTAGTTTGGCATCCGTTTTAAAATCCAGTGCTGAAAAACTATCATCAAAAATATAAATTTCAGGCTTTCTGACTAAGGCCCGGGCAATTGACAGCCTCTGCTTCTGTCCGCCTGATATGTTTGTTCCTCCCTGTGATATCTGAGAATCATACTTTTGAGGCATACTGTTTATAAATTCATCTGCCTGAGCTATTTTTGCAGCATAAGCTACTTCTTCATCTGTTGCAGTTGGTTTTCCATATTTTATGTTATCGTTTATACTACCCGAAAAAAGCATAGTATTCTGAGGAACAAGTCCAATCTTTTCTCTCAGGTCTTTCTGAGTGTAGTCTTTCACATCAATTCCATCAACAAAGATTTTTCCAGCAGAAACATCATAAAATCTTGGTATAAGATTTACTATTGTGGACTTTCCGCTTCCGGTTCCTCCGATTATAGCCGTAGTTTCTCCACGTTTGGCAACGAACGAAATATCGTTTATTGCGGGTTCGCCAGCACCCTGATATGAAAAAGAGACATTTCGGAATTCAATTATTCCTTTTTGATTTTGCAATTCAGGTTCTGATTTTTTTCCGACAGGATCTTTTATTTCCGGATATGTTTCAAGTACTTCATTAATTCTTGCCGCTGAAACACTGGCTCGCGGAATAAGGATAAACATCATTGAAACCATAATGAGTGAGAACATTATGTGCATTATGTACTGTATGAATGCCATCAAATCCCCTACCTGCATACTCATTGCATCTATCCTTTTTGCACCAAACCATATTACAGCCAATGTAATAAAGTTCATGATAATCATCATGAAAGGCATCAGAAAAGCCATTATCTGGTTAACTCTTATTGCTGTTTGAGTAAGCTCCTCGTTTGAAGAATTAAAACGTTCCTGTTCATCAGTTTGTTTGTTAAATGCCCTTATTACTCTTACTCCTATAAGCTCTTCTCTTAAAATCAGATTAAGTTTATCAATTTTTTTCTGCATGATTTTAAATAGAGGTATTCCCTTACGTGCTACCAGAAGAATTGCACCTACTACAATCGGTATAGCAAATACAATTATGAGTGAAAGTTTTGAATCTTTGGACACAGCCATTATAATTCCGCCTATGCACATCATAGGTGACATAGCCATCATTCTCATCATTACGATAAGAACCATCTGAACTTGCGTTATATCATTAGTGGTTCTCGTAATCAAAGATGCTGTGCTTAATCTGTCAAACTCATTTAAAGAAAAATTTTCCGTATGTGCAAAAAGTTTTTTTCGCACATCACGTCCAAATCCAGTAGCAATACGCGAAGAAAGAAAGCTTGCTGCAATCATGCATCCTACTCCTATAGCTGCAACTATGAGCATAAAAGACCCAGTTCTGAAGATATAGGATGTATCGCCTTTTACTATGCCTTTATCCACAATGTCGGACATAAGGTTTGGAAGGTAAAGTTCAGCCATAACCTGTACAAATATCAGCGTAAAAACTAAAAGTACTGATAGAGAATATGGTTTGAGATTTTTAAACAATTTAAGCAATATAATCCTCTCCCGTTTAGATGTCTATTTTTTTAACGCTTATTATATAGTTGTGAGCTTTCATAAGAAGTTCAGCAAGTTTGTCGCTTTCTTGAGTGCCAAGGTACTGTACAAGTCCGTTAAAAGTAAGACGGATGTGTTCAGAAACTTTTTCTATTATCATCTCACCTTTATCGGTTAATTTTATTCTGACCGATCTTCTGTCATGCGTATCAGGAATTCTTATTACCAGCCCTTTTTTATAAAGATTGTTGATAGATTGAGTTACCGTTGGTGTGGTTACTTTCATCAACCTGCTTATTTCAGATACTTTCATTCCTTCCTGAGGGGAAATGGTTTTATGTTTAATACAAAAAAGGATATGAGCCTCATTTGCAGCAAGCCCCTTAACAGGGCTGTCATTCCATTTGGATCTCTCAATTGCAGAAAATACTTCCATAAGCCTCCTGGCCTGAGGATCTATACCTTCCATCAAAGTTATCACCCCTAAGTAATTAGGTATCATAATAATAAAAATAAAATATTATTATGATACCTAATTATATTTCTGTTTATATGACATTTCAATATATATTCTTTTCATGAATAAAACTATATTGTAAATATAAAAACCAACATCATGTGATGCTGGTTTTATACTTTGCTTTTATTTATTTTATCAATATAAGCTACCGCACTGAGCGAAGCTACAAGACCTTCACCGGCAGCCTTCATATACTGGTATGGTTTTCCTGTACAATCTCCTGCTGCAAAAAGACCAGGAATAGACGTTTGCATACTTCTGTCAACAACAATATGTCCATTAGCAGTTTCGACTCCGGGTATGAGATCATGAACCGGTTTCATCTGTTTAAGAACAAACACTCCCGAAACTTCAATACTTCTTTGGTCGGTTATAAGTGAAGATACAAAATCATTTCCGGATATTTCCAAGGGTTTTTCAGTAACGATATTTATCCTATCAGATGATTCAGGAGTTTCACTGTACATAGGAATATAATAAACCTCGCATCCTACTTCAGAAAGATAAAGAGCTTCATTAAAATCATCCTTATCGTATGCTATTACTGCTACTTTTTTGTTTTTAAAGAGCATTGCATCACAGGTAGCACAGTAACTAACTCCTTTTCCGAGAAACTCTCTTTCACCTCTGATAGTTTTAGGAAAATCCATTCCAACAGCCGCTATAACTGTTTTAGCATCAAAAATTCTTTCTTTCACAGATATTGAAAAATACTCTCCCATAGAATAAACTGTATCGGCAAACATATTGCTTATCTCTATTCCGAAAGAATCAATATGTTTTTTGAACCTATCTTTAAGATCCTGTCCAGATATACTTTCAAAACCGAGATAATTATTAATAGTATGAGCCTTGTAAAGCTTTTCGCTCAACTCTTTTTTTCCGAAAAGTAATATTTTTTTGTTTCTTATTTTTGCATTTAATGCTGCCGAAAGTCCTGCCGGACCGCTTCCTATGATTGCAATATCGAATAGTTCTTGCATAGCCTATAGATTTTTCTGAATAATTTTTTCAATTACAGATTCAGGTTTAAATCCCACAGATGTATCTACAGGCTGCCCGTTTTTGAATATCATAAGAGTTGGTATACTGTTTATTCTATAAGTTTGGGGATTCTGAGGGTTAGCATCCACATCAAGCTTTACAAATTTTATTTTCCCATCATACTTTTCTGATAATGCCTGAACAACTGGTGCAATCATTTTGCATGGTCCGCACCAGGTTGCCCAGAAGTCAACCAGAACAGGCAGTTCACTTTTTAAAACCTCGGTTTCAAATGTTGCATCGGTAATTTCTCTCATACTTTTCCTCCTGTATTTTTTTATTATTATACCCCTAGTAGGTATTTTTATTATAACATATATCCAAAGGTCATGTCAAGTCCGGAAAAAGGTAAATAAAGGATAATGATATAATTATAACTAAGGAGGTACAGAATACATGATAAAAATATCTAAAATAAATTCAGATGATAGGCATACTATCACAGCAGAGATCTTAAAAAATCTACCACAATGGTTTGGGATTGACTCTGCTATAAACGATTATGTTCACGGAGTAAAAGCAACAACCTTTTTTGCAGCATACGATAATGAAAACCCTATTGGGTTTATCGCTATAAAAATTAGCAATGAATATACTGCTGAAATATATGTTATGGGGATAAAGGAACTTTATCACAGAAAAGGTATAGGAACAACTTTGGTCGAAAAGGCCAAACTTTTCCTAAAAAACGCGGGATATAAATTCCTTATAGTAAAGACCTTAGGCGAGTCTTGCGATTACGAATACTACGCCCGAACAAGGAAGTTTTATAAAAAATGTGGTTTTTTTCCTTTGCAGGAGATAAAAGAGATCTGGGGAGAAGAAAATCCCTGTCTTATTATGCTAAACGTTCTTTAAAATCAATGTCCACGATGTTTTTCTTTTTTATTAAGTTGTTTTTTTAAAAACTTTTCTGTATTCTTGGTTTCATCCAAAACTTTCTTAACTTTTTTACGTTCGTTTTTAAGAAGTTCGTGTTCATACTTCATTGCTGTGAAGGCTTTTTCACATGGGCCTCGTGATTTTAAAAAGCTGCTTACCTGTCGTTGCATTCTTTTGGGGTTGACTTTTTTTTCAGGTTTAAACTCAGTATAAATGCCCCTGCTGAAGTAAAGATTGTTAAGCTTGGTTAATATAAGCTCATAAATCTGATACTCTTTTGGCTCAGCTCCAAAAACATATTTACAAACATATAGCTGTTGATCCTCAACTTTTTCAAAAACACCGACCCAAAAAGGATCTTCAAAAAAAACTGTTAGTCTTATGCCTTTTTCCATACGTCCTCCTAAAAAAAACTAGGAGAATGGACATCTGCAATGCAGAAGGCTACTAACAGTTTTGGCTGTGTCCGGACTACCAACCGGACTGTGTTTTTTTCTCTTTAAGTAAGTTTAGTATTAAATTTTTTATACGTAATATAAACATAATGATAACATCTTTCTGTTAAAACAAAATTCCAGGAAATTAAAGTATTTTCCCTTTAGTATACTCTACAAAAACTTTTTTTCTTTCGTTTAAAAGACTGTTTATATAATTTCTAAGTTTTCCCATCCATTCTGGTTCGTTATTCCATCTTTCAAATAATGAATCATATATTCTAATATAACCGTAAAGATTTGCATATGCTGTCAATAGAGGCAATCTTTCAAATATCCTTTCGTCAATAGGCCTTACCGAAAAATAACCGTCCATAAAAGAAGATTTGAGATCATTAAAGCCATTATCTCCATTCTGTTCAAGAATATTGTTCAGAGCTCTTTCTATATCAAGTGCGTACCAGTTATAATGGCTGTCATCAAAATCAATGACTGATATATTTTGGTTTTCTGAATCAATGAAAAGATTGTCTGTTTCAAAGTCATAATGTATAAGCCCATAATTTTTAATGTCTTTAGGAAGTGCACCAAGTTCCTCCTGAATTATTTTAACTGAGGTCAAAACGTCATTTAATCGATATTTTTGCGCGAGTTCGGAAGTATCGTTTAAAATTGTGTCGTGGCTTTTTCTTTTGCAGTTCTTTGGAGTATATTGACAGCTCAGTTCATGAAGGATCCCAAGGGTTTTGCCCATAAGTTTGGATAAATGAGCATCAAGTTTTACTTCACTAAGCTGTACTCCGCTGTTGCATGGAAAAAGTACGGCTGTGTACTTACCCCAGGGGGTATCGACATCTTCTTGCAGATTAAAATTTTTTGAAGGTACTGGAGTACATGCATTGAATCCGCTGTCTTTTAAATACATTAGGAATTCAACTTCAGCAATAACTGAGTTTATGCTTTTTTCTGTCTGAGGTGAAAATCTGAGGAAAAAGATTTTACCTTCTTTAGTGACAGTATATATTGCATTGGATGAAGTTCTGAAAAAAGCAGGAGTTGACAGGCCGTTCCAGTTTTTTGCTATCATCTGTGCAAGATCGGGATTATCAAATAGATACTTAAGTTTTAACATTTATCAACCTCCATGTAGTCGTTATAATTATTATACACAAAAAAAAGAAAAGACCATAATGGTCTTTTCTTTTTTCATGCCCAGATCTCTTCGTCGGAGGGAATATGTATTTTGGTGTTTACAAAGCCTATGCGTGAAATGTTTATTAAGTGCTTATAGGTAAAGTTCTCGGATATGGAGTTATTTCCCCAGGAACCGCATCCAAGCGTAGTGGTCGGGGCAAAACCATTCATTAAGCTTCCTCCGGCTGTGGTTGAAGAAGGAGCGTTCACGACAAGCCTTGAAATAGGAAGGCATATCCCTGCTTTTTCAATATTCGAGTTATTATTGGAATGAATTGCCGCAGTATGTCCTGAACCTTCGAGTTCAAGATTGGTCTTTGCAATTTTTATGGCCTGGTCAAAGCTTTTGTATTTAAAACTGACCATAACCGGACACATCTTTTCTTTACACAGGACATCTTCTTTTCCTATACCGTCGGCTTCCACTATTATTACTCTGGTATTTTCGGGGATATCAAGTCCTGCTATTTCAGCAATCTTTTTTACAGACTGTCCCACAACATCTTTATTTATCTGACCGTTAATAAAGAGTATACTTCTGACATGCTCCTTGGTTTTTTGATCTCTTACAAAAAACGCTCCCTTGCTTTCAAAAGCTTTTACTACTTTTTCATAGTCATGCTCATCAACTATTATGCTCTGTTCGCCGGAACAAATTATACCGTTATCAAAAGTTCTACCCGAGATAACTTTTTCTGCTGTGGCTTCATAGTCAATATCATTATCCAGTATAACCTGGACATTTCCAGCTCCTACTCCATATGCCGGTTTACCACTGGAATACGCAGCTTTGACAACTCCCATTCCTCCGGTTGCAACAACAACATCAACCATTTTCATAAGCTCTTCGGTTTTTTGTATGCTCGGATCTTTGATTACCTGAATAAGATTTTCCGGAGCGTTATGCTTCTTAATAGCTTCATTTATAAGTTCAACTGTTTTTAAGGAAGTCATTTTTGCTCTTGGATGGGGTGCAATTATTATAGAGTTNNATTCTTCCCTTGAGCGCAAACATTGCATTGCACATACACGTAACAGTAGGATTTGTGGTAGGTGTGACAGACCCTACAACTCCCATGGGTTTAGCAATTTCAACGATATTTTTTTCTTCGTCAATCTTTATTATGTCGACTGACTTCTTGTTTTTAAGATCATTCCATATAGTCTTTGACTTTCCTTTGTTTTTAGCAACCTTATGTTCATAAACTCCCATTTTGGTTTCTTCTACAGCCATTTTTGCAAGCAGCTCGGCATTGTCATAAACTGTCTTTGCAATTTCCTTCACCACAAGATCAACCTGTTCCTGGCTAAACCTTTCAAACTCCTTTTGTGCCTTCCTGGATTTTTCAATCAATTCATCTATTTCAGACATAGTTATTTTCCTCCGTCATAATAATATTCTGTATATGGTTTCTATCTCTTTGTCAGAAAGAGGCACATAGTTGTTGGCAAGAAGTCGTTGCTGATTGGTTATAACGCTCTTTGCAAACTCTTCAATCTCCCGTTCCTTCATTCCGTAAGAAGAAAGCTTTCCTTTCTGCAAAAGTTTTCCTAGAAGTATTTCAAGCCTATCGTATACATCAGAAGATTCACAGCCTAAAATGCCAGACAGTATCCTGTTTAATTCTTTTATAGTGCCTGAAGGATTCTTTTTTGTATAAAGTTTGAATATCTCTGTGAAGAAAAGATAATTGGAAAGTCCGTGCGGAACGTGATAATTTCCTCCCATAGGATAAGAAAGCGCATGCACAGCTCCTACTCCTGTGTTGGAAAAAGCTATTCCAGCGCAGTTACTTGCAATCAGAACATCTTCAAGCCTTTCAAATCTATATTCTTCTCCAAACTTTTTCATATTGATATAGATATCAAGTATTGTTTCTATTGCTTTCACAGCATAAAGCTTGGTGTAGACGTTTGCTTTGGGTGAAAGATACGATTCACATGCATGAATAAGTGCATCGATAGAACTATACATATAAAACTTATATGGAAGATTCTTTAAAAATTCTGGGATAAGAACTGCCGCATCCGGAAACAATTCAGGAACTGCCAGTCCCATCTTGGTTTTTTTGGATTTTATTTCAGCAATGGAAATATTTGTGACTTCTGTTCCGGTACCGCATGTAGTAGGAACTGCTATAAGAGCTTTGTCTTTTATAAGCGGAACTTTTCTTTCAAAAGCGTCCTTTACGTCAACAATGTCTTTCAGGACAAGAATCTTTGCGATATCTATTACAGTTCCTCCGCCAACGGCAATGATCCTTTTAAAATCATATTTTTTGGATTCATTCAGAATGCCGTTCATCATTTCATCTGAAGGTTCGCCGTTACCGTATCTTTCCTGGAATATTACGTTGCAATTTGCATTTGATTCCTTTATTATCGGATCATATATGAACTGATTAGTTATGATAAGATCAGTGCTTTCTATTTTAAAGTCAGATACAAAATCACTGAATGTATGGTACTTGAAGAGCTTGCAGCCTAGTTTAAAAAGTTCCATTCTATCATCCCTTTTTATGAAAATCGTTTTTCATACTCTTCTGTCAGACTTTCTCTGAAATACGGATGAGCTATCTCTATTAAGGACTCTGCACGTTTTCTGAGCGTTTTACCCCAGAGATCAGCAACACCGTATTCGGTTACCACGTAATGAACATCGTTTCTAGAAGTTGTAACGGCACTTCCTTGTGAAAGAAACGGAACAATTCTTGAGACCTTTCCGTCACACGCAGTAGAAGGCATTGCAATTATTGATTTTCCATCTTCTGACATACTTGCTCCCCTTACATAATCAACCTGTCCGCCTACTCCGCTGAACTGTTTAAGCCCTATGCTCTCCGATGCGATCTGTCCCATAAGATCTACCTGAAGACATGAGTTTATTGAAACCATTTTCCTGTTTTGCATTATTACCAGAGGATTATTTACATAATCAACAGGGTAGAGTTCAACCATCGGATTTTTATCAACGAAGTCGTAAAGTCTCTTGCTGCCCATTAAGAAAGTTGCTATCATCTTTCCTTTATGAATTGTTTTATTTTTGTTGGTGATAGCACCTGCTTCAACCAGTTCCAATACTCCGTCGGAAAACATTTCACTGTGTATTCCCAAATCATTTTTATCTTTCAGAAAAAGCAGTACTGCATCAGGAATGGCACCTATTCCTAACTGTAACGTAGAACCGTCTTCTATAAGAGCAGCACAGTTTTCACCTATGGCCTTTTCTACCTGCCCTATTTCTGCCGGTTCAAGGATAGCAGGCTCTTTCGATGTTTCTACTATATAGTCTATATCGCTTATATGTATAAAATTATCTCCCATCACTGTAGGCATTTTATCGTTTACTTCCGCAATTACTATCTTCGCATTTTGCGCAGCAGGTTTAGTATAGTCGCACGATACCCCAAAGCTGCAATAGCCATACCTGTCAGGTCTGCTTACATTTATTATGGCAACATCAACAGGCATCGTACCACTTGAAAAAAGCTTTGGAACTTCATAAAAAAAGCATGGTGTATAATCAGCTTTGTTCTGTGAAACGGCGTTTCTTGTATTTCCGCCAACAAAAAGTGCATTGTGCCTGAAATGTCCTTCACAGTTGCTGCCTGTGTAAGGAGCATCATTAAGGCATAAAAGATGAACTATTTCAACATCTTTGTACCTGTTTTTGTTAGCTGTCATGCTGTTAACCACTGCAGTAGGAACTCCAGCTGCATGCGCAAGAACAACTCTTGAGCCGGAAGGTATTTTTAAAGCAGCTTCCTCGGCTGATACTGTTCTCTCCTTGTATAACTGTTTAAGATCCATACTTTAGCCGCTCCTTATCAAAAATTTTTATGCGTGGGATAGAAGCTTCTTAGCCATATCTATAAGGTCACTGCTTATGCTATCCGTTACGGCAACTTTTTCTATACCAGGAAAGTGCTGTACTAGTATTCTTTTGATATGATTTTGAACGGTAAGCTGGGCGGAAGGGCAGTTCCTACAAGCTCCCAGTAGCTTGATATAAACGGTACCGCCCTGAACATTTTTTAGTTCAATTCCTCCGCCATGCTCTTGTACTAGAGGTTTTATCTTAATGTCGATTATTTCTTTTACTGAATCAAAGGTCATATTATTCATAAAGATCGGTTTGTTTTTAGTTTTCGGATTCGTCTACTTTGGCTATTACTTTGGCAAGGTTCTTCTTTTGTTCAAGATCTGCCTGTCTTGATATCATTATTCTCTGGGCCTGAGGTGAACCTGCACCATGCATTGATTCTGTTCTGTAACCTACCGCCGCTGTTCCAAGCGTCATATTTTCGATAAGACGCAGCACTCTCATTCTGTTTTTTGTAGATACTTTCGAACTACCCCTGAGGTACTTCTCCACATATTTCCCTATTTCAGGACTGTTAAGATCTTTTTCAGAAGGCATAGTTACCATAAGACCGCCAGCTATGTCTTCGGCAAGTCTGGCAATTTCATAAGGGAGTCTGGTCACATTTTGCTTACAGATATTTGCAAGCAGGAGATCTATCTGATAATTTCCGGCTTTTGTTTTCTTTCCTTCTGTTGAACACGCAATACCACAACTGTAGAGCGTTTCGTTAAGATGGATCATCTCAATCAGCTTATCTTTTATATGACTTGCCTTGGGGACACCGTTATAATCTGCTGCAAGTGCGGCTGCTCCTATTAAAACATCTCCAACTCCGACCTTGCATCCTCCATAGGACTGTCTGTGATAACCGGCAAATCTTTCTACAAGCACTCCGGCAAAATCATATTCGCCGCAAAGAAAAATTCTGTCATTGGGAACGAAAACATCGTCAAACACTACTAATGCCTCATGACCGCCATAGGTGCTGTTTCCAACGTCAATAGAAGAATTTTCAAGTTTTCTGGTATCGCAAGACTGTCTTCCGTAAATCATAAATACGCCCGGCGCATCGCTTGGAACAGAAAATGCTACTGCATAATCTTTATCTTCTTCTCTCATAGAGCATGTGGGCATTATAAGATGTTCATGCGAATTAACTGCACCTGTCTGGTGAGCTTTTGCTCCTCTTACTATGATACCGTCCTTTCTTCTTTCAACAATTCTCAGATAAAGATCCGGATCCTGCTGCTCTGAAGGCGCAAGTCCTCTGTCGCCTTTAGGGTCGGTCATTGCTCCGTCGACGGTTAGATCATTTCTCTGAACATACTTCATATATTCAATAAAATTTTTATGATAATCGGTACCGTATTTTTCATCAGTTTCATAGGTCGTTGAGTAGAGCGCATTAAAAGCATCCATTCCAACACATCTCTGAAAACAGGCGGCTGTTTTCTGACCCAAAAGTCTTTGCATTTTTACTTTATTCTTGAGATCTTCAGTACTCTGGTGAAGATGACAGAATCTGTTGACAGTTTCACCGGTAAGATTGGACTTTGCCGTCATAAGCTCTTTGTATTCATCCATCTGGGCAAGCTCGTATGTTTTTGCTACAGAATTGAGCGAAGGTCTTATTATCGGGTGATCCACAGGATTTTTAATAAGTTCTCCAAAAAGATAAACCTTCAGATTAAGCTTTCTCAAACTCTCAACATACTGCTCAGGTGTCATCAATGCCATTAGAATCATCTCCTGTTTTAAAGTTCTTTTTATCACTTGAATAAAAATTTTTTAAAATTATTACATGGAAAAGGTACAGTGAGTTATTATCTTCACTTCTTGTTGAAAACAAAAAAGTGCTATATTTCACTTTTTCATTTTCAACATAATTTTACCACTTAATTCTGAAAAAAATACACAGAAAAATTATTTTATGGTTAAACTTTAAGCCCGCAATTCATGATTTTGTTTCTTTATCCTGTGTTTATTTACTATTTTGTTATAAAACGCACAATCAAAAAAAGACTTTTTCCAGTACAAATGCTTTTATTTGATAAAATATCTTAGATTTGGCTTTTCCTGGCAAAAAGAGTTATTATCATATATTAAGAGAAAAAATTAACATAATAATGGGATTTTTAATAAAAAAACTGCCTGCGTAATTACGCAGGCAGCTAATCAGAAAAGTTAGTTTGAAAGTCTTGTTCTTAGAAGTGCTATCTGTTCTTCTGAGAGCCCTACAGTGTTCTTGAGATATAAAAACATTACTGATCTTAAATTAAGATCACTTACCGGTTTGTTACTGTTCATCTCTTTCAGTTGGTCAGTCATTATCTTTGCTATAAGGTCGTATCTTTCAGTTCCTTTTACCATGGAATAATAGTTTTCATAGGTTATCATATAGTCGTTAATAATTTCATCAACAGTAGCCCCCATTAGTCCTTCAAGTATTGCTGAGACTATTCCGGCTCTATCTTTTCCTTCAAGACAGTGTATGGCATAAGGGCCTTTGTGGTCTATCATAAACTCAAAGGCGGTTTTCAGTTTCCCTGCAAAATCTTTTGAAAGAAGATCAACACCCATTCCAAGAGCTATTACTGACCCGTCGTTATAAAGATCTTCATAGTACTTTGAATTTTTGATGTTATCCTGCAGCTCAGCCTGTGTGTCAGCAAGGTTGATTATGGTTTTGATCTGATAATCCTGTACAAACTTAGCAACGTAGGAAGACCTCGAATCTGCTACCGATGGATGTGATGTCCTGAAAAGAATGCCTGGTTTTATCCAGCCCATAGATACTTCTCTGAAATTTGCAAAAGCCTGATCAGAGAGATAGTCTTTGCGTTCTTCGGATTTTACAAGTTTTCTTAATTCAATCTGAGCCTTATAGCTTCCTTTTTCAAGAACAGAAACGTTTACGGTATTGGTTAATGCAACAGAGAAAAACGTTGCAAAGTTGCCGTAGTTTATTGCCATCTGAACAAACCCCTTATTTAAGCGTATAAGAGGGGCAGATCTGTCGACATCACCGTATGCTGTAGCAAAAGGAAGAACAAGAGTTTTGTCATTGAACCTGACTTCAAGAATATCGCCTATCTCTACTCCGGACAGTTTTACAGCTTCCTCTGTTACATCAAGCCGTACATTTCCGTACTTGTCTATCTCGGCTACGGTTCCGGAAAAACTCTGAGTTCCGGCAGCAAAAAATACTGTTGAAAAAACAGCGATAAAAATAAATACAGTTATGGATTTCAATACGTTTGTTTTCAAAATAACCCCTCCCGAATTTATGATATTCACAGATATTATACTACAATGAGAAAAATTTGTCTCTAAACAGCAGTTGATTTGAAACCTTAACTTCATTTTAAAGTTACTTTAGTCTGATAATATACTTTTTGCAAATCAATTGCATTTGCAAATTGTTTTCATAAGGAGGAGAACATGAAAAAATTCTGGATTCTTTTTATGGTTTTAACAACAGTATTTTCAGCTTTTTCCATAAACATATCCGTGTCTATTTATCCATATTATCTTGCTGTCCGAGAGATTGCAGATGAAAAAGATAGTGTTAAGCTTATCATACCGCAGGGAAAAAGTCCTCATACCTATGCTCTGACCGTTGAGAATGTGAAGAACCTTTATGAATCAGATATTCTAATTGTAAATGGGCTTGATGTAGAGATATTCATTGAAAAAGTTCTTGTTTCTTTGCAACAGAAAAATATTCCTGTTTTATATGTCGCTCAAAGCATCAAGCAAGATGAACTTTCAATCGAAGAAGAGGATCACCACGATGAAGACAAAGAAAGTCACAATGAAGAAGAACATGTTCATTCTGGTGTAAATCCTCATGTTTGGACCAGTCCTTATTTGATGTATAATTATATGATACCGGCAATTACATCTGAACTTATAAAGATAAATCCAAAATCAAAAACTCTTTATGAAGCTAATGCACAAAAGCTTATCCAGAGGCTTAAATTGCAGGATCAGCAATTTCTTTCAGTTTCAAAAGAGATGAAGATATCTTTTTTTACATTTCATAACTCTTTCCCGTATTTTGCTAAAAGATATGGTTTTAAAATTGCAGGTGTAGTTCAGCTTTCACCGGGGATAGATCCTACTCCTTCACAGATGAAGAGTATAATAGATACGGCTAAGGCAGAAAATGCAAATGTGATATTTATAGAGCCTCAGCTGAGCGATAGGGCAGCTAAAGCGATAGCCGCTTCTGCCAGGCTTAAAATAGGAATACTTGATCCTTTGGGCAATTCGTCCATGAAAACCATAACAGATCTGTATCAGTATAATTTTGATCAAATTATGAAACTGAAGTAGGTGATAAAATAAAATTAACCCGTGCAAGACGTGAAATACTAGATATTTTTAAAAATTCAGATGAGCCGTTAAGCGCTGAAAAGCTTAACGGTCTTCTAGGATTCAATTACGATCTTTCGACTATATACAGAAATCTTAATTTTTTTACGTCCGAAAACATTCTCAAAACAATGGTTTTTTCGGATAAAGTTACTTATTACTACTATGGGAACGGGCATTTTCATTATATATACTGCGTAAAATGTAAATCTTTCAGCAGATTTGATATGTGTTTTGAAGAAAAACTATCAGAGTATATCATGCAGCAGCTTGAGTTTGATATTCTGGATCATACGCTTTATTTTGAGGGTATATGTAAAGACTGCAAAAACAGGAGTAAAAAAAATGGATGATAAGACGGCAATTCATGTAAAAAATCTTAATTATAAAATCGAAAACCATGTTATCCTTCAAAATATAAACTTTGAAATTCATACCGGTGATTTTGTAGGAATAATAGGGCCTAACGGCGCTGGAAAGTCCACACTTATAAAAGTAATTCTTAATGAAATAAAAGATTACACCGGCGAAATAAAAATAAGCGGTAAGATAGGATATGTGCCGCAGCACGATGAAATAGACAGAAGCTTTCCCATAACTGTTAAAGAGGTGGCTCTGATGGGTATGTATAAAGAAGTAGGTATATTTAGACATTATACTGCAGAGCACGTGGGGAAAGTTATGGAAGTACTGAAAGTTTTGGGAATAGACCATTTGAAAAACAGAAAGGCAGGAAAACTTTCCGGCGGAGAGTATCAGAGGCTTTTGCTTGCGCGGGCGCTTGTTTCCAAACCAGATATTCTCATTCTGGATGAACCGGAAGCCGGTGTTGATAAGAACGGACAGATATTATTTTATGGTCTGCTGAAAAAACTTAACCAACAGGAAAAAGTAACTGTGATACTTGTCAGTCATGATCTTTCTATGGTATTTAAAGAAACTACTAAAGTAATGTGTCTTAACAGAACTCTCCACTGCCACAAAAATACTACAGAGATGTCTTCACAGGATCTTAAAGATATATATGCTGAAAGTTTGGAAATGCTTGTACATATAGATAATCCTTTGAAAGTGGTGAGCAGGAATGATTGAAATACTAAGTTATCAGTTTATGCAGTACGCTCTCGCAGCTTCTTTACTTTCAGGGGTAAGCTGTGCTATTCTTTCGAACTTTATAGTTTTGAAAAAAATGGAGTTTATAGGCGATGGTGCCGGACACACTGCTTTCGGAGGTATAGCCCTGGCCTTGCTTATGGGCTGGAATCTGAACTTTGTTTCAATAATAACTGCTGTTATATTTGCCAGTGTCATATTTATTATAAGCAAGAAAAAAAACATCAATGAAAACAGCATTATAGGACTTATGCTATCTCTTTCAATGGCCTTGGGAATAATATTCATTTCACTTAAAACCGGTTATACACCAGAGATATCCGGATACCTTTTCGGGGATATCCTTATGGTTACATTTAATGATATCGTTCTTCTTTTTGTCGTTTTTACAATAATACTTATGAGTACAGTTTTTTTCAATAAAGAGCTTAAATACTATGCATTCAATCAAAGAATGGCAAAAATATACGGGGTTCCTGTGGATTTTATAAACTATGTATTTTTGATTACTGTATCTCTTGTTGTGGTTACTTCAGTAAAAATTATAGGAATTATACTCGTAACGGCGCTTTTACTTACTCCTGGCATAATTGCCAAGATGTGGGCTACAACGCTTAATCAGATGATAGGGTTGTCATGTGTAATAGGTTTTTTTGGTGCATTATTCGGAGTTTTTGTTTCATACTTTATGAATATTCCTCCAGGACCGTCAATAGTAGTAATCCTTTTTTGTTTTTTTATAGTATCAATGATACTTGCTAAGCTAAAAAAAACAGCATAAAACGGTAATTTTAAAGTACCCTGCGGTTGTTGCAATCCAGTCCGCAGGGTACTTTTTTTAAATATTTTTGAAGTCTATTTACTTTTTATAATAGTTTTGAGCACCTGACCTGTAAAACTTTTTTCACATTCCAAAATATTTGAAACTGTTCCCTGAAAAATGAGGAATCCTCCATTGTCTCCACCTTCCGGTCCCAGATCTATAATCCAATCGGCATTTTTGATCACCTGTGGATTGTGTTCTATCACAATTACTGTATTGCCTGCATCCGATATATTGGAAAGTATTTTTAATAGGTTTTTAATATCTTCAAAATGAAGACCAGTTGTAGGTTCATCCAAGATGTACAGACAACGGCTGGATGTTTCACGGCTAAGCTCCTTTGACAGTTTTATCCTCTGGGCTTCACCACCCGAAAGGGTTAAAGCGCTTTGTCCAAGTTTTATATAGCCTAGGCCTACATTATACATAGTTGAAAGTATTCTAGAGATTTTTTTCTGGGTGCTAAAGAAATTTAATGCCTGTTCCACAGTCATTTCCAGTATATCAGCAATATTTTTCCCTTTGTAAAAGATTTCAAGCACCTGTTGGTTAAATCTCTTACCTTGACATTGGGGGCATTGGATCCATACATCAGGCATAAAGTTCATTTCAATGCATTTACGGCCTTCACCAGAGCATTCTGGACACTGTCCTTCTTTACTGTTAAAGCTGAACTTGTTTGATTTATAACCTAACATTTTTGCATCTGGGACAGCGGCGAAGAGTTCACGTATCTCATCCAACAGACCGGTGTATGTTGCAGGGTTTGAACGTGGTGTTCTACCAATCGGCTGTTGTGAAATATTTAAAACATTGTCGATATTTTCGATTCCTGATATATTTTTACATGATCCGGCCACATCCTGCGAAGTATTGAAATGGTTGCTCAGAATAGGAAAAAGTGTTTTAGATATAAGACTGCTTTTTCCAGATCCGCTTACACCGGTTACACATGTAATAAGCCCCAAAGGGATGTCAACATCAATGTTTTTAAGATTGTTGTGTGATGCACCAGTTATTTTCAGCCATCCATAAGGTATTCTGTGGTTTGCACATGATCTTGGCTCATTTTCTATTTCCTTAAGGGCTTTTGTTGTAAGAGAAGTACAGTTTTCCCTTAGCTGCGAAAGGGTTCCCTGAGCTACTACGTTTCCCCCGTGTTCTCCGGCTCCCGGACCGATATCTATTATATAATCTGCATTAAGGATCATTTGAGTGTTATGTTCTACCATTACAACGGTATTACCACTATCGCGCAGCTCTTTTATTGACTGTATGAGGTATTTATGATCTTTAGGATGGAGCCCCATTGAGGGTTCATCCAGAATATAAAGAAGATTAGAAAGACCGTTGCCAAGCTGGGATGCAAGACGGATTCTCTGTGCTTCCCCCGGCGAGAGGGTTGGTACGGCTCTATCAAGAGTAAGGTATGAAACGCCAACATTGATGAGGCTTTTAAGTTTTTTAATCATTTCATTCAATAGAGCCTGTACAATTTCTATTTCGCATGAGTCAAGCTTTCTTTGAAGTTCAAGGAGCCAATTCATCAGTTCATCAATTTTCATTGAAGTTGCCTGTGGAAATCTTTTGTTAGCAAGAACTACCATTCGTCCTTGCGGCGAAAGCCTTTCACCATGACAGGCGGTACATTCCTTTTCATTCATAAAGGCTGAAACAAGTCTTTGAGCTGTATCACCGTTGTTTTCTCTGAATAATCTGTTTATAATGTTACAGGCTCCTTCAACAGGTCTTATAATTTCTCCTTTCCTTCCATTTGAATTTTCATAAACAAAGCGTACCTCTTTGCCCTGAGAACCATAAAGCGCCTGTTTCTTGAATTCCTGTGGAAGATCTTTCCATGAAAGTTCCAGATCAATGTTCATCTGTTCGGCAAGGGCAAGAACTTCACCTTTCATCCAGTTGGCATTTGGTTTGTTTCTATGCTTACGGAGATTGCCCCACCAATTTGAAGCGCCGTCCAATAATGATTTTGATGGATCGCTTACTATCAGATCAGGATCAACTTGCAGAATTACTCCCAATCCCTTGCATACGGGACACATGCTTTGAGGATTATTAAAACTGAAATCAGCCGGAGTAAGCTCAAAGAATATTTTTTCACAGTGGTAGCATATTGAGGTTGTCTGAAAAAGAAAGGTTTCCTCGTTTATTAATACGCTTAATGCTCCCTTTCCTTTTTTCAGCATCACAGATAAGCATTTTGCCAGGTCGTCTTCAAAAATACGGTTATTTTGTTCAGAAAAGAAAAACTGTTTTTGATCATCATTATGGCCAAAAGGACTCACAGTAATATGAGTATGGGGTTGGAGCGAAAGCAAGGTATTGAGTATCTGATTCTCAGTCATTTGAGTAAACGGCTTTCCGCATTGTGGACAGTATCTTGTTCCCAGTCGTGCGTACAGAAGTTTAAGATAATCGTATATGTCAGTTATAGTTCCGACAGTGGATCTTGGATTTCTCCCAAGAGTTTTCTGTTCTATGGCTATGGCGGGAGGGAGGTTGGTTATTTGTTCGACATCTGGTTTTTCAAACTGCTCAAAAGCCATTTTGCCTGTGGTTGAAATACTGTCCATAAATCTGCGCTGGCTTTCGGCATAAAGAGTGTCAAATGCAAGACTTGATTTTCCGCTTCCGCTCACACCTGTTATAAGGGTAATTTTGTTTTTTGGTATCTTTACCGTTATGTTTTTAAGGTTGTTTTGCTTTGCTCCTTTGATGGTTATATAATCTTCATCTTGAAAAACTTCACTGGAAAGGTTATCGTATTTTTTTTCCTGTGGCCGGCTGACGGTAGATGTCTTTATATATTTTTTGATTCTATCTTTTAGTGAAGATTCCATTTCATTATGATCAGTTATGCTGTTGTTGATTTTCTCATCTAGCCACTGTGGCCAATGTTCTAGCCAATGTGGAAGATTGAAGGCTTCTATCCTGTCAGATAATGCTATATAAGGTAGGATTTCAACAACTATACTATTCTCAAAACAATCAATATAATTTATATATACTCTGTTTTTCTCGGGATCTGCTCTTAGTACTTTTGCTGTAGTCAGTGCAATTGGGTTTGGTCTGATTGGAGAACGACTTGCAAAAATACCGGTTTTTGGTGCGTTCTCATATGGAGGGTTACACTGCGTAACTTTTCTGTACTCTGGTTTGTCAAATCTATCAAACCACCATAGTATTTTTATATGAGAAAATAAATTTAATTTATCGTATTCAAACGTACAATCTTTTTCTAACTGAATAAAATACTCACCCTGAAAATTTATAATTGTTCCTTTTTTTCTAACACTCTCTTCAATATTTTTAATTGCAGATATATCTTTTTCGTGAGGTCTGCAGTTGCCTTCTGCTCTGAAGATTTCCAATTCTGAAAAAGGATCTGTAGGAGTTTGGATACGGTCCTCACAGGGAAAGTAAGGTTTTATATCCCATACCGGTGAAAGGTCTGGCGTCGTTGTCCTGTCAAGATAGATAATTCCGTTTTTCCCATCAACCTTTACTATTTTAGCGACTTCTAAACTGATAGTGCTTTTAAATAAATCGTATTTATTATGCTGCTGGTTGTTTGAAAAAATTATGCAGTGACTGAAAAGTTCAAGATGCAGAAGAGCCGGGATATACTCTTTTTTTAAGAAAACGGCTGCTACTCCATCTGAATTAACAACTATACCTATATTTTTAAGCCGTAGTTCATCTTTTTTAATCACTATACCACCTCCTGATACTCTTTTCATATAAATAGCAGGAACCCGGAAAGATCCCTGCTATTTTGTTCTATTTTGGTTGACATTTAGGACAGTAGTAAATACTGCCGCCAAGAAAATTTTCCTTTATTATTGTTTGCCCACATGCCGGACATGGTGATGCTACAGTATTTTTACTGAGTATAGTTTTATATCCACCGTTATTACCGTACAGATCTTTTTCGGTATCTCTCCCCCCCTGGTCATACATACTCTTTAAGACAGTTTTTAAGGATAAGTAAAGCTTTTCTTTCTCCTGGGATTTAAGAGTGTACGCTTTTTTTCGCGGATTGATTCGCGCACTCCATAGTATGTCCTGTAAAACCCCGTTTCCTAGTCCCGGAATACGCTGTTCTGTTGCCATGAGTGCCTTTATACTAAGTTTTTCAGCCTCAGGTGTATTGATAATATTCATGAAGTACTCATGGCTAAAGCTATCTGAAAAAACGCAAGGTTTTTCCTTTGCTGCCGCATAGTAAGGATTATCAAAAATATCTTTATCGGTAAAACACCATACTCCTCCATACATCTGTACTGTTGCAGTTAAAGCGCTTTTATCTTCAAACTCTATAATAAGCTGATGTTTTAGAGGGCGCTTCTCAGCTTTTTCAAGATATTTCAGAGAGACTCCGTCTGTAAACAAAAGCTTTACCCCTTCTAATTGTACTTCAAGCATTCCGCCAAAAGGTAAAGCATCTGTTATTATTTTATCTTTCAGAACCTCCGAGTACTTTTCAGGATCATTGTTGTAGTACCATGTAAACTTATGCTCGCTACCGTTTGCTTTTGCCCAGGCGACTCTTTTACCTGTGAGAGTTCTTCTGATCTGATTGCTCAAGTTCATTGTCTCAGGTATTTCAAGCATAGTCATCCCCCTTTTGTTATATAAGGTTATACTATATTTTAGCACATAGTTCAAGGAAAGATTTTGCTTTAATTGCTCTGTTTTATCAATCTTAAAAGACGGCATTATAGATTAAAAGACGTACACTGTGGGAGAGCCAAGAGGTATTATGTAATTCTATCTTTCTTTTTATTTTAAAGGAAAATTTTAAAAAGAAACGATTTTTACCCTTAACAGAGTCTATTTCCTTTTTTTTGTCTTTGATTTATTTTGTGCAGAAATGTATTATATAAAATGAACCGATTCATTATGAACCGATTCATTTTTTGGAGGTGAAGAGGATGACAACCATAAAAGAGGTTGCTCAGCTTGCAGGAGTAAGTGTTGGTACCGTTTCTAAAGTCATTAACAATCAGGACGGCATAAAAGAAAGCAACAGGAAAAAGGTATTGGATGCTGTCAAAAAACTTAATTATGAGCCCAATATACACGCACGGACACTTTCAAGCGGTAAAACCAATTTGGTAAGTATAATTGTTCCGACTGTAGGATTTGAATTTCAGAAAATTTTTCTTAAATCACTGGATGATGTACTTAGGAAAAGCAACTATGACAGTGTTGTTTTTCCATTGCTTTCCCGTGACAGACTGGCAAGATTTTCAAGCGAATCGAACTTTCTTTTCCATACTGATGCACTTGTAATTGCTTCTCTTTCACCAAGTAATCTTTTTAGAGATGGAAGAGTTCCTACACGCAAACCTTATCTTATAGTAGATTCTCATGGCGAAAACTCGAATTCAGTTATTGTGGATAATTATCTTGGAGGACAGCTTGCCGGTAAGCATATCAGTCTTGAAAAAAATGGGAAAATACTTCTGATAGGTGGATTTGAGCCAGATGATGCTTTTTCAAGTGGAGTTTTCAGCGAAAGAAAAAGAGGGTTTGAGGATGCACTCAGAGAAAGAGGGATAGGCAGTAAAGAGATAGAGTTTAAAAATATTGTTCTGGACTGGAATCAGGCCTTTGATTTTGGAGCAAAAATATCTAGAAGTGAAAAACATTTTAGCGTATTTTCTGTTTCTGATCTTGTAGCATGGGGTTTCATGGAAGGATGCAGAACAAATGGGATATATGCTGGAAAAGACTTTCACATAATAGGATACGATGACCTTTCTTTTTCTCAAAAAATAGGATTAACAACAATAAGTCAGCCTATATCGGAGTTAGGGGCAATCGCTGCAGAAAAAGTAGTAGAAAAAATAAAGGGTGCGGCAGATATCGAAAATATTGTGCTTTCTCCGAGATATGTTGAACGAACTTCAAATTAAAGGGGATGAGAAAAGTGAAAAAGTATCTGGTAGTCTTTGTATTGCTTTTTTCTTTATTAGGGTTTTCAAAAGAACTTAACGTCTGGACATGTTATGGAGAAAGCACCGTGGAATACAAGAACTTTGAAGCTATGGGGAAAATGTTTGAAAAAGAAACAGGTATCAAGATAAAATGGATTCCTATAACTGATCTTACAGATCTTGATTCTAAGTTAAGAGTATCAGCCCCGGCTGGAGTCGGTCCAGATCTGTTGGTAACAGTACCGCATGATAGTATAGGCAAATGGGTTAAACAGAATATTCTCAAGCCTGTGGATTCAATTTTAGCAGAGGAACTCAAAAATTTTACAGACTCGGCTCTCATGGCCGTCAGATATGATGGAAAAGCTTACGGGCTACCCTATACTGTAGAAAGTGTCGGACTGGTATACAATAAGAAATATGTCAGTCAGCCTCCAAAAGACTGGAGTGAAATCATACAAATATCAGAAAAGCTCAAATCTCAAGGAATAAATGGAATAGTTTTTCCCGCTGGAGAGGCATATCATATGTACTGTATTTTAAGGGGATTCGGCGGATACATATTTAAATGGGAAAACAACCAATACAATATACAGGATATAGGAATGAATAATGAAGGTGCATATCAGGCTATTGCCTTTTTGAAGGAACTTTTTGACAGAGGAATACTTTCAAAGGTACTGATGGATTCATCATCGATGCATTCTTTCTCTACAGGTGCTTTTGAAGAAGGGAAAGCAGCATTTCAGATCAACGGACCATGGGTAATTCCCGGAGCTTCAAAAATGGGGATAGACTGCGGTGTAGTTCCTATTCCAAAACTTCCCAATGGTGAAATGCCAAAGCCTTTTATGGGAGTACAGATGATTGCTTTCAATAACTATAGCAGAAACCAAACAGATGCTTTAAAATTTGCAAAATATATTACCTCACATGATAATATGCTCAAATTTGCATTAGAAACTAATAGAGTTGTAGCAAGAAAAAGTGTTATTGATTCTCAGGAAATAAAGAGTAATCCTCTTATTTCAGGATGGTCGCAGCAAGCAGTATATGGAGAACCGATGCCGAACATTCCTGAGATGAGTGTCGTATGGACAGCGTGGAAAGATTCTCTCCCATTGATGTACTCTGGCAAGCAGGACATACAAAAGACACTTGATGAGCTTGTGGAAGTTCTTCATAACAAACTGAAAATGATGCAGGAATAAGAGGTCAGGCAGTTGCCTGACCCCCCTTTTCCATAAGTCAGTAAGGAGGTCGCCCTAATGACTTACAGATACTTTTCAAAGAAAAGCAGCTTCTCAAAAGCAAAATATCCAAAAAAACATCTTAAGGCTGCTTCTTTATTTCTTTTTCCAACGGTATTTGCAATTACAGTATCAACGGTTATTCCTTCACTTTACAATATTTTTATTTCTTTTACAAACTACGGTCTTAATCATTATTTTGAATATGATTTCATTGGGTTTGAAAATTACAGGAAAATTTTTAGCTTCACACAGAATAGTCCGTTTTTTCCAGTGCTGCTATGGACAATTACATGGATGGTGCTCAGTACTGTATTGAATTATTTCATAGGCATGTTCATTGCTATATTTCTCAACAACCCCAATCTTCCGGAAAGAAATATTTATCGCGGACTTCTTATTATTCCGTGGGCGCTTCCCGGAGTAATAGCAATTCAGATGTGGCATGGCATGCTTGGAACGGAAGGGGTACTTAATCAAATTCTCGGTACTTTCGGAATTGAAGCGGTTTCATGGTTTAATTCAGTTTTTTGGTCAAGATTTTGGGTGATAATTGTTAATGCATGGATTTCGTTTCCGTATTTTATGACTATTACTTACGCAGCTCTTCAGAGTATTCCATCTGATCTATATGAAGCAGCAGAAATTGACGGAGCCGGGAAAGTATATAAATTCAGAAAAATCACCCTGCCTCTGCTCAATAAGACCCTTTCACCCTTAATTATAACGCAGTTTGCATTCCAATTCAATAATTTCAACCTTATCTTTTTACTTACACGGGGAGGTCCTAGGAACTCTCTTGGAGATTACTTCGGGTCGACTGATATTCTGGTTTCATATACCTTTAATATAATGCGGGAGCTTCAACAATACGGTCTTACAGCTGCGTACGGAGTTATTACTTTCATCATAACCGTTTTCATAATAGTTTTTACAACCCTCTGCCTTAAAGGGCTTAAGGAGGAGTTTTGATGAAAAGAATAAAAAAGAAAAATATCTGGTTTGTAAGAGCAATGGCTATTATATTGGTAGCAATTATTCTTTTTCCATTTTACTATGTTGTCCTTACTTCATTTAAGCCAGGATCTTCATTTTATTCAGGTTCCATATTTCCAAAACAGTTCACTCTGGATAATTATAGCTCTCTAATAAACAGCTCCAAGTTTTTGCTGTGGGTTAAGAACTCGACGATTCTTGGCGGGTTCTCTGCGTTATTGACGGTAGTTGTAACTATGTTTGGCGGATATGCTTTCAGCAGGCTCAGATTTCCTGGAAGGAAGTATGGAATACTTTTTCTTATGGTACTTCAGATGTTTCCGACATCGGTAGCTATGGTTGCTTATTTCAAGATGCTTCAGATAGTAGGCTTGCTTAATACGCTTACCGGTATAATCCTTATTATGGGATTGGGAAATGCAGCTTTTGGAACATGGATTATAAGGAACTACTTAAATTCTATACCCACGGAGATTGATGAAGCTGCATATATAGACGGTGCAAGTTACTGGCAGACTTTCTGGAAAGTGCTTTTTCCTCTCATGATGCCAATTCTTGCCACACAGTTTATAATGACTTTTATAGGTGTTTACAATGAATATATGTTTTCGGTTATTCTGCTTTTTGATCCTTCAAAGTATCCCGTCGGAGTTGGTATAAAAGGTTTCCTTGCATCAAATTATTCTGTTAACTGGACGGTTTTCTGTGCAGCGGCAGTGCTTGGATCTCTGCCTATAATATTTTTATTTCTGCTGCTTCAGAAAAATATTACAAACGGACTTACAAAAGGAGCTGTGAAATCTTGAAAGGTAAAGTGGGATATGAAATTTTTGTCGATAGATTTTATAATTTTAATAACGTTGGGTATTCGTTTATTCCATGGCACATACCTGTCAAGGCTCATGATAAGCAGGAGTATGATTTTTACGGAGGAAATCTTAAAGGAATCAGTAAAAAAATTGATTATCTAAAAAAATTACCAGTAGATTTTATTTATATTACGCCTGTGTTCAAAGCAAATACCAATCACAGGTATGACACTATCGATTTTTTTTGTATTGACGAAAGGGCAGGAACCGAAAGTGATCTTCTAGAGCTTAAAAGCATTCTTAAAGAAAACAGTATGGAGCTTTATATGGATATAGCGCTGAACCATACCAGCTGTTTCAGCGGCTTGAAAAATAACGTTGATTTTTACACCGGTAAGAATTGGGCGAATGTTGAGAATCTTCCTGAGTTGAATTTGGAAAATATAAAACTAAAAAATTATCTTTTTAACGATAGTTCTTCTGTTCTGGAAAACTATCTTAAGAAAGGATTGACAAAATGGAGATTTGACTGTGCATATGATTTGGGATATGAAATTTTGAAGGAGATAAAGTATCATATGAACAGCATTTGCGAAAATGAAATCATAGGCGAAATCTGGTCTTACCCGAGTGAATGGTGCAGAGTTATGGATGGTGTAATGAACTACTACTTCCAGCATCTCATAAAAATGCTGCTTTATGGAAAGATAGACGGATCAATTTTTACCGCTGCTGTTGTAAAAGCATCAATGGAATGTGGAGATAGCATCTTCAAAAGTTGGAATATACTTTCGACACATGATACCCCAAGAATAAAAAATATTTTTGGCGACCTGTGGAAAATTGCTGTAATACTTCAGTTTACAGTTCCGGGAAGTCCACTTATTTATTACGGAGAAGAAATAGGAATGCAAGGGGAAGGCGATCCATACTGTAGACAGCCAATGCTGTGGCAGGGCGATCTTAGGAATAACGATTCTTATAACTTCTACTTAAAACTTATTGATGAGTATAAAAATGTAAAGGGTATCAACTGTGGGAAGATTAAGCAGCTTCTTGCATCTGATAAAGAAATAGTATGTTTTGAAAGGTCAAGCAATGAGATACGAGATACGCGTTGGGTTATAGTCAACCCCACAAATAAGGAAATTTCTACTTGTATTATAACGGATAACTCATCGCTGATGAACTATTCAAAAATTAGGGATGTATTTTCAGAGACGGAGTTTGAAATCTTTAGTTCATGTATAGATGCAGTTATTCCTCCGAAGTTTGCAGGAGTATTCAAGATAGATGAAGAAAAATCAAGGTATAATTCCTATAAAAGGATACCCTAAACAATAAAAGCCTTTTCCATAAGGCTTTTATTGTTTTTACTTTCTTCCTAAAAGGTGTTTCAAAAAGTGTGGGCATTGATATGATAAGTATTCAGTAGGTTATTTTTAAGAAGAAAATGATATAATTAACCCAATAAGCTTAAAGGTGGGTGTTCTATGATTAAACTGAATACAGAAAGACTGATTCTTAGAAATTTTTCAAAAAACGACTGGAAAGATCTTTATGAGTATCTATCCGTGCCGTCTGTGGTTGAGTATGAACCCTATGACATCTTCAATGAAGAAGAATGCAAAAAAGAAGCAGCTGAACGATCTGAGAAAGATAATTTTATTGCAGTTTGTCTAAAAGACAGCGGCAAATTAATCGGAAATATTTATTTTATTCAGAGTGAGCCCAAAGAGCTTATGGCTTGGGAGATTGGATATGTTTTCAATCCAAGATTTTATGGAAATGGCTATGCTACAGAAGCTTGCTTTGCTGTGCTGGATTATGGATTCAGGAATCTTGGCGTTCTTCGTACAGTAGCTATGTGTAATCCTTTAAATGTAAGATCATGGAGACTTCTTGAAAGGCTTAACATGAGACGGGAAGGTCACCTAAAAAAAAATATTTTTTTCAAACGAGACTCCCAAGGTTCGCCTTTGTGGAACGATACTTATGAATATGCTATACTCTGCGAAGAATGGTTTGAATCACTAAAATGATAATGTAAGCTACTTTCCCCGTACTGTTTTTATATGAAAACTATTCCATGCAGCAGTTTCTTCCAGCAGCTTTTGCACGATATAATGCTTCATCTGCCATATTAAGAAGCTTTTCACACGAATCCTGATCATCCGGAACAGTCACGGCTATTCCTACAGATACTGTGACACGTGGAAAATAAGGAGATCCAGCATGTTTAATATCCTGGGCTTCAATACTTTTTATGATTTCTTCTGCAACAGTACGGCATCCTTTTAGATCAGTTTCTGCGAGTAGTACAACAAACTCTTCTCCCCCGTATCTTGCCAGCATGTCTCTCGGACGTTTTACAGATCTTTGAATAATTTCGGAAATAAGCTTCAAGCATCTGTCACCTTGAAGATGTCCGTATGTATCGTTATACTTTTTGAAATTATCAATATCTATCATGAGAATTCCAATAGATATTTTTCCCCTAAAAGCACTGTACCATTCTTTATGGAATATTTCGTTAAAAAAGCGCCTGTTATATATCCCCGTAAGCCCGTCTGTGTTTGACATCCTTTCAAGTTCGCGTGAAAGATCGTGAAGCTGAAGCTGCATCATGTCTGACATCTTTACAAGACTTTTCGTCTGTTTCAGCAATTTTTTATATTCAGATAACAGATCTTTATATAAAGCCTCTCCTTCAGTACTTAGCATAATATTTTTCTGAATGGCAGTTTCTGCGTTCTCAACAACTTCATCTTCTTTAATAAAGATATTATCCATTTTCCACTCCTTTTACCAAAACTATGTTAAAGGGCAGGGTAGAAAGATCCTCTTTAAACTCCTCTCCACACTCTATTGCAGTTTCATTTTCTGAATCACAGCGCCAGTTCACGGTAATCCTCATTCCTTTTTTCACTGCATTTTCAAAAGTATCGAAGATAGTCATAAAAACTTTGGAAGTACTACTGTTAAAATATACAATTTCAAAATCAGCAGTGAAGCTGTCCGTATTGGAATCATTTATTATCTGTTTTATCCATTCAAGTATGGGAGCATAGAATTTAGCTGCATTTTCAGGGAAAGACTCACCGCTGATAAAAAGCTTCTTTTGTTCATGAGAAAAATTTATGTATGGTGTGGATTGAGTTTTTTCAATTATAAGGTCATTCAAATCTTTTCCCTCCCTGTTACAACTTTTATGGTGAAAAATGAATACTCTTCATCCATAGGAATAAAAGTATAATCGATAGGTTTTACTGCTTTGCGTGCCATCTCTATAAGTCCAAGACCTGCCCCTTTGCTTGATGGCGGGGGTTCCATCCTTCTTCTCTCTTTATAAAGTGCTTTAAGGTGTTCTTTGTCGAGGTTCCTCACACTGTCAATATTTTCTCTTATATTAGGAATGTCTTCATTATATACCTTGTTTCCACAGTAGATACAGTAAAAACCTTCTTCATATCCTATTGCCACGACACCTGCACGCAGATCTTCATCATCACTGTTGACATCAGAGAATTTTTCGGCCGAATAATTCAGAATATTCTGTACTTGCTCAATAAAAACTGAAAAAACTGCATTTGAAGTTATTTCATCAGTTCCTTCATACTGTAGGTTCTTGCGCAGGGTAGCGGCTACTCCTTCTATACTGGCATGCGCAATAGGTCCACTGTAATAAAAAATTATGTTCTTGATCTTGGCATTTTTGTAAAGCTCATATAGGTTGAGCAAAAGTCTTACCTCCTTTTTATAAACGCAATCCAAACATTGTAATATCGTCCCTGCTTATTTCATTATTACGGTACTCTTTATACTTCACATATATAAGATTTTTCTGTTCGTTCATAGGTTTATCCCATACAGATTCAAGAATTTTCATTATGTTTGTTTTACCAAAAGGAAGTTTTTTATCTCCGCCTATCTGGTCCTTTATACCATCGGTCATGAGATACAGAGCCATAGAACTACTGTGTTTTATAGAGATGTTGGCAAACTTTTTTTCTCTTTCCACAATCTCATGTCCTATAGTATGATTTGAGGCTTTAATTTCCCTTATTTGAGCGTTATCAGCAGTAAAAAGTGATATCCGCGCTCCACAAAACAGTATGTCCTTTTTTCCCGAAATAAACGCCACTCCTATGTCAAGACCATCACTCACAGTATCGTTGTTTCTGTCCCTGTGTAAAAGCTGATTGACAAGCCTGTCCATTTCAGTCAAAATTTTTGCTGGATCATTATGAGATATATCTTGTGTAATATGATCGATTATAGCATTTACAGCCATTGTCATAAGAGCCCCTGGTATTCCGTGTCCGGTACAGTCACCCACCATGACAAGGAAACCGTCATCAAAATTTTTTGTCCAGTAAAAATCTCCGCCTACAGTGTCTCTTGGCTGCCATATCACAAAATAATCTCCCAAAAAAGATTTCATCTCTGAATCAGAAGGAAGTATGGCGATTTGTATCATATTGGCATACTCTATGCTTTCCTGAATTTTAAGATTTTTTTCATTGAGTTCCTTTGTCCTTTCTAAAACTTTGTTCTCAAGGGTTGTGCTATAATCCTGTATAAGATCGGCCATTTTGTTAAAGCTATTGCAAAGCTCGCCAATCTCATCTTGAGAGTATACCGTGCTTCTTACATGCATCTTTTTGTCTCCAAACTCTTTTACCGCTTGGGTAAGACTAATCACAGGCCTTATCATGCCACTTATAAGAAAGTATATAATGACCATGCTTATAAGTGCCGACAAGGTGGTAAAAACAGCAAATCCGATCAATAATATATTAAGATTATTTGAAATTTCAGTTTTAGGAATTGAGATGCACAAAAACCATCCCGAACTTTTAATTTCTGAAAGAATAAAGTATCTATCAATACCGTCAAAATCCTTTATTTGCGTAATACTGTACTGTCTTGATGCAATTTGTTCTGAAAGTTTAGCATAGCCTCCGTTAAAAACTTCATCAAAATAAGAGTGCTTTTCACGGGTTGGAAGAAATCTTTTTTCCGGATGAGTTATAAAAGCCTTATTTCCGTCGACAAGGAAAGCATAACCTCCCTGGGCCGGATTTATACTGTTTACAAGCTTTACGAGGCTGTCTATGGTAATATCTGCAGCCAATACCCCGGATAATCTCTCCTCTGAGTAAACAGGTGTTGATAAAGTAATCACCATTCTTAAACCAGATCTTTCATCCGCATCAACATATGGTTCGGTGAAAACAGTTTTTCCGCTCTGAGATGCCAGAATATACCAATTTCTTTGTGTACAGTCATAATCTGAAGGAGGAATCCAGTCAGAACCGGAAATTAGTGTTTTATCAGCATAACTCATATAATAATCGTTTACTATACCTGAAGAGGATCTATATTTTTCTGCTAGCAGCCTGTAAATATTGGATTTGTCTGAATAGTACTCTTTATTGATACTTATATCCTGGCTTATCCATTCAAGTTTCTGTGATTGGGCAACCAGCCATGAATCTATCTCCTGTGAATATCTTAAAGAGTAGGAGGATAATTTTTCCTTAAGTGTTGAAAGCACTATCCTGTAAGAAAAAATGTAACTAATGCAGGAAAGTATGAAAAGACTTATCACACATATCAAAGATATGTAGAGAATGTACTTCTTTTTTATGCTTGAAATTTTTTTCATAAAAACATCACATGCCTTTAATACAAATTTTTTCAGACCAAGAAGTATCTGATTGCAGTATAACTTACTATTGGTCTGGATTTTGAAACCATAGCTGCTTCATCTATTTCGTAACCGGCAATGCCGTTTTGAAGAAGAGTACATTTGTAACCTCTTTCCAGTGCGCCGTTATAAGTTGCAAGTATACAGTACATAGCAGCGAAACCGCTTATAACAAGAAAATCTACTCCAAGATCTTTTAGAAGAGTGTCCAGATTAGTTTTCCAAAAAGAATTTCCGAACTCTTTTTTTATATACAGATCATTTGCTGACACATTTATTTCCTTTACGACTTCAAAATTTGTTCCTTCTCCGACTCCAGCATCTTGTACAATAACTACCGGAAACCCTTTTTCTCTAAAAATCTGTGAAACTGCATTGATATAGCTTACAGCTGTTTCAAAATCGTCTTTTGCCTTGGTATCATTTCTGCATCCATTTTGCATATCTACTATTAATAATGCTGGTTTCATCATAGTTCCTCCTATCTCTATTGAAATTCTTTCTCATCTATAATCTGTTTTGAATTTTGAATAAACATTCTTACAAGAAAGGGATCAAATTGTGTTCCTGAATTGGCATCAAGCTCTTTAAATGCCTGTTCCTCACTTAGAGATGCTTTATAAGTTCTTTTAGATCTCATGATTTCATAAGCCTCAGCAATGGCAATTATTCTTGACTGAAGAGGGATTTCTTCTCCTTTGAGTCCTTTTGGATATCCTTTTCCGTCCCATCTTTCATGATGAGCAAGAATATATTCGGCCAATTGAGCCATATGTCCGACAGAACTGAGAATCCTGTACCCTGTTTCCGGATGTTTTTTAATTTCTTTCCAGTCATTGTCATTGAGTGTTTCTCTTTTTGCAAGTATTCTTACGGCAATATTTATCTTTCCTATGTCATGCATTATTCCGGCAGTTTTGATTTCCTGTGAATAAATCTCAGTATATCCTAAGAGTTTTGAGAACTTATAGCATATTCCTCCCACTCTTTCACCATGTTCTTTTTCATGAAAAAATCTGTTATGAAAAGCCTTAATTATTGTAGCTACGGTCTTTTCTTTTATTTCCGAGCTTTCAAAAAGCTTTTGCCTGTACATACAATCATCGGCATTTTTCATTACAGTATATATACTTTGATAGCCTTGAAATTTTATTGCAGATCCGAGAGATATAGAAAGTGGGATATCTTCCACGTAGGTATTCCCACTCAGCTCCTTGATTTTTTCTATCTTAGTACGGATCTGTTCTTCCGAAGTCTGTGGAAGAATAATTATAAATTCATCTCCTCCTGTTCGTGCCAGAAGATCTTTGTCTGAACATACACTCTTTAAAACATCAGATGCTGTTCTTAAAAGCCTGTCGCCCATGAAGTGTCCAAAAGCATCATTGGTAAGTTTAAGACCGTTTACATCGGCTACTACAATCCCCAAAGGCATATTTTCAGGCTCATCCAAAACAGCAAGCTCTGTTTCAAAGAATCTTCTGTTGTACAAACCGGTAAGCTGATCATGAAAGCTCAGATATTCAATATCTTTCTGTTTTTTTCTTTCCTGTGTGATATCTTGGTGCATAATTACATATTTTTCAGGTTTGTTGTCGCTCCCGATAAGTGGAAACATTATAGCTCTTATCCATAAGGGGTTATCCGGAAATCTTGAGTTTATTTTATGTGCATTATATAGTATTTCAGGAAAAATCAGTTCCTCTCCCTTTTGGGCTTTTTCTAAAAGATTTTGCAGTCCAGATTCCTTTATGACAGGATCAGAGAAAACAGAGTAGTTTTCTGAAGGTACTGCGCCGAAAAGTTTTAAATGTGCAGGATTTGTCCTTATGGAATAACCGTTATTATCTACAAGCTGTATTGAAATAGGATTGTTATCTATTATTTTTTCCAAGGTGTCCCGAGTAGTTCTGGCCTGTGTTATATCTCTGAATATTCCAACAAAGTAATGCTTTTTCTCAAAAATAATCTTTGAAAGAGAAACCGAAAGAAGCACTTGCTTTCCATCTTTTCTTTTTCCAAAGGTTTCAAGTTCTAGTGAAGAAAAATCTTTACCCTGAAGAAGATAATCGGATATCAGATTTTTGAATTTTAATGTGGCAGTAGAATCTTCAATCAGGTCGTAAATTTTTTTCTCTTCAATATCAATAGAATCATAACCAAAAGTTTTTTCGGCTCCGTTATTCCAAAAAGCTATTTTCCCGTTGCTGTCTGTCATGATAATACCATCAGTTACAGAATCTGCAATAGTTTTAAGCCTGTCTTCGCTTTGCTTAAGTTTTTTACTCTGCAGATGAATATACCAAAATACAATGAAAACAATTTCCATAAGAAATATAAGGGCTACTGATAACCATGTCTGTCTTAGAATGTTTTTAGTCCATCCCTTGGTATCAATATCAAGGCCCAGAAGTACAAGAATATTATTAGAATCCGGGTCATTTATCGGTACCAGTGCCGTTATATATGTCCCAGCAGAATCGGAAATTGGACCATCTGTCTGGGCTATTCCGGTTTTAAAGACTTTTTCATCTATTTTCTGGGGTTCATCGTACTCATAACCTGGAGGATCATAGAACTGAGAACTTACTTTTTCAGAGTCTACAACATTATACTCCTTTCCGGTTTCTTTCTTTCCCAGGATATAAGCAAACCGGCAGTTGGGTATTATGCTGCATATATCTGTCAGCTGGCTTTTTAAGCGTTTATATTCCAAAAGATCAATATCTTGAAAACTACCTTCAAGAGCTTTTATGTCGGATATATTTAGAGTTCGTGACACAATTTCTGCCTGAAGTAAAAGATCAGTTCTCATCTTCTCATCAGCCGATTTTATGGTCCAAAAAGAGAAGAAAGCTCCTGATATGATAAGAAAAGCAGATAATATAAAAAACGATACTTTTAAAGGTAACGTTCCCTTTTTATAAAAGCCCATCCGGGTTTCTCCTTTATATTAGAAGATTTCTACTGTTTGACACCTGATATCACATCCCATACCCCGTCTGTGGTGTTTGAAACCAAAAATTTATATGAGCTCTTATAAGGATCATAACTGCTCATAAAAGATATACCGGGATCAGATCCTACTATGTATGGCATAAGATAATTGTTTTTAGGTCTAAGCCACAATCCAAGTCCGTAGTAATCACCATTCTCAACAGATTCAGCAGTTTGCGGAGTAATAAATTCATTTACCAGATGAGCTGAGATAATTTTACTCTTAAAAAAATACTCCCATATGATTTTCATTTCTCCTGCACATGTATAAATTCCCCCATCTCCACCAGCTTGAATAGGAAGCTGGTATATATTACTTTTCCAATTGCCGCATTCCAAAGTATAGCCCCAGGCTGTATTAGGACTTAGTGCATTAAATGGAAATATACCGCTTCTTGTAAGGCCATTTTTTCTGAAGATCTCCTCTTCGATAAACTCCTTATAACTTTTTCCGCTGATGTGTTGTATTATCATGGCAAGATATACAAAACCACTATTATTGTATTCAAACCTCTCACCGGGGTGAAACTTCATTGCTTCATGTGGGAAAAGCACTAAATAATCTTTAGGTGAAACTAGTTTATAAAAAGGGTATTCAGGTTCAAAATTATTAAGTTCTTGCATATCCTCTTCTATATAATAATCAGGCATCCCTGATGTATGAGAAAGAAGATGTCTTATTGTTATATTATCTGAGTATGTGTTTATATTAAGGTCAAAAAGTTCTTTGGCAGGAGTATCAAGAGCAAATAAACCACGATCTATGAGAATACCTATTCCTAAGGCTGTAAAAAATTTTGTTCCCGATGCTATCGCAAACAAAGTATCCATATTATTTTTCCTTTTTTCAACAATATCGGCATAACCAAAGGCTTTTGAGTACATTGTACTGTTTTCTTCGACGATATATACTACTCCTGAAAATTTTTTTTCTTCGCACAGTCTGTCGACATCTGAAGATGAAAAATTAATTTTTTCTTTCATTTGAACCTCCGTTAGGTAAAGTCGATACTTAACTCTAATTTACAGTTTGTACAATAAATTATACAATTATTTAGTGAATTTTAAAAGTAGTTTTTCTTTTTTAAATTTTAAGAATAAAATACTGTATGCTTTTAGACTGATTACAGAAGCTGGACAGTATGATATACTGTATATTAAATAGATAATCTCTTTACCAATGAAAATGAGGGGGTCAATATGGATAGGATAGTTATTAAAGAAGATATAATACCTGAAATTGAAGAATTGCTCATATTATATAATGATGCAGAATGGTTCACATACACAAACAACAGCATTAGGTTAAAAAATGCGGTCGAAAATTCATTAAAAGTATTAACTGCTTGGGATACAGATGAGTTAATTGGTTTAATCCGGGTAGTAGGAGACGGTCAAACTATCATTTACATTCAGGATATATTGATTTTAAAGAAATATCAAAAACAAGGTATTGGGAGCACACTTTTAAAGATGATTTTAGAAA
>DJGH01000021.1:43846-46231 GCA_002431635.1 Petrotoga sp. UBA5851
GTCTTAATGACAGATAATACTGAAAAAACAATAAATTTTTATAAAAAAAATGGCATGATAAAAGCTTCTGAGTGTAATTGTATTGCATTTATGAAGTAGGTAAGGTATAAAACCTCTTAGAATTAAATGATTAATAAAAAACAAAACATCTTCTGAGTGAAGATGTTATTATAATATTAAGTTTAATGTTAAAGCATTTATTATGGATTACATCCTGCAGTTTTAGATATTTTTCGGCTATAATCCAGATAAGTAAGCAGTTCACCGTCTTTTATAGGCTTGCTGAATATATAACCCTGAAGTAACCTACAGCCTTCAAGTAAAAGCAGCTTTTTTTGTTGTTCAGATTCAACTCCTTCTGCTATTATTTGTTTTCCAAGCTTTTCACCTATTGCTAATGCTGTTTTTATGAAAAGTTTTTCTACTCCTTCTTCAGATATCTTATCTATAAAAATTTTATCGATTTTAATTATATCAAAAGGAATATTTTTGAGATAACTTATACTTGAGTATCCTGAACCAAAGTCATCAAGTGCGATCTTGAAACCCATTTCTTTAAGCCTATAAAAAAACTCGTTTATATCTTTGGAAAAATTATTGATCATAACGGTCTCTGTTATTTCAAGAATAATATTTTCAGGTTTTACCGAATATTTTTTCATACAGAGTTCAATATACTCCAGAAAATTTCTGTTTCCTATCTGGCGAACCGATATATTTAATGAAAATTTAAGATTATCATATCCAAGTTTTCCTAGTTCCTGTATCTTAGAAAATACTTCCTCAATTACCCATTCACCTATACGTTCTATAAAATCTGTTTTTTCAGCGGTGGGAATAAACTCTGAAGGAAGGATAATGCCTTTATTGGGATGTTTCCATCTTATAAGTGCTTCAAAGCAGTACAATAAATTATTCTGGGCATCAAAAACAGGTTCCTAACATAGAAAAAATTCTTTTTCTGCAAGTGCTTTTTCAATATCCTTCTCTATTTCCAGTTTTTCAACAATTTTTTCCGATATCTTTTCATCATAATATTTCAGGGTTCTGTTTCCTGTAATCTGTGATGTTCTTACGGTGATACATGCTTTTCGGACAAGTTCTTCAAACAATATACTATCTTCAGGATATATTACGGCCCCTATGTGTCCTGAAAGCTTTACTTTTGAATCAGATATTTCACATGGCTCTTCTACTACATTAAGGAGAACTTCTGCTTTATTTTTAATATAGGTTCTTTCCGTACTCCCAAAGATAAATATGAATGCATCTTCTTCCCATCGGAAAACCTTTTCATCAGAGCTCAGACTGTCCATCAATTTTTTCATGGTTCGTTTCAGCCATGTATCTGCCGTTCTATAACCGAGTGTATCTTTAATTACTTTAAGTCCTGAAATATCAAGATAAAGTAAAATAAAAGGTTTAGAGCTATGAGTTATTTCTTCTCCGAATAGTTTCAGGTAATTTCTATTAGGCATAAAACTGTATAAACTATCAAAATATGCCAATCTAAAAGCCTTTTCTTTAGAGGCATATGCTAAACAGTTTTTTTCGGATAGTTTAGTATCCGTTTCAAAAATAAGATTAAGCTGATTTTTTATATCATTCTGTTCTGTTGTATAAAAAAGGCTGTAAGAGATAAAATCTCTGAAGTATTCTAAAAATTTTATTTTTTTAATGGTATCTTTTTTCATTTCAGAGCTTATAATACTGACGAGATAAGCATGCACTTTTTTTCCGGTGCTTATAGGTAGAAAACAAGCCCTTTTGTTTTCGCCGGGGATAAGACTATATTCTGAAAACAGAGTGCTTTCCTGAAGAGGTGTTTTAAGATTATCAATTATTACTCCTTTTATACCGCGGTTGCAAAGAAGCTTTCCTGAACAGTCCATAATTCCTAGGGGAAGTTTTGTTATCGTGCTCAGCAGTTCAATACATTCATTCATTCTTTGGAAGTTCACATAAGACATAAAATCTTCCATATTTTTGCACCTCTTGTGGTGTTTATATATAAGAGAAAAGGTTTTGACAGTGGAGATATCTGAAAATCAGTGAATATCTCTTTCTTAATGGTGCAAATATAGATACAAAATAAAATTATTATTCAGGATTCTTTTTGTTATTTATAAGAATACTGTTTTTTCATTTAGTAGGAAGAATACTATCTGATCTTCCTAAAAGATAATCAACACTTACTTCAAAAAAATTTGCATATTTTAAAACTATATCCAAGCTTGGCATGCTTGAATATCCGCTCTCAATACGCCATATAGTGTTATATGATGTTTTAAGTTCCCGGGCAAGTTTTTCCAAAGTAAGTCCTTTCTCAAGTCTTAACTTTTTAAATACGGTCATTATATCCCCCTCACTTCAACATATTTATAA
>DJGH01000021.1:46248-57201 GCA_002431635.1 Petrotoga sp. UBA5851
AATACGTAATAGTGGCATTGTCAAATAAAAACAGTAAATTTATAATAACTCAATTATTTCAATTCTACATAAAAGTAGAAACGGGAGTATAATTGTAACGGGGTGAAAATAGATGAATACTGGTGAAAAAATAAAAAATTTACGGGAAGAAAACGGTTTATCGCGTGAAAAGTTTGGAGCACTTATAAATATCGCAGGAAACAGTGTTTACAGAATAGAAAACGGGTTGAATCTTCCGGATGCCAAAACGCTTCTGAATATTTCAAAGACACTCGATGTTTCGATTGACTATCTGCTGGGAGTATCTGAAATAAGATCTATACAAAAAGAAAGCAGCTATGAAATACCGTATGATATCAAACAGAAGCTTTTGAAACTTGAAAAAATACAGAGTCAAAAGCTTCCTGAGCAGCTTGAAAAAATCGGTATCGAGCTGATAGAGATTTCAAAAATGCTAAAAGAAAACTGATTGATACAGAAAATGTTTTTTTTAAATAATTAATTATTATTTTTATTTTTCTATATCATAGTCAACTGTATCATTTTTTTAGGCTAAAATCAATAGCTTTATATGACTTATAAATAGCTTTTTGATTAAAAAAGCTATAATTTTTAGCTTATATTGATTTATTTTTTTTTGCTATTTATAATAGCACAAGAAATTAAAAAGGAGTTAAATATGTTTAAGGATAAATTAAAGGAACTCCGGCAGAAAAATAATATGACACAGGAACAACTTGCTCAGAAACTTAATACCACAAGAAAAAGCATATCTGCATATGAAACGGGACGTTCTGCACCTCCGCACGAAACTTTGCTAATGATTGCAGATATTTTTAATGTGTCAACTGACTATCTCCTTGAAAGAACAGCACCTGTGGACATTTCATTGAATGATAACAGAGAGGCATTCAGATATTATCTGAATGCCTTGGTAGGTCAGAATGTCCCGGATACGGTACTTCAAAAGCTATTAAAGCTGGACACAATAGAAGCAGAAAAACTTCCGGATCAGCTGGAGAAGATAGCTTACGATCTTTTGGAAATTTCTAAAAAACTTAAAAGTATATGAACTTCACTAAATGATGTTTTAAAATAATAATACCCTAAGTCAGAGTTTTCTGATTAGGGTATTGTTATTTATTGCTTACTCATACCGTTTTTTAGTATTTCTATAAAGCTTTTATAATACGCTAGTAGCTTTTCCTTATCTGTTATCTCATAAAAAAGTTCCAGAATATCTCCAAGATTGGTAAAAAAGTATTTTAGAGATCTTTCAAGTACTTCTGCCGGAATGTCATCACGAAGAGCACCTGATTCTGCGGCTATGCTTATAATTTTGCTAAAGGTTTTATCTATTTCAGGCTTGAAGCTATTCATAACTTTTTCATATATACTGTTTCCTTTTTCTTTTGCAAAGCTTACTGAAAAATCGTAAAATAATTTATGATTAAAAGCATATTCAATGATAGTTTCAGCTTGCATCTGAAGCAGCAGGAAAATATCGCAATCTACTCCATGTTCTGAAAATGCTTTCTCCAATAGTTGCTTTTTTATTTCAAGTGCCTTGTTCAGTAGGCATGTATACAACTCTTCCTTGTTCTGAAAGTGATAGTAAAAAGTTCCTTTACTTATTCCAGTATTTTTTAGAATACTGTTAAGTGAAGCTTTTTCGAAACCTTTATCTGAGAATTCTTTTAAAGCATTTTCATAGAGAAGATTTTCTTTTTCAAATCAAACAGTTTCCAATAAAAATCACCCCAGTCTGAGACCTATTTTTCGTTTAAGTTTTGATACAAGAAGTACCAACAAAAAAGTATTATATACTACCGATATTACAGAACTTAGGATAATATTGCCCTCAATGCCAAGGTAAAGCTGCCATATTATTTTGAATGTCCAGTAGCTTGGTATTACACCAAAAATCCATTGTACTGAGGCTGGTAAAATCAAAGAAAGCATAGGAACAAAAACAAGTAGAAAAGTAACGATTTTAGTATAAGCAATAGCCATATTTTGTGTATCAGCAAGTGTTCCTATTATAAAACCTACTGTAAGTGAAAGCAGCATTCCACTTAAGATTATAAGGAAATAGTTTTTTATGTTAAACTGTAATCCTGTCATTATTAGTTGGGATATAAAAGATACTATAATAGAGTAGGAAACCGCTACTATGACTTTGGAAGCTATATAATCAGAAAGCCTTATGGGAGAAACTGCCAGTGCATTTATCATTTTGCTTTCTTTATCGTCTACCATGGTAAAACCTCCCAAAACTCCTGATATGGATATAACAAAGATAAGAATCATAGATATAATTAACTCTGATATTCCAGATTTCTTAGCACCGATATCCGTTGCAGACACTTGTGATGTTCCTTTTTCAATATCGATTATAACAGCATTGAGCATATTAATAATTGCGGGTTCTTCATTGCCTTGTAGAACTACTTCAAGACCGTTATTTTCAAAGTCTATGCCAGGTATGTCACTAAAGGCCATTACAGAGTTTTCTAAATTTTTACGGTCGGTAGTTTTGATAACTTCAAAATATGAACTTAGTTTTTTTTCATACTCCTCCGGAAGATTTTTAGAGACAAAGACCTTAGTTGTTCCAGTATTTATAGACGGCATTATAAATCTTACTGCAAATGCAATTACTAATGGAACAAGAAACATAAAAATCATCATCTTATCTTTTTTTATATTTGAAATATCTTTTTTTGAAAGAGTAAGAATCCTCACAAAATCACCTTCTTTATTAGAACTTTCCTAACAGAAAAGTATGTTGCCGGAAAAAATAAGCAGATCTGAATAAAAAGATTTAAAAGCGTATTCAAAGTATAGCCGTTACTGGCAGAGTTAATGATTTCGTCAGATGCATATATCAAAGAATAAGAGGGTATGATTTTTAATATTTGTATATCGATAAGCGGATTGAAATAACTTACTACCGGTAAAGCCATAGTTGCATTAAAAACAAGCGCAACGATTATAAATTCATTAAGTGAACTGTAGAACTGAGCAAGAAGAATCCCTAAAAGAGAGACAAGAAATGCTCCTAGGAAAATCAAACTCAGAAAATAGAAGTAATTTGTTTTGAAACCTAAAGTAAAAAGAAGGAAAATAATTCCGAATAAAGCAGATATCATAACATTTACTAGAGCTTTTGATAAAATATAATTAAGAGTTCCGGACGGACTTACTCTATATGCATATAGTCCGCCTTCTTTTTTTTCCTGGAAGATCATTGCTGCAACAAACATAAATCCAAGCATTATAATATCTGTTGCAAGTAAAACGGGAATCATTTTCATATTTAAAGGCAGCTTTTTAGATGATTCTGCTAGAATAGTTTTTTTGTAAACTGCAACAGGATTTTGATTGTTGAGAGTGTCATATAAACCAGAAAAGATGCTTTTAATTATATTTTGCTGCTGGAATGATTCATATCCCTGAAATACTGCTTCTATCCCATCATCTTTAAGAACAAGTCCAACAGCTGATTTATCTTTTGACATGTTTTNNAGACTTGAAGCTATAAAGCTGTTATAACCGAAAGAGTTAAGTGCCTGTGTGTATTTTTTATTGACAGTATTATCCAAGATATAAAAATTACCAGAATATGACTCCGTTTTGGAAGGAATTACAAAGTTGACTATCATAGAATAAAGTAGAGCGATGGAAATGACAATGATGAAAAACATATTTCTTTTTGCTACTATAAAGTCAATCATAAACTGACTGAAAAATGGTTTCATCAGTTCAGCCCCCTTCCTGCCAGTTTTATAAATATCTCTTCAAGTGTTGCTTCTCGGCTGTGCATAGTAATTATTTCATATCCGTCTATTACTTCTTTCAATCTCTTCTTATCTTCGTCCTTACCCAAAAAGAAAAGTTCAGTTAGAATTTTTTTATCTTTACGATATTCGACATTAACTGAGTAACTTCCGTACTTAAGCTTAAGTTTTTTAGGTGTATCCATTGCCAGGATCTGCCCTTCATTAAGGAAAGCTATACTATCGCATATCTCATCAGCCAGAAACATGTTGTGAGTGGTGAGGAAAATGGTTTTCCCTCTTTCTTTAAAATCTGTTATGACCCTTTTGACCGATAATGCAGTTGCAGGATCAAGTCCAGAAAGTGGTTCATCCAAGAAAAGTAGTTCAGGATCGTTTATTACAGCTCTTGCAAAAACCAGCCTTTGTTTCATGCCTTTGGAATAATCGGATGTTTTTTTATGAGCGTCATTTTCCAGACCTACCCAGGAGAGTACCTGAAGCGGATCAAAAGTTTTCCTTGAAAACAGTCCTGCATAGTACTTAAGGTTTTCATATCCGGTAAGCTTTTCGTATAAATTTGGAAGCTCAAAAGAAACACCTATCTTTTCAAAAAAATCCTTATTAAGTGAATCTATTTCAGTGCCTTCTATCCAAATACTGCCTTCTTGTTTTTTAAGCAGTCCTGTAAGTATTTTCTGAACTGTGCTCTTACCTGCTCCACTTGGTCCAAGAAAACCGAATATCTCACCTTTGCCGATATCGAAGCTTATACGCCTTACTGAATAATCTGAGTTTCCGTGATATTTATGAGATAAATTCTGCACGCTTATCATATATTCCTCCTTTATACCATATGGTCTAGACTTGTCGGTCTAGACTGGCAGGTCTATTATAACATAATGTTATTTAGTTGTCAAATAAAAAAATCCGTCAGATTTTTGACGGATAAGCTAATAGATTTTTTCCCTCACATAAAGTTGTAAAACCCATTAAAATAAAAATTTTCAGAAAGCATTTTATGCTAAGAAAAGTATATAGCAGATAAAGCCAGTACTTTATGGATAAAAAAGTAAAAATAGAGTATACGTTAGGCAGCCTTAAAATATTTTGTTTCTGACTGGTTTCCCGTTTTCATTTTAGAGAATAGAAAAGTTTACCCAAAAAAAATTTTTGAAAGTTTAGTACGGTTAATCTTATCACTGAAGGAGGCGGCGCGGCCGATAATAATCTCTCTAGCTGTTTTGGGATCAATTTTCTCGTTTGGACAAATCCAATCTTCTCCGGCCCAATCTTCAGTAAGACAGTATGTATTTGCAGGCCATCCATACTCTTCGCCTTTTATACTAACTTTGCGTTTTGAACCGCAGATAGATAGAAAAAACATCCGTTCAAGTTCTTCAATAGCTTTGTCAGCCTTACTTGCTCCTTCTTTTTTACTTACGTTTAATAAACTCCTTATATCTGCAGTACTGAGAACAGTTCCTTTTTCAAAAAGCTTATAAACCTTTATGATAGAAGCTGACAGTTCTCCAGAATCATACATTTGTATAATATCGTTTTGTGGATGCATGCTAGCATAAAACAACCGATAGTACTCTTTGGATATAAAGCCTTTATATCCTCCAAGAATACATCCAAAAGCCAGTGCTTTTTCTTCTACTGCCCGAATGCGCCACTGCCATGGGTCAGTGTCGGTATCTCCTGTATGCCATTGGGTTTCAATGGTTTCGTTATCTAGCTTCGGAAAACCGTCAGCAAACTTTCCGCTGAAAGCATAAAATCCAAGTTCATTTACTCTGTCTAGAAATTCCCGATAGTTTTTTATCATTATTCCACCTCAAATAAGTATATGTGGTAAAATGGTATACAAAATTATTATATCATAAAAATATTTTTTTGTCATAACAGAATTTAATTTTTGTAGTATTATTATAATAGTAAAAGAAGATCTAAAAAGGGGGTACTATATGAAAACAGGCATTATAGTATATTCTAAAACAGGAAATACTTTTTATGTTGGGCAAAGGGTAAGGGAAAGCCTAGAAAAATTAGGACAGAAGGTTGTTTTAGAAAGGATAGGTATCTCTGGAAGTGAGGAATCAGGAAAATTTGAGCTTTTAAACATACCTGATGTATCAGAATATGATACTCTTATTTTAGGCTCACCTGTTCATGGGTTTTCTTTATGTCCGGTTATGGTTAAGTATATTTCAGAAATGGTAGCGAAAGATAAAAAGGTAGTATGTTTTGTAACGCAATTTTTTGCATTTTCATGGCTTGGAGGCAACCGGGCTGTAAAGCAGATGGAAAGCCTTTGTGTTCAAAAAAATCTAAGCATCCTTTATACTGGCGTTATTAACTGGTCTAACAAAAAACGTGAAGAACAGATTTTGAAGTTCATAGACAATATACTAACAGTATATAAGACATAATTTTAAAAAACACTTCTAAAAAAACTATCCCTAAGATATTTTCTCAGGGATAGTTAGTTATTTTAGAACTTACCTTTTGGCGATACTACTATATCAAACGCTACAATATAATTATCTGCAGGTCCCATATCAAAAGGAACATCAATATCTCCAGCTATAAGAAATTCCGGGCCTACCACTCTTCCATCAAGCTTTGAATTACCCTTTAGCCCTGTTACAGAAGAATTTGACAATGCATAGCCTGTTGCAGGTATTGCGTCAGCAATATCTTTTGTAAAGGTATAGGCAACTTGTGTGAATTTGTTCAATCTGTTGAATTCAACTAATTTCAAACCGCTCACGTTTTCACTTATATTGATTTTGTTCGAAGGAGCGTATTCATTATTTTTACTTACACTAATATCAACAAGCCCATTTGAGATAACTGCTATAGCTCCAAATATCTGGTCTTTTACAAGTCCAGGTTTGGTTAGTACTATATCAGAAGATATATAATTGGTACCTTCTTTAAGTCCTCTGGTACTGTTAAGTGTTGCCCTGTTTATGAAATTACCTGATATCCACTGCATTATTTTTACATTAACAGTTTTATTGTTTAGTTCCAGATTGTTGCCATTAATTACATGTTCATAAGCGGGATCTGTTATTCCGTTATAGGTGGGATATGCAGCAAATATTCCAATAGCCAAAACAAGTGTCATAACAACTGTGATGATCTTTTTCATTAGTTATACCTCCATATATTTTTTCATCTTAATTCTGACTATAGAATACGCTATATATGTTAACGGTCAAGCTCTAAAATTACGTTTTTATAAAATAAAAGGAAACGTCAAGAAACATATAGATGCATTTTTTACTTTCTTTTTACTTATGATCAGCATATATGCTTTTTAGATCAATCTGTTATGATTATTGTATTTCTTCCGGAGTGCTTGGCGGAGTAAAGCCTGCTATCTGCTTTTTCAACAAGCTTTTCAACTGTAAAATCTTCTTCTGCATCTTTGCAGTCAGATATTCCCGCACTGAAGGTAAAACAGATTGTAGCATCTCCATAGACATACTTCTTTTGCCGCACATCGGTTAATATTCTTTCAACGATAATTAAGGCTGTTTCTTTACTTACCCAGTCAAGGATTATCATAAATTCTTCTCCTCCATATCTTCCCAAAACATCGTAAGGACGAAGGTTATGAGTTATTGTTTTTGTAAACTCTTTTAATATATAATCTCCTGCCTGATGACCAAACGTATCGTTTATTTTTTTAAAAAAATCAATATCAAGGATGGCAACAGAAAAGTCCTTTTTTGTTCTTGTGTGTTCTGAAATCATCGAAGATAATCTTTCAAAAAGATGTCTGCGGTTATAAACCTCAGTAAGAGGATCTCTTATAGCAATTTCTCTGTACTTTTTTTCCGTTTCGATCTTGTCGGTTATGTCCCTTGCAGCAGCATAAATGATCTTGCCATAAGGATGGGATCTCCATTCTATATATCTGTACTCATCATTTTTGGCACGGTAGCGGTTAACAAAATCAACAACCTCATGCTGTTGTGAAAGCTTAGACATAGCTTCCAGTGTGTTTGGTATATCATCAGGATGAACAAAATCAAGAAACTTGCTTTTTTCAAGATATTCTCGCGAGTATCCCAGAACGTTTATCCATTCACTGTTTACTTTTAGAAAATTCCCATCTATATCGGCTATACACAAAAGGTCAAGGTTAACCGAAAAGAATCTTTCCAGTTCATCCGAACGCTCTTTTTCATTTGTTATATCAACATTTGTTCCCACCCATCGGTAAGGAGTACCGTCTTTTTGTCTTAACAAGCTGCCGCGGGTGAGAATCCATTTCCAGGAGTTGTTTTTCGTTTTCAGTCTGTGGATAATTTCGTATTTTTCTGTCTTTCCATTGAGATAATCTTTAATTGCCTTTTCAATTTTCTGGACATCATCTTCATGCCAAAGTTTTTTCCATCCTTCAAAAGAATTTTCGATCTCATTTTCGTCATAACCGAGCATACTTTTCCATAATTTTGAAAAATATACTTTATTATTAATCATATCCCAATCCCAAAGTCCCATCTCAGCGCCTTCAAGGGCAAGAGAAAATCTTTTTTCTGCTTCTTTAAGATTATCTTCAGCTTGCTTTTGACCTGTTACATCAATAGTAACCGTAAGTAAGCTTTTTTTGTTTAAATCATCCAAAATAGCTCCGGTAAAAAGATTCTGTATGATTCTGCCAGAACTGGTAGTTATTCGCACCTCTCTTAGAGATACTTTCCCATTTTTTAGAAGTTCTTGTTCAATCTCTTTATTTGTGGCTTCATCTATGAAAATTCCAATCTCTTCAAGAGTTTTCCCAAGTATGTCGGTTTTTTTGTATCCATATTTATTCAAAAAAACTTCGTTTGCATCTGTGAAAATACCTGTGGGGAAATCACGTATTGACATGGAAGCAGGATTGTTTTCAAAAACAGTTTTCAGCTTGTTAAGCAGAATATTTTCCTTTGTAACATCCTTAGAAATAACAAAAATGCTTTCTTTCCCATTCCATTGAGCTGCCCATATTCTTGTCTCCACATAAATAATATTATTTTCTGAAGTAATAAGAGGAAGCAGACGGGAGGTTCTGTCACCTAGAAAAACAGATTTCATTAATTCTTTGATTTCTTCTTTCCTATCTTTCGGATGAATATCCCAAATTTTTTTTCTTTTTAGCTGCTCCAAGGTATATCTTAGTTTTTTAATAACTGCTGTATTAACGTGAAGTATATTCCCCTCCATATCTCCTATGAAAAAAAGATCTTCAACAGTGTTAAAAAAAGTTCTTGTATTCAGTTCAGAATTTCTAAGTGTTTCCTGATAGTTTTTAACTTCAAGGATATTAGATACAAGTGAAGCTAGAGTTTTAAAAAATTCTATGGATTTAACGCTCCATACATGCTCTTTGAGGCAGTCATCACATCCTATAAATCCTCTAAGACTGTCCTGAAAAAATAGTGGAAATATTATCAGTGAATGTATAGATTGATTTTTTAATATTTGATAGATATTTTTATCATTTTCTTCTGTAATATTTACATAAAGATACTCGCGTCTGAGAAAAATTTCTCTTAAGCCTGGAAATGCTTCATATTTGAATTCTTTAAGAAAACCGATCTTTGAGGATATGTTTTCATTACACCACTCATAGCTGCTTGAACCTGACGAATCATCCTCATCAAGAAATATATAAACTCTGCTTACATTAAAATGTTTTCCGATCTTCTCAATAGATATGCTTATTTTTTTATCGGAATCATCTTTTCCTGTAAGTATTAATCCAATTTCCGATAAGAGTTTTATGTCTTTCATCACACACCTGCCATTAAGTATTCTATAGGTCATGCTATTAATTATAACTCATTTTTAATTTTTAATACACACAAGAAAGATTATATTAACTTTTCTATTATATGTAAAAAAACTTCCGTGTATGCAAACGGAAGTTTTTATTCAGTACTCAAAAAATTTAGTTTTAAAGCATTTTCGTAAGAAATGTAACCATTTTTGATCATAGAGTAAAGAACAATTTTAGTCCTTTCCATTGTCCTTTCATCCATAGATTTTATATTATAGATGCTTGGTGCTTTAGGAATACCAGCAAGTATAACTGCCTGTTCAAGTGTAAGCTGATCTGGTGGTACATTAAAATATCCATTAGCCGCCTGTCGTATACCATAATAACCATTACCAAAATAAATTATATTACAGTATAATTCAAGAATCTGCTCTTTTGAATACTCTTGTTCCAGTCTCAGCGCAACAATCAGTTCGGCAATTTTCCGTGAATATTTTTTATCGAAAGAAAAATACATATTTTTAGCGAGCTGCTGAGTGATTGTACTTCCTCCGGAAATAGTTTTCCCGTTAATAAAATTTGTAATCAAAGCTCTTGTTGTTGCAATAAAATCAATACCGTGATGGTAAAAAAATCTGTGGTCTTCAACCGAAACTATTGCTGAAAGAAAATATCCAGATATTTTTGAAAGATTTATATAATCTTTATCAGAAGTAATTTCTTTTACTTTTGAGCTTATGCTTTTTTCGTCGACAGCTATTTTATATAGACTTATTCCGTCGGATATGGTTGTGGCAGTCCGGATAAAAAAGAAGATAGCTATTACCAGTAGTACAACCCAAAATAAGTAAGTGAAACTTTTAGATATACTGTTTTTCATTTCACAGGTAATATTTTTTTTTCTTTTATTTGATCTGACTTCTTTCTTAACTGTTTGCTGCATATGCTTTTTTCCCCTTGCTTTTATTTTTTACTTACAGCTATTGTAAAACATTTTGTTTTACAACAGTATATTTGAGTCTTACGTATTTCGTACATTATTGTAAGAATAAAAAGTCTGCCTTTTAAAGGCAGACTCAATTATAAATATAAATAGGTTATGATAATTTTAAAAATTTAAGTACTTTTTACGCAGTCTAAAAAAAGCAGAATCAGGTATTTTGAAGCTTTTCATTTTATCAATAACTATTTTTGCGCATTCACCCGGAGTATTTTCAAATGTGTTAATCTCAAAATCATATATATCATTGAAATACATATTTTTATACTGTCCTATAGCTTGTCCGATTGTTCTATCACCGCGTTCAAGTTCTCTCTTTTCAAGTTCTTCAGGAGGACAGGAAACTTTGACAAAGATTACTTCTGAAAATTCCATCAGCGTTACACACTCCCTGA
>DJGH01000021.1:57215-59398 GCA_002431635.1 Petrotoga sp. UBA5851
TTTCATGATGATTTTCGATAACTGTATCAACAATAACATTTTGGCCTTCATCGCTCAAAAAAACAACAAATTTGTGCATTAGTGAAGCTACAGAATTCTCTGTTTCTGAAAAATCGCTGTCGAAAAATTTCTGATGAAGCATATCGCAAAAAGTGTCAATTTGAACATGAAAAAACTTTTCTTTACTTATTTTTTGTATATTTTTGGCAAGTGTGCTTTTCCCGGAACTTGATGTACCGTTTAAGAAAATAATTCTTCCTCTATGCATTTTTCCTCCTGTACTAAATATAAAAATATTTTTAGGGTATCATGGATAGTTTAAAAATTTTTTGTGAAATGAAGTTAGACAAGCGCTATATATAATTTGTGGATGGTATGCAAAGAGATAGAGAAATGGTTTAAAATGTCCATCAATCTTTAATGATATCAAAAATATCTTCCGGACTATTTAAAGTGTAGGTACTTTTAATTCCTTTAGGATTACTACAGCCCCATAACGCAAGAGCACAGTCAGTTTTTTCTGCCAGTGCACATTGCATGTCATAGGTACTGTCTCCTACATAAAGGGTTTTGGTGTATACCGCCCCAGAAATTTCAAGATACTTACGCATCGGTTCTCCATCTGGTTTATGCTTTATAGTATCTTCGGAACATATGATTGTTTCAAAATAATCGGATATTCCTAGAGGAACAAATTGCTCTTCGTATTCATATTTTGTTCTTGAAGTTATTATTCCCAGCTTGATATTTATAGATTTTAGTTTTTTAAGAACTTCTTCTATTCCGGCAAACAATTTTATAGCTATACTACTGTTTTGCATATATTCATTCCAAGTCTGCAAAGTTTTTCCGTTATCGGATACTCTCAAAACCTCAAGAGCTTTTGGGCCTGTTATTCCAAGGGCAAATCTCAGATTCTCCTTTTTTTCATTTCGGTTGTGCAGATCTTTTAATGCTTTCTGCAAAGACTTTAAAATTATATCTTCTGTGTCAATAAGGGTTCCATCTATATCAAAAACAATATTGACATACTTCATATAAATACCTCCAAATATAAGTATCAGAATTATATTATAACAGTTCTATTTCAAATTCGCAAAACTCATCTCCTTTGAGAGCAGATCGTATGATATTAGCTTTGAGCTTTCTTCCGAAAATCTGTTCGAATGGTTTTTTTACAAATCCTGCACTGCAATGGCAGAATTCTTCTGAAACTTTTGGAATATGGTTTTCAGATAGCAGAGACTCTCTTGCCCATGGACAGTGGCAGACATAGTATCTTTTTTTATCTGGATTTTTTTCTTTAAGCCATTCGTCTGTCCGGAAAGGTATTTTTACAATGCGCAGTTTGTTTCCGCTTAATTTACCGCGTGTGATTTCGGGTGATGCCTCAAGAAATACGATAACCTCATCTGTAATTTTTTGCCCGAAAAAAAGCTTATTATTTTTCCGCAGATCATACATTTCTTCAATAAACTCCTTTTGCTTTAAATCCAAATAGTTTTCGATATTGCCTGCCTGCATATAAAGCTCTTTATCGTGCTTATAAAGCTCATCAGGAAGATCTCTTAAACAATCGGAAAGTAATTCTTTTCTGAACTCTTCAGTTGTCATTTCTTTAAGCCTTTCTATTATTGTCTGCATTAACTGTGCACGCACAGTATTGGAAGTACCAGTTGTAGGTAAATGAATATCTGTGAATATTATTTTTACAGCTTCTTTTCCTGAAAGATTTTCTAATTTGTGGTAAAGATTATCCATAACTTCACTTCCGTCAAGCTGTACAAGCATTGCAATATAAAGAATATCATTGCCGGTGATGTATCCGTACCTGGCTAAAGAAATTATTCTAAAAAGGTCATCTTTGCTTGTATCAACAAGCTTTTTCAGATNNATAATTTTTTACAATGATCTCATTGATATTATCAATATCGTATCCAAGAACATTAAGAAAGTCTTCAAAATTTTGAACAACTTCTAAAGCGTTTTTAATCTCTTCTTCAGACTGGCCTCTCTTTTTCAGATACTCAACAAAAATATCTTTTTTCATCCTAAGCCACCTCCTGAAATTTTATTCATTAATTAGTATGTACTAATCTCTCTATAAGTTCAAATTATATTAATATCATTATAACACAGCGAATGAAATAATTCTTAAGAAGTTTTATAGATACGAATAAATA
>DJGH01000036.1:0-5892 GCA_002431635.1 Petrotoga sp. UBA5851
AAAAATCTCAACTTAATACAGAACTATGAACGGAAACAGCTGATTTATAAACGTATAGCTTTTCACACAACGACAAAAGCATTAACTGAAATAAAAACTATATTTTTTATTTTGGATGTTTTGTGACTATACATTTCCTTACCTTACAAAGAATTTTGCATTCAAAGCACTTTCATACGGATTTTTTTTGCAATTAATATTAACATATTTTGCAGCTTTTACTGTTCTTTTTTACATATTATATGATATAATAAAATGATTATGGTTAAATATTTCTTATATTTTACTCTCTAAATAGTACTTTCAGAAGCAACATTATTTAAACTAATTTGCACACTTATCAATACCTGGAGGCCTTATGAAGATAGGGGAACGTATAAAACTTCTAAGAATATCAAAAAACATGACACAGGAAGAACTGGCTGAAAGGTCAGATCTAACTCGGGGTTTTATATCCCAACTTGAAAGAGACCTCACTTCTCCTACGCTTGAAAACCTCGATCACATACTCAGAGCATTGGGAAGCGATACAGTAAATTTTTTTTCAAAAATGGATGATCAAAAAAAAATAGTGTATAAAAAAGATGAACGGATTCCTATCTACGATATGCCTTCAGGCGTTAAAGAGTTTCTAATAATGTCACAAACAGATCCTAAAAAAATTGAACCAAGGATAGTAGAGCTGAATCCATCAAGTCAAAGTATTCTTGAACAGCCGCATGAAGGGTTTGAATTTGGATACATAATCGACGGAAACGTTGCTCTTTTGCTAAACGGCACTGTTTACAGACTAAAAAAAGATGAGGCTTTTTTTTATGAATCCATAATGAGCCACCAGATAAAAAATATTTCAAGAACTCAGAAAGCAAAGGTTCTTTGGATGGAAATATATTGAAAAAGAGGTGATTTTTATGATTGCTGCTTTGGGAAGACATATAATTGCTGATTTTTATGATTGTGACAGAGAATGTCTTAACAACACTGAGAAAATACAGTACCACATGCAAAAAGCTGCCATTATAAGCGGTGCGCATATTGTTACTTCAAGTTTTCATACTTTTATGCCTTATGGTGTAAGCGGTGCTGTAATCATTTCGGAATCTCATCTGGCCATTCATACATGGCCTGAATACGGATATGCCTCTGTGGATCTCTATACCTGTGGTGATCATGTTGACCCGGAAAAGGCTTTTGAATATCTGAAATATGCATTTAAATCTGGTAAAATTGAAAAAGAGGAGCATCTACGAGGAAATTTTGAGATCTTGGGAATAAAACAAAGTTCTTTATCCGAGAACAAAAAAATAGGGGTTAAAGTATGCTGATAGATAGTAAAAACTTTTCAATTGAATATCATAGCAGAAGCGGCTACGGAACTTTTCACAGAATAGATAAGAGAATCTATTCAAAACAATCTGAGTATCAGAAAATTGATATATTTGAAAATACATCCTTTGGGAGGATTTTTACTCTTGATGATGTTATAATGACAAGAGAATCAGATGAATTTATTTATCATGAAATGCTTGTACATGTTCCGATGGTGCTTCATCCTAATCCTGAAAAGATACTTATAATCGGTGGAGGAGACGGAGGAACCAGCAGGGAGGTTCTTAAGCATTCTTGCGTTAAACAGGTAACCCTATGTGAAATTGATGAAGAAGTAATCAAAGCGGCAAAAACATATCTTCCATTCACATCCTGCGAATTTGATAATCCCAAGTTAGATATAGTCATTGAAGATGGTGCAAAGTTTGTCAAAAAATTTCATGATTATTTTGATATAATCCTTATTGATTCAACAGATCCGACAGAAAGTCAGGCCAGTCAGCTTTTCACAGAGGATTTTTACCTTTCTTGTCTTGAAGCTTTAAAGAAAGATGGAATACTTTCGGCCGAAACCGAAGATCCTTTTATCCATAAAGAATGGATGAGAAATGCTTATAAACGTATACATTCTGTTTTCTCGAATGCATATTTATACACGGCATATATTCCGCAGTATGCACCGGGCTGTTGGTCTTTTACACTTGCTTTTAAAACTCTGGGGAATACAGAACCAGAAAAACAAGATCATGAAATACTTACCAAAACCCGTTATTACAACCACAAGATACATAAAGCTTGTTTTGCTCTGCCTCAATTCATAAATACGTTAATTGAATAAAACACATAAAATTATGTTATAATTTTTGTACATATGTGATTTGAGGAGGAACCTTTGTTAGGAGCCAAAAGCCTTAATAAATTTGTTCTTACAAGTACACTTTTTGTATTTGTTTCTTTTATTTTCCTCATTTCAATTTTTTTATATATCTCACTTAATGAATATATAAAAAAAGAAGCCGTAAAAAAGGCAGAGAGTGCCGCCATGCTTACGGTAAGTTATGTCGAAAAACAGTTTGAACGGGCATTGCTCAATGCTCGTTTTTTGTCTTTTTTGTTGGAAACAACTAAAGCTCAAATTAAGCCTTCAAGAGAGAATGTAATAAAAATACTTAAGAATATTGCCGAAAACAACTCTGAATTCCTTGGAGCATGGGCAGTTTTTGAACCAGATGCTTTTGATGCAAGGGATTATGAATACATAAATTCACCTGGTTCTGATAAGAACGGAAGATTTGTACCATACTATAACAGTTTTGATGGGTATCACCTGGAAAGCTGCTACGGATACGATGATCCGTCTTCATTTTCTGACTGGTACAACATTCCAAAAAAGACAGGCTTTGAAACAATTGTAGATCCTTTTGAATACACTATAAAAAATAAAACAGTTCTCCTTATAAGCTACTCTGTTCCAATTTTTTATGGCAATATTTTTATAGGCGTCGCAGGAGTGGATATTTCAAACATCCAATTGAAAAACTTTGTTTCCGGATTGAACTCAGTAAATGATTCCGAAGTTTTTATTATTTCCTCAACCGGAAAGTTCATGGTTCATCCAGACGATGCTTTTCACGGAAAAAATTTTGAATCTTTTTTATCTTTTAGAAATACCGATGCAAAAAAAATAGAGACTGCAATACATTCAGGAAAAATGAATACCTTTTTTGATTACTCTTACTTTGAATCTGCAAGCACTCTTAATATTATCGTACCTATAAAAATTACAAAGTACACTTCTTCTATTACACTTTTTATGACAATGAAAACCGATAAACTTTTTTATCAATCAAATAAAATACTAAATTTTGTTCTAATGGTGCTTCTTGTTTCAATTATTTTCTCAATTACCTTTATTCTTATATTAAGCAACCGAATAACCTCTCCGATAATTGAGCTTGCAGAAAAGGTTCGTGCATTTGGCCGTGGAGATTTTAGTATTAGTTTTGAAAGTGGAAGGAACGATGAGATAGCTTTTATATCTAAAGAACTTGATAAAATGTCCATAGAACTTATTCAAAAGATGACGGAAATAAATCAGAAGAATGATCAGCTTAACGATAAAAATCAGGAACTGGCGAGCTCTTACAGAAGTTTGCAGTCGAAAGAAATGGAGTTAAGGGCTCTTTATGAAGCTATTTCAAAAAACAAAAATATTTTAGATGAAAAAAATCAGGAACTTGAAAAGCTTAACATAAGACTTAATGAACTATTACGGCTTGAAACCATGAGTAAAGAAAGATTTATGGGCTTTTTAAATCTCACTGGAGAGTTTTCGGATATAATCCTTCTCTCAGATTCACAGATTATAAGGCGTCTTATNNATGATAAATACATCTTCAATGCTTAAGAACGATTACAGCATATCTATTCTTTTTGATGACGATTTTAACATAAAAGATATATCCACTGTAGGTCCTAAAGCTTTGAATATTGATTTTATTAATTTTACCGTAAAGGAGATAGACATCTTTAATTCTGTCACCAAAATTACCCCTGACGAAATATTGGCGTCTTCAAAATACGGTTATATGAAAAAACTTTTAAAAGACCATACTCTGGATGTTTCTGATATAATTGTCTGCCCTATAAAAAACGGAGAAAAATCCTTTGGACAGCTCTATTTTTTCTTTTTCAACCGCATATTTTTTTCATCTGAAGATATTAAAATTATTGCTTCTTTTCAAAAAATAACAGAACTGCTTTTAAAAACCAAAATTTATGCAGATAGAATTAATAATGCGTATACTAATTTTGCCCATAAACTTGCTTTTATTGCTGAGAACTATGATGAGGATACAGGCTTTCATATTAACAGAGTAGGCAAGATAGCAGGTTTTCTTGCGCTTAAATACGGACTGCCGAAAGAAACTGTTAGGCAGATAGAAAAATTTGGACCTTTACATGATATAGGAAAGATATTTATTCCCAAAGAACTCCTGATGAAAAAAGCAAAGCTTTCTGAACAGGAGTACGAAATTATGAAGAATCATACATTATATGCCAAAAATATTCTCCAGGATGATGATTATTTTACAGTGGCACTCAACATAGCGCTATATCACCATGAAAAATATGACGGTAGCGGTTATAACTCGGGACTATCGGGAGAGAGTATACCTATTGAAGCCCAGCTTGTTTCCATTACTGATGTATATGATGCTCTGCGATCTAAAAGACCTTATAAAGAAGCCATGTCGCATATGCATGCTGTAGAAATTCTGAAAAAAGGAGACAGCAGAACTAAACCTACAGACTTCAATCCTAAGATTCTCGAACTTTTTATTAAATACGAGCGTGAAATTGGAAGAATATACGATGTATTCTCCTAACTTTTGGAGGGAAAATGAAAGTATACGATCTTACTCATATTATAGAAGAATCCATGCCGGTATATCCCGGAACTGATAGTCCAAGACTTTTTCCTGCTTGTACTATAGAAAAAGATGGTTTTAAAGAAACCTTAATCACAATGGTCACACATACCGGAACACATATAGACTGTCCGAAACATCTTTTCCAATCAGGAGAAAGTACTGATAACAAAGATATCTCAAGTTTTTTCGGAAAAGGCTGTGTTCTTGATTTTTCTTTTTTAAAGGAGGAAGCAGTAATAACCAAAAAACTGCTGCTTGACGCAGAAAATACAATTAATACCTCAGATTTTATTATTCTTCATACAGGTTGGGCAAGATTTTGGAATTTTCCCAAGTACTTTGGTAACTTCCCAGTACTTGACAATCAGGCTGCCCAATACCTTTCTCAGTTCAATCTTAAGGGTATAGGTCTTGATACAATTTCACTTGATCCAGTGAACCATGAACTTACGAACCATAAAATAGTACTTTCAAAGAACATTTGCATAATAGAAAATCTTAACAATACAGACAAACTTATAGGCAAGGAGTTTCTTTTTACATGCTTACCTTTGAAAATCAGGAATGGTGATGGTTCCCCGGTAAGGGCAGCAGGTATCGTTTTATAAACTACTCTCTATAAAAGTAAAGCTTTCCGTCCTGAACTGAATAAGAGATCAATTTTTCAGATATAAACATCTCAAGGTATCCGGCAACTGTTGTACTTATAAGCATATATTGCTTAAAATCAACGGAAAGCTCATTTAATATAATTATGTTTTCAACTATCTCTTCTTTGGTAAAAGCATTTTTTAAAAACGTATAGATCTGATCTTTGAAAAATTCGACCGCTGATACATTTTTAGTTGCCAGTTGTTCAATCTCTTGTTTATCATATACTTTGCAAGAATGCCCTGGAAGGAAAAACTCTGCATCGCAAGAAAGTATCTTATCTATAGATATCAAAAACTTATTTATATCATAAATATAAGGTATTTTATACTTTTGAAGTTTTTCTTCACTGAAAATACTGTCTGAAATATAAAAAACCTTTTCTGGCGTGATTATTCCCGTCAGAGCTTTGGAATGCCCACCAAGATCAATTATTTCAAATTTCTCATCATTAATCTTATTAATACCTTCTTCAAGA
>DJGH01000036.1:5926-16133 GCA_002431635.1 Petrotoga sp. UBA5851
AATCGCATCAATTCTTTCTTCTTTTGAACTCCATTCTATCTGACTGCATGGAATCCCTCCCCAGAGTATGCTTGAATAAAGAAAATTATTTTCTATAAAAACCTTTTCACCCTTTGAGGAAAAAAATTCACATCCAGGATATTTATTCCGGAAATAACTGTTTGAACCGCAATGATCAAGATGATGATGAGTATTAAAAACATACCTGGGATGAAAGGCACATGAAGAGATTTCTTCATCGATCTTTTTCGCTGCAGAAGAGTTAAGAGGTGTATCAATAACTAAGCAGTTTTTATTTCTGAAAACATAAAGCCCTATGTTGGTAGGAGAATTAATGTAATATGCTCCGCCTTTTATTTTTAAACAAGAAATACTTACCACCTCACAATTTTCAAGTTTTTGAAGGACCTTGCGTTTTCACAAAAATCATAAGAAAACCACCGATTATAAAAAGTATAATAAGGCTTAGAACTCCAAACCTTGGATTGCCGGTTATCTGAGAAGCCATTCCGTAAAGAAGCGGACCAAATATTGCGGCAAACTTGCCGAAAATATTGTAAAATCCAAAGAACTCGGCAGATTTTTCTTTAGGTATAATCTTTCCGAAAAGCGATCTGCTTAAAGCCTGTATTCCTCCTTGTGAAGTGGCAACAAGAAGACCGAGTATCCAAAATTCTAATTCAGATTTTATGAAATATGCATAGATCGTAACAAAAGTGTATACAATAATCCCGACGAAAAGCATTATTTTAGCAGAAAATTTTTGGGCAAGCTTTCCATAGATAATTGCAAAAGGAAAGGCAACAAACTGAATTACAAGAAGAACTACCATTAGTGTCGTATTAGAAAGATTGATATCCTTTCCAAAAATTGTTGCCATAGATATTATGGTATGAACACCATCAATGTAAAAGAAAAAAGCAATGAGAAACAAAAAAATATTTTTGTATTGCTTGATCTCCTTAAAAGTCTTTATAAGCCTTAAAAAACTTTCTTTAACTGGTTTTCTGCATGGTTCAAGATAGTTGACCTGCTGTACATTCTTCAAAAGAGGTATTGAAAATATGAACCACCAGAGTGCTGTTATAATAAAAGAAAGCTTAGTTGGAATAATGGCTGAATCAAAACCCAGAATCTGTGGCTTCATTATCAGGGCAATACTTATAATGAAAGGTATTGTACTTCCTATATAACCGTATGCAAAACCGTTTGTAGATATCCAGTCCATTCTGTCTTCTGTTGTAACGTCAACAAGCATTGAATCGTAGAAAAGATTTGAACCCGAAAATCCGATAGCAGTAAGAACATAGATAAACAGACAGAAAAACCATTGACCTTCGTTCACTGTAGAAAGCAGTCCGGTAAAAAATATTCCCATAAGGAGAAAGAAAACAAAAAATTTTTTTTTCATGTTCTTATAATCAGCTATAGTCCCAAGAATAGGAAGCATAAGAACCAGAAGAACTGTTTCAATAGAGTTGGAATATGCCCAGAATGCAGAAGAATCAGTATCGCTAAGTCCTTTGGAGGCTACATCCTTAAAAAATATCGGAAGAATTGTTGAAGTAACGGCCATTGAATACGCTGAGTTGGCCCAATCATACAAAATCCAGCTTTTTTCTTTTTTGTTCACAAACTTACCCCCTTTAAAAAATTAATTTTAATCATTCCCCTTTCGAGAACAATTATATCATAATGCTACTTTTTTAAGCATTTTTGAACAAGTGTGATATAATTTACATGACAAAAAAAGAATGGAGTGACTATAATGGAAAACAACGGTTTAGTTGATGTTGTAATTGAAAAGCTTATATACGGTGGCTACGGTCTGGCAAGATACAATAATGAAATCTATATGGTTGAAAATGTTTATCCTCAGGATATTGTTAGGGTAAAAGAAAAGTTCAAGAAAAAGAATACTATCTTTGCATCAGTTGAACAGATAATAAAGCCTTCTCCATACCGCACAGCTTCTCCATGCAAGCATTTCCCAAAATGTGGTGGATGCCAGTGGCTTGGGCTGAAGTATGAACAGCAGCTGCAGGCAAAACATTCAATAGTTGAAGAACAGTTCAGACGTATCGGAAGCATGGAGGTCAATGTTTCGGATATAATTGAAAGTGATGATTCAACGCAGTACAGATCAAAAATGGAGTTCGGATTTTCATATGGCAGGAAGACTGTTTTGGGGCTTAAAGAGGCCAATACACACAATATAATTGACATAAACAGCTGCATAATATCGCCTGCGCCATTTGATAAAATACGAAATACAGTTAAATCTATAATCTCTGATATGAACTTATCCATATATGATCCGGAAAAGAAGAGTGGTGTACTTAAGCATCTTGTTCTAAGAAAATCTTTTTCAAAAAATGAAACCATGCTTATTTTTGTCACTCATACGGAGTATTTCCCAAAAGAAAATGAGTTTAAAGAAGAGTTGTCAAAAAAGGTTCATGCCGATTCTATAGTTCATGTGATGAATACTTCCGACACAGTTACCTTAAGAGGACCATACAAAACATGGAAGGGTGAAGGAGTTTTAAGAGAAGAGTTTGACGGATTTTTATTTCAGATTCCGCCTACTTCTTTTTTTCAGAATAACTATAACGTTACTCATAAAATGCTTAACTACATTCTCAAATACTTTAAAACTTTAAACACCGGATCAGATTCCCTGCTTGATCTTTATTGCGGTGTGGGTCTTTTTAGCATTTATTTTGCTCCTCTTTTCAAAACTGTTTACGGTGTGGAGACATCAAAGGTATCTATAAAAGCTGCCTGTTCAAATTCAAATATTAACTCGGTACGAAACACACGTTTTTCATCCTCAAAATCAGAGGATTTCATTCTTCAATCGTGTATTGAAACAAAAAAATTCTCATATGCTATAATCGATCCGCCCAGAGAAGGAATAGGTGTTCTTTCAGCCAAAAATTTGGCGAAAATAACCGAAAAGGGCATAATATATATATCTTGTGATCCAACAACTCTGGCACGAGATATACGGGCATTTATGGAAAGCGGTTTTGAAGTAATCTCTGTTCAGCCTTTTGACATGTTTCCAAACACTTATCATGTAGAAACTGTCGTGATTCTAGAAAAGAAAACCACATGAACCCCATCCTAGTAGAAGTTTGTGCTGATTCACTAGAGTCAGCAGAGATTGCCCAGAAAGCCGGTGCTCAAAGAATTGAACTATGCAGCGCTCTGTCTTGTGGTGGTCTGACTCCAAGTGTCGCATTGATGGAGTATACAAGAAAGAAAGTAACCATAAATATTCATGCTCTCATAAGACCAAGAAACGGAGATTTTCTTTACTCCGATAATGAAATACAGATAATGTGCAGAGATATTGAAATAGCAAAGTCAATAGGCGTTAACGGTATAGTATGCGGTGTTCTTACTCCAGATGGTACAGTTGATATTAAGAAGATGAAGACTCTTTTAGAAGCGGCATATCCGTTAAGAATAAGTTTTCACAGGGCATTTGACATGTTGGAAAACCCATATGCCTGTGCTGCAGTCTTAAAAGATATAGGCATTGAAAGGATTCTTACATCCGGACAGAAGCCTTCTGCTGTACAAGGAACAAAATTAATCTCTGACCTAATAAATATGTTCGGAAACGAAATAATTATTATGCCTGGAGCAGGTATAACCGCAAACAATATAAAAGCTGTTATTACCGCTACCGGAGCAACCGAAGTACATCTCTCTGGAAAAACTATAAAAAACAGTGATATGTATTTTAGAAATGAAAGCATTGCTATGGGAAGTTCTTATTCACTATCAGAGTACGAGCATTATATTGCAGATGAGTATATAATAAGAAACGCCATCAAAAATATAAGTATATAATTTTTTTCTTTTGGAGGTATTTTATGAAGTGGGGAGTTATCGCTACATGGAGAATGGCTTTGGATGGGATTAAAAAAGCTGCATTGATGCTGGATCAAGACGGTTCAATCTTCGATTCATTACAGCAAGTAATAACAGAGGTTGAAGACTGTCCGGACTATACCTCCGTAGGGTACGGAGCGCTTCCTAACGAAAAAGGCATTATAGAGCTTGATGCAGCTTTTATGGATGGAACTACTTTATCTTTCGGGGCAGTGAGCGGAGTTATCAACTTCAAGAACCCTGTAAAAATAGCCAGGAAACTTATGGATGAAAGATTCAATACCTTTCTTGCCGGTCAAGGAGCACAAGAGTATGCCCAAATAAATGGTTTTGAAGAAAAAAATATGATGACTGACTGTTCTTATAATATATGGCAAAAAAAGCTTCTTGAAAAAAAAGAGGTACTTAAACCTTATGACGGTCACGACACCGTCGGTACAGCTGGAGTCGATACATCATCTCGTATGGCTGCGGCAACCTCAACCAGTGGTCTTTTCATGAAAAAAACCGGAAGGATAGGAGACTCTCCCTTACCCGGCTGTGGACTTTATTCAGACAGTAGTATTGGTTCAGCAACTGCTACAGGCCTTGGCGAGGATATCATGAAAGGTTGTATCTGTTATGAAACTGTCCGTTTGATGGAATACGGTTTATCTCCACAGGATGCTGCTCAAAAAGCTGTTGAACAATTCAATAAAAAGCTTATGGACAGGCGAGGTCAGGCCGGTGATATATCAGTGGTCTGTATGAATAAAGACGCTAAATGGGGTGCTGCCACCAACACTGGTCATTTTTCTTTCGTAACGGCAACCTATTCCGAAAAACCAACCGTGTATATAGCATCATTCCATGATGGAAAACAAATAATACTTCCCGCAACCGAAGAGTGGATAAGAAACAACAAAGAATAAAACAGTCCATATCTCGAAACCTTATTGCATGTATAGACTTTATATAGGCAAGGAGGGAAACAATGGAAAAACTTTCAATAGGAAAGATGGCAAAATTAAATCATATTTCCGAACAGACTCTGAGGCTGTATGATAAGCTTGATCTTATAAAACCGGATGAAACAAATAGCGAAAACGGTTATCGATACTACAGCATCAGACAGTGTGCTCGTCTTGATATGATACAGTATATGAAATCACTTGGAATGAAACTTACCGATATAAAAAAACTTCTGGATCAGAACGATATATCACTTTTTAAAAGCATTTTAGAACGTAAGAGCAATCAGATAGACCTTCAGATAAAAGAGATGCAGTATCAGAAAAGAGCCCTTCAGAGAACCATAGAGAGTTACGAACGTTATGAAAAATCTCCTCCTGACGGCAGCATTGTTATGGAGTTCATAAATAAACGCCAAATGTATTGTATCGATGCTGGGATAAACTTCTATGAACATGGAATAGAAGTTTACGAAGAGATGCTGCGAAAACTCAAGAACAAACTCATTTCTGACAGCCTTCCGCAGATATATTTTTGTAATGCAGGAACTATAATGCGTAAATCCGATCTTGAGAAAAAACGATTGTATTCAAGTGAAGTATTTGTTTTCGTTGATGAGGAGTATGTTGATAAGAATCTGATAACTTATATCCCTGCAGACACCTATGCTTGTATATACTGTGACAGTTTCAGTAAAGAAAAGGAATATCTTTCAAGAATTCTTGACACGGTAGAGCAAAAAAAATTCATTATTACCGGAGATTATCTGTGCGAAGTAATAGCTGATCTTCCAGTATTTGAAAAACAAGAACGTGGGATGTATCTTAAATTACAGATCCCAGTGAAATTTTCTGGAGAAAGTTAAAAATTTCGCTTGACTTTATACTTACAACAACCATTATAATTGAATATAGAATCACGGATCTTTTGATTCAAAAAAATAAAAAGTGAGGTGTTTCTTATGTTCAGAGAAAAAATAAGAGTAGTACAGTACGGATGCGGAAAGATGTCCAAGTATATTCTGAGATATCTTTATGAAAACGGAGCAGAGATAGTAGGCGCTATTGATGTAAACCCCAAGATAGTAGGTATGGATGTAGGGGATTTTGCTGAACTGGGAGTAAAACTGGGAGTCAAAATCAGAAGCGATGCTGATGAGGTATTGGATGAATGCGACCCGGACATTGCGGTAGTTACTCTTTTCAGTTTTATGAATGATGTATACCCCCACTTTGAAAAAGTACTCAGCAGAGGAATAAACCTTATTTCGACATGCGAGGAAGCAATTTATCCTTGGACTACTTCGGCAGCCCTTACTAATAAACTTGACCGCCTTGCCAAAGAAAACAACTGTACCGCCGTCGGTTCTGGAATGCAGGATATATTCTGGGTAAATATGATTGCACTGGTAGCAGGAGGAGTACATAAAATAAACAAAATAGAAGGTGCTGTAAGTTACAACGTTGAAGATTATGGCCTGGCTCTTGCCAAGGCACATGGAGTGGGTCTCACCCCCCAGGAGTTTGAAGCTACTCTAGCTCATCCTCAGACTCTTGAACCTTCATACGTCTGGAATTCAAACGAGGCACTGTGCTCTAAGATGGGATGGACAATAAAATCTCAGACTCAGAAATGTGTTCCGTATTTTTACGATAAAGACCTCTTTTCTTCCACAATGGGCAAGGTAATTCCCAAAGGAATGTGTATAGGAATGAGCGCTGTGGTTACCACGGAAACTTTCCAGGGTCCTATAATAGAAACACAGTGTATCGGAAAAGTATACGGACCGGATGATGGCGATATGTGTGACTGGAAAATCTCTGGAGAACCTGATACAACATTTTTTGTAAAAAAACCGGCCACTGTTGAACATACATGTGCCACAATAGTAAACAGGATACCAACGGTTCTTAAAGCTCCGGCGGGTTTCTACACAGCTGAAAAGCTTGATACTATCCAGTATCTTGCTTATCCAATGCACTTTTATCTTGATTAGAATCAATCGCAAGCAGCGGCTTAGTACCGCTGCTTTTTTTATCTTATTTTTAGATTATTATTTCTTTACTAATGGTATAATTGTATTACTTTAATTGCTTACGGAGGATATATGCTCTTAAAAAATAAAGTTATGGATTCAAAAGATATTCAGCGCACTCTTATGAGACTTACTCATGAACTTCTTGAAAGAAATAGAGGTGTCGAGAATACTGTGCTTCTTGGTATTAAGAAGGGCGGAAAAGAGATATGTGACAGAATATGGGATAATATTTATAAAATTGAAAATATCTACCTTGAAAAAGGGTATATAGATGTATCGCCATATAGAGATGATGAAAAGAAAAATCAAGAGGATACCTCTGAAATAAATTTTGCGCTTACTGACAAAACAGTAGTACTTATTGATGATGTCCTTTTTACAGGAAGGACTGTGAGGGCTGCGATGGAAGCTATAGTAAACCTGGGAAGACCTAAAAATATTCAACTCATGGTTCTTATAGACCGTGGTCATAGAGAGTTTCCTATAAAGGCAGACTATGTGGGTAAAAATATTCCTACATCAAAAAACAACGAAGAAGTAAAAGTATTTATAGGAAAAGAATTTGATAATCCTGAAAATGGGGTATTTATATACAATAGATAGTCTTTAAAATACTATATTATGATTTTTCCCTGTTTTTTGATATAATACTTCTGTTTAGCATTCTTAACCTTTAAATCTAAAGGAGGAATTTTATATGGAATTTCTTAAAAAAGTAACGGTTATCCCATCGCTTCCTGAAAGAATCAAAGATCTTAAAGAGTTGTCCATGAACCTGTACTGGACATGGAACTTCAATGCACAAAAACTTTTTGAAAATATTGATCCTGTTCTATGGGGAAAAACAGGCAAAAACCCGGTTACTTTCCTAAAAAGTGTTTCTCAGAAAGAGTTGAAAAAGGCTGCTGAATCATCTGATTATCTTGAACTGTATGACAATGAAATGAAAAAATTCAGCTTATACAAAAACGAAAAAAATACATGGTTCAATACCACCCACAAAGATTACACAGGGGGAAAGATAGCTTATTTTTGTGCTGAATTTGGACTTCATGAATCTCTACCTATATACACAGGCGGACTTGGTATCCTTGCAGGAGATCATGTAAAGTCTGCCAGCGACCTGGGTATTCCATTTGTAGCTATAGGAATGATATACCGACAGGGCTACTTCATACAAAAAATACGCTCCGACGGGACACAGGAAGATCTTTATGAGTACTACAACTATGAAAATTTTCCTATACAACCAGCAAAAAATGAGCGTAATGAAGAAATCTATGTGACTGTAAATATTTTAAACAGAACAGTTTATATAAAAGCATGGGAACTTTCCGTAGGAAGAGTGAAGCTTTATCTTCTTGACACTGATATTCCACAAAACGAGCCGGAGGACAGACATCTCACTTACAAACTTTACGGCGGAGATATTGAAATGCGTATAAAACAGGAAATAATACTGGGAATAGGCGGTATAAGAATGCTGCGTAAGTTAGGTATAAATACATCCGTCTATCATATGAATGACAGTCATCCAAACTTTCTGGTTCTGGAAAGGATACGCGAGCTTATTGAAGAAAAATCACTTACTCCCAAGCAGGCAATTGAGTATGTGCGTTCCACTTCCATATTTACCACCCATACTCCCGTACCTGCCGGAAATGATTCTTTTCATCCGAATCTTATGGAAAGATACTTCAAAGAGTATGTCCAAAATCTTAATCTTACATGGAAAGAGTTTCTTGATCTGGGAAAGGAAGTACGTTCAGACGGAACACAGATGTTTTCAATGACCATTCTTGCTTTAAAACTTGCCGGTAGAGCAAACGGAGTTTCAAAGCTCCATGGTGAAGTGTCAAGAAATCTTTGGAAAGATGTATGGCCTGGACTTGAAGCCGTAGAAGTTCCAATAACCCACGTAACTAATGGTGTTCATTCTGAAACTTGGATAGCTAATGAACTACAGGAGTTATATGATAAATATCTTTCTCCATGTTGGAGAATGAAACAGGATGATCCGGAAATATGGAGCAAGATTGATGATATACCGGATGAAGAACTATGGGCTGTTCATAAAAAGCTTAAAAAGAAGCTTATTATTTTTACACATGAAAAACTTAAAGAGCAGAGAATGCGTCATGGTGAAACCGTAGAACAGATACAGGAAATAGAAGGAATTCTTGATGAGAATGCTCTTACAATAGGATTCGCCAGAAGATTCGCAACCTATAAGAGAGCTCTTATGATTTTCAAAGATCTCAACAGACTTGATGCTATACTCAACAATCCTGAAAAACCGGTTCAAATAATCTTCGCAGGCAAGGCACACCCTGCAGATAAACCTGGTCAGGAATTGATACGCAGAATCAATGAAATATCAAGAATGCCTAATTTTAAAAACAAGATCGTTTTTCTAGAAGGATACGATATGAATGTAGCGCGGCATCTTCTTGCAGGAGTTGACGTATGGATGAACACTCCGCGCAGGCCTCATGAAGCTTCAGGAACATCAGGAGAAAAAGCCGGAATGAACGGATCTATAAACTTCAGCGTTTTAGACGGATGGTGGGTAGAGGGCTATAAAGGCAACAATGGCTGGGCAATCGGTGACAACAGAGACTATAACGATCACGAACTTCAAGACAAGATTGACAGTGTTTCAATATACAATACTTTAGAAAAAATTATTGTTCCTCTTTACTACTCAGGTAAAATGGATCTGTCCTCTGAATGGACAGATACCATAAAAGAATCGATAAAAAGTGTTTCTGTATTCTTTAACACTTCAAGAATGCTTAAAGAATACACACAAAGACTTTATATGCCCGCTTATCTTCAGGGAAGAAAGTTTGAGGATGGCGACTTTAAAGTATCCAGAGAGTTTTCAAGATGGCGCGAAATTCTTGAGAAAAACTGGAGCTCTGTCAAAATTAAAGTTATAGGAACGCAAGATATCAGTAACAGTCTTCTCGCCGGAACTAAAGTGGAGATTCAATCAGAAATTTATCTTCCGGGAATAGGCCCAGATTCTATTAAAGTTGAAGCTGTAGTTGCAAAAATTGAAGGCCAGAAAGTAACTCATCTAAAATCTTATGATTTCAGGCTCCTTAAAGAAGCCAGTCCTGATACATACTTATACTCAGGCGAAATTGAGTTTGATGAAAGAGGAACTTATGGATATAACATAAGAATTGCAGCACATCACAACTTTATGCCACACAGAAATTACATAATGAATCTTGTTAAATACCCTGGTTAAAAAAATCTGCCGGATGTTCCGGCAGATTTTTTTATTATTTCTTCCTGACCATT
>DJGH01000036.1:16163-18791 GCA_002431635.1 Petrotoga sp. UBA5851
AAATTCTTTTAGCATACTATAATCTTTTTTCCATGTAGTATAAAGTATTTTTATTTGTTTATTCGTACTTTTTAAAGCTGAAACACATTCTTCAGTACTATTCATTGATTTATCGTCATAATAGGCACCTGCCATAACACTAAAGCCTTTACTGGCAAAAAAATTTATGCTTTTTTCTATTACCTTATTGTTCCAGCATACAAAAGTAATATCTTTTGGAAGGGGTTCAATTGCTCCGTAGTAACCTTCACAAAGCCCGTACTGTCTGTCTGCATTATGGTAAGGGTCAAACATATCAGACCATATAAAAAAATTTCCACTCGGTTTGTATTTTCGTACTATCGCCATTTGTCTGATAACACATTGGCTCATGATCAATCCTGGTTTTTTTTCACAGCATGAACACAGTGCGCAAGTTCCTCCCATTATTACTTCATCCAAACTTATAAAAAACTTTGAACTTTCTAGTCTGCCTACAAGGGCCTGGATATTTTTTTCCAGAATATCGTAAGACGTTTCCTCAGACATGCAAACAGAAATTTGATCATGATCCATACCAAGACCATGATAATAATCGACAAGAAGGAAAGTTCCATCTTTTATACTGCTCTGTAATGGAATTTTTATACTTTCTGAACAGTGGTCAAATTCAAAATCCATAATTGTATCTCTTACAAACTCATAATCTATCCCTTCCTCATAGATCTGTCCGTTTTCTCTGTTTCTTATGCACAAAGGAGTCCCGTTCCGTCTTAAGATATTGACAAGTCCAACTTCCTGTACTGTAAGATCATCTATCCAAAAAATACCTTCCTCCGCTCCCCATGCACCTGCATATATGTTTACAAAAGTATTTTCCATACTGTTAAAACCCATTGTTATTTTATACCATCCATTATCACAGTCAGTATATTTTTTTTGCCAGACAGTTGAATTTCTTTCTGTACCAAGTACCTTTCCATTCTGATCTATACAGACCAATTTTATACTGTCACTGGGAGTGAATAACTGGGTTTTTATGCTACAATCCACACGGTAACTTTTTTTGGGAAGAACCTTAACTTTATGCATAACCCTGGCCTGTTTATACTTATCTAAATAAAAATTTTGAAATCTCAATGAACTTTTTCCTTCAGTATACTCTTTTATGTCAATAAAAGATATTTCTCCTGGTTTTTCCTGGAACTCATAGTTATCTGCCACGTCTCCATTATACCTTTCAAATCCCCCGTTGCTGAACTCTATTTTTCCTTTTACAAGTTCGGCAGAGTTGCCATTAACCTTAAATACCTGGCTTTCAACCCTTAAGCCTTCGGCAAGATTTGGATTCTGCCAAAGAATATTACTTCCCCAGCCGAAAGAACCTATTAACGGTATTATTTCCATATCTTTTTCTCTACATCTGTTTTTGATCTGGTCCAAGTATTTAAAGTACTGATCGTTTTGTGTTACAATACGATCAAAATTAGAGCTAAATACTATCCCGCTGAAACCATTTTTTGAGGCAGAATCTATAATATCAAGCACTTCTTCTGCCTGAATCTTGTTTTCTAAAGGCGAAGAAACAAACGCTAGCATATAGCATGATTCTATAAGCTCTGATTCAGCAAAAGCTTTGCTGATACTCTGAATACTAAGAAAAGCAGTCAGAAGACTGACAGAAAAAACTACTAAAAAAATTTTTTTCATTTTTTCTCCTTATCAACAAAAATAGGCAGATATAAAATCTGCCTATTTATCATCGGGGGGCCGATGAAATCAAGTGAAGAAAATCAGTATCCAAACATGAATCCTGCACTGAAATTATATCCTATAGGAGATACCTGCATTATATCTATCATATATCTGCCTGTAAGAGCCAGAGAAAAGTATCTATCAAAAAATATATGCAACGTAAGCTTGGGAGTCAGCACCGAATAAAGCCTATAATCATATATATTAAAAGTAAGCTTTTCAAGAAGTGACTCGGTATATACTCCGATGCTTGCTCCGATATCCAAATTTATAATATCAAAGTAATCCTCGTTCAACCCGAATGCAAAACCAGCATTTGCCACTGCGTATAAGTTCTGACCTACTTCGGTTACACCTGCCAATCCTTCACCACCAAGATAAAAAGGAGCTCTATACGATGGTTTACCGTATCCGGCAACTCCAAAGGTTATTACACCATTTAAGGTCTCAACGCCTTTTTTCTTGAAAGGATTAATAAGCTGATCATTCGGAATATAACCTATCTGAGGACCTCCAAAGCCAAACCTGAACCCAAAAGAAAAAACAGCTGTTATTATAATAATAATAGTTAAAAATATTTTTTTTATCATTTCAATCCCTCCGTTTTCTTTTTATAAACCTATTATAACCTTATTTAATAAAAAAAAACAGGTTTTTATGATATTCTGCTGATTTAGGAAGTATTATCTTATTTTTAAGCGATAACCTGCAAAAAAACAATTCCTACCTTTTACTGTGTTTTATTTACTGCCGGAAGATTTGTTTCTATGCTGGGAGATACAGTTCAGGTTATGGCATTGCCCTTATTACTGCTTGATATATATAATTCAGCTAAAGTTATGGGCTTTGTTGTTATTTTTATTGTGGCTTTTGAAATATCCATAAGACCTTTCA
>DJGH01000036.1:18830-27704 GCA_002431635.1 Petrotoga sp. UBA5851
CGGGGTTATAGCTGATAGGAAGAATAGAAAGAAATTAATGATTTACTCAGATTTTATAAGCGGAGCCTTATGTATAGATTTAACCCTGCTGGCATATATCACTACTTTGAATCTTGCTATAATTCTTATTTACCTTGTGTTTTAACCTTTTATAAGTACTTTGTTCGACTCAGCAAGCATGTCTATAATGTCTGAGCTGATTGAAAGACAAGAAAATCAAGTACTATATGACTATTATGACTATCAACTCGATGTTCGCCATATCTATAATTAGTGCCTTTATTCCAATTAATCTAAAAAGAGACGGAGGTTTCGGAAACACTTATATAGGACTTGCCAAAAGTGTATTTACTTTTGGTTCTTTTATTGGCACAGGTTTTTTGTTGTTTATACGGAAAAACTATCCTAATAAGTTTTTTTATTTTTTCATACTTTTTGTTAAATGTTAATCTTTTATTATTCAGTATAGTAGTAAATTTAAAGACCGGCAGCAATATCTTCCGTTTCGCCATGCTGATTTCTTTTTTGTTTTTAAACGGTCTGATATTGCTTTTTACCAATATAATTCTGAGTGCGAATTTTCAGAAAACTGTTCCAAACGAATTACGAGCACGAATAGATTCTTTCAGAATGATAATCAATCAATTCTCAGGTATGCTTAGTATTTTCATAGGAGGTTTTCTTCTTGACATTCTCAACAGCTTAGAGATAGTGCTTCGGGGTTTTGTAAGAATTTCAACGATAAACCAGATTCCTTTATGGCAAAAAGGAACTTTGAGAGAGCATGTATGCGACTCTAAAATAAATGAAGCAAGATTCAGGAAAATGCTGGGATCTTTTGATATTATAGGGGAAAGTTTTGATAAAAATATGGAGGAGTTCAGTAGCGGAGAGCTCAAGAAGATAGAGCTTCTCAGATCTATCATGGATCCGGTTATGCTTCTATTGTGGGATGAACCTTTAAACTATCTGGATATTCCAACCAGGTTAAAAATCGAGGAGTCTGTTATGTTCTTTAAACCTACTATTATGTTTATAGAACATGACAAGTATTTCATAGAAAAAGTTACCTCAAAAAAGTTTTTTCTTTTAAGTAAGCTATACAGATAAGTTGAGATTTTTTGTCTTGTTTTAATTTACGTTTTGTAAATGAAAAAGACTTTTTTTTGTAATTTTGTTACTATATACTCTAAAACGTATTAAAAAAAATAAAAGGAGGTAAGGCCATGATAAGAAGAAAGTTCAGCGCAGTTAACGGCATTTTTAATCTTAGCGGGATTGGTGTGTCAATTTTGGATAGCCTTGCCTCTGTATCAGCTTCTTAAGAGAAGATAGTTAATTACAGAGCCATGGTTATCCATATACCATGGCTCTTTTTATATGAGAGTAATTAAAAAAAATTTTTTGATTAATTTTTTTTAATAGCCATGGTATAACGATACCATGGCTTTTTTATTTAAGGAGGTAAGGTATGAATAAGCTTATTCGGGGAAGAGCAGAAAACTGAAGTTGTGGAACTGGCATCAAAGCAACATGGCATTTAAGGGAGAGGGCATTTTTATGATGAAAAATTTTAATAAGACTTTTAATGGTCTAAGAAGTTACAGGACAGAATCACTTCAAAAGAACAATTTTACACTTGAGCTACTGCAAAACTCTATGCTGTCAAAAACTAATGAACATGAAGAACTGTATCTAAGGAGGCATACTTATGAAAAATAGCAAATATTTAATACAAGAAAATATCCAGAAAAATAACGGTAGGTACTCGGTCGCACTCGAAAATATATATGAGATACGTGAAATATATATTGAACTTTCAAAAATACTTTAAAAAAGGAGATAATTATGAAGAATACTTTTAAGAAGAAACGAAAAACATCGGAATCTTTTGAAGAAATCAAGGAAACTTATTTGATAAGCAATATTTTGTTAAGCGTGCGACGTTTCATGTAAAAATAAGCCAAAGGAGTGTATTTCATGAAAAAAATACTTAAATATATAGGAAAGTACAAGCTCTTAGTTTTTTTACCTTTTGTTTTTCTGTTTGTATCTATCGTTTTGGATCTTATGCAGCCTTTCCTTTCAAGTACTTCGATAATATGAATACCGGAGAGCTTATGTCAAGAAATTAATTTTTAATTTATTTTTAAAAAAATTGACTTAGGTTCAATATCAAAAAAGTGATTAAATATATAAGGGGGGGAAAGTAAAATGGCAAGAGTTTATGGAATTAAAAAGGCGTTGGCGCTGAATAATGTTGATGAAAAAACAATAAAGGAAATCATTGGTAATGAAGATTTGGTAGATGTTATTGGGCGAATGGAAAACTTGATTGACTCTGATATGATGCATGAGATTTTAGATTCATGCGCTTGCGGAGGAGGACAGGAGTTTTTAAATCAATGTAAAAAGATTGGAAAGGACTTAGCTGGTAAGACATTAGATGAAAAAATAGATTATCTTAATAACTATATCTTTCATTCAGAAAAAATAATTCTCAACAGGAACAATTTATTAACAGGGACTTTTTTATACAAAGAAAATGAAAAATACAAATGCGTCTGTTCCGCCGCAGTAAAAAAGGGTATGATGGTTTATGATCTTACAGAGAATACTGATAATCGTACTATGCCGCTTTCCTATTGTTTTTGTTGTGCTGGATCATTTCGCCGTCACTTACAGCTACAATTGGGGATTGAGTTAAAAACAAAAAAAATCGTTTCATCTCCAATTAACAGCAGGGGACAAAAACCCTGTGAGTTTATTTTTGAAATACTATAAAATAATAAATTACATTTTGTTTAAATTGAAATTGATTATGTACTGGACAGATATCATAAAAGTAGAATCGGCAAACACCTAAAAATTGATAAAATAAAATCAGAAAAAAAGTGTTTAAAACTTAGAAAACATATTGAAGAATTCAAAAAAGAAGCATTGAGATTATCTGATGAAATCGGAGTGAAAAAAGCATCTGAACGGCTAGTTATCCATCATTATACAATTTCCTGATGGAGAAGAAACCATAAAAAAAGAATTATTAAAGTCTATACTTACAGATGATGAGATAAGGTTGCGTATCTCCGAACTCGAATGCGAAAACATAGAATTGAAGAAAGCTAACGATATCTTAAAGGATGCGCTTGGTTTTTTCGCAAAAGACCAAAAGAAGTAAAAACATAAGAACTTCATCAGTCTTACAGGATAGTCAGAAAATAAGTAAAAAGATTAATATTCAGATACATCGTCTGTTATTACAATGCAAAGAGAATCACAAGCTCTATTCCGGTTGGTAAATTTGGTTTAATAATAAAAGTTTTTAAGGGGGATTAAATGAGTAAAAAACTCACTGAGGATTCTTTAGTAAAGAATCTTCTTTATACATCTGTTCCAACAATGATAGGTTTTGGCGCACAGATGCTCTACGATATTGTTGATCTTTTCTGGATAGGAATGATATCCAGCCAGGCTGTAGCTTCAGTAACGATATTTTCAACACTATTTTGGGTAGTTGAAGCGTTTAATGAAATTATAGGTACAAGTTCAGTATCACTTATTTCACAAAATTTTGGTCGTAACGATATCAAAAGGACCGAACAGGCGATAGAGCAAACAATGACGTTTAAATTTCTTGTTGCTCTGCTTGCGGCACTCGCTACTGCTTTGTTTCTAAAACCTCTTCTGAGCTTTTTTTCGCCTGAACAGAGTATAATCAATTATGCGATGGAGTATGGATATATAAGACTTTTTTTTCTTCCCATAATGTTTTCTTCATATACTGTGAATACAGCATTAAGATGCATAGGAGACGCAAAGACTCCGATGGTTATAATGATTATTGTAAGTATAATGAATATGGTGCTTGATCCTTTGTTTATGTTTGAAGTAGTACCAGGAACCTCAATACCAGGACTTAATCTTGGGGTTTTCGGAGCGGCACTTGCTACGATCATAACTCAGACAACAGCTTTTTTAATAGGTTTTTATGTTCTTTTCAGTGGAAAAGCTGGAATAAAACCTTCCATAAAAGGATTATTCAGGCTTGATAAAGAGCTTGACATAAAGCTCATCACAATAGGATTGCCAAGTGGAATGGAAGTTTTCATGAAAAATATCTTTAATGTGGTATCGTTAAAGTTTGTATCAATGTTTGGCACTGCAGCTGTAGCTGCCAGTGGATTCGCTTCAAAAATTTTTGGCATGGGTTTTATGCCTCTTATAGGCCTTTCAATCTCAGGTTCGGCAATAGTTGGGCAGGCTCTCGGAAATGAAGATGTAAAGCTTGCTAAAAGAGCCTCAAATATCTCTGGAAGAATAGGGGTAGCAATAATGGCCTGTTTTACATTTTTTGTAGTTCTATTTGGACGGCAGATAATAGGAGTTTTTACAAATGATTCTCAGGTTATAAAATATGGTGCGGATTTTTTAAATTACGGATCTTTCGGATTGATTTTTTTGGCATACAGTTTTGGTATAACCGCAGCATTTTCAGGTTCTGGATATATGCTTCCTGTTTTTGTTTCAAGTACGGTTTCACGTTGGGCTGTACAGCTTCCAATAATGGTGATGGGTGTGTATCTTTTTAAAGATATCTTTTGGGTATGGCTTGCATGGATGTTTGGAGATGTTTCAGAGCTGGTTGTTAATTATATTTTCTATAAAAAAACACAATGGTATAAGAAGAGGGTTCATTAAAAATCCCGGCAAGAAAATGCCGGGATTTTTTTACATTATTTCAAGAGCCATAAAAATAGCTGTTATAAGTTCCTGACCAGTTATCGGTTGTTTTGGCATATACGTGTTTTGCATAACAGGAATTATCTTTGAGGCATATAACAGCATGCAGTAAGGTAGATACTCCTGCGATATTTCTTTTTGATCGTTGAAGATCGTACCGAATATTTCCGGGCAATGCACATAAGGCTTTAAATTTAGAAAGTTTCCAATTATTCCGGACAATAATTCTTTTGTGAGAACAGTATCGTGAGACATATTTATTTCTTTCACGTATAAAGTATCGTTAAATATGTTATACTCTGAGTTTATACCTGTCAGTTTCATGTTTTTTGCGCTAGTTACTGCTGAAAGAACTTTAAGTGCATCATGAACGGTTACCGCCTTATCAAGATTTTTTATGAATTCATAGTCGATTAAGTTATTATCGTATAAAATCTGAGCTGTATGGCTTATATTCTCAGGAAGTTTATTATAGGAACTCCATGTAGTGTCTTTTATTACGTAACCATTTGGGTTTATAAGCTTGCCATCTGTTTTGAGGTAAATCTCTGAATAAGGAACAATAGTATACACAGCAAAGGTTTTGGGTTGTACATACTCTCCCCAGTAATTGTAGCTTGGACTTTTGGTAAGATAAAGGTCAAAGCTTCTTTCGGCAGTAAGTATTGAAAAAGCCTCTTCTTGCGATATAAGCGTTTCATCTTTCTCAATATCAAACTTCGAGGTATAGGATAAGTTCATGTAAAGACATTGAAGGTTGTACTTATCCAGTCTAATGATAAAGGCATCAGGACTGAAGATTATGCCGTTTTTCAAAATTCTTTTGAAATCTATCAGATAACTTTTATCGTCGGACGATATGTAAAATGCCATAAAATCATTTTGTACTGATAACGATTCAAGTATTTCTTTTGCTCTTTCAAGTGCCTGGTTAGGTGTCTTTAATGTTGATTCTTCGTTTGAAGGAAAAGAGCTGTAGTACAGATTCTTAACTTTTCCATATATTGCATCGATACTTATGTTTGCGTTTGCTGGATGTGAAGATTGTTGATCATAGATACTTAGGTTCCAAATGCGTTCATCAGGAAGACCAGAGTAATTTACTTCAAAATTTAGATTCATAAAAGTATCAAGAGTGCTGTTGAAAAAGTTTTTTGTGAAGTAAAGTGCATCTTCCATACTCATAGGAGTTTGAAGAACAGTGCTTTCAAAATGATACTCTTGTTTGACGGAATAAACAGCCGAACTGGCATTGTAAAGGAGATTTATTTCATCTCCATACTCATCGGTGAGCATACCGGTTATTGAATCTATTTTTGGAACGTTAGAGTTGAAAGTTGGAAAATCGTAACATAAAATATATTTGGTTGCTCCTTCATCATCGTTCCAAAAGGATTTTACAGTTGGAAGTACCATAATGTTTTTACGTAATTCTTTTTCTGCCTGTACAGGTGTAATTTTTTTTGTGAAAATTATTGTGTCATCAAAATCTGACCAATTATAGTTAAAACTTTGGATCTGACCGTTGGAGGGGTCAATCGATATAGTTATACCGTCCTGACTGAAATCAGGAAGAAATTTGATGCTATCTATTATGCGCGGAAATGTGAAATCATAGTAAAGATATACTTGATTTTTCGAAGATGAACTATTTCCTGGGATGGTATACTCCATATTAAACTTCTGTTGGTTATAAACTCCTATCATTTTTAAAAAAGCTACTGCTTTTTCATAAGCTTGCTTACGTGTAAGCACAGGCAAAAACCTTCTGCTGGTACCGTTGAAATAATATCGTCTTAAGATGCCGGTATCGGCGTCAATCTCAGCACTAAATGAATAGAAATCCGAATAAATGTTCCATACGTTTGCATCTGAATCATAAGCCTTTTGAATATTCAGAGTTACTCTTTTGGAGTCAGTATAGCCAAAGACATCCTTCAAAAAAGATAGCACAGAATTCTTTGAGAAAACTGGCTCTTCATTAAGAGTGGAAAAAGGGAAAGCTGAAATACATAGCAGCAGTAAAAAAGAGACAAAAAAAAGTTTTTTCATGACTCACCTCTTCAATATGAAAGAATTTTAAATCTGAAAACACCCATAAAGTATTTATTTTGATATGATGGCAGCCAGGATGGGTCGGCGAAAAACATATCTTCAAGCTTTACTATTCTAAGCTCTCCTCCTTTTTCATCTACTGGACCTGTGTGATAAAGAATATAACTTTCGCCATTATTCCGCAAGTATATCATTATATGATAAGGAAATTCTGGATCTTCGGGGTGGAAAAAGCCTATAACATCACCAGATTTTGCGGCATATATATCCTTGGAAACAAAAACCGTATTATATTCCAGCATATGTCGTGCAGAAGCAAAAACTGAAAAATCTGATGGAACTTCGTCATAATAATACTTATTATTATTAATTTTGAAGAGCAGTTGTTTTAAAGCAGGTACATTAGGATAATTATAATTCTGTATATCTTCAAAGACTATGCCCCTGTAGCCACTCTGTTCTATCCAGATTGGATCATGCTTTTTCAAGGCTTCTTTATATGCGTATCTGACAAGCCCAGCACAGTCAGAGTAATTTTCTGGAAGAACTGTACTGCGGTTTACAACCACATTAAGTATAATTGATGTGAACCAATTTCTGAAGTTCTCAGAATCATCATAATTAAGTTCGGCAACATCAGGGAAACCGTTTCCGTTAAGATCAAGCCTGTAAAAGCGTTCATTCTGGTTAATTTTTATCTGCAGTGTGAATATGAAAAAAATAAGTATAAGAGTAACTAAAATAATTGAAAGTAACGAAATAGTTTTAAATAAATTCATATTTTTTTCCTTCTACTATTAAGAAATTTGTGTATATTCCCTTCCCAGACATTCATAAAAGTCAGATAATATTCTTTATACTCGGGGATAAGATTCTTCTGTTCAAGATAAAAAATTATAAAGCCTTCTTCTTCTGCGTGAGTTAAATCAAAGTAATTATGAAGATAAAAATGCATGACCTCATGTGCCAGAGTCTGATAAAAGATCTCCTTTTTAATGAGCTTAGAAAAAGGAACAGTAAATATAGAATTCATCTCAGGGATAAAAACTGCTCCGTAGTACGAATATTCAAGAGATGTGATATCATAAAACTCCAGGTTGCTTGAACATTCTGCCACTGTAATACTTTGTGATGGTATAGAGGATATTTTCAGAAAATCGAATATCTTTATGAAAAATTTATTATCCGGAAAATCCTGCGGAAAAGAAAAGTAGTTAAGTCCCAGAAGAGTTGTCAAGCAAAATATAAATGAAAAAGAGAGAGAGATAATGTTTTTTTTCATTTTAAAAATGTAATTTATCCTTTAGGCCAGGTAAAAAATTTCTTCCGACCTTCAGAGATGATTTTGCTTTATCGCTTAGTTCTACAGAGTATTCACTCAGAAACCACTTTTTAAGCCGTTGAATTTTTGAAATTGAAACAATGTAGCTCTTGTGTATTCTGAGGAATACTGACGGATCAAGCATTTCTTCGAGACTTTTGAGAGTGTTGTCATAGTAGTATTCTTTATCGTAGGTACATAAAAAAACATATTTATCTTCAGCCTTAAAATAAAACACATCCTGTTGATTGAGAATAAGTATTTCATCTTCAAGCTTTATGGAAAATCTAGTAAGATACTTTTCAGAGTTCATATATTTTTTTATTATATCAATAACGTTATCTTCAAGAGTTTTATTGGATTGTATGACTTTATTTACTGCAGATTGAAGTCTTTCAAGAGAGATAGGCTTCAAAAGGTAGTCCACCGCATTTTCTTCGAAGGCTTTTATTGCATACTCCTGATATGCAGTAATGAAAATTATCTTAGGCCTATATTCAAGGGCAGATATAACTTCAAAGCCATTCTTGCCAGGAAGGTTTATATCCATAAAAACCAATTCCGGTCTAAGCTTGTTTATTTCAGAAACAGCTTGGATGCCGTTATCCGCCTGTCCGATAATACTTATTTCCTGTACTTCAGACAGCAAAGTTTTCAGTCGCGAAAGTGAGTGAGGCTCATCCTCAACAACAAAAGTTTTCATTATCATAAATCAGGCCTCCTTATAAGGAATTATTATAGTTACATCAGTTCCTGAA
>DJGH01000036.1:27764-28465 GCA_002431635.1 Petrotoga sp. UBA5851
TAGATTGGCTTTTTATCTCAAAAGAAAATTTATTTTTATAGAGTATTCCAAGCCGTTCTTTTACACTTGAAGTTCCATAACCTTGTTTTAAATTGTTTTCCTTAATTCCGACACCAGTATCAGTTACAGATATTATCACATTGTTTTCTTTTTTTATTATTGTAACACTAATTTTTCCGCCTTCTGGTTTTGGTCCTATACCGTGGATAACAGAATTTTCTACTATAGGCTCTATTATCAACGGCGGTATCTTAATGCTGAGAGTCTGCGGGTCTATATTCAGTTCATAGTTAAGTCTTATTCCCATTCGTATTTTTTCTATTTCCAGATAGCTCTTTACCAGTTCAATCTCTTCACTTACTGAAAAAAACTGTTTATCTGCAAGATAAAGTATTTTCCTGTATATAGTAGAAAGATTAAGTACAACAGTTTCAACTTTTTTTGGTGATTCATAAGCAAGTTCAATTATAGAATTGAGAGTATTAAATAGAAAATGAGGGTTGATTTTAGATTGGAGAGCAACAAGCTTTGATTCGGTCTGAAGTCTTCTTAGATTTTCATTTTCCCTATTCTTTTTTTCTATTTCAATTCGCAGTTTCTGATAAATAATGATAAAAATTATTAACACTGAAAAAAGAACAATGTTTATTATCAGCAGGAGGCTTTGTATTTCAAAGTAATCTGGAAAGATAGCCATCTTA
>DJGH01000036.1:28471-35514 GCA_002431635.1 Petrotoga sp. UBA5851
AAAAAAGTATCTGATAATAAAATATGCGATTTCAAAAGATAGAAATAAAGAAACAAATAACACAAAAACTTTCAGAAAGAATTTTATAAGCCTATTCTGAAGTTTGTCGGCAATATAATATTTGAAAACAGAAGATATAAGATAATATATCAAACCAATCGAATTTGAAAAAATCAGTGATATTGTAAGATTTATTTCAAAGTAATCAAAAGTTTTACTGAAAAGAAAAATCAAAAAGGATATGGCAATTCCGGATAGTTCACTCAAGAGAAGCATTAAAAGGAATTTTTTTAATTTAAACATATTTTCACCACTGATTATTTTTTGTATGCTTTTCTTAAAGAGATACTGGGAGCATAGTAAATTGAGTACGGATGATTGTTTATTACATCATCAAGATATAAAAAAGCTTTTTCATAATTTTTGGTATAGATATAACAATAACCAAGTTTGTAGTTAAGCTCGTTTATAGTTTCATTTTCAAAATACGGTTTAAAAAGTTCCTTATTAGAAAGTATATACTCAAAGTCTGTAATTGCGGTTTGTATACAAAAGGAATATTCCGTAAGTTCAAAGCATGTGGAGCCTCTGATGTATCTAACATTGAAGTTTTCCGGATCAACCTCTGCCGCTTTAGTCATTTCAGAAGTACCAGACATTATAAACCACATTTTGGCGGTAAGAAACCAGTTTTTCTGACCTGACATAACAAGGGATTTTCCATACTTTACCCGAGCTACTGAATTATAAGGATCTAATTTAAGATAATTTTGAAAGTTAATTCTTGCATTTTCAAGGTATTTCGCGTCACCGTTTTCTGAAAGAATTTCATAACTTAATGCCAATTGATATAATGCTGCGGCATCTTTAGGATTTTTAGAAACAGTGACTTCCAGATCACGTATTTTTGTTTTTATATCGTAAATATCTTCAGGACTGACAGCGAATGAGATAAAAGTACCCAATAACATCAAGAGCATCATAAGGAGCTTTTTCATCGGTACCCTCCAACAGAAACAAATCAATAAAAGAAAGTATTAACAACAATATTCTTGCTTATATTCTTTTCAACATTAAAAAAATCATTTTTTGGAAGTATAAGAGACAAAACACCGCTTAATCCATTTATACGTAAGGTTTTAAAATAAGGTGAGTCCTCATAATACTTGATTGTAGCATTTATATTTGTACAGTTTAAATCCATGGATGTATTATTTGCAAGAGCAATATTAAGACTGACCGCCGTTCCGTTTATCCTTGCCGTTGAGCAGTCCAGGAGACCTTTAACCGTTATTCCTGTACCCTTTATATCTATGTTTTCACAGGAAATATCAGAATCAATATCCACGCCTATTCCGTCAATAATAATACTTGTTATGGCGGCTATGCCTGATATTTTTATAGAAGTACCGTCTACTCTAAGTTTTTGTATTCTTTTTTTGGTTCCTATAACAATTTTTGTACTCTGGGATGAGATTGAAAATTGTGAAGGTGCGGTAAGATAAACTTCATCTTTTTTTTCTTCAACAAACAGTTTATCGTTTAAAAAGATTTTATCTGAAGTATCGTCAAAGTATAGATCGATGGTGCTTGCCTTTATAAAAATATTTTCCGGACAATCAATATACTTGTTTGGATTTAAGGTATTTGATGGAGAAGGTATAAAAGCCAGAAGAGAAATACCAAGCATTGCAATAAAAGGAAAAACCCACCATTTTTCTATCATACATACACCTCATAAGCCTAAATAGACGGGTCATAAGACCCGTCTCAATTTTTAAAAATTAAAATCCAAAAAATGATCCTGCCCCTATACTGTAGGAAAATCTTAAAGGAGAGTTATCTAATCCGGATACATTGTCGGTTGTTTCAAGTTTCCACGGGAACGGACTGTATCCTATCATGTACCTTCCGGTTATATTAAATCCGAAAAAATCAACAAACTTAAAGTAAAATGATGCCTGAGGGGCCAAAGTATAATAGTCTCTGCTTATTTTTATATAGCTTCTGGCTGTTCCGTCCTGGACATTGGTTATACTGGTTCCGGAAGCTGCGGATAAGGCTTGTATAGTGTCTGTCATCCCGCCTATTCCCAGACCAACATTAAGGCTCATTGAAAGAATATTTATATCAGTTCCAACAACAAAAGCGCCATAAGAACTTTTGTACATGTAACGTCCGTCTGAAGTCCAAGAAGAACCGTCATAACCTTCTCCACCCATATAGAAGGTATCTGAAATCTTTCCAAAACCCATACCTCCGATACAAAGAAGACCGTTATCAAACTTAATGCCTGTAAGGGGATTTTTCATTTGATCACTGGGTAAATATACTACAAAAGGTCCACCTATTCCGAAATTTGCCGCTAAAGCTGCAACACTTAAAGATAAAATCATAATAAAAGTAAATATCCTCTTTTTCATTGTCTTTCCTCCTTTTAATAAGTTCAGAAAGATTATACATCATTAAAATCAGATTTTAAAAGTTGTTCTTGACAAACTGCTTTTAAAAGAGAATAAGATGTTTAAACCATTATTTTACATTCATTTCTATAGAGTCTGAGATGCCAAAGTTAGTTATCCAGTACATTGAATAGGCCTGAGCCGGCATAATACGGAATAAACCACTATGGGTTAATCGTGAATAGTACTCGAAATTTCCGGTTTCAAAACCATTTTGAAAAAAAGCCACTCGGTCTTTCCTGATTTCTTTTGAACTATACCAGTTATCCCAAGGTTTATACCAATAATAATCGAATTTATTTGATGTGTTTATTACCTTTTCAGAATAATTTGTAAGCACTTGTGTGCTTCCGCTCAAATAATCTTCAACGGCAATATAAGATGGAATTTCAGTTTTAAAAAAAATTTGAGTTTTTAAGATATCTCCTTTGTTCAAAGATGGTTTCTCTGTTTTGAAAGTTATTTTATAGACACCAGTTTTTCCTGTAAAGCTTGAATTGCCTTCAAATCTTACGTTCCCATAAAGCACGACAGTATTTTCATCCAATGAAATAATCTTCTGAGCGGATACGGGAAAAATTTTTTTAATTTTTTCCTGGGAAGATTCGTCAAATAGATATAAGCCATCTCCATGTAAAAATACTTTATCCTCAAATATATCAATTGCCTGAAAAGACTTTCCAAACTGGTAAAAACGATCTTCTATCATGAGAGTATCCTGCTTTTTCTCTGAATCCTCCTGAAGTATGTATTTTTTGCCGTTGTATATTTTATAATCTTTTATTGCTGAGTCGGATACAAGGCAAGTGCTGGAATCAGTGAAATTATAAGATATAAGAGAGTTATAAGAGTATATAAAGCCTTTGTCTCCCATAATTTCAAAACGCTGAGGATATGGAAACTGTACTCCGTTTATAGTAAAGTTCATTTCTTCTGTATATGATACTGTTTTTCCCATATGTTCTATGAAAGTTCCGGGCTTAGTGGAGCTGATATTCCATATAAGACTGTCTGTGTTTCTGTCTCTGTAGAAATCATCAAGAGAGATAATTTCCAGACGGGAAGGAATTTTATTGCTTTGGATAGGTATGAAAGCATCGGCAATGTAATCATTGCTGTTGAATGAAACTGGTAGTTCATAACGTTTGAATATACTACGGATTATCTCTATTCCGCTATTGTTTTTTACAGGAGGAAGATACTCTGTCTTCTTTGTTTCTATTAAGCCGTTTCCTTTAATCAAAGTATCTGAAAGAATAAAATCAAATTCATCTGTTAGGGAGACATCTCCTGAAAAACTGTCTGGGTAATTCTGGATAAATTTCATAAGAGCCAGAAGTGTTCTTGCACTATCCTTAGTTGAGTTCCAGAAAAGAGATTTTTTATTTGCAAGAAGGTACTTTACCATTCCGATGACTTTATCTTCTTCAGCATTTTTGGTCAGGAGCAGATCCAAGAGTACGGCATTCATTTCTATTTGTGTATGATAGTAACTCTCGTCGGAATAATTAATAAAGTAAGTTCCTGAATGATTCTGCATCATCGAAAGTACTTCTTTATAAGTATCATCATCATGATAAGCAAAAAATACTTTATCGTATAATGAAGTTGGAACAAAGTTCTCAGGGGTTTCTCCCCAGAGTTTTAGTACATAATATATATATCCATTGATAATATTTGATTTTAAATAAGACAGAGCATTTTTAAGAACAGTCTGCGGCAGGTAATATCCAGTATTTTTAAGCTTTAAAAGACCTTCCATTACATATGCGCTTATGCCAGGATCAGAAAGATCGTTCATCCACCATCCCCATCCACCGTCATCATGCTGGTATTTATAAAGCCGCTGTACTGATTTTAGTATAATATCCTGAGTATTTTCAATTTCTAGGTTGAGGGATTTTGACATCAATGCAGGATAAAAGGATGACATAGTCTGTTCTGTACATCCATAAGGATAGGAAATAAGATACTCGATATTTTCTTTTATAATCTTTTCGAGATTCACTTTTCTTGCCTGAATACCCTTTTTTAATGTATCTCCATCTTGACCATACTGAATAGTTCTTATGTCAGTCTTAAGCTGATTTATCTTCACTTCGAAGGGCAGTTTGATACTATCAGACACTTTCCAGGAATCAAAGTGGAAAGTAAAATTGAAATTTCCAAAGTTCAGTGCATCAACATTAAAATTAAGAACTTTAGAAGAATTTGCGCCTACAATAACTCCACCATTAGTGGGAGTAACTGAAAGTCCTGGATTGTCAATCATAGCTTTATAAACAAAGAAAAGTTCTTCTTCTGTGTTATTGTAAACAACTACCGGAAAGGAGAAGTTATCTCCTCTGTAGCAAAAGTTTGGAAGAAGTGGTCTGGCATAAAAATTTTTCGTTGATATGAAGTTACTTTTTTGGGATGCGAGTTTGTAATTGCTTATTCCTTCTGCTGTTATCCGCCATGAAGTTACTGAATCAGGATTTTTAAATTTAATAACCGCTTTACCATCAGTTGTTTTGACTGTTGGAAGCCAAAGCGCGGTATCAGGAAAGTACTCTCTGGTATTGTTCTTAATCTCACCGGCTCCTTTGTATGATGCAAATTTATGAGTCTGTGTAAGATCAGGATTTTTTGCCATGTATCCGTAGTAGTATCTTGAAGAACTTTCTATTGAAACCTCTGGATAAAAATAATCACCGTATAATTCTTTAACAGGATCAGTCTGCCTATCTATCATTTTAAATATAGCTTCGTCTACCACACTTAATGAAAAAATACCATCCTCTGCAGAATTAATGGTTATGGTTACCTCTTCGCCGGGCTTATAAGAGTTTTTGTCTGCATTCACTGTAAAGTCAAAAGAAAGATCTTTATTTTCGCGTATTCTTACTTCTTTGCTTATCCTTAGAAGTTTTCCCTTTGAGAAGATAAAGCCTTGTATAAAAAGCGAGTTTTCTATTATTTTTTCCGGATACGAAAGCGAAATAGTACGTTTGCTATCAATTATTTCATTTTTATTATCATAAAGCTTTTTTCCTGCAAGATACAAATAGGCATTTGCGTTATTGTATCCTTTTATGTTAAAGGAAATTGTTCTATCCTTTAATGTAACGTCTGCAATTTCAACGTCTTCATCATAGCTACTTCTTTCACTGCAGTAAGCATATACTTCCGTTTGACTTTCCTGATACTTGTAGATAAAAGTATATCCGCCTTCTTTGATAAGTGTACATTTGAAGTCAAAAGATCCGTTAACGGCATGTAGAGTTGATGTACGAATGGTTGATTTGTCATCTTTAATTTCAAGAAGGATATCACCATTAATAGGATTGTTATCTATGTCTGTAATACTTCCAGATATAGTTGTTTCTACATTAGGTATGAATGATAGGAAATGATTTTTAGGAGTTATTATATAGTTTCCGGGATAAATGCTCACATAAAGATTTTCTTCCATCTGACGCTGGTTTTCATCTGAGACTACTATCTGAAACCTATAACTTCCCCTGTGTCCCTTTTTTACTTTGAATGGAATTTCAAGAACGCCTCCATCATTTGAAAATTTTATCCCATGGTAAACAAGTTCTGAACCCTGTTCATAAGAAAAAGGCTCGTAATAAATATAAAAAGCTATCTGTGCATTTTTGACAGGAGTATTGTTCAGGTAAGAAAGTGTGGTTTTAAAGATAATTTCTTCATTGGAAAAATACTTTTCTTTATCTGTTGTAAGTTTTATACTGTATTCTGGTTTTACATAATCTTCAACAAAAAAACCATAGCTGTTTATCTGATTCGGTTTTTCATCAGAGCTGACATTTATTGTATAATAACCAATAGGAGCTGAATCTGTGATCTTGAATGATCCATCAGAAGATCCGTTTTCGTCGGTTTTGGCTGAGACATTGAAAAGCTCTTTTCCTACAGGATCGACAAGTTTGATACTTATATCCTTTTGCGGACATAAAGTATAAACTCCTTCATTTTCAAGAAAGATGCTTGTTTTATAGTATATTGTCTGCCCTGGAAGGTAAACAGGCTTGTCTGTTATAATTCTCGCCGGATTATCTTTATATGATTTATATAGTGGGTAGAACTCTTTTAATGCATACTGGTTATTAGATTTAATGACAACACGCTTAAGATTTAGACCGTTTATGGAAAGTTCTGCTTTTTGGGGAAAAGCGGTAAAATTATCGGAATTATCAACAGTGTATATATCTGCCTCTCTGTTCTTTCCTGTTATCAGATCAACTGGGGTGATTTTCGCCTGTTCTCCATCGTATACTGATATAAAATCTAAATCAGTTACAATTATTATGGCTCTTGTAAGGTCTTTTGAATTATCTTTTATAGTACTTACCAGTTCAACCAGATAGACTCCATAATCTTTTAAAACTTCTTTATGGCTTATTCGACCGTCATCATCAGACTTAATTGTCTTTGACACAATCATCTTCTTCTCAAGTGAAGATAGTTGTTTTTCTTCAAGAAGGAGTTTTAAAGGATCTTTAATCTGATAAACCGTCATCTGAAGTTTATTCTCACCAAATCCAGAGACCACAAAGAATTCGTTGGGTGAGATGA
>DJGH01000036.1:35551-39786 GCA_002431635.1 Petrotoga sp. UBA5851
TTTTCCTGCAATATAGGCATATGCAAAGAAATTTGTGCCTATAAGAAAAAACAAAAATAGCATTAATATGTACTTTTTCATTGTGAATACCTCCTCCACCAAAAAATACTCTCAATTATATTATAACAAAAAACAGAGATATATTATATATATCTCTGCTATTGTTTATAGGATTATATCTGAGAATTGATAACCGGAAAGATAAAAAAAATTACAAGTGCGACGGTGATAAACACTGTGAATATAACTAAGGATACCAAACGAAAAATCTTTTTTTTCCTTTTATTCATCCCTGCACCTCCCGGCTTATCAGATGAATGGTGCCCAGGGCGGGACTTGAACCCGCACAAGGTTATCAGCCTTAGTAGATTTTGAGTCTACCGCGTCTGCCAATTCCGCCACCTGGGCAATACGAAAAAAATTATACTATAAAAGTAATTATTTGTCAATAACCCGTGTAATCCTTAATTCTATAAAGTAAGAAAAAGGATTTTTTATTATTTAACTGAAATGCTTAAATCAGAAAGATATTTTACAGTATTAACAGCAAATACAGCATCATCACCCCAGTGCCATCCGTCATGAAGTATCTTGCCTGATGTACCGGAACCATCATCAAAAGGTGAAGAATCACCTATAGCAACAAACCTTCCGTTTCCGAAACTTCCGACCACAACAAAAATCTTTGATTGTAAATCAAATACAAGAGGAAGTATCGAACTGGTATCTTTAATAGTTATAGAGCTTCCGTTCCATACTCCAATTTTTTGTACATTAGAAGTAACCGGATGTCCTTGGATAACTTTTGCTAATGGAGCTTCATAAAGATCATCGCCGTTAAAGTAAAATCCCATTTTGAGTGTCAATTCATTGAGAATCCTTACAGCATCCCATCCGTCACCATTTCTGTCAGCGCCGCCGTGATCTGCTATAAGAAAGATGTTACCTCCATTGAAAACATAATCTGTAATTGATTGTAACTCATGGGATTTATAGGGTTTATTAGGTTCCGGTATTACAACAACTCCTATCATATTAAGTATGTCTGATGAAAAATCCTCTTTTAGAGAAAATATAGTAAACCCTTCAGCTTTGAGGGCATCGGCAAAATCGGAGTATCCTCCTTCGGCTATCCAATCGGCATTGCCTGATTTCTGTCCGTGAGATTCATCGAAAAGAACTTTTTTTTCTTTAGAATCTTTTTTTGAATCAATATATACTGTGTAAAGGTTGACAAGATTATTATTCATATCTTCAAGTCCACGTATGAATATTTTCTGATTAAGGATTGGATTTTGAGTTTTTATTGTAACAATCCTATCGAAGAAAGAGTATGAAATTGATACAATTTGATTGGACTGTACTCTGAAAGATTCGGCAGGAATTTGTTTTAGTGGTTCAGAAAAAAGAATGCTTACTGTGTACTCATCTTTGAGGGAAGAAAGCAGATGAACCGGAGGAACAATATCACTGGTGGTGATATCATCAATACTCCTTGGCCAAAGCTCGTGTTTGGTAAGATACTGACCTAAAACTCCGATACACTCAAAATCAATATTCTCTTTGAAAAAAGAAACATCAATCCCTGTGTTTTCGCGGATGTAGACTAAAGCTTCACCGGAACCGTCATTAACATAAACTTCTGGAGGAACTATCCTGGTGATCTTTCCTTTTATCTTTATCAAATCACCCTCATTTTTGTTATCATTTACTTCGTTTGTTGAGATAAGTCTAGGAAGAAGTTCTGTTTGATTATGAGAAAGTATTTCAATATAAAAGTTTGAATTTGAAGTATTTACAACAACTTCGGTATTCATCTTGTGGGTCCAAACATATCCGTTGACTCGTACGCTCTGACCGCGTTTTATTCCATAGCTGCTTATGTCAATGCCTTCGGAGTAAATATTTACACCACCGGTGTTATCCTGCAAAAAGAAAATATTGTTTTCAAAAGGTCCTGGCTCGACAGTGACTATACCTTCTATTGTAACTGTTGTTAGATCTCTCATATCTTTAAGCTGGCTTATAGGAGTAAGTACAGAAGAAAAAATTAATACAGAAACTGCTAAGAAAATCACTAAAAAAATATTCTTTTTCATAATTATTTTGTCCTTTCTCTTTATTAATTTAGTACCATAATAATTCCGGTTGAAACAGAAGTATCGCTGCCGGTATCGGTGTTTATGAAATACCCTCCCAAGATTATATTTGAAGAATCTTCAAATATAAAACTGGAAAGATTGGTTTCTTTATCCTTATCGATGTCAAAATAAAGTTTTTCGCCGAATTTATTAAGTTTTAAGACGAAAAGATCCTGACTTTCCTGGGTTATAGATGTTCCGGTTATATAAATATTTTCCATTTCATCAACACATGCGTCATTTACTTCGTCAATAAATGAACTGTCATATATTCTCGACCATACGGTATCTCCGGTTGCGGAAATTTTCATTACCCAAACATCTCTGGTTTTTATTTCGTTGAAAGATTCGTTCGTTCCAACTATAATAAGATATCCTTCTGAAGGTATTATTTTTGTTCCGACTTCATTGTATTTAGCCCCCCAAACCTTTTCAAGAACAAATTTTTTGGTTTTCAGGTTTATGCTTTTTACAAAAAGATCCAGCTTAGATTCTTTGTTANNCAACATGTCATTTGTTATTACAGAATCTTTTATTTCAAGAGTCATTGAGAATTCATAGCTGTTCTCCTGAATTATATTTGTGTACTTATCAACTGTGAAAAGATATAATGTACTTTTTTCACTTGAAACAGAGTTAGCTGTTATTATAAGCTCATTGCCGTAAGTCCGAATATTAATGGGTGAAATATTTCCTTTGCTGTAGTATTTTCGGAAAAGAACGTTATAATCTTTATCCATGCATATCAGGGAAAGGAAGTTGGTACCGGCAGAATTATATGTACCCAGCATGTAGAGATTTTCTTCAAGTATCTGATAATCTATAAAATTAAAATTGGAGATTTTAACTTTGGAAGTCACAGTGCCTTCTTTGGTGAATGAGAGTATATTAGTATACTGTTCCTTACTTATGCTTTGAAATGCAATATAGTTGCCGTCTTTTTCTGTTCCCTTGACGATTATATTTTCATTTTGTGTATCTATGAAGGACCATTTTAAGGAAAGAAAATTAAATGAAAAAATTAATGACGAGAAGCAAAGAAAAACCAAGATGAAGAGGTATTTTTTTATATAAGCCATTAACCGTATCCTCCCGATATTTTATGTTATCATATTTTATTATACAACAAAATAAGCTATAATTGAATTATGTTACTAAAACATTTTAAAAAATTCGTTTTTGGAGGAGAAAAATGTCCATAATAAATGTAATCGGTCCGGTCATGGTTGGTCCCTCCAGCTCGCATACGGCTGGAGCAGTAAAGATAGGTAAGTTTGCATATAACTATATCGGAGGTATTCCACAGACAGTAAGGTTTATACTTCACGGTTCTTTTGCAACCACATACATGGGACACGGAACAGATAAGGCTCTTCTTAGCGGCATAATAGGATTTAATGTTGATGATATAAGAATAAAAGATATATTTGAAATAATTAAAAAATATGATTTAAGATATGAGTTTCTTTTTGAGGATCTGGGAGATGTTCACCCTAATACAGTAAGAATTATAGCAGAAAAGGACTCTGTCGAGTATAAAATACAGGCATGCTCAGTAGGAGCGGGGGAGATCCTTGTCAATGAGATTGATGGAAACAGCGTAAAACTAAACGGACATACTCCCGCCTTGTCAATACTAAACAAAGATATAACAGGTGCACTTTCAGAAATTCTCAAAATAATATCTGCTCATGGAATAAATGTTGCAAACGTTACTTTGAACAGAGTAAGTAAAATATTCGAGGAAGCCAGCTGTATAATTGAACTGGATGAGGCTCCATCATATATGCTTGTTCAAGAACTTCAGAAGTCTTCTTATGTAATTTCCTGCAGATATATTCCAGAAATATAAAGGAGGCGTGTTATGAAAAGGCTTGTGCTGTGTTTTTCTGTGCTTATATGTTCTTTTTTTATTGTATTAGGAAGCCCTATTCTTCCTCAGAGTATGGACTATATCCTTAGAATTAACCCAGTCGGTTTTTCAGAAATTGAAGCTTTTAAAGAGCTTTCGATTTCACTTACAGATACTGATATATATCTTTTTGGAAAAACAGGTATAGGTGAAAATGTTTTTTATAAAGATATTCTGGATAT
>DJGH01000036.1:39802-43085 GCA_002431635.1 Petrotoga sp. UBA5851
AATCAGAAGATAATTTTTATGGTGAGTTTATCATGGCAGGAAATCCACGGAGTCTCAATTTCTATTATGTTAACTTCAACGGTTATGTATATATAACAACCTACAGGTATCTTCTTGATTTTGTGGATCTCTGTCGCAGAGGAGTTATAAAAGCTTACAATTTTTCTGATAAGTATTCAGAGTATGCCGTAAGTTACCATACGAGTTATTTTAAACCATTATCTTCTGTTTTTCATTATCTTGGAGATATCTTCGGCAAGGAGCTGTGTGAAGAGTATCATTTGAAACTTACTCAGGAAGGATTATATGCGGAAGTTTTAATTAATAAGGAAATTGAGGAATATGAAAAACTTTTCGTAAAAGCAGACTTCTTGGAAGGTTTGTCAGTTTTAAAAGATGCTGACATTGTGGTTTCTGTGAAAAAAGAGTATTTTGACATTATAAGAAGTATTGCAAATGAGAATGAGCCAGTTATGGAGTATCTTAAGCTTCTGGTACAGCAAAGAGCCATTCTTTCAGTAAAAGGCACCATTAGTGGAATTGAAGATATTTCGAGTATAGAAAAGCTTTATCTTTCCTTTTATCTATCAAAGGAGAATGCAGACATAGTAAAGAATGAATTCGAAGAAGCCCTCAGCATGAGTTTTATGAACGATGGTGAAAATTATATTATTTTTGACCAGGATAGGAATATTTTTCTGTCCCTAAAGATTGAAGGAGGTATCGGTCAACTTAAGTACTGTAAAGATGCTTCTGATTTTTTTGAGACCGAAAGCATCCTTGAACAAGCCGGTTCCTTAAAGCTAGAGGATCTACTGTACTATGAGGATGAAACCGGTGGAATATCCTTTTTAAAAGTTTTTACTGAGGAGTCTTCTTCCAAGAAAATCAGCCTGTCAGTTTCATATAACCATATTATAAACTTTCTCACAGATATCATCGTAAGTACTTTTATAAACAAAGACATAGATGATGAAATTCCTGAAATTGATTGGAACAGATATAGTGAGGATGAAAAAAATGATTTTGGATGGAAGCTTTTCGATCTCTTTTCTGCGGTTAATGTTTTAAAAAATTCTGACGAAACCGCAGTTTTGGATAAGGAAAGTCTTTATAATAAAGATCTTTTGAATTATGAGCTTTACGAATTGAATGATTTTTCAGTGCGGAAATTTATGGATTATGATGGTCAGGAAACATTCGAAATCTTTTATAAAGGCAATACAGCAGGATATATAAATGATTATGAAGTATTTGATTATCTTTACTCGTCATCTGAGTACCTAATAGTTGAAATAGACAGAGAGAATCTTACAGTGAGTGTACGATGGACAAAATAAAACCCGCTTTTAAGCGGGTTTTATTTTTTAATTTCTTGCCTGATCTTTCATCAGTTGTCTGGAGGTAAGCGCGAGGAGAATTATACCTGATGTTGCCATCAAAACATTTATCAGCCAAAAGACAGTAATATTCATACTCTCAACTCCGGCAACATGCCTTAAAAGATCGGCCACATACTTAATAGGCAATATATAACTAACCCATCGTATATATCCTGGGATAATATTAATAGGAAAGTATATTCCTGCAAAAAACATCATTACAGTCATTAGAATAGAAGCAGCAGACTGGGCTACTTCCAATTCTTTAAATATTACCATTAAAAGTATTCCAAAAGCCATCATTCCGAGTGTGGAACTTAAACATACAATTATAAGCATTAACCAGTCAAAGGAATAGTTCATGTTATATATTATCTTGCCCAGTATTATTATAATGACTATAGAAAAAAAGTTCAGGAGTATCTTGTTAAATGATGACGCAATTACAAATTCGTTTGATTTTATAGGAGTTACCATGAATTTTTTAATGACACCTAGTTTTTTATATCTCCCGAAGGTATTGATCACGCTGAACATTCCACCAGACAGTATGGATATGGCAATTATACCTGTGAGAAGAAAGTCCATTTGGGTGCTTTCAACTCTTCCTGTACCTATATTTTCAGCAGAAATAGAAAGAAAATCTTTTTCTGCTCCATATAAAAATTTTTTTATGGCATTTTCACCTGCAAATTTTATCCATGTTATCTTTTGTATGTTCGCAGGATCTGAGTTGTAAAAGACTTTTACTTCGGAGGTTTCGTCAACTATAATTCCGGCATCAACTTTTGAAGACAGCACGGCATTTTTTAAGCTTTCACTGTCTTCATATATGTTCAGCTTATTAGGCTCAAAAAATTTCTTTACCTTCTCAGATGCAGTCTGAGAACTCTGTTCTGTATAAGACAAGTAACCGGAAGAAAAAACAAGTCCATACGAAAAATTTTCTTCTTGATGCTGTGTATCTCCAAGACCAAAAATAAAACCAAATAAAAGAAGAAAGATAACTGGGAAAAACATAGTGTAAAAGACTTCTGATTTATTTTTAAAAGTTTCAAGAAAAAAGAATTTCACAAGATTGGAAAATCTATTATTCATAGTTCATCACCTTCTTGAAGTTTAAAGAAAAAATAATTACACAGATGCCTATCCAAACTATAGGAACAAAATAATTTAAAAATCCCAGCGGGGCACCGTTTATTATATTTCTTAATCCTTGAGCCATATACGATACTGGATTAATATAAACGAACCATCGTATAATCATTGGAGTATGACTGACATCAAAAAAAAGGCCTCCAAGGAACATCATCAACTGATAAAGAATATTTGCAGCTACATTGACGGCCGAAAGCTTTCTAAAAACAGAGAGCATAAGCAATCCAACAGAAATTAGAGTAACCACATTCATGAAGAGATAAGCAATATACTTAGCACTGAAGGCTTTTGGACTAACTCCCATTATTTTGCCTTCAATATATATGAGTAATATAGAGATACCCAAAAGAATAAGATTTTCCAAAAGAACAACTGTAAAAAAATGGCCACTACGTATAGGGGTTGTAAAAATTTTTTTAGTAATTCCCTTTTCTATCGAATAGGCAAGTGAAAGTGGTGTATTGAATATGGATACTGTAAGAATTGACATTAAAAGGACGCTTGGGAAAAGGTAATCCTTGTAGGAAAAATTTTCCGAGGCTTTTTTATTCAGTTCCTGAACCTGCAGTGTATACTCTGCTGAAGAGATTCGTTTATAAAATTCAACATTAACTGAGTCCAAAACACTCTTAAAAATCTTTCTAGCAAAATCAGAGCCGGAATCGGATCTGTAGTAACTTTTTACGACCGGAGCCGGAACCGAAGAAAGTATCACTTTGAGATTAAGCATATCAAGATTTTCT
>DJGH01000036.1:43096-43481 GCA_002431635.1 Petrotoga sp. UBA5851
TCTGGAAAAACTATAAAAATTTCAAGTTTTTTATCTTTAAGAAGCTGTATTCCTTCGTCAAAGGAGCTTACATAAATGTTTTCAAAAGGTCCGCCGGAATTCTTATCTCCCAGACCTGTTACTAAACCATGAGAAATTTCCTTTGCAAGACCAGTAGGTGGTTTTTCAAAGTAAATACCTGCTCTGAACTCCATATCGGATGAGTTTTCTGAGCTGTTACTTATATTACCGAAGAGCGAAGTAAAGAAAAGAAAAAAAACCAAAGGAAAAACAAAAGTCCAAAAAATCACTATAAAGTTTCTGAAATCCTCTTTTAAAAACATTGAAAGCATAGACTTTATCTTCATATATCCCCCTAGTCTCTTAAGGTTCTTCCGGTTAGTTT
>DJGH01000062.1:0-19818 GCA_002431635.1 Petrotoga sp. UBA5851
GAAAAAATAGAAAAGAAGGAAGATTTTTTGCATTTTTTGCCTGAAGGAACAGGAAAATTTACTAATAAAGAGCTTAAGCAAGCTCTGGGTATAAAAATAAATACTGCAAGAAAGATGACGTACTCGCTTAATGCGTGCGGAATTATTCATCAGACAGCCAAAATAGGCAATGAGAAAGTATGGAGTATTCTTTGAGTAAAAACATGGAAGGAGATCCATAAACTTTCCGGAGTAAAAAGAGTCTTCTTTGTAAAAAGCAGTAAGTTTTAAAAAATTAACATAAAACATCATAAGTTAAAGCATGATACAAAAAATTAATTGACTCTTGAGAAAAGAAAGTTGTATAATAAAAATGAATTTGATGATTAATTTTTTTTAATCGATAAAANNGATAAAAAACGATCAAAAAATCCAGTTTTAATGTCTTTTAAAGCATCCATACGTTATTATCTGGCATTACGGAGGTGGCTTATGAAAAAAGAAGATTTCTGTTTCAGAAATGATGATATAGGAGATCTAAAAGCCTTTCATAATGATCAATACAGTCTTATGAGCATGTCCAGCAGCCTTATGAAGATTTTTTTGGGAGTATAAAGGAGAAGAAGTATGAAAAGAGAACTGATAGGAAAAAAAGATGAAAATTATGAGGTTCTGAGAAAAGAAATAAAATCATCATTTGAATTTATTTTAAACGATCCTCAGAGTATAAGGCTTTTCATGGGATTTTGAAAAAAGGCAACTGTCGGAAAGTATATCAAATAATATAAATGCTGGGCAAGCCCGGCATTTTATATTGGGAGGAATAAAATGGAAGATGTAAAAATTTTGGATGAAATAACCACTATAAAGGCTATAGCCCATCCTTTAAGAATAAGGATAATAGAGGAATTTGGCGGCAAGGCGTACACAGCCAAGCAGATAGCGGATAAAATGAAGGAATCTCCAGCAAAGATATACTATCATATAATTGAGATGGAGGCTGTCGGAATACTCAAACTTGTCAGGACGGTTGAAAACTCAGGGATACTTGAAAAGTATTATGAGCCTGTTGCCAGATATTTTAAGATTTCTAAGGAGCTATTATCTAACGATAAAGAGTTTAAATCCGAAACCCTTAAGATTTTTGATAACTTATTCAAGAATATGGACAGGGATTACTACTCATACTTATCCAAAATAAAAGAAACACATGAAAAATTTCCAAAGGATTCTGGTATTTCCTATATAACCATGCATCTGGATGAAGCCAGATTTAAAGAATTTACGTTCAAACTTACAGAGCTTTTCCATGAATATTCAAAGTTTGCCGAAGGTGAAAGTACCAAAGAGTATAAAGCCGGGTTCATTGTATTTCCTAAAAATTAGTAAAATAGCTCCAAACCTGCTCTTATAACATATGGTTCATGATTAAAAATTTTTTTATCGCCGTATATATTGAAACGATACGTTACATCGGATACAAAGGACAGGCTGTCGTTTATTTTAAGGTATAATGATGCACAAAAAGGAATGAAAAGATAGAAATCACAGCTTTCCGGAGTAAAAGGATTGAAATTTTTTCCGGAGTTGTTTTGAAAATCATATCCACAGGCCGCCCCCAGAGAGATTCCGCTTTTCAGAAGGCCATTTATGTCAAGGAGATATCCGCCATCCACTCCAAGATTAATAGATACTGAGTAATCCTTGAGACCTGCCTGCATAAAGCTTGCACAAAATACTCCTGTATAGTCGTCATATCCGCTTTTTATAAAAAAACCCGGAGTATTCAGACCATCAAATGAGGCCGATATCCTAAAGCTTTTTCTGTGAAGTTTTATATAAGGATTTTCCATTAAATGGGTTGTTGATACCGAAACTGGGAAGCGCAAAGGTTTTTCAAGGACTTTTATGATGCTTGAATCAGGAAAAGCTTCTACCACTACAGCTTTGCCCTCAATGACTTCATAGGTGCCCGCTGAATTGTTGAGATTTTCAACAAAGTTAAAAGTCATGTTTTCACTTATTCCGCAGTTGGTTCCACCATCTATATAGAATAGATCCAGCCACTTCTCACCGGAAACCTTCGCTGAAAGAATAAAAGCATGACTCATATCCTTTGATATCTCTTGGGATATAAAGTCAACTGCAGATAATTTGGATGTGCGGAAGGCCTGCTGAACGGAAACCTCCTTTTCTATGAAAGCTCTTGAATATGCATCTATTTTTCTGCTGTTTAGGACTTCACCTGTTTTGACATACACAAATTTGTAATTTACTATTGCATGGAAGTCTATCCACTCTTTGGTATCGTTTTTTCCACGTTCTGAAAAAGTATCAAGGATCTGGACATATATTATGCCGTCTGTATCAAGCTGAGCCTGATACTCCGATCCTCCCTGGGCAATGCCTGAAAGCATAAGTTTTACTTCATCATATATGGTCTGATCTCTTATAACTATCCTATACTTTCTGAGTTTGTAAATATAATCTGTCACCTGAGCTTCGATAAGTTTAAGAATTTCCTGTTCATCTGAGGAAATACTGCTGAAATCAGGACAAAAGAGAATTTTCTTTCTTATATCTGATGCAAAGCCTGCATTAAGACAAAAAATAATGATAAATATGAGAATAATAATTTTTTTAATAAATATCCCTCCTTCTGAGCCGATATGCCAATTATATCATAAAAAAGCGTGCCTTTAAAAGGCACGCTTTACTTATTTCATCAATATTCAGGCATCTGTGGAGCTGGTGCTGGTGCATCCGGCTTGGGTTCCTCAACTACAAGAACTTCTGTTGTAAGAAGCATAGCTGCAATTGAAGCCGCATTCTGGACAGCACTTCTTGTTACTTTGGTAGGATCAATTATTCCTGCATCGAACATATTTACATACTTATCCTTCAGAGCATCGTACCCGTATGAAGGATCGTCTTTGGCAAGTACTCTGTCAATTATGATTGCGCCTTCGACTCCTGCATTTATAGCTATCTGTCTTACAGGTGCATCAAGCGACTTAAGAACAACTCTTGCTCCGACTTTTATATCTCCTTCAAGCTGTGCTATCAAGGATTCTACACCCTTGGCAGCTCTGAGAAGTGTTACTCCGCCTCCGGCAACCATTCCTTCCTCTACTGCTGCTCTTGTTGCTGAAAGTGCATCTTCTATTCTGTGTTTCTTTTCTTTGAGTTCTGTTTCGGTAGCTGCACCAACTTTTATTACTGCAACGCCTCCTGCAAGTTTTGCAAGTCTTTCCTGGAGTGTTTCCTTTTCGTATTCTGATGTGGTTACATCAATCTGTGCCTTTATCTGTTTTACTCTTTCCTGAATCTTCTTCGGATCGCCTTTGCCTGTTACAATTATTGTATCGTCTTTCTTTATTCTTATAACGTCTGCTCTTCCGAGATCGTCAATAATAGCGTTTTCAAGAGTAAGACCGAGATCTTCGGTTATTACGGTTCCTCCGGTAAGTATTGCAATATCCTCAAGCATAGCTTTCCTTCTGTCACCAAAGCCTGGAGCTTTTATTCCTACTGAGTCCAAAGTCCCTCTGAGCTTGTTGAGAACCAAGGTTGACAATGCTTCGCCTTCAATATCTTCAGCTATTATAACAAGAGGTTTTCCTGCCTGTGCAACTTTTTCAAGTATCGGGATTATAGGCTTTACACTTGAAATTTTCTTATCAGTAATAAGTATGAACGGTTCTTTTACTTCACATTCCATTTTGTCTGCATTGGTTACAAAGTAAGGTGATATGTATCCTCTGTCAAACTGCATTCCTTCGGTAAATTCAACGTAGGTTTCCATGGTTTTTGAATCTTCGACGGTGATAACTCCGTCCTGTCCGACTTTATCCATGGCTTCTGCTATAAGGTTTCCGATTTCTTCGTTGTTTGCGGAGATGGCTGCAACGTTTGCTATGTCTTCGGAACCTGTAAGTTTTCTGCTCATCTTTTTTATCTCTTCTACAACTCTGTCTGCGGCTTTCTGTATTCCAATCTTCATGAGCATCGGATTTGCACCTGCAGCAACGTTCTTAAGACCTTCCTTTATCATTCCCTGTGCAAGAACTGTAGCTGTAGTTGTTCCGTCTCCGGCTACATCGTTAGTCTTGGAGGCTACTTCTTTTACAAGCTGTGCTCCGAGATTTTCAAATTTATCTTTCAGTTCAATTTCTTTTGCTATGGAAACTCCATCGTTTGTAATAGTTGGTGAACCCCAGCTTTTTTCAAGAACTACATTTCTTCCTTTCGGACCAAGAGTTATTTTAACTGCATTAGCAACAGCATCCACTCCGGTTTCCAGTGATCTTCTAGCTTCCTCATCAAACTTCAACATCTTTGCCATATGTAAAGCACCTCCGTAAATTTATTTAGTCAACTACTTTGCCTAAAATATCATCAATGTCAATCAGGATATGATCTACATCATCAATCTTTATTTCATTTCCGGCGAATTTTGAAAAAATAACCTTGTCTCCGGCTTTAAGATCATATTCTGCGTCAAGGTTGCCTACGGCAATAACTAAAGCTTTCTGAGGCTTTTCCTTTGCCGAATCTGGAAGAACTATGCCGCCCTCGGTTCTTTTTTCTTCGGTTATAGGCTTTATAAGAACTCTCTTTCCTAATGGTTTCACTTGCATCATGAATCCCTCCTTATATATTTGATTACATACGTACATTTTTTTTGTTTTGTTAGCACTTTGATTTAAAGAGTGCTAAGTACATTGAATATCATAACATTAACCCTTGACAGATGCAAGAGCGAAAAAAGTCATTTTTAACTAAATAATGGAATATATGAACAAATAGCAATGATTAGAGTCGAAAATCTCTTTATTTCTTTGGTTCTTCGTCTGAAGCAGGCTTGGACTGATGTTTATCAACCCTTTCCGAAACAGGTCTTTCCCATATTTTTTTGTTTTTCTTGTCGTCCAGTATAAAGTTGATGTCCTGTGGTATATTTAATTTTTCGGCATGGTTTTCTATTATACTTACCATAAGATCTTCAGGAAGTGAAGTAATTATCCACAGGTCGGAAAGAAAAATTTTTTCCTCCATTCTGACCGGGGCTTTAAATATGGCACTTTCAAGAGCTTTAACAAAAATATCGTTAGGTTCCTCTTTTATAAAACCTTTTCCAGTATTTTCTCCAAAAATCTGAGACATTTTTTCCCTCCTTATAAAGTTTATTTCCAAATAAATTTTATCATACTAATAGCATTTTCCGAAATTCCGCCATATATTCCCGTTATACGTGATTTAAAGAAACTAAACACAGGAATTTTGAGAAAATTGACAAAGTACACCTGTTTGATGTATATTATACTTGAGGATGGTTAAATTTACCAATTAAGCGTGAAGAGGTGATTAGCATGGCGGTAAAAGTTGCTATAAACGGATTTGGAAGGATTGGAAGACTGGTTTTCAACGCTTTATACGACCAGGGGCTTCTCGGTTCAAAATTTGATGTGGTTGCTGTGGTTGATGTAAGCACGGATGCATCTTATTTTGCTTATCAGCTTAAATATGACTCCATTCATGGAAAATTCAAGGGTTCGCTTTCAACACAAAAAAGCGATTCTTCACTTGAAGCAGATGATATACTTGTTGTAGATGGCAATAAGATAAAGTGTCTGGCTGCACCTAAAGAAGGCCCCGCGAAGCTTCCTTGGGCAGAAATGGGCGTGGAGTATGTCATAGAGTCTACCGGACTTTTTACCGAGTCTGAAAAGGCAAAGGCTCATCTTGCTGCTGGTGCCAAAAAAGTTATAATAACAGCTCCCGGTAAAGGCGATGTAAAAACCATTGTGATGGGAGTAAACGAAAATGAGTATGATCCTTCTCTGCATCATATAGTTTCCAATGCATCATGTACTACCAACTGTCTGGCTCCTTTGGTTCATGTTATCATGAAAGAGGGAATAGGTATAGAAACAGGTCTTATGACTACGATTCATTCATATACAGCTACTCAGAAAACAGTGGACGGACCTTCCAAAAAAGACTGGAGAGGCGGAAGAGCGGCAGCTATAAATATAATTCCTTCAACAACAGGTGCTGCCAAGGCTGTAGGAGAGGTTATCCCGGCAGTCAAAGGAAAACTTACCGGCATGTCCTTCAGAGTTCCGACGCCAGACGTTTCGGTTGTTGATCTTACATTCAGAGCAGCACGAGACAGTTCAATAGAAGAGATAGACAGTTTACTGAAAAAAGCGTCTAAGACTTATCTTGAAAATTATCTTGGAGTTGCCGACGAAGAAGTGGTATCAACCGACTTCATTCATGACAACAGATCATCCATATACGACTCCCTTGCTACTTTGCAGAATAATCTCAAGGGTGAAAAAAGATTCTTTAAAGTGGTTTCTTGGTACGATAATGAATGGGGATACTCCAACAGAGTTGTAGATCTTCTTAAGTATATGGCACACAAGTAATAAGATAATAAAATAAAAAGCAGCGTTTAAACGCTGCTTTTTTCTATTTCCTCCTTGTATAATAGCTTTTCTTTGTACATCTGAGAATCAGCTTGGTTAACAAACTCATCTATGGTTTGTTCGCCGCTGTAAGTGGCAGTTCCGTGACTCATACTTATCTTATAAGGTATATCAGAATTTTTGTTGAACTGTTCGCATTCATTTCTTATACGCTTCCAGACAATCTCTGCTTTTTCAGCTTTACAGTCCGGTAGTATTATAAGAAATTCATCTCCACCCATTCTGAATATTATATCGGACTTACGGGCGCATTTTTTTATTATTTTCGTAGTATTTATAATAAGCTCATCTCCTTTGGAATGGCCAAATCTATCGTTAGTATTTTTGAGACCGTTTATGTCTATGTATATTATCGAAAGAGGAGAGTTGCGTCTTTGTGATTGCATGATCTCTTTTTCAAGAAGCGATATACCAACTCTTCTGTTAAAAATGCCTGTTAGCTCATCAATGCTGGCATACATCTTCAACTCTTCTTCAAGCTTTTTTTTGGCTGTTATATCCTGTGTAACAAAAGCAATCTGATTTTTTGAGATCTTATACGCTATAAGATCAATAACTCTTTGGGACTGAAGAGTAATCTCTGTTTTAAATGTTCTTTTAGATTTTTGAGCCTTTTTCAGTATTTCCATAAAAAGATTTTTCTCCTCAGGCGTAAAAAAATTACATTCTTTATTCCTGGGCAGAGTATCATTTTTAAAAGTTTTTTTAGCTACGGAATTTATATCTTCTATAGTACAGTCTTTTAGATTTTTTGCAGAATCATGTATAAGCTTAAAAATTATTACTCCCTGAGTCATGTTTGAGAAAAGTTTCTGATACTTTCTTTCGCTTTCCTTAACCTTTTTCTCCATTGAAGTCAGGTTAAGAATATTGCCTATGACCGAAGCTGTTATGATAACCATCCCTTTTTCCTGTTCCGTCCAGAGTCTGTTTTCTTTGCAATCCTGTAGTTCCAGGATTCCCCATATGCTATTTGACCTGTATACGGGAACAATAAGAACCGATTTTATACCTGATTCATTCATTGTTATCCTTATTTCTTCGGAGAAGTCATCAATTACTTTATATGGTTCATCTTTGAGAGTTTTTTTAATCCAGACCGATGGACTCTGTTCCGCATAGGGTGATTTATCTGTTTCAAAGGAAACAAGCTTTTTTATACTCTGTTTTTTTTGGAGTATCTGATAGAAGATGACCCTGGTGGCCTTCATCTCCTCAAATAGTATTTTTAAAAGTTCTGAGGAAATATCAACAGGTGTAGAATTTTTTTTGGACATATTGGCTGTATAGAGTATTCTGTGAAGAATCTTATCCTGTTTATAGAATGTATGGTTATCCATTTTTGCCTCCGGATTTTTGAGCTACTATGACTTAATATAATTATAACATAATTTACGTAATATTATTAAATGGAAAAAGTTATTTTATTGTGAAATTTTAAGTTGTTATGATATATAATAGGAGTAGTGTTAAGATATGGAGGTAAATTAAATGGATAAAGTGAACGATCTTTTTTACGGCTCTGATGACGGCTACTATATTCAGGAGTACGGTAGGCGTTTGGGGTTGTATGAAAAATTTACTAAAAAGGTACAGGATCTTATCTATGAGCTTTTAAAACAGACTGAAATTGAAATTGAAAACATATCCTCGCGTGTAAAGACTTTAGAAAGCTTTGAAGGCAAGCTGCAACGGAAAAATTATAAAGATCCTTTCAGAGAAATGACAGACCTTAGTGGAGTACGTATCATTCTTTATTATAAGGAGGATATCGACAAGCTTGGGGAAATAATAAAAAGGGAGTTTGATGTGGACTGGGATAACTCTGTTGATAAATCAAAACTGATAGATTCAGATAAGATAGGGTATCTTTCAACCCACTATATAGTAAGCGTAGCAAAGGACAGGCTTAAACTTACCGAATGGCGGCCGTTTGAAGGTCTAAAATGTGAAATACAGGTAAGAACAATTCTTCAGCATGCATGGGCAGCGATAGATCATAAGATAAGGTATAAGCCTTCAAATAAGGTTCCTAAAAAGCTTGAAAGAAAGCTTTTTCTTCTTGCGGGACTGCTTGAGCTTGCGGATGATGAGTTTTCGTTTATCAAGACACTTACAACGGAGATGGAAGGATATTACTCCATGATGATAAAGGCTAACAACCTCAAAAATGTGGATATAAACCTCACATCTCTTGAAGTTTTCCTTGATCTTACGGAAAAAAAGTATAATTTTATGGAGATAATTGAAAAAGCTGGTTTTGTGAACTATGAAAAAAGCACTGAACTAAGCCCTGCAGAAAAAGAAAAAATCAGGAGTGCGAGCAAAACTCTGCTGCTTGAGGTTCTCAATGCGTTAGAATTTGACAGCATTGAAGACCTTCAGAAGATTCTTGATGATTCCACAAGCTGGTTTGAAGAAAAGTTTGCTGCGCTCAAGGCTCTTTTTAAGAACTTTGATGTGTATATAACAGTTTATGACGTAGTGATGGCAATAGTTCTATTTTCCATAAATGAGGAAAGATACATAGAAAACGGTTTTGATATGCTGGCTTACAAGCACAAACTGATAGAACTTAAAGATAAGCTTGCACGCAAACTGCCTTTTTTCAGAGGAAGTGAACTTTCACATAAAGAGCTTGCGGGCGATGCTCTTTCATCATTGGAAGAAGTTTTAGGCGAGCAGATAAAGGAACTTACTCCCTCACAGCTTGTGGAGCTTAGGAAAGCCCTTACTTATGATGTACCTGCTTTTTTTGACGATAACGAGACATTAAAAGGTGTTTTGGACGATGCAGCCATGGAAAAAATGAAAAAACTCATAACTGATATGAAGAATAAGAGTTTTCCTGTACTGAAAGGCAGTACAGAAAACGAATGGAAAGAGGATGAAAAATGAAGGATCTTTATCTCATAGACGGTTCCGGCATAGCATACAGGGCATTTTTTGCAGTTGACCAGAACCTGACTGCTCCCTCTGGTCTTCACACCAACGCTATCTTCGGTGTATGCAGAATGATGCTCAAGATAATCAAGGACTATATAAAAAAGGATGAAGATGGTGTTCTTTTTGTTTTTGATAAGAAAACCAAAACATACCGGCATGAGCTTCTTGAAAGCTATAAGGCGCAAAGGCCCAAAGCTCCTGCGGAATTTGTCGAGCAGCTTGGGTATATCGTGCGTTTGGTTGAGCTTTTGGGAATAAATGTTGCATGTGTAGACAACTATGAAGCCGACGACGTTATTGCGACAGTTGCCCAGAGATATAAAGATCAGGTTGAAAATGTATACATTATCACATCTGATAAAGACATGATGCAGCTGGTAAAAGATAATATTTTCATTCTCAGGCCTGAAAAAGGTATAGGTGAGGTTGTAAAATTTGATGAAGAAAAGATAGTCCAGAAGATGGGCGTTCCCCCCTCAAAGATAATCGAACTGCTGGCACTTATGGGAGATGCCTCAGACAATGTGCCCGGAGTAAGGGGAATAGGTGAAAAAACTGCTCAGAAGCTTCTTCAGAGCTATAAGGATCTTGATGATCTTTATCAAAGAATTGACGAGCTTTCTGCAAGTACAAAAGAAAAACTTTTATCAGACAGGGATATGGCTTTTTTAAGCCGTAAGCTTGTTCAGCTTTCCAAGGATGTCCCGCTTTTCTATAAGGATGGGGAGCTTTTATACAGTCATTTTGATGAAAAACTTATGGATTTTCTCCAGGAACTTGGATTTAAAAGTATGATAAGAGAAGTTGGAGATGCAGGCAGAAAATCCAGCACACATGAATGCAAAGGTATATGTGAAGAGTATAGTCTTGGGAGATCACAGGAGTTTTTTGCCCGGGCCGGCATTGCCCGAGAACTTTCGGTAAGTGTATGTGCCTGGCCTAAGGATCCGTTTAAAGGTGTGCTGACCGGTGTAGCCTTAAGCTGGAAAGATAACGGTGATACATATACTTCTTATATAGATCTTAGTGGCGCTGGTGCAGGAGAGGTTGAGATCTTTTTAAAACAGCTTTCTGTCCTTTTTGAAGACAAGATCATCATCGGATACAATCTGAAATTTTTGCTATCTGTTTTTCTCCTACACGGGATAAAAGAGTTCAGAGTTGGTTTTGATACTATGACGGGAGCTTTCCTGTTAATGCCTGATGAAAAAAGATTTGATCTTGACAGCATATGCCAGAAGTATCTGGGCATGAAGATGCCGCAAGTGCAGGAAACTTCTCACAATACTCTTTTTGATGGTCAGGAACGGGCTGGGGAGGATGAGTCTTTAAAAAAATTATGTCTTGCTGAAAGCCTCTATAACCTTCTTCTTTTTTATGAGCTTTCAAAACTTATCAAAGAAAAGGAGCTTGAAAGTGCGGCTTACGACATAGACTTTCCGGTGACAAATGTGCTGGCATTTATGGAAACAAAAGGTGTGTACTTTGATACACAGTATCTTAAAATACTTGAGAATGAGTTTACAGCCAAAATAAACGATATAGACTTTCAGATACGAAAATACTCTGATCAAGCGTTTAATCCAAATTCTCCCAAGCAGGTGGGCGAGCTTTTGTTCGGAAAGCTTGGTCTTAAAGGAACCAAAAAGACTAAGACCGGAAGTTTTTCAACCGATGCTGAGACCCTTGAAGAGATAAGCGATCAACATCCTGTTATTCCGCTTATTCTTGGAAACAGGAAGTATCAAAAGCTTCTTTCCACGTATATTAATGCAATACCGGCATTGGTGAATCCGGTTACAGGAAGGGTACATACATCATTGAATATTACCGGCGCTGCAACCGGAAGATTGAGCAGTACAGAGCCTAACTTGCAGAATCTTCCCATAAGGGAAGAAGAAGGAGAAAAGATAAGAGGTGCCGTTAAAGCACAGAAAGAGGATTCTGTTATTATCAGTGCGGACTATTCACAGATAGAGCTTAGAGTTTTGGCACATATGTCCGGTGATGAAGTTCTTATTGATGCTTATCATCACGACAAGGACATACATGCCCTTACGGCATCTAAGATCTTCGGAATAGATCTGGAACAGGTTACACCTGTAGAGCGAAGGGTCGGGAAGACGGTCAATTTTTCGATAGTTTATGGGGTCACAGCATTTGGGCTTGCTAATCGTACCGGTATCAGCAACCTACAGGCACAGAGGTTCATAGACAAGTATTTTGATCTCTATCGTGGTGTGGATCTATATCAAAGAAATATTCTGAATTTCTTGAGAATAAACGGGTACGTTCAGACTATATTCGGAAGAAAGAGATTTTTAAGGAATATGCCATTCAACAAAGGGGAAATAGAACGTATGGCTATAAACTCTCCTGTTCAGGGGAGTGCGGCTGATATAATGAAGCTTGCAATGATAAAGCTTTATAGAACGCTTCCTCAGTATGCACAGATGATTCTTCAGGTTCATGATGAAATACTTATAGAGGTTCCCCAAAAAATGGCAGAGCAGGTGGTTCCAGTTATCTGCAATGCGATGGAAAATGCTGTGGAGCTTAAGGTTCCTCTCAAGGTTGATGTCAATATATCCAAAAACTGGAAAAAATAAGGAGGAGAATGTTTTGCTTTCAGGAGATAAGGTTAAGCTCAGAGCGTATAAGAAAGAGGATGTTCCGCTTGCATGCGAGTATATAAATGACCCGGAGGTATCTTTGATGCTTTCACCTTTAATACCCTTTCCGTATAAGCTTGAGGATGAATATAAGTGGTATGATTCACTGGGAATGGGCAGGGATGGAAAGTACAATTTTGCAGTTGAGAGGGTGTCGGATGGTCTTTATATTGGCGGTTGCGGTATAAATGATGTTGATTGGAAAAATTCTGTTGCAACGGTAGGAATTTTCATTTGTGCCAAGGAGTGCGGAAAGGGATACGGGACGCAGGCAATGGGTTTGCTCGTTGATTTCATTTTTTCTCAAATGAATATACATAAGATAAAGCTCAATGTTTTCAGCTTTAATCACCGTGCTATAAAAAGTTATGAAAAGCTCGGATTTAAAAAAGAAGGGGTTTTGAGACAGGAAATATTCAGAAACGGGGAGTATTTTGATGAAATTGTGATGGGATTGCTCAAAGATGAACATTAATTGTTATTATTGTGGTATAATTTGATCTGAAACAATGTTAAAAATATCTTGATATAGGGGGGAATATAGATGATGGAGTCTTTAAAAGAAATTGAACAGCTTATAGAAACACTTTCGGGAAAGTATAATTCACTCAAGGCCGAACAGAATAAGGTGAAGGAAGAAAAAGAAAAAGCACTTGCCGATTACAGGGAGCTTTTTGTAGAGTACGAAAAAGTCTGCAAAGAAAAAGAAGATATGCAGAGAGTAATAGACTCGCTGAGACTAAAGGGCGAAGAAGCCGAAACCAGGCTCCAGCAGATAAAAAAATCAATTATGGACAAAATAAATGCTGAGCAGACTGAAGGATAACAGTATAGTGTGATTAGTAATGTTTTATGTTCTGTATGTTAACAAATGAGAGATAAAATAATCGGAAGGGTGGCTGATTTGAGTAAATCCTATAGGGATGTTCAGATAGAAATATTAGATAAGATTTATCGGTATAAAGTAGATGAATCTTCTGATATGATTGATCCGGTCCTCTTGGAAATAAAAAATGAAGTGGAAAAGTATATAGATAAAGTCGGGAAATCAAAACTTGATGAGGTTCTGGTCCTTCTTCTTCTTAATGAGAAGCTGGAAAATATGAAAACCAAATCCCAGCTTGACGGTTTGGTAAGAAAGATAGGAGATATTGTAGACCCCATCCAATCTTATACTGAAGAAAGGTAGCCTTTCTTGACAGGAGTGAAATTAATGAGAGTAGGTTTTTTTGACTCGGGGCTTGGAGGATTAACCGTACTGAAAAAAGTGGTTGCGAACTTTGGGAACCACCAGTATTTTTATTTTGGTGATACCCTTAGGGTGCCCTACGGATCCAAACCTATAGGCTATCTGGCTGAACTTTTAGAAAAAACCTTGGATTTTTTTGAAGATCTGAACATAGATATTCTTATTTCAGCCTGCAATACATCCGATTCGCTTGTTAAAAACAGGATAGTCAATGTTGGAAACCGTAATTTCAGATATATAAGCATCATTGATAACGGTATAAGACAGATATCGGCCAATGAAAGAGTTCTTCTTTTAGCAACAGAAAACACGGTAAAATCAGGCAGTTACAGAGACGGTCTGGTAGAAAAGGGGATAGGTAAGCTTACCGAAAAATCATGTCCTCTTTTTGTCCCTCTTATAGAAGAAGGGTTCTGGTACGGCCAAATGGCGGAATCGATAGTCAGGTATTATCTTGAAGATTCCAACAGCGGATTTGATAAGATTATTCTTGGGTGTACACACTATCCTATTCTTAAAAAGCATATAATAAAAAATATTACCGCTGAGATAGTAGATCCTGCAGATGGAATCATAAAAGAGCTTGGTACTTCTTACAATCTGAAACACAGCAGCGGTCTTCCTAAGATAAACTTCTATATTACCGGGGACGTTGAAAAGTTCAAGGTTCTTTCGGGCAGGTTTTTGAGGACGGTTTATTTCAGAGGCTACTACTTCAAAATGGATCTAGAGACCAAAAAGTATTATTATTTCAGATAACAGCGGGTGATCTGGTGAAGGAAAATCCAATCATATATCTTATAACAGGGCTTTCCGGTGCAGGAAAGACTTTTTTGCTTAAGGCCATGGAAGATGAGGGTTACTATACAGTTGACAATGTTCCACCTCATCTCATAAAAGACATGATAAACATAATCTGTACCAGCGAATATTCAAAAGTCGCTGTTGTAAGTGATATAAGGTGGAAAAATACTAAGGATCTTACAGATGTTTTTCTTAATATAGAGAATTATGTCAATCAGTCTGTGAACATTAAAAAAGTATTTTTATATGCTGATAAACAGATTCTTATGAAAAGATTCATGCAGTCAAGACGCGGGCATCCATTGGGAGTACCTACAGAAGATGCCATAGAAAAAGAGATGCAGCTTTTAAACCCTATAAAGGAAATATGCGATATTGTGCTTGATTCTTCAAATACAGAACCGTCACAGCTCAGAAAGCGTTTTTTTGAGATAATAAATGAAGGCAAAAGAACTCTTAAACTGAATATAGTTAGCTTTGGCTTCAAGTACGGTTATGTGGAAAACAGCGATTATGTATTTGATGTGAGGTACCTTCCAAATCCGTATTATATTTTTGAAATGTATAAACTTACAGGATTAGATCATCAAATAGCTGAATATCTTGGAAACTTTGAACAGACAGGTGAGACTGTCCGCAGGTTGTATGACTTTGCCTGTTTTGTACAGGACAATTACTCAGAGTCGGGAAGGATAGAGGCTTATTTCTGTATAGGCTGCACCGGAGGAAAGCACAGATCTGTTTATATAGCCCAAAGAATATATGAACTCATGAGAGAACAGAATAGAGAAGTAAGTATTTTTCACAGAGACATGATTAAGGAATGATATGAATGACCAACCTTGTTGCAATCGGAGGAGGAACAGGATTAAGCCAGCTTCTTAGGGGGCTCAAATGGTATGATGAGCTCAGTATAGTTTCGATAGTGGCTGTTACCGATGATGGCGGAAGTTCCGGGATAATAAGGCAGGATTTTGAAATTCCTCCACCAGGAGATGTCAGAAATAACATAGTGGCACTTGCGGAAAAGGAATCTCTTATAACAGATCTTCTTTCGTACAGATTTGAAGAGGGTTTCCTTGGAGGACATAATCTTGGGAATATTATTCTCCTAGCCCTTACAAGGATAAACGGCAACAGCTTTCCGCTTGCGGTAAAAAGTTTATCGGATTTTCTGAATACTAAGGGTAGAGTTCTACCCTGTTCTTGTGATATGCTCAGACTAGTGGCATCATTTGAGAATGGTGATGTGGTTTTCGGTGAAACCAGCATAAACCGTCACGGAGGAAAGATCAAGGAAGTTTGGCTTGACACTGTTGCGGAACCGTTTTCAGAAACCATATCCTCACTTGAAAAAGCCGACTGTATAGTTCTTGGTCCGGGTTCATTGTATACCAGCATAATAACAAATTTTCTTGTTCAAGAGATAAAAGACGCGATAAAAAAATCCGGAGCGGAGGTTATATACATATCCAATATAATGACTCAGCCCGGGGAGACAGAAAACTATACCCTAAGTCAGCATGTAAGCCAGATAGAATATTATATGGGTCGTAAAATAGATAAAATAGTGGTAAACGATTCTTCATTTCCTTTGGATGTGCTTGATAGGTACAAAGAAAAAAATTCAATTCCGNNACATGATATGAGCGATAATAGAATAATCACAGGCGATATTGCTTATATAATAAACCGTGAAAAGCCTATAATAAGGCATGACTCTAATAAACTTGCGAAAATAATAGTCTCCCTTTTGGAGTAAAAAATGTCAACATTTTCTGAAGATCTAAAAATGTCACTTGTAAATACAGAGTTCCTTTATCCTGTTGTTGAGCTTTACGGAGCTATAAAAGGTAAAGGCGATTTTGTGATTGAAGGAGAAAACCGGCATCTTAAAATAACTGTAAGCTCCATGAATTCAATGAAAAGAGTTTATAAGCTTTCAAGGGAGCTTTTCGGTGAATGGATAGCCGCATATGTGAAAATGGAAAGAAGGCTGCGCATAGGGAGAATGGGAGAGGTACTCCTCAATCTTGAGTATGTCGACAAGGTTCTTTCCGGAGAAGGAATTTCTATATTTGAAGATTCCGTTCCCGAAGCTATAAAAAATGATCCTGTTAAGTTTGGAGTTTTTCTTAAGGGGATGTTTCTTACAACAGGATCAATATCTATGAAGTCGTCCTACCATATGGAATTTTTTACAGATATAAGCGAGAACTATGCGGACGATCTGATAAAGGTTTTCCAAACTCTTGCGGGAGTTAAGGCCAACTATCTTGTAAAGAACAACAAAATAAAGCTATATATAAAATCAAGTCAGGATATAATAAATGTTTTGGAGCTGATGCAGGCTCACAGGACAATTGAAAAGCTACAGGAAACTTTAAGGGTAAGGTATCTGAAGGGAAGTGTCAGCCGTACTATAAATTTTATCAGTGCCAATGCCGAGAAAACAGCTCAGAGCTCTTCTAATCAAATAAACGATATCAATTACTTAAAGCAGTCTGTCGGACTGAACTCACTTGATGAGAAGTCGCAAATCATTGCTCAGTACAGACTGGAAAATGAAGAAGACAGTCTTAAGGATATGGCTGATGCACTTGGAATGTCCAAATCAACTTTATATAATAAGTTGAAAAAGATATCTGAGGTTGCTCAGGAAATAAGAAAGAATAAAGAATAATTCTTCGCTTGTGGGGTGAAAGTATGAAGTGTCCTTTTTGCGGATACGAAGACTCTAAAGTTCTTGATTCAAGACCCGTAGGTGACGGAGTATCAATAAGGCGCAGGAGAGAATGTATAAGCTGTTCGGGAAGATTCACCACATATGAAAGGTATGAAGACAACAAGATACTGGTGGTTAAAAAAGACGGAAAAAGAGAGCAGTTTGACTCGAAAAAGGTTATGAACGGAATCATAAAAGCTTGTGAAAAAAGACCGGTTACATACGAACAGATAGAGGATATGGTTGCGAAGATAGAGGATAAACTTAGAAAATCAGGAAAAATTGAAGTTCAATCCAAGGATATTGGCGATATGATTATGGAAAAACTAAAAATTGCTGATCAGGTGGCTTATGTACGTTTTGCATCTGTCTATAGAGAGTTTAGGGACATAGATCAGTTTCTTGCTGTTATTAGAGAGTTGAAAAATTAACCAGTCTTTAAGGAGGTACAAGTATGAGCGATACAGTTGTTAAGCTTACTAAGGAAGGGTATGAAAAGCTGAAAAAAGAAAGAGACGATCTAAAAGAAAAACTAATGGGAGAGATAGCCTACAGAATAAAAGAGGCAAGAGAGCTCGGAGATCTTTCTGAAAACAGTGAGTATGAAGAAGCTAAAAACGAGCAGGGAAAGATTGATTCCAGAATAAAAGAGATAGAGTATATACTGGACCATGCCGAAATAATTGAAGAGGAAGAAGACTCTTCTGTTGTAGGAATCGGTAAAAAAATAAAAATAAAGGATATGGCTCTGGAGAAGGAAAAGCAGGAAAAAATAATAACCCTTGTTACTTCGCAGGAAGCCAATATAAGGGAAGACAAGATAAGCGAAGAGTCTCCTATAGGAAAAGCCATAAAGGGCAAAAAGGTAGGAGAAACCATAACTGTAAAAACCAATTCAGGCAGCAAAAAAATAAAGATAGTTCAGATTATAAATGAGGATGCAGGAAAAAGGTGAACAGATAATTTGATAATAACCGGAGGTGTTTTCTAATATGGATATCAGGCAACAACGCATAGATGCGATAAACGAGCTTAGAGAAAAGGGGATAAATCCGTTTCCCTACAGTTTTAAAAAAGATATGTCCTGTGAGCAGATACAAGGAAAATATGACGGAGTTATCCAGCCTGAGCAGATGATAGAAGCTGACAAGATTTCTTTTGCCGGAAGAACCATGACGATAAGGCATCATGGAAAGTCTGCATTTTTAACCATAAAGGATGACACGGGAAGGATTCAGGCTTACATAAGGTTGGACAGAGTCGGGGCAGAAAAGTATGAAATTTTTAAGAAGTATGTTGACCTTGGTGATTGGATTGGAATAGAAGGTTTTCCTTTTAAAACCAAAACAGGAGAACTTACCATACTTATTGAAAACTTTGAGCTGCTTTCCAAATCAATAAGACCGATTCCTGAAAAATGGCACGGGCTTAAGGACAGAGAAGTAAAGTACAGACAGAGATATGTTGATATGATATCCAACGATGATGTTATAAAAACTTTCCGTACTAGGTTTGAAGCTATAAGACTTGTAAGGGAGTTTATGCACTCCAGAAAGTTTGTTGAGGTTGAAACGCCTATACTGGAAAGCATAATGGGCGGAGCCAATGCAAGGCCTTTTATTACTCATCTAAATGTCTTTGATACTGATATGTATCTAAGAATAGCACAAGAACTTCATTTGAAAAGACTTGTGGTCGGAGGAATGGAAAGAGTTTTTGAGCTTGGCAGAAATTTCAGGAATGAAGGGGTCTCATTTAAACATAATCCGGAATTTACTACAATAGAGATATATCAGGCATATGCAGATTATTCCGATATGATGGAGCTTACCGAAAATCTTCTTGCATATCTTGCTCAGAATATACATCACAGTAATAAGATTGTATATGACGGCACTGAAATTGATTTTACACCACCATTCAGAAGAGTAGATATGAGGGATTTCATAAAGGAAAACCTGGGTGTCGACATTCTTGAGGACAGCGACGAAAAGATACAACAGTATCTCAAGGGTCAGAATGCTCTTCCGGAAATTCTTGATAAGTCTCACTATATTGATGCTCTTTGGGATATGGTAGAAAGCAAGCTTATACAGCCTACCTTTGTTATGCACCATCCCGTCGAGATTTCTCCTCTTGCCAAGAGGCACAGAAAAGATCCGAGAGTAACCGAAAGATTTGAACTCATTGTATATGGAAGAGAGATTGCTAATGCATTCAGCGAGCTGAACGATGCAGTTGACCAGTATGAAAGATTTAAAAAACAGGCTGATCTTAAAGAAAAGGGTGATGATGAAGCCCAGATGATGGATAAAGATTTTGTCAGAGCTCTTGAGTATGGACTTCCTCCTACAGGAGGACTTGGTATAGGCATAGACAGAGTTGCCATGTTTCTTACCAACTCTCCTACGATAAGAGATGTCATAGCCTTCCCGATAGTAAAACCTATTCCGTTTGAAGATGAAGAAAAGGATTTTGAAGAGGAACAGGGAAGCAACGAATAATTCTGAATTAAAAATTAACTGAAAGTAACTAATTGTAATCTAAGAACTTCTTTGTTGTATAATAGATAATGCGTATAAAATCAATAGCTGTTGAGAGGAGGACATAAAATGTCAAAAAGATGCGAGATCTGTGGCAAAGAACCCAGAGGCGGCAATACGGTTGCTCACTCCAAGGTTACCACAAGAAGATGGTGGAAACCCAATATACAGAGGGTAAAGGTTGTTCTTGACGACGGTACAGTAAAAAGAATACATGTATGCACATCCTGTCTTAGCGCAGGAAAAGTAAACAGAGGCTAAAACCAAAATGTGACCGGTCCTTACTGAGGACCGGTTTTTTTATGCTAAAATCATGGTATATTAATTTTTTTTGAAAATATTGACATTATAAGGTAAAAATATTAAAATTGAATCAAGATGAAAAAAACCGGGATTACCCCGG
>DJGH01000062.1:19918-54618 GCA_002431635.1 Petrotoga sp. UBA5851
AACCAAACTGAGCTACGAGCCCGAACGACCGAAATCAATTATATCATCAGAATAGCTATTTGTCAACAGTCTTACTTTAAGAATTAAATAAGAGAATTTTAAAATAAAGATGGGGGGGAGTCTTGTGTTGGAAGGAGACATAATCAAAATAGCCCAGATAGATATGTCTGACCCTGTAAAGCTCAGCATAAACAAGTACCCGAGGATACTAGTCATAAGAGCTGCTTTTGAAGTTCTCAAGGCCGGCAAAAAAATCACACGTAAAACCCTTGAAAAAGAACTTATTAGAAATGTAAAAGTTATAGGATAAAAAACCCCTGCAGGGGTTTTTTATTTTGATGAGCTGTGTTTTTGTCTAAATTTGCTATTAATTAATGTGATTGCTGAATTGAGCTGTCTAACCTTTAGAAAGTAAGCAACTGCGAAGAAGATGATACAGCTAAGAATAATTTTGGTCAGTTTTAGAAAAAAGGATTCGGGAATGAAAAGATCCAATATCATAGTAGACATCATACATATAGAAGCCAATACTATTTTACCCATCTCGGTGAAGTCTTTTAGTGAAAAATACTTTAGAGACTTAAAACCTGTAAGGACACAGCCTACAATTCCTGAAAACGATGTAGCTAAAGCTATTCCAACAGGACCCAAGCTTTTTGCAAAAAGCATATCAAGAACCGCATTTACAGCCAGAAGAACTACCGCAACATACATCGGATACTTTGTGTTGAGCTTTGAATGATACGTGCGTATAAAAATCGTATGCAGAGAGTAAAAAGGAAGCCCTATGGCATAGGCTGCAAGAACTGCACCAACGGCTATACTGTCTTGTGAGCTGAAGCTTCCGTGTTCAAATATCAATGAAATTATATCCCTATTTAGAAACAAAAGTGCGATACATGAAGGAACCGTAAAAAAGAGTATTATGTTTACGCTGTCACGAAGATTTTTTGAGTACGATGTTTTGTCTTTTTCTATAACTGCTTTTGATAATTTGGGAAGTAATGAATTTGCAACACTCACAGAAAAGAGAGAAAGCGGTAGCTGATATATTCTCAGTGCATAGGAAATTATTGAAACGCCGCTGTCACCTGTCCATGTAGCAATGCTGGTATCTATTACCGTATTGAGCATAGAAACAGATGCTCCCAAAAATGCCGGCCCGAAAAGGTTTAAGATTTCTTTTGTATAGGTTCTGTTATAATCAAGAGTTATGCGCATGTTTGTCCTTCTAAGGAAAAATAGGACAAAAACAAGCTGAAGAACTCCTCCGAGAACAAAACCGATAGTAGGACCCAAAATCTTCGGAATAAAAAAACCTGACATTACAACGGCTAATATAATAACAATATTGCTTAATGCAGGAGATATGGCCGTGACGAAAAACATGTTGTAAGTGTTCAGAACACCTGAAATTATTGCCCATAGGGAAATAAAAGTTATAAACGGAAAAGTAATCTTCAGAAGAAAACTCATCAGATCCCTCATTTCTGGAGTTAATCCTGAACCAAGAACAAAAGAGATCTGACCGGAAAAGATCAGTACTATATCGTAAAGAATTATTGTAACTATAAGTAAGAGCCAGAATGCAGTACTTAAAAACACTTGCTTTTCTTTACCCTCTTTTCTTGTGAATAAAGGAATAAATGCTGAGGAAAGAGCTCCCTCAGCAAACATTTGTCTAAGATAAAATGGAAGACCAATGGCTAAAAGATAAACCGAATACTCCGGTGCAGTGCCGAAGTAATGGGCAAAAAAGCCATCGCGCACAAGTCCGAGTATCCTGCTTATAAAAGTGGCACAAGCAAATATTATTGAATGTTTAAGCAGTTCAGACATATAAGGTCTATTTTGTTCTGAAAAGTCTGTCGCCTGCGTCACCCAAACCAGGAACTATATAGGCATGGTCGTTTAATTTTTCATCGAGCGATGCTGTATATATATCAACCTCAGGATGAGCCTGCTGAACTATTTTCAGACCTTCAGGGGCCGTTATGAGAGACATGACTGTTATGTTTACACCACCATTTTTTTTGACAACATCTATGGCATGTTTCATGGAATGACCTGTCGCAAGCATGGGATCAAGAATAAATATCTGATGTGATTCTGTAAAATTCGGGAACTTTGCATAGTACTCCACAGGATTAAGAGTGGTAGGTTCCCTGAATATTCCTATAAAACCAACGCTTGCATTAGGAACCAGATTAAGTACTCCATCAAGCATACCAAGACCTGCTCGCAATATAGGTATCACGGTAACCTTTTTGTCTTCAACCATCTCACCCTTAATCTGCGTTATAGGAGTCTGTACATCGACCTCAACTGTAGGAAGCTTTCTCAGTGCCTCATAAGTAAGCAGAAGAGTGATTTCGTTAAGAAGTTCTCTGAACTCCTTTGGACCTGTTTCCTTGTTTCTCATTATGGAAAGCTTATGCTTTATCAAAGGATGTTCAACAACGTGAAAATTATTCATTATATGCACCTCCAGACTGTAAGTATTTTATCACATTTTCAAAAAAAATCCCCCATAAACGGGGGATTAAATATTATCTTTCAATTAAATCTTTATAAAGAGGATATTTAGAACACAAAGAATGAACCTTTGAAGAAACCTCTTCAATAACCGAGCTTTCAATATTGCCTTCTTCATCTTTTACATTTTTTGCTACTGTTGCTATAAGCTTTGCAATTACTGTCATATCGTCTTTATTCATCCCTCTGGTAGTAACAGCAGGTGTTCCTACTCTTATACCGCTTGTTACGAACGGTGATCTGGTTTCTTTGGGGACAGTATTCTTATTGACAGTGATATCGCATTTTCCCAAAGCTATTTCAAGTGCCTTACCGGTAATATTAATCTTGTTAAGGTCTACAAGCATAAGATGTGAGTCTGTACCGCCCGATACTATGGTCAAGTCGTTCTTGGCAAGCTCTGATGAAAGAACCTTTGCATTTTCGACAACATTTTTCTGGTACTGGACAAATTCTGGTGAAAGAGCTTCTTTAAACGCAACAGCTTTTGCTGCTATTACATGCATGAGCGGACCGCCCTGAATACCTGGGAATATGGCTTTGTTAATTTCCTTATAGAGATCCTCGCTGTTGGTAAGAATTATACCGCCTCTGGGGCCTCTCAGAGTCTTGTGGGTAGTAGATGTGACAATATCAGCATATTCACAAGGATTAGGATATATTCCGGCTGCTACAAGACCGGCAAAGTGAGCCATATCTACCATGAACTTGGCTCCTACCATATCAGCAATTTCCCTAAACTTTTTAAAATCAATAATTCTTCCGTATGCACTGCCGCCTGCTACGATAAGCTTAGGTTTATGTTCTCTGGCCAGTTTTTCTACTTCATTATAATCAATCATTTCTGTTTCAAGTGAAACACCATAGGATACGAAATTATACAACTTGCCTGAAAAGTTTACCGGGGCACCGTGAGTAAGATGACCGCCGTTGCTAAGAGACATTCCCATTACGGTATCGCCTGGGTTGATTACTGAAAAATAGGCTCCCATATTTGCCTGTGAACCGGAATGAGGCTGGACATTGGCGTATTTTACATTAAAAAGTTTTTTCGCTCTTTCGCGTGCAATTGTTTCTATCTCATCAACAAATATACATCCGCCGTAATATCGTTTCTTGGGATATCCTTCGGCATATTTGTTAGTAAGAATACTGCCCATAGCTTCCATTACAGCTTTAGAGGCAAAATTTTCCGAAGCTATCAGTTCAAGACCGTATTCCTGTCTTTTCAGCTCCTTTTCGATCACTCCGAAAATTTCACTGTCGGTTTTTTTTACATTTTCCCACATGTTGAGTCCTCCTGTCTGTTTGCTTTTTTAACGACGCTTACTTATATTATATACTAAAGCACGCAATTATTTCAAATCATAAAGGTCAAAGGACATTTTTTTGTAAACTGCTTGTATAAAGAAGCTCAGAAAACGTATGAAATAGATTTCATGAAATTTTTTTCATATTGTCTATAATCGCAGATATTGAAAGTTATTTGATCATAATCAAGCATATACATCTAAAAATCATTTTGGAAAATATAAGTATTGATAATAAAATATAGTAGGGAATTGAATTATATAAGATAATGGAAGTATATCAGACGTAAAAATAAAAGATTTTAATAGATAACGGAGGTGTAAGTATGAACATAGAGAGTAAGCTTTCAACAACATCCAAGAACATTAAATCTTCTATAATAAGAGAGTTGTTGAAGATAAGCGATCCCGCCATGATATCTTTCGGAGGTGGAGTACCGGATCCGGAAACCTTTCCGCGTGAGGAACTGGCTGTAATAGCCAGTGAAGTTGTGTCAAAAGAATATAAATTTACTCTCCAGTACGGTACAACCGAGGGGGATGACGTACTAAAAAAACAGTATATAAGACTTCTTGAAGAACACGAAAATATAAAAGACCTTAATAATGACAATCTTCTGATAACAGTTGGTTCACAGCAGGCTCTTTATCTTGCCGGACTTACGTTTCTTGACGAAGAGAGTTATTGCGGTGTCACAAGACCGGTCTATCTTGCGGCAGCAAGTGCTTTCGCACAGAGGAATCCAAAGTTTATAAGTGTTAATCTGAGTGAAAAAGGTATAGATACAGATTATCTGGAATCTGAACTTATAAAGCTAAGAGAAAGAAACGAGCTACATAAGTTTAAATTCATGTATGTCGTAACCAACTTCCATAACCCTGCCGGAATAACAATGCCTCTTGATAACAGGAAAAAGCTTATTGAGCTTGCTGAAAAGTACGATTTTATAATACTTGAAGATGATCCTTACGGAGCATTGAGATTTGAAGGCACCAAAGTACCGAGTATATTCTCAATGAACAGTGAAAGAGTTATAATGCTCAATACATTCTCAAAGATTCTTTCACCCGGCATGAGAATAGGCGTAATAATAGGAAATACCCAGGCAATAAGAAGAATGGCTATGGCAAAACAGGCTGTTGATCTATGCTGTTCTCCAGTTACCCAGAGGCTTACAGCAAGATTTCTTGAGCGTTATGATCTCTTTGAACAGATAAAACCCACAATTGAACTTTATAAACATAAAAAGGATGTATTTATGAAAGCCATGCAGGACAATCTCGGAGATATAAAAGGCGTCAGCTGGACTAAAGCCGAGGGCGGTCTTTTTACATGGCTTACGCTTCCGCAGCAGATAGATACTATGGAAATGTTTGAAATGGCCAAGAAGGAAAAAGTCCTTTATATACCTGGCGAAGCTTTCTTTGTGGATAATCCTCTTAAAAATACTATGAGGCTTTCTTTCTGTCTCCCGACTGAAGAACAGCTTGTAGAAGGAATGAAAAGGCTGAGGAGAACTATAGATAAGTACTGTGCTGCCAAGGGAATAAAACTGTAACAGGAGGAGTACACATGAAAAAAATATTGGTTATAAATCCCGGTTCCACATCAACCAAGGTTTCTTTGTTTACTGATGATATTCTCAGCCGGGAATCAGCACTTGAGCATCCGCTGAGTGAACTGGCACAGTACAAAACTATTATGGAACAGAGAGAACTCAGAAGAAATTCTGTATTAAGGTTCATGAGAGAAAATAATATAAATATTCAGGATCTTTCTGCAATTGCAGCAAGAGGGGGGATTCTCCCCCCGCTCTGCAGTGGTACCTATGCGGTGAGCCAAAGCATGGTCGAGTATCTTGAACAAGAGTGTCCTGTGGATCATGCCTCGAATCTTGCCGCTGTTATAGCATGGGAAATAGCCGAAAATAAGGTTCCTGTCTATATAACGGATCCTATTTCAGTAGATGAGTTTATAGATGAGTCAAGAATCTCAGGAATGCAGGAAATAACCAGAAAAAGCATGGTGCATGCACTTAATATAAAGATGGTGGCCCGTAAGGCATGCGAGGAGATAGGCAAAGACTACTTGCAGTCTAATCTCATCATAGCCCATCTGGGCGGAGGAATATCAATAGCCGCACAGTATAAAGGCAGAATTATCGATGTTAACAACGCTAATGACGAAGGCCCATTCAGTCCGGAAAGAAGCGGCGAGCTACCGGTAGGCGATGTCGCCAAGATAGCTTTTTCTGGAAAATACGATCGAAGAACCCTTAAAAAAAGGTTTGTCGGCAATGGCGGTCTTATAGGATATCTTGGCACCAACGATCTGAGAGAAGCTTTTAAAATGGCGCAGAACGATAAAAATGCCGGACTGGTTATTGATGCCATGGCATATCAGATATGCAAGGAAATAGGTGCAATGGCAACAGTTCTTAAAGGTGATGTTGATGCCATTGTAATTACTGGTGGTCTTGCGTACAGTCAGACGTTTATGGAAAAAATCAAGAAGCGTATTTCAAAACTGGGACTTGTGATGGTTTTTCCAGGTTCGTATGAAATGCAGGCGCTTGCGTCAGGTGCCCTCAGGGTTCTTAACGGGAAAGAAAAGCCTATGGAATGGAAGAGGTGAAGATATGGAGCTTAAGGATCTAATAAAACTTGCCGGCAATGCGGCACAAAAGAAAAAAATAGCGGTTGCCGCTGCTGGAGATGATGTAGTATTAAAAGCAGTTGAAATGGCTTACGAAAAGAACATCTGTGATGCTATACTTTTCGGGGATGAAAATGAGATAAAAAATATTGCACTTGAAAATAGCATTGATATTTCTAAATTTGAAATAAGACACTGTGACAGTTCCAAAAAAGCTGTGATTGAAGCGGTGAGTGCTGTTGCTAATAAAGAAGCTGATCTGCCGATGAAAGGAAAGATAACAACCGGAGAGCTTCTTTCTGTTTTTCTTAAAGATGAGTATAATCTTAAAACCAAGGGCACTATGAACCTTATAAGTGTTTTTGAAATTCCTGCGTATCATAAGCTTCTTATAGTAACAGATGCTGGTATGGTTATAGCTCCTACTTTGGAACAGAAGATTGATTCTGTGGTCAATGCCGTTTCTGTTGCTAAAAAAATAGGTGTCTGCATGCCTAAGGTTGCTCTTGTTGCTGCACTTGAACAGGTTAATCCCAAGATGCAGGCAACATTGGATGCAGCAGTGATAACTCAGATGAACAGAAGAAATCAGATAAAAGACTGCATAATTGACGGGCCTTTTGCAATGGACAATGCTGTTTCTTCCCAGGCTGCACAGCATAAAGGTATAATAAGTGATGTTGCGGGTGATGCTGATATTATTATCATGCCGGAAATAAACGCAGGCAATATTTTTTATAAATCAATGGTCTTTCTTGCCGGAGCAAAAGTTGGAAGTACAATTCTTGGAGCAAAAAAACCGGTTATATTGACTTCCAGAGCTGATTCTGACGAAGCTAAGCTCAACTCAATAGCTTTGTCGGTGCTTATGGCTTAAAGGGGGACATATGTTTAGAATACTTGTAATTAATCCGGGATCAACATCTACCAAACTAGCTATTTATGAAGATGAAAACGAAGTACTTAATCAGACTGTAAGACATAGTGCCGCAGAGCTTTCTGGTTTTGAAAAGATAACTGATCAGTATAAGTTCAGAAAGGGAGTAATTGAAAGTTTCCTTTCTATGAACGGTTATCCTGCAAATAGTTTTTCTGCCATAATAGGACGCGGCGGACTGTTAAGACCTATAGAAGGCGGGGTGTATGAAGTAAACGAAAGTATGCTCTCAGATTTGAAAGCGGCAAAAAACGGTGAACATGCTTCAAATTTAGGAGCCCTTATCGCATATGAGCTTGCCAAAACCGTTCAGATAGACGCATACATTGCTGATCCGGTTGTGGTCGATGAAATGATGGATATAGCAAGAATATCAGGCCATCCGGATATTTCCAGAAGATCCATATTTCATGCCCTTAATCAAAAGGCTATAGCGCGCCAGCTTGCAGAGAAAATAGGGAAAAGATATGATGACTCCCACCTTATAATAGTACATATGGGTGGGGGAATATCTGTAGGTGCTCATAAAGACGGCAGAGTAATTGATGTAAATAACGCTCTTGATGGAGATGGACCGTTTACGCCGGAAAGATCCGGAACAGTTCCTTTAACAGGACTTATAGATCTTTGTTTCAGCGGGAAGTATACCTATGACGAAATAAAAAAGCTGATCAAGGGTAAGGGTGGTCTTGTATCGTATCTAGGCACTAATGATGCCCAGGAAGTACAGAAGATGATGAAATCAGGCAATAATAACGCTGCGGTTATATACTCTGCAATGGCATTTCAGATTTCAAAATGGATAGGGAAAATGTCTGCTGCGCTTGATTTTGAAGTTGATGCTATAGGTCTTACCGGAGGAATTGCGTACGATAAAGAGTATATTGTTCCGTGGATAAAAGAAAGAGTCAGTTTCATAGCTCCTGTATATGTTTTCCCAGGCGGCGACGAAGAAAGAGCTCTTGCGCTTTCTGCGCTCAGAGTTTTGAGAAATGAAGAAAAATTAAGGATATATTGATTATGGGAAACAGAATAACTGATCATAAGGTTCATATCTTTGTTGGAATGTTTGGCTCAGGAAAAACAGAAGCTGCTATAAACTTTTCCATAAGAATGAGAAATATTTTTGATAAAGTATCTATAGCCGATATAGATATCATAAGTCCTTATTTCCGAACCAGAGACAAAGCGGAGTTCCTTGAAAACAAAGATATCAAGGTTATTCTTCCCCCCAAGATCTATCTTAATGCGGATCTTCCTATCATCTCACCAGCAGTGGGAGGATACATAAGTAATCCTGAGTATAAGATAATTCTTGACGTAGGGGGGAATGACGATGGAATAATGGTCATCGGCTCACTTAATAATTTCCTGCAAAATGCTGATGCAGCTGTTTATTTTGTAATCAATACCATGAGACCGTTTACGGACAGTGAGGAAAAAATCTCCTCGCATATAGACAGATTATCGCAGAAAGCTAGAATAAATGTAAGTTATCTTATATGTAACACAAACATTGTAGAACAAACCAGTCAGGGCGACCTCACTCTTGGTGAAAAGATGGTAATGAGGGTATCACAGAACAAAAACATACCTGTTGCCTTTACTATGGTTAACGAAGATCGAAAGGATCTTCAGACCCTGAACGAAAGGTTCGAAATAAAAAGATTTATGAAGACAGAATGGTAATTTAAGGACAAATCAGATACTTTTATAAAGGAGGTATTGGCCCATGGAGTATAAAAACCTGACAATCATTGACCAGGAGAGATGCAAGGGCTGCGGGCTCTGCATAAATGTATGCCCGAAAAAAGTTTTGGAGTTTTCAAAAAACTATAACAGCAAAGGCTACCATTACTCTGAAGTTGTAAAACCGGAGGAATGTATAGGATGCGGCTTTTGTTACAGAATGTGTCCTGATGTATGTATAGTTGTAAAAACCAGCGCGTAATCAAGGGGGTACTAAAATGAGCGGAAAAGTTATGGTCAAAGGAACAGAAGCGATAGCAGAAGCAGCTATAAGAGCTGGCTGTAGATTATATTTTGGATATCCTATAACTCCACAGAGTGAGTTGCCGGAATATATGGCCAGAAGAATGCCGGAAAAAGAGGTTAATGGAGTATTTTTACAGGCTGAAAGCGAAGTTGCTGCTGTAAATATGATATACGGAGCAGCTTGTACCGGTAAAAGATCACTTACTTCAACATCATCACCGGGTTTTTCACTTATGCAGGAGTCGATGTCTTATTTAGCAGGAGCTGAACTTCCGGCAGTTTTTGTCAACGTTGTAAGAGGAGGTCCGGGACTTGGAGACATACAGCCCGCACAGTGTGATTACTTTCAGGCTACCAAGGGTGGCGGACACGGAGATTACAGACTTTTGGTATACGGTCCGGAATCTTTGCAGGAAGCTGTTGAGCTTACTGTAAAAGCCTTTGATAAGGCTGATAAGTACAGAAATCCGGTTCTTCTGTTGGCTGACGGTCTTTTGGGACAGATGATGGAGCCTGTTGAATTTCCTGATTTCAGCAACCTTGAAAAACTTGAGAAGCATTCTTCTTGGGCTCTTCAGGGAACTGAACTTGAACGAAAAGCACATAAGGTTACTTCTTTTAATATAGATCCTGTAGGGCTTGAAAAGATGAATCTTAACCTTCAGAAAAAGTATGCTGAGATGGAAAAAAATGAAAAAATGTATGAAGAGTATATGATGGATGATGCCGAAGTTGTCATAGTATCCTACGGTACTATAGGCAGAATAGCAAAGTCTGTTGCAAAGATGGCAAGAAATAAAGGAATAAAAGCCGGAGTATTCAGACCTATAACATTATGGCCATTTCCATATGCAGAATTAGCAAAGTGGGCAAAAAAGGAAACCAAACTTTTCTTTACAGTAGAAATGAGCGCAGGTCAGATGATTGAGGACGTAAGGCTTGCAGTAGAGGGAAGATGTCCCGTTAAGTTTTATGGAAGAATGGGCGGAATGGTCCCTACTCCCACAGAAATATTTGATAAATTGATGGAACTGGTTTAAAGGAGGGATTATTCATATGACATATACAGAAAGATACAAAGGTCCAAAATCTTTAACCCCAAAAGAATTTACATACTGTCCGGGCTGTCACCACGGCATAATACACAGAATCGTTGCCGAGGTAATAGATGAACTTGGAGTACAGGGAAAAACACTTATGGTAGCTCCTGTAGGCTGCTCGGTTTTTTCATATGAGTTTTTTGATGTTGACGGTACCGTAGCTCCACACGGAAGGGCACCTGCTGTAGCTACCGGAATGAAAAGGGCAAGACCTGACAGGATTGTTTTTACATATCAGGGTGACGGAGATCTTGCGGCAATAGGTACCGGTGAGATTATACAGGCTGCCAACAGAGGCGAGAAGATAACAACTATATTCGTCAACAACGCGATATATGGAATGACAGGCGGTCAGATGGCTCCTACAACATTAGTTGGAATGAAAACCACCACTACGCCTTACGGCAGAAATCCTGCCAATGAAGGTTTTCCGATACACGTTTCGGAAGTTCTGAAGGAAATAACCGGGGTTGCATTTCTTGCACGAACTAAGGTAAGTACTCCTCAGGACGTTAATAAAACCAAGCAGCTTATTAAAAAAGCCTTTATGGCTCAGATAAACAATGTTGGATTCGGTTTGGTTGAAGTTCTTTCAACTTGTCCGACAAACTGGGGACTCACTCCTGTTGAATCGCTCAAGTGGCTTGAAGAAAATATGACCAAGGAGTTTCCGTTGGGTGTATATGTAGACAAGGTAGGTGATATTAAATGAAGTACAGTGGATTAATTGCAGCAGGTTTTGGAGGACAGGGAGTTATGCTTCTGGGACAGCTTCTTTCTTATGCCGCTATGCTTGACGGTAAGTTCACGACATGGCTTCCTTCTTATGGTCCTGAGATGAGAGGCGGAACAGCCAACTGTACAGTGGTAATATCTGATGAGTATATTGCTTCACCGGTTATAGATGCACCTACCGAGCTTCTTGCATTTAACCTGCCTTCTATGAACAAGTTTGTATCTCAGGTCATTAAAGGCGGAAGTCTCATAATAAATTCCTCGGTTGTTGAGAGTGTGCCAGAAAGAAAGGATATAAAAATTTTTAGAATTCCAGCAAACGATATTGCTGAAAAGCTTGGGAACATAAAAGTACAGAATATGGTTATGATGGGAGCTTTCCTTCATGTAAGCAACATTGTCTCCATGGATGCTGTACAACATGCTTTTGAGCATAAGCTCACCGGCACGAAAGCCAAGCTTATCGATTTGAATATGAAAGCTATTGAAAGTGGAATGGTTGCTGCAGGAAAGTAAGTAAAAACAAAAAATCTGCTCTTATGAGCAGATTTTTTTATGGCGGAGAGAGTGAGATTTGAACCCACGTACGGTTTTGCCGTAACACGCTCTCCAGGCGTGCGCCTTCGACCACTCGGCCATCTCTCCGTATCTTAAAACCTTATATATTATATCATAGAAGAAAGAACTAGTCAATAGTATAGTAGAAAAAATAAAATTGATGCTTGTACAATACAAGCATCAACTTGGACATATAGTCCCCCCGAGAACCCCTTGAGCTTTTTCATTATTATGTTACTTTGAAAATTACAGGCGTAACAGAAATAATTAAGCTGTTTACATTAACAAAAAAATTATACCACGTATAAACATATTTGTCAAGTTTGCTGATTAAATGTTTTCTATTTTACTGCCGTTTGCAAGTACATAAGCGAAGTATCTGAAAGCATAATCATGTGCCTGTGCATAAGACATACTGTGCAGAACGGCTTCAATAAATACCGCTTCATAAACAGATACAGCCTGATCTCTGTACTCTTTTGAGCATACATCTGGTTTTATGGTCAGACCGTCAAAGTATATTCCGTCAGCGTTGAAAATGATCAAGCTTTCATAGTTAGCCTTTGAAGCAGTCTCAAGTGCCTTGGGGATATCGTTTGATTTAATAAATAACACTTTACATGAAAAAGAAAAAGAATCAATAATATCAAGATCCGCATGGACAAAGGTCATCTTTTTCTCATAGCTGAGAAAATCGATTATATCAACGTTCCATCTCTCAACGTTTACAAGCACGGCTTTGACATTATATATAAACTCTTCTATAAATATGGGGTTGATGGTTATGATGTAGTCATTGCGCTGAAGTATAACTTCTCCGGTATCGGTAAATGTAAGCCTGCGTTGGGTTTTCAAATTATTGGGAGTCCAACGTACGGAAATGTTTCTGGAATCAAAAAAATTAAGAACCATGTTCAGAAACTCATCCTGTCCCAAAAAAGCTAAAATAGAAGGTACTATACCCAGCCCTTTAAGTTCCAGAGCCGTACGTGTCCCGTTACCTCCTATAAACGTTTCTATCGAGTAGTTGTCTGAGCACTTTTTAATTGTGTGTTCAACTTCTATGCCGCCCAGTATTGCCACATCAGGCGGCTTGACCTCAGAAAACAAAGGAGAAAGCTGTTCCTTAATATATGGATCAATTCTCACCCTTTTTTCCTCCCGGAAAAATCCTTGATATGTCTTTAAGGGATTTAATATCTGTATTTACCGATGAAATATTCTGTGAAACTATTTCATCGTAAACCTCACCACGGTATATCTTTATATCCTTTTCAGCGTCAAAACCTATTTTCACAGTACCTCTGTTAGAGTCCAGAATGGTGATTTTTATATGTCTATCACCAGCAATTATCTCAACATACTCATTGGTTTTTCTCGTCAGAACCAGCATTATCCTCACCTGCACTTTGTTTAAGAAGATTTTGAGATCTTTCCAGTTCTTCTTTCAGCAGATGTTTGGACTTGTACTGAGTATTGTCCAGTATAAGCTGAATACCTTTCTTATTTATGAGCGATATGAGCATCGGAGCTATAAGATTAAGGGAGATCTCCTGTGACTGCTGCGGAATAGTCAGAACGGAAAGAATAACTAGATCTTCCTCTTTGGATATTTCCAGATAGTCAACTACTTCCTGCGGAATAAAGAAGGAGTAATCAATACGAACATTTTTAGGCGGAATGACCGGAAAGGCAATTTTAGAATCTTCTATACTTACCAGCCAGAGTATGGGGGCTATGGAATCGTCTGTATAGACTATGAATTTGCTAAGATTTTCAAAACCAGGGAGACCACTTTCAAAAGTTATTATCTGATGCTTTTCAATGTCGATTGTTCCGATTTTGGTCTGTATAATATTCATTGCCGAGCCTCCTTTATGAGTATGAAAGGGAGGAGAAAATCCCCTCCCTGCTATTATACTATAAAACTACCATACTTTTATGGTGGATAAGTTTGAAGTAACCGGCCAAGATTTTATAAGCTGAGGATTCATGGGTTCCATAAGTGAATAAAAGTATATTGAATTTTCGGAAATTACAAATAAAAGCTTTCCCCTCACAACAGCATCCTTGGCTTCAATGTCCTTTAAAGCCTTTGCTTCTGTCATTTTTTCCAGGTCTATAACTTTAAGTCCACCTGATCCACAACACACATATCCAGCTTTAGCTGAGCTATCAGAGTATACGGCTAGTTTGTAAACTGCGGAAAGTCCGCCGACCGAAGTTATATTTCCCTTATCTATGAGAAGCTCAGGAGAAACTATACTATACTTAAAAAGGGTTTTGCCTTCTGTAAGGACATAAAGGAAGTCTCCGTTTACCTTAAGGTCGATGGGACTACCTATAGCCTTGGAAGCCTTGATCATCATATCTCCTGAAGTGTCGACTACTAGGAGCCTATTAGCTGACTTGCAGGCGAGATAAAGGTAATTTCCTTTCTTTTCCATGTCGTCTATACCTGGAACCTTAAGCTTCTTAAAGTTTGAAGGGTCAGTTATATCAGGGAATTTATAAATATTTGAAGAAGTGCCTATAAAGAGCTTGGTTGCGCCTTCAGACTCCATTGTCAGGGCACAGACAGACCATTCTTCCTTAAGTCCCGTGAAGGAGGCAGGGATAGTGTCAAACGCTCCAAGAACATGACTCTGTCCGATGTAGAACTTTGGATCTTTATTATAGTTGCCTATAACGCTTATCATGTATTGAGGGTCTGTTTTATTGTTTTGAAAGTACTCTGATTCCACTATAGGGAATAAGCCAGGAGTGTTAAAAGCGCACGAGGATGAAACAGTCCCGGAGGATATGAGAGCAGAATAGTCTACTTCGTAAAGTCCGTTAAAGCGCGCAGACACATAAGCTTTCTTAAGCGGGAAAGTACTGCTGTCCAGAGAAATTCCTTCTTTGGTTCTGAAAAAATACGGCGAAGCAGCATTTCCCAGAACCGAAACTCCCAGAGAACTGTCTTCTGCTCTTATCTGAATGAAGTAATCTTTGTTGTACAGAAGAGGTCCTTTTATGGTTGCCGATGACTGAGTTGTTTCTGAAAAAGCACCGGATATTTCCGAAGATTCAAGATAGTCTGATGAATTGAAAAGCTTGATTGTGCAAGTTACAGTATCTCCGTCAGAATCAGGTGCCGACCAGTATATAGGAATATTGCTTATGGCCACATCGGTTAATCCGGAAGGAATTGCCGTACCTTCCTTACTGCCCAGCCTGTTTACTGATATTTTAGGAAGTCCGTTTGTGCTGAACTTCCATATCTCACTGTGAACCTCTCCGGCAGGGTAAGTTGCAGAAACCTGCCAATAATAGGATTTATCCTCGGACAGTAGAGGCAGGGTAGCAGTTTTTGAAGCAAGGTCTATGTCTGATGCGGGAACTTCATTTGTCATTGATGAAATGCTGTTTCCATAATGAATTCTTAAAGATGAGGGAGAAGCGGTACCGAAATACTCCCATTTCAATTTGGTATCAAGAGGAGTTTTTACAGTCAGATTTTCAGGATATGGATATGTTGGAAAGCCCATTTTTTTACTGTAATTGGCGGCAAAGACTATAAGGTCGTCAACCGTGATTTTCATGTCACCTGTACTTATATCATAAAAACCGTCTTTGTCAGTATCCTGTGCCGGGTATATATCAACTGCCGTATTATTGGCAAAGTATGCAGCCTGAAAAATTGAAAGATCTGTTCCGTCTATGGATCCATCTTTATTAAAATCTCCCACAAAGGATTGTATCATCACCACAGGCGTTCCTTTTGCAGGAACAATCACAGGCAGGTCTTTAATTGAACTGTCCAGGGTATCGATTACTTTTAAACTGTCTACGTTTATATCAAGTGCAGCCGCAAGGTTCTCACCGATTACACTGAATCTGAAGGTTCCTATTTTTAAAGGTGAAGTAAAGTCCAGTGCTTTTTCCTTTGAACGTGCCGAACTTGCAATTATAAAAGGCATAGAAGAAGCATCTGATTTAAGAGATATGAAATCTGTGTTTATCGAAGGGGAAAATGTGAAATCATTAAGTGTGAGAGCGGTACTGGCAAATGTGAATTCTAGGCCAAAAGCATAGAGCTTTTCTTTTCCTTTCCTATTTATGGCATATAGATCGCACAAAAGCTCATCGCCCTTGAGAGTAAAGCTTTTCTTGATATAAAGTCCATATTTAGAGTAGTCCGTATCGTTGCGGTCTATAAAGCTTCGTACAGTAAGAGCCTTCTCTGAAAGCGGCAGCTCCTCGTTTATTATATGTATATCTTTGGAGTTTGCTTTTTTTATGGTAAGAAAAGGTTCTGAAGGTTTTATGAATCCGTTTTTACCTGCCAGTACAACTTTGTACTCTGCAGGATTTATCTGCTGTATAATATGAATAATGTCTCCTGAAAAAACTAGATCTTCACGGTTAGTACCTTCAGGAGTTTTTATATGTAACTGTATACCGTATATATCACGCGATGTTGAAAGAACTGCTCCATGATCGCTGTCTGATATGGAAATATTTTTGGAATTTATCGGCTGAAACGCAGAACTTTTCGAAGTGCACGCTGAAAATAAAAAAACTATAATAAACAGAACAGTAACCAAATATGCATTTTTCATAAAACACCTCTGACTATCTTATATGTATTGATGAATTGATAACCGAATAACCTGAAAAAGGAGTGTTTAAGTTTTCGGAAAAAAAAGTCGTATCTGTTTGCACAATGTGTATGGCTGTATCGCCAGGTGATTTGGCTTTGAACTTGAAAACCAACAACACCATTTCCTCTGCGCCGGCTGAAAAAGCTTCTGTCATAGTCACTCCCACAACCAAAGAGTTGTAACTGTGTTTTGTGAAAACCAGAGAAGAATCAGCCAGAGGACTCAGAGTATAATAGAACCTTTCGTCAACAAAAACAGGAGCCAGATAGTTCTTGTCAAAATCAATAAGGATACTGAAGCTTTTTATATTAGGAAAATTTTTTATGAAAACAGTATAACAAAACTCTTCGTCCACAAAGACGGAGAGTTCTTTTGTATACACTTCCGGTTTTTCCTCATATACTGGTCCGCAAGCTGTAAGTAAAAGCATACAGAAAAAAATAATCGGAAGGAGGGATTTTTTTTTGAAAACGAACATTTTTATATATCTATCACATAAAGTCAAGGATGGTTTTGGGGACTATCTGTGCCAAAGCTTTTAAAGCTGCGTCCATTACTGATTTTTGCATAGCCATATCGGTATAAACCTTTGCTGGGTCAGCATCTGTCTCAGTAGCAAGAAACTCCTCCGAAAAAGTTTTGAAGTTCTCCATCCTGCTGTTGGTAAGTTCAAGGAGTCTTTGAGTTCCGCCTACCTGAGAAATTGTTCTGCTGGAGGACTCCTGAATTTCATCTATGGCTCCGAGTTCATTTTGAATGCTTTCGGCAGCTTTTTTGAGGAGTTCAGATTTGCTTTCAATTAATCCTTTCACAGGAGTTGCGGCGGAAGGATCACCCTGGAGTTCTTTGATTTTGGTTTCATTAGTTGCTATCGAGCTGTTTTTTTCATCGATCTGAGTCTGGAGAGAAGCAGCCAAAGCAGTATTGCCGGCAGCTTCAGCCTGGAGCTTTCTTTTTTCAATCTCTTTTATTTCATTTTTTAACGTTACATTCTGCATGCTCAGATTATCCTTGGTTTTTATGGCATCCTTTAGGTCTTTGGTTATCTCGTCAGATTTAATAAAGGCATCTTTAAGTCTGTCGACTATCTTAAATATAGAGGTTCCGCTTTTGGTTCCGAAAGCATCGTATACAGTTACTCCATACTCAAGCTCGTATCCGCCAACTGATATTTTATGCTTGATATTTGCTTTCGGATCTGTCATGATGTCTCCTGAATCACTAACAGGGGTTTTATCAGACTCAGCACCTCCGAAAATAAACTTTCCAGATACGCTTGTATTGGCAAGAGAAATGAGATGATCGTTAATTTTTTCCAGTTCGTCTGCAATGCTTTTTCTGTCAAGGTTGCTGTCAAGGGTTCCAGAGTTGGCTCCCTGAACGGCAAGTGATTTCACTCTGGTATAGACTGACGATACATCCTGAAGTATCTGATCATACATCTTGGAAAAGTTTTCTACAATACTTGCATTGCTCTGATAGCGCTCTATTTCCCTAAGCCTGCTATCGAGGTTTGACATTCTTGAAGCAATGGCTGCATTGTCCGAAGGGAAATTAACTTTTTTGCCTGAAGTGAGCTGTTCATTTAGCTTACTGAACTTTCGCATGGTGCTCTGAAGATCGCTTAGTGCCGAATTATTTATCATTATCTCTGTAATTCTCATTTTATTCCTCCTATCTGCCCACAAGCCCCAAACCGTTGACTACTTTGTTTATCATTTCATCTGCAGCAGTTATGACTCTTGCGGAAGCATTGAATGCTTGCTGATACTTTATCATATTAGATACTTCTTCGTCTATTGAGACTCCCTTTACTCGTTCGCGCTCTCCGTCTATCTGTTCTTTAAGATACTGGCTGTTGGTTTTCATCTTGCTGGCATTTTCTCCGGAGATCCCCATCTCTGCCACAAGACTGGCAAGATAACCTGAGAAGCCTACCTTTCCTTCACTCAGCAGAGGAAGTTCCTTTATCTTTGAGAGATAGTTCCAAACTGTGGTGCTGTGTTTTCCTATAGGAATGAAATAATCAGCTTTCCAGTCCCCGTTGGAATCAATGCCTTTGCCAAGGTCTATTGAAAGCGAAGATGGATTACTTTTCAAAGTATCTACAATTTCAAGCTGTCTTACAAGACTTACATTTTTATCAAGTTTAAGAACAGATGAGTTCTGCAGGTCAACCTCAAGTTCTCTGGCGGTTCTGTCAGGTCCCATAAAGACATAATTTGTTTTGTAAGGAGGTTCCGATGAATTTTTAAGTCCAAGAAGCTCAAAAAATTTTTCATGTCCTTTTATGGTGATATTACGCATATCAAAGTTTACACTGCTGTTGGCTTTTAATGCGAATCTGCCGTTTGGTGTCTGAAAAGCACTGAGACCTGAACCGGTGGAATTTATTTTATCTATCATGCTTTGAAAAGTATCTCGTGTAGGATCTATATTGATGTTTATTCCGTTTATCTCAAGATTTATCCCGTATTTTATAAAATCTGATTTCCACGTTATTTCAGGATCGTTCATAAGTGCGTTGTAATCCATTCCTTCTGCGGCAAAAAACTCCTTCGCAGACTGCAAGTCAAAGAGTTTATCCTTTGAATAAAGCGTTGTGCCGTTTACCTTTACCTGAAGATCTATGATCTGTTCAAAGTTAAAATCTGATTTGGTTGGTATTATTTCAATTTTATCCCCGTTTTTTCTGACTTTGAACTCACCGGACTTGCCTATGGAGTCTTCGGTAAAAAGTCCCAGATCCGTAAGCGGTATTGAAGATACGGTTCCGTCAGCGTACTCCATGCTTACTTCAAAGGAGGATGCTGCATCAAAGGATTTTACATCGTAGGTTTTGGTTCTAAAAACGCTCATGTTGAAAACATTCTGCAGGGTAGGTTCTGATGTATCCAAAACGTTAAGCCTGGTTTTTGCCGCTCCCATCTTGGTCATTATTCCGTCCTTATCGTCAAAAACGACATTGTTTATGTTGAAATCTTCAACGTTTTTGGTAGGAACAATGTAAAGCGAGTCATTTAATGTAAAGGCCTTTATCATCGAAGATTGGGCATTTATATCCGCCGCAACTTTTTCAATACCCTCGCCGGTGCCTACAGATATATTTACAACTTCCTGTTTCGAACTTCCTTTATTAAGAATAAGCTGTCCGCTCTCTGCCTTGTTTAGTTTTATGGCTTCTATAGCTTTGGTTTTCAGACCAAGCTGATTGAATACGTTGCTGTTAAAATCTATTATAAGTCTGTTGTTAAGGGAATCTCCGCCGTAGTTGTTCAGAGTGGTAAGATCTTTATTTTTATTATATGCAAGTGACATTTCAAGGCTCTTAAGTCCATCGGCTATAGTTGAAATTTTTTCTTTGGTTCCCAGAGAAAGTTTTTCTGAATCAGTATTTGTAAAATCTTCCCCAACTGATACAATCTGTCCCTTTGTTATCATGTTTATTTCATAGTTCTGAAAGTCTATTCCATTAAAGCTTCTGCTTCCGGGAATATGATTGACTGGGCCACCGTTAAAAAAACATGATGAGGCTATTCTGTAAAGTCTGGCATTATCGGAATCAAGTTTGGCAGACATATCTTTAAAAAATCTTGCTCCAGTAGTGTTTCCTGTAGAGTCCCAGCCTTCCTGGTATACCAGATTAACAGTATCGTTTAGAGTAAGTGCAAACTCGTCCAGCTTACTTCTGTAATCTTTTATAACGCTGTCTCTCAGTTCCATTATAGCCTTCATCTTTCCATCGTTGAAAGATATTTGGGTGTTATTGGAAAACACAGCATATTTATACTGTTCTCCCGGAACTCTTTCTACTTTAAGCGGGATGAATGTCTTTCCGTTAAGGACAGTTCTGTCACCAACGGAGATAGACATCTGAAAGTCTTTATCATAGTTTACCCGTACATTTGAAAGCTCCGATATCTGGTCAAGAAGTCTGTCACGCTCATCAAGAAGATCGTTGGGTGAAGAACCCATCACCTGGCTGGAAGAAATTTTATCGTTCAGATAGGCTATCTGCTTGAAAGCAGAGTTTAACTGGTCAACTCTGGTTTTTATTTCGTCATTAAGGTCTATCTGAAGCTGCTCCAGACGATAGTCAATATCATAGAGAACATTTTTTAGCTCTGTGGCTCTTGATACAATCTGACCTTTGGCAGCTTCGTTGGTAGGATCGGTTTTTATTTCCTCCATTGAAGACCAGAACGAATCAAAAAATGTTCGTAAACCGGTTTCACCCGGTTCACCGAATAACTGCTCTATATAATGCATATTTCCATTTAAAGTATCCCAATAATTATATCTGTTAGTGACCTGTCTGTACTGTACATCAAGAAACTCATCCCGTACACGCTGAATGTCCGTTACCTTTGAGCCTGTTCCGAACTGCAAAGGAATTGAAGGCTGAGTAAGGCTGTTTACTGGTATCGGAGATGTTGTTACAATGAGCGGACGCTGTCTTGAGAATCCCTGAGTATTGGTGTTTGCTATATTATGACCGACTACACTCATAGCTATTTTATGTGTGTAAACTCCAAGGAGACCGGTATTGAGTAGTCCGTATAAAGATACGTCAGGCATAAGTTCATCCCTCCCAGTTCAGTTTATTTTGATAGTTGTTTTTGCTGTAACCGCTTTTAGCATAAGTACTTTTGCCTGTTTTATCTATATTAAGCATATTTAGCAATAGATTATTGTAGTTGCTTTCAAAATCAAGGGCCTGATGAAGGCAATCCAATGTGAAAGTCAGATTCTGCATCTTTTCTACGAAACCGGCAAGTTTTAAGGCAACATCCTTATCTGTAACGGAAAAAAAGTCGACAATATCTTTTATGGCATTAGGAATATTGTGACAAGATGAAATATCCGCTACAAACTGGTCTCTTTTTATATCTGCCTCCTGAAACTCCTTTGAGAGCAAGTCAATTTCAGCCAGAAGAGAGTTTATGTACTCAGTAGATTCTTTTTTTATTAGTGATTGCCTGAAAGAATCCACCTTTATTATAAGTCGGTCAATCAAAACAAACTCCTTGTCAAGAATATCGACAAGGCCTTTATTTTCTTCCTTCATATCTCGCCCAGCATTTTCTTGACTATTTCTGATATATTAATACTGTAAGTGCCTTCGTTGATAGAGTTCTTATATGACTGAACGAGATGATTCCTAACGTTTGGAATCTTTCTTGAAAGTTCTATATACTTCATTGAATCTCCGGTAATTTTTTCAAACTCTTTTGAAAAATCATTTTCAGAAGATGATTTGATATCTTTTACCGGATCCTTCTTTATTTGCTTTAACTGAGAAGAGTTGGGTGATCCCAGACCTCTTATTTCCATAGTAGATACCTCCGTTTGGATTATTTCAATAATTTATCGTCTGTTACGACAAAAAATTGAGTATATTCTGTTATAATTTTCTTCGAAAGGCTAAAGAGGCCTATCAGATTCATATGTTTTTTTAATCCGGCAATTGTGATATAATTGAGTTCAAATGAACATAAATGATGGAGGTGGGTTTAGATGCCAGCAAAAACAGCTTATGGAAAGACCGTTCAGGAAAAATTAGAAAAGACATTTAAACACTTGGAGGAGGAGTTAAAGGGGTTGCGGACAGGAAGACCTTCTACTACCATCTTTGAAAATATCAAAGTAGAATTTTACGGTAACCCTTCACCTATAAATCAGGTGGGATCTCTTAACCTTACCGAGGACAGGACTCTGGTCATTACCCCATATGACAGGTCGATGCTTTCCAAGATAGAAAAAGCTATCAATGCTTCCGATATCGGATTGCATGCTATAAATGACGGAATAGTCATTAGAGTCTCCTTTCCTACGCCAACAGGTGAAGACAGGAAAAAATGGGTTAAAAAAGCTAAAGAACAGGTTGAGGAAACAAAGATCGCTCTTAGAAATATAAGAAGAGATGACCTGAAAAAAATAAAAGATGATCAGAAAAACTCCAAAATAACGGAAGATGAGTCCAAAAAAGCCGAAGAAGATATAACCAAGGTACTTAAGGAATACGAGGATAAATGTGATCTTTTGTTTACTAAAAAAGAAAAGGAGATAATGGAGTCTTGACAGGATTAAAACTGCCTGAACATGTTGCTATAATAATGGACGGCAACGGACGCTGGGCAATAGGCAAAGGGCTCAGCAGAAACTTAGGACACGAAAAGGGTGCTCAAGTAGCGGAAGAAGTTATTCAATGGTCGGCAGATATAGGAATAAAATATCTTACACTGTACTCGTTTTCTTATGAGAACTGGAAAAGGCCGAAAGAAGAGGTTAACTATCTTTTTGATCTTTTTGTAAGATATCTTGAAAGCAGAATGGGTAAGATAGTATCAAAAGGTGTAAAAATGAGGTTTTCCGGAAGAATAAATGAATTACCTGACTCCCTGATAAAAGCTATCCGGAATATTGAAACCAAGAGTGCCGGTAACACAAAGCTTCAGTTAATAATGGCTCTTAACTACGGCGGTAGGCAAGAAATAGCCGATGCTGTTAATAAAGCTTTAAATAACGGGAAAAAAGATATTTCAGAAGAGGATATTGCAAAGAATCTTTACCTTGCGGATGTTCCTGATCCAGATCTGATAATAAGAACATCAGCAGAAGAGAGAATAAGCAACTTTCTTCTCTGGCAGTCTGCATATTCTGAACTTTACTTCAGCAAGGTTCTGTGGCCTGATTTTTCTTACGAAGAGTATATCAGAGCTTTGGAAAGTTATTCTAAAAGGCAGAGAAGGTATGGCGGGACGGGGAGTTGAATAATATGCCGGTTAACAAAAAAGATTTAGCGTTCAGGACTCTGTCAGGTGTGATAATAGGTCCGATAGTGGTCTTTTCATTCCTGACTTATCAGAGTTTGCTCGGTCTGGTTACGACTATAATAATTTTAGCTTCTTATGAGTTTATTGAGATGTCCAATAAAGAAATAAAAAATAATTTTATAAAGTTGCTTTATGCTTTTGTAATTGGTGTAGCAAGCCTTCTGTACGGTTTTTCACTGAAGACCGAATATGCCGGAATACTGCCATTTGAAGCTGAGATAATATTTTTTATAGCTTTTGTTTTTATAGCTTCGGTAAGTCTTTTTACTGCAAAGGATCAGAATGAGGCTAAAAATCTTATAACCTCGTCTGTATTTGCGATAATGTATATATCTTTTTTTCTTTCTATTTTCTATAACATACATATAGGTTATGGCGGAACTATGGGAATTTTAGCTTTAACCTCCGTATGGGCCTATGATGCTTGCGCGTACTTCTTCGGGCTCAATTTCGGAAAACACAAACTGTCTCCTAAATTTTCTCCAAAAAAAACCTGGGAAGGTTTTTTCGGCGGAGTACTTGGAACTTTTGTATATATCCTTATCTATGAGTTTTTCAGAGAACTTTACGGTTTTGCCAAGCTTGATATATTCTACGCCTTGATATTTGCAGTCATGGTTGCCTGTTTTGATACAGTTGGGGATCTCACCGAATCAATATTTAAAAGATTTTATGGTGTTAAGGATTCAGGCGAAGTCCTTCCGGGTCACGGAGGGATGCTTGACAGAATAGATGGTCTTCTCGTAGTTACACCCATGTGGTATCTGTTTTTGAGGATCCTTGGCATCTGAAAAACGGGGGGTAGGATGAAAAAGTTCACAAAATTTCGTGAAGGTTTTACTGTGCTTGAAGTTGTTGTTGTTCTTGTTATTATTGCAATAATTACAGCAGCGGCTATTCCTGGGTTCAGCAATATGGTCTCTCAGGCTAAAGTTACAAAGGCGATAAACGATATGAGGACGGTTCAGACAGCTGTGGTGCAGTATCTTATTTACAATAGCGATACTTCGGACATAAGTCTGGAAAAGCTCTATGATGGCGGTTTCATTGGTAGTAAACCGTTAGATATATCAGTAAGTTCTGCTTTAAGTGACTCTGAAATACATATTGTTTACACAAAAGCCGATCCTAAGCATGATAAGTTCATCAAAGTTGATCCCAACATAGAAAAAGACTCTGATGAAAAACCGATGCTTAGAATAATGAAAAATTAGCTTTTACTATTAAAACAAGAAAGGTATGCCTGGCATACCTTTCTTATGATATAATTGCTGGAAAAGAAAGGAACGATTTTTAAACTGTCTTGGAGGTTATAGGTATGAGCTGGATGAGTGCTGATGAAATACGTGAAAGGTTCTTAGCTTTTTTTGAATCCAAAGGACATAAAAGACTTGCAAGTTCTCCTTTGGTTCCTAATGATCCACAGCTTCTTTTTACCGTTGCAGGTATGGTTCCATTTAAACCTATTTTTTGGGGAAAGGTTGAGCCGACGTATACAAGGGTTGCCACATGCCAAAAATGTATAAGAACCAACGATATAGAAAATGTTGGAAGAACTCCGAGGCATCATACTTTCTTTGAGATGCTCGGAAATTTTTCTTTCGGAGATTACTTTAAAAACGAGTCTATAGAATGGGCATGGGAGTTTCTGACCAAAGAACTGAAGATAGATCCTGACAGGCTGTGGCCGTCGGTTTATCTCGAAGATGACGAAGCATACAGAATATGGAGAGATAAGATAGGAGTAAAAGAATCAAAAATAATGAGGTTTGATAAAAAAGAAAATTGGTGGGGACCTGTCGGTCCAACCGGTCCATGCGGTCCCTGTTCTGAAATTTATATTGATACAGGCAATAAATCAAAATGTGAGGATCCTCAGAATTGCAGTCCGGCTTGCGAGTGCGGAAGATTTGTTGAAATATGGAATATAGTTTTTACTGAGTATTACCAGGATGAAAACGGAAAACTCGAGCCTCTGGCAAGAAAAAATATAGATACCGGTGCGGGGCTTGAAAGAATTTCAGCAGCTATGCAGGGAGTATACAACAACTTTGACAGTGATCTTTTCCAGCCGACTATAAAGGTGATAGAAAAAAGTTTCGGTATAAAGTATGGTGAGTCTGAAAAAGCAGATGTGTCTATAAAAGTAATTGCCGATCATACCAGGGCTGTTACGTTTACAGTAGCCGAAGGAGTTCTTCCTTCAAACGAGGGGAGAGGCTATGTTCTGCGCAGAGTTCTACGCAGGGCATTAAGGCATGGAAATCTTCTTGGGAAAAAAGAGCCTTTTATGTCCGAGATAATAGACTCCTTAGTAGAGAGGATGGAAAAAATATATCCTGAGCTCTCTGAAAAAAAAGAATTTGTAAAAAAAATAGTCAAAGCAGAAGAAGACAGATTTCTGCAGACTCTTGAAAAAGGTATAGATAAACTCAATGACATTACAAATGCCTTATCCGATAAAACCATACCGGGAGCTGTTGCATTCGAGCTTTATGATACGTATGGCTTTCCGATTGATATTACAATAGAGATTGCCCAGGAAAAAGGTTTTGATGTAGATGTGCAAAGTTTTGAGACATTTATGAAGGAACAGAGAGAAAGAGCCAGAAATGCAGCCGGAGAAAAAGAATACGACAAAGCTAACCAGGCATATAAAATTGTCGGTGAAGAGCTTAAAAATACAGTATTTACCGGATATGAAAAAAATCACGATGTTCAAAAACTTTTATATATAATCAAAGGTTCTGAACTTTCAGAAACAGTTTCAGAGGGTGAACAGGCTGAACTGATATTTGCAAGTACACCCTTCTATGCTGAAAAAGGCGGACAGATTTCCGATACCGGTGAGATACTTTCAGAGAGTGCTGTTGCACTTGTAGATGAAGTCAAAGTCATTTATAATGAAGTTGTATCCCATAAAGTTTCTGTTACCAAGGGTACTATAAAAAAAGGGGACATCCTTTCACTTCATATTAATGAAGAAAACAGAGCTGCTATAAAGCGCAATCATACCGCCACACATCTTCTGCACAGTGCTTTGAGAATAGTAGCAGGTTCCCATGTAAAACAGGCAGGGTCTTTTGTTGATTCTAAAAGGCTACGGTTTGACTTTACTCATTTTCAGGCTCTGAGCCAGGAACAGATAGCTCAGATAGAAAGAATTGTAAATACTGAAATTCTTAAAGCTTATCCTGTAATTACTGAGATAAAATCACTTGAAGAAACAAAAAATGAGAATGTAATTGCCCTTTTCCAGGAGAAGTACGGCAATACCGTACGGGTTGTAAAAGCCGGAGGATTTTCAAGTGAGCTTTGCGGCGGAACTCATGTTTCCAATACTGGCGAGATAGGACTTTTTAAAATAATATCCGAAGTTTCTGTCTCTTCGGGAATACGAAGAATAGAAGCATTTACTGGAATAAACTCATATGAGTACGTTAACGAGCTTTCAAAAAAGGTTACGAACACATCAAAAATTTTGGATGCATCGTCTGAAAACATTGAAGAAAAAGCTTTTCAGACTTTAGAACTTACAAGAAACCTTACCAAGGAGATAAAAAGGCTGGAAGAAAAACTTGCCGGACAGTCTCTGGACGGGTTCATTAAAAATGCACGGATGATAAATAACATAAAAGTTATCTGCGGTGTTTTTGAAAATGTTGAACCAGATGTGCTCAGAAACAGTATCGATATAATTGCACAGAAAGAAGGAGAAGCTCTGATTGTACTTTTCAGCAGGAGCGATAAGGTAATATTCTGCGTGAAAGTTCCTTCTTTTATGACTAAAGCACACAATGCCGGTGGTATAGCCAAAAAAATAGCTCAGTTTCTTGGTGGAGGCGGAGGAGGAAAACCTGATTTTGCACAGGCAGGAGGAAAGGATATAGCGAAAGTAGCTCAGGTTATTTCGGAAATAGAAAGATTTATATTCTGAGAAGAATATAAACTCATATTCTATTCATAGTATAAAGTTCATATTATGCCATAATATTAATAAAAAACACGTATCAAAAAGATCACTCTTTCAAGAGTGATTTTTTTGTATGAATGCGTTTTATAAAGTTTACAATGCTTAATTCAGCCTTAATAGCAGATAGTCTTATATTAACAGCTTTAATCTGAATGGATTTTTTTTAATGAAAATTGTATCATATATTATACTGAATGAAAAAAATTTCATTTAAGGAGGGGAATAACATGTATAGAGTTGCAGTATGGGGTTTCGGAGCTATGGGAAGCGGTATAGCCAGGAACATAATGACCAAGTATGATCTAAGTTTGGTAGGAGTATATGATTCCAGGGAAGATTTTATGGGAAAAGATATAGGGAATATTCTCGGAACAAAAGATACCGGAATAGTAATATACTCAGATCCAGTTAAAATGCTTGAAGACAGTAATCCTGACCTGGTTGTGATTGCCACCAACTCTTTCGTGAAGGTTGTTAAATCGCAGATAATTCAGGCGATAAAGAGACATATCAATGTTATAACGATTGCAGAAGAAATGGCGTATCCTTTTGTAACTAATCCTGAGGAAGCAGAAGAAATAGATAATATGGCCAGAAGATATGGAGTGACAGTATTAGGAACCGGTATAAATCCTGGTTTTGTTCTTGATACCCAGATCATAACTATGACAGCGGCCATGCTGAACGTTAAGAAGATAAAAGCTGCAAGAATAAATGATCTTTCGCCTTTCGGACCCACAGTAATGGAAACTCAGGGAGTAGGAACCAGTCCCGAGCAGTTTAAAGAAGGCCTTGAAAGCGGTAAAATAGTCGGACACATAGGTTTTGAACAGTCAATATATATGATTTCCCAGGCACTTGGTTGGGAGATAGACAGAATAGAACAGACAAGGGAACCGATAATATCCAACGTTTTAAGAGAAACCAAGTATGTAAGGGTTGAACCCGGAATGGTCGCAGGATGCAAGCATATTGCCAAAGCCTACTGTGGAGATACGCTACTTATAGAGCTTGAACATCCCCAGCAGGTAAGGCCGGAGCTTGAAAATGTAAATACCGGAGATTACATATGGATAGACGGTGATCCGAGCATCTCAGTTTCAACCAAGCCGGAGATACCTGGTGGAAAGGGAACTATAGCTCTTGCTACTAATATGATACCTTTTGTAATAGAAAACATCGACCCAGGACTTAAGAGCATGATAGACATGCCAATGCCCAGAGCTTTACTGGGGGATAATTAACATGCAGAATGAAAAACAATTCTTTCCGAAAGGGAGTCTTGTACAGATATGTTTTACAGGGCTCAGGCCTGAGGAGCGTACTGCTAATCTTCCGGAGGATACCAGAAAGGTTCCGCTTGAAATACGTGTGAAAGGTTTTTTAAAGGATGAATCTGCATGTATAGGCCAGGAAGTATCTGTAGAAACAGTGACAGGAAGAGAGGTAAAGGGTAAGATGATAGCAGTCAATCCCAAATATGAACATAATTTTGGGGAGCCTGTCCCTGAACTAATACTTGCCGTAAATAAGCTTCAGGAGATAATGAAAGGTGATTTTGATGATTGATAACTCATATGAAGCTGTAATGTCCAGAAAAAATGAAATAATGAAAAAATCTGTGGGAGTCGATTATCAGAAATATGAAATCCACGGGATAGCTTTTGATTATGAAAAAATGCTTTCAGACAGCGGATATCCCATTGAAAAGATAAGGCAAATACAGCTTGAGACAGGAGTAGGGAATACTCAGCTTGTAGAACTTAAAAATATAAACAGACTGATTAAAAAAATATCTCCTAAAGGAAAAGGGGCGCGAATCTACGTAAAGGATGAAGCAACCAATCCATCGGGATCTTTTAAAGATAGAAGAGCATCTGTAAGTGTATATAGAGCCAAGGAACTTGGCTTTAAAGGAGTAATAGCTGCCACAAGCGGCAACTATGGTGCAGCGGTGGCTTCCCAAGCCGCAAAAAAAGGGCTTAAGTCTATTATAGTGCAGGAATGCTATGATTCAAGAGGAGTAGGACAGCCTGAAATTTTAGAAAAGCAAAGGGCATGTGAGGCATATGGAGCGGAAGTACTTCAGCTTTCGGTTGGACCAGAACTTTTTTATTATTTTCTTCGTCTTCTGGAAGATACAGGTTACTTTAACGCTTCACTTTACACACCTTTTGGAATTGCCGGTGTGGAAACTCTCGGTTATGAGATAGCTGAGCAGTCTATACGGCAGTTTGGCAGATATCCCGATGCTGTGGCGATAACTCATGCAGGCGGTGGGAATCTTACCGGAACAGCCAGGGGACTTAAAAAAGCAGGAGCTAAGGATACAAAGATAATAGGTGTAAGTGTTGATCTTAAGGGTCTTCATATGGCCAGTGACAGAGATTTTAACAAAAAATCCTTTACCACGGGACATACAGGGTTTGGTGTACCTTTTGCAGTATTTCCCGACAGGGCGGACGTGCCAAGGAATGCGGCAAGATCTCTAAGATATATGGACAGGTATATTTTGGTTACTCAGGGAGAAGTTTTTTATGTAACAGAAATGCTTGCAAATATGGAAGGTCTTTTAAGAGGACCGGCCGGCAACACTTCCCTTGCCGGGGCAATTGCTCTTGCGACAGAGATGAACGAGGACCAGATAATTGTTGTAAACGAGACAGAGTATACCGGAGCTGGCAAGCTTCCGTCTGCACAGCTTACATTTGCAAGGCATAACGGTATTGAAATAAGAACAGGTGATCCGTTAAAAGAAGATATTCCCGGTAAAAACATTGTAATTCCGTCATCGCCTGGTCTTATGGGATTTACAGAGTATCCTCTGCAATCTATAAGGAAATCTTATCTGAAGCAGGCTGTGAACAAATACGGGACAAAAGACTTTTCTGATATAGAGCTTGAATTTATATCCGAGGATATAAATATCGGGGTTGAAAAAGTTAAAGAATACTTAAAAGAGATAGCTCTTTGAGATTTCGGGGGGAAAAAATGATTCCTAGGAAAGATGATTTTGAAGTAAAAGCTAAGAGATTTGAAAAAATGAGTGATGAGGAACTGGAAAAATACTTTTGGAATCTTACCGAAAAGATAGTTGATCCTCTCATAGATCTTGCATATAAGAACACATCCCCTTCAATAGAAAGATCTGTTCTTTTACGAATGGGGTTCAGTTCTCTTCAGGCTAAAGCACTTGTTGACAAGATATTTGAAAAAGGTCTTTTGGGCAAAGGCGCAGGAAATATAGTATATAGAGTCTCAAAGGATCAGAATATCAGCATGGAGCAGGCCGGAACCGAACTTATACAGGGAAGGCTCTGGGATGTTGTGCAGAGGATTTTTGAGGGGGTAAATAAAGCATGAAAGAATTGAATATAAATGAAAAGATAAATATTGACGAGATACTCAATGATCTTGAAAATTATGCTCCCAGAAGGAAAGGCTGGCACTGGCGCAAGCCTCTTAAAGAGGGAACAGAAATAAATGGTTTTAAGTATTTCCAGATAAGTGAACCTCTTAAAAACTCACTGCCACTTCCTTCTGCCCATTACTTTGGCAACATTGATCCACAGCCAGAAGTTAACATAACTTCTGAAATTGCTTCTGGAAGGTTTGAAGAAGATATAAGAAGAATGAGAATGGCAGCATGGTATGGTGCAGACCATATAATGGTTATCAGGACTCTCGGGCAGAGTCATATGGACGGACTGATTGAAGGTACTCCTGAAGGAATAGGCGGCATTCCTATAACTCGCAAACAGATCAGAGCTTCAAGAAAAGCTTTGGACCTTATAGAAGATGAAGTAGGTAGGCCTATAAATCTTCACAGCTATATAAGCGGAATAGCAGGACCGGAAGTTGCAGTTCTTTTTGCCGAAGAAGGTATAAACGGTGCACATCAGGATCCGCAGTATAATGTTCTTTACAGGGGAATAAATATGGTTCGCTCCTTTGTGGATGCAGCCGTAGCAAAGAAAATAATGGCAAGCGCAGATATGCTCCAGATAGACGGGGCCCACAATGCCAATGCATCAGCAAAAAAAGCATGGAATGTTATGCCTGAGCTTCTGGTACAGCATGCGGTAAACTCCTTGTACTCTGTAAAGGCAGGAATGAAAAAGGGTAACATTGCTCTTTCAACCGTGCCTCCTACGACATCGCCTTCACCGGAAATGAGAATAAATATGATCTATGCGCTTACAATACGTGAACTTTTTAAGGGCTATAGATTCAGGGCACAGATGAACACACGGTATATAGAATCAGATCTTATGGATGCGACAAGGATACACGTACTTAATGCAGCGCTTTCAAGGCTTACAAGTGCCGATCTGCAGTCTACTATAACTCCAGATGAAGGCAGGAATGTTCCATGGCATATCAATTCGATAAGAGGTATAGAGACGGCCAAGCATACTCTGATATCTATGGACGGCATAAAGAAGTATGTAAAGATAGATGAAGCAAACGTCCGTGAAGATATACGCAACCTCAAAATAAGAGCTATACTGATGCTTGAAGAAATCATCGAAATGGGTGGATTTTTCAATGCTGTTGAAGAGGGAATGTTCGTAGACAATGGTTTTTATCCCGAAAGAATGGGAGATGGAATAGTAAGGCAGAAAGACGGGGGAATAGGCGCCGGAACAGTTGTTCCCAGAGATCAAGATTATATGGCGCCAGTATGTGAACATTTCGGTTACAATAATCTCCCTGCAGGGATCATAAAAGACTGTGATCCGGTAGGTGGTTGTACCCTTTGTCACCATAACAAAATTAAGTTTCTCAATGAACTGGATGAAGATGACAATGTACAGAAACGATTGCTGGATATACGTGAGTACAGAAAAAAAGATCTTATCAAGCCTGAAACGGAATGGAGTTATGACGGAGTGATACAGATAGACATGACCATACCGGAAAGTTCCGAATATGCAGAAGCTGCAGCAATTGAAATATGCCGTAAAATGGGTCTTGAAGATCCCGAAGTTATTAGTATAAAGGTTCTACATCCAAGCGAAGGAACATATGTTGAGCTTAAAGGTAAAGTGCCTTTTTTCATTAACAAGAAGGATCTTGTACTTCCCAAAAAAACTGAAGCACTTTCTGAAGATGTACTTTTTGACTTCTGCAAAAAAAGAGTAATAAAAGTTGTAGCTGGTACTGTGGGAAACGACGAGCATAACGTCGGACTGAGGGAAATTCTTGATATAAAGCATGGCGGAATAGAAAAGTACGGTATAAAGTATGTTTATCTTGGAACCAGTATTCCTCCTGAAAAAATGATAGATTCTGCAATAGAAGTTGGTGCCGATGCCGTGCTTGCTTCCATGATAGTCACTCATAATGATATACATATTGCAAACATGAAAAAACTTAACGATATTGCTGTGGAAAAAGGGGTAAGAGATAAGTTTCTTCTTATCGTAGGCGGAACACAAATCTCTAATGATATGGCTATAGAGAACAGTATGGATGCAGGTTTTGGTAGAGGAACCAAGGGAGCACATGTTGCTAGTTTTATTGTAAAAAATATGATGAAAAAAGCTTAGGAATAAAAAAACCGGGCCTTTATGAAAAGGTCCGGTTTTTGCTAAAAATAAGATGTAGATTATTATTTTAAAATAAAGTCTGCTTTTATATTTCCTGAACTGGTATGATTTACGGAAAATAAAAGTCCAAACTCGCCTTTTTCCCCGTACTGTTCAAAAAGCTTGGAAATATCTAAAAATAAGTTTGCAAGATTTCCAAAAGGCACTTTAGAATTGAGAATCTTAAAAAGAGCATTATCAGAAAGATTTTTAGAGGTTTTCAACATTGTGTTGATATCATTAGCGGTAGTCTGGGAAACAAAAAAGTTATCTCCGTCCTTCCATAGATAAAATATCTGCTCAGGCAAAGCCTGCTTGGGCTGGGAACTAGAAGAAGATTGATTCTGCTGGGAGATAAAAATCTTTACCGCATTGGATGAAGTTTTTTCATACTTAATATTATTATCTTTGAAAACCGGAAGCAACTGGTCGATAGAACTTTTTGAATTTATTTTCGCATAATTTATACTTTTTATATCAAGCATTCCAGTATTTTTGAGATTTATATCTAAATTCCCATTCAACTCAAAGCCTGATGAAGACATAAGAACTTTTTCAATAATGCTGTAATCGACAATAATATTAACAATATCGCCAAATACTTTAAAATCCTTGGGAACAAATCCGGATACTCCGAAAACGGTTCCCAGGAACTTGTAATCCTGAGGTTTTTTTACATAAGCCGGACTAATTTCTTTTTCGTTTATCTTTCCAGAAGCAGTTCCTACAAGGAAGCCATCTTTGATATATACTGATCCTGTAGTTTTAAGATCACTTGCATTCACATTAAAGAAAAAACCGTTTGATATTTTTACTAAAGAAGTGTCTAAACCTGTTTTTAATGTTGCATAGGCTTTATCGTCCTGAATAAAAATGACATAATCCTTGCCATCTATTTTCTTGTTATAACTTTTCAAGGATATGTTCGATTCCTTTGTTATCTCAAGTATCTTTTCCATGGCCTTGGTAAAATCCTGTACCTTGTCCACAGGCCCGAAAACTATTCCGAACGGATAGTAAGAATCTTTTGGTTCTTGTATAAAAAAAGCCATATCAGTATTTAAAGATTTAAAAAAAGCGTCCGGCTTAATATCCAGAGTGTTGAGGTACATCTCTATGTAGCTTGAAAAGGTTATTTCTGCACTGAAAGGTTCACCAAGGAACTTACCGATAGTCGGAACTGTTTTCATCTGATCATAAGTAGCGCTGACATTTTTCATGACAAAAACTGCCTTGGAATCTTCAGGAACCAGTTTCAGGACACTGGAGTAGGCAATTGATATTGAAAGTATCATGGTGAAAAGCAGTAACAGTTTCTTCACATTTATCCCTCCAAAAAAAGTCTTTTTGAAGACCGTATTATTATTATTTTATCATAAACAAAGATGCGTTAATCAAAATGTATTGTAAAATAAAAAACTTGATAATACACTAAATTTAGAGTATAATCTATAGGAAAAAACCATTTTCTGGAGGTGAATCATGTTAGAAAAGTTTATTGATCTTATAAACTTTGGAAGTACAGACGGAACAGCGGCACCAGCGGCATCGGGGGACCCTGCGGCACAAGGAGCCGGTGGCTTTTTGGGATCATGGCTGTTTATAATAGTCATTTTCGTTCTTTTTTGGCTGCTTTTAATCCTTCCGCAGAGAAGACAGGAAAAGAAACACAAAGAAATGATGAGCAAGCTTGAGAAAGGTGACAAGATAGTTAACCAGGCAGGTATAATCGGGAAGATAGTTTCAATAAGCAATGATAAAATTAGGATAAGAACCGGCGACAACACACAGATAGACATAACAAAGGGATCAATTGCAGCTGTTCTCT